>NZ_DATGFH010000128.1:0-79886 GCF_035309285.1 Bradyrhizobium sp. | reverse complement strand
GGTAACCCTCCGGTGAGGGCCGCCTTCCGGGCGACAACCTTGCCTGCGATAGTTTGCTGATTGATTTGCAAGCAAATGAGCAAACGTGAGCAAGATTTCGGTTCTGTCGGGTCCGGAGCGGCGGCGGCGATGGACGACGGTCGAGAAGCTTCGGATCGTTGAGGAGAGCCAGGCGCCTTCGGCCAGCGTCATCGAAGTGGCACGTCGGCATGACGTGCATCCCAATCTCCTGACGGTTTGGCGGCGGCAGGCGCGAACAGGTGCCATCGGGCCCGCAGCGGCATTGCGGCAGGAGGACGAGGTGCAATTTGCGGCGGTTTCAGTTGCGCCGGAGCAGCCGGCATGGGCAGCTCGTGCAGGAACTGGCGGGACGATCGAGATCGCCTTTGCGAACGGAGTGCAGCTTCGGATCACGGGCGCGGTCGATCCCGCGACGTTGACGGCGGCGGTGGCTGCGTTGTCGGGTGGACGAGCCCGATGATCCCGTTGCCGACCGGGGTGCGGGTGTGGCTTGCCACGGGCCATACCGACATGAGGAAGGGCTTCGCCAGCCTTGCGCTCCTGGTGCAGGAGGTGCTGAAGCGTGATCCGCTGAGCGGCCATCTGTTCTGCTTCCGAGGCCGGCGCGGCGATCTCTTGAAGGTGATCTGGCATGACGGCCAGGGCGCCTGTCTGTTCAGCAAGCGGCTGGAGCGCGGCCGGTTCCTGTGGCCAAGCGTGGCCGACGGTGTGGTGACTATCTCACCGGCGCAGTTTGGTTATCTGTTGTCGGGGATCGACTGGCGCCATCCGCAGGAGAGCTGGCGTCCGACCTCGATGGGGTGATGATTCTGCTTGCGGCTATTGATGGATGTGATTCCATCGGATTGTGACCGACAGTTCTGAATCGCTCCCCACCGATCTTGCCACCGCGCATGCGATGATCCTCGCCGAGCGCGCCGCGCGGGTTGAGGCGGAAGTGCTGGCGGCAAGGGCGCAGGCGGCGGCGGTGAATGCCGAGGCCGACGCCGCCAATGCGAGAGCGGACCTGTCGAGCACGGAAGCGCTGATCAGCCACTACAAGCTCGAGATCGAGAAGCTGCGGCGCCAGCTTTATGGCACCCGTTCCGAACGCACGGCACGCCTGCTGGAGCAGATGGAGCTTCAGCTCGAGGAACTGGAAGCAACCGCCACCGAGGACAAATTGGCGGCTGAGCAGGTGGCGGCGAGATCGCAGACCATCCAATCCTTCCAGCGCAAGCGGCCATCGCGCAAGCCGTTTCCCGACCACCTGCCGCGCGAACGCGTTGTGATCCCGGCGCCGGCCAGTTGTCCCTGCTGCGGCTCGGACCGGCTGTCGAAGCTTGGCGAAGACATCACCGAGACGCTGGAGGTGGTTCCGCGGCAGTGGAAGGTGATCCAGACCGTGCGCGAGAAGTTCTCGTGCCGGGCCTGCGAGACGATCACCCAGCCTCCGGCGCCGTTCCACGTGACGCCGCGCGGCTTCGCCGGACCGAACCTGCTGGCGATGATCCTGTTCGAGAAGTTCGGTCAGCATCAGCCCTTGAACCGGCAGAGCGAGCGCTATGCCCGGGAAGGCGTCGATCTGAGCTTGTCGACGCTGGCCGACCTGGTCGGCGCCTGCACGACCGTGCTGCAGCCGCTACACGCCCTGATCGAGGTGCATGTGCTCGGTGCCGAGCGCCTGCATGGCGACGACACAAATGTGCCGATCCTGGCGAAGGGCAAGACGATCAAGGGACACATCTGGACGTATGTTCGCGACGACCGTCCCTTTGGCAGCAGGGCGCCGCCGGCGGCGCTGTATTATGCCTCACGAGACCGGCGGCACGAACATCCCGTGCGGCATCTGAAGGCCTTCAGCGGCATCCTGCAGGCCGATGCCTACAACGGCTACAACGAGCTGTACGATCCCTCGCGCGCGGAGGGGCCGATCACGTCGGCGTTGTGCTGGGCCCATGCCAGGCGGCAGTTCTTCGAACTGGCGGACATCGCCGCCAATACAAGGCGAGGCAAGAATGCGGGAGCGATCTCGCCGATCGCGCTGGAGGCGGTCAGGCGTATTGACGTCCTGTTCGAGATCGAGCGCGGCATCAACGGCGTTGCTGCTGCTGAGCGGATGCGCATCCGTAAGGAGCAAAGCGCGCCACTACTGGAGGCTCTGGAAGCCTGGCTGCGCGAGCAGCGTGGCCGCCTATCGCGCTCGGCCTCGGTCGCCGAGCCGATCGACTATATGCTCAAGCGTTGGGATCGGTTCGCCCGCTTCATCGACGATGGCCGGATCTGCCTGACCAACAACGCAGCCGAACGAGCCCTGCGCGGCTTTGCCCTGGGCCGCAAGTCCTGGCTGTTCGCCGGATCAGATCGCGGTGCCGAGCGTGCCGCGGTCATGGCGACCTTGATCATGACCGCCAAGCTCAACGACGTCGATCCGCAAGCCTGGCTCGCCGACGTGCTTGTGCGCATCAACGACCACGCCATCCACAAGCTGGATGAGCTTCTGCCCTGGAACTGGCGAAAGCCCATGCCAGGTCGTACCAAAGCGGCGTGAGCCAAGAGGACACATGAGATCGAGTGGTTTTTCCGCGGCAGAAAAATCGGCGGTGACCGCCGCCTGCCAGCACCTGATCGACGACTTCCTGAAGCCCCGCTTCCTGCCCACCATCCGGCCGACGCAGTTCAACTATCCCGTCGATATCCTCGGCAAATGGCACGGCACCAAGTATCGCTTCATTCAACGCTACCGCTCCGGTTTCCCTCAGAATCTCGGCGAAGAGTTTGACGCGCCCTTCGCCCGTCTCGACTGGATCAGCCGCAACCGCTTCGACCTCCAGTGGCATCGCCACACCGGAGAATGGTTCTGCCTGCATCGCAGCCTTACTCTCGCCGAAGCGATTGACACGCTAAGGTCCGAAGGATTGTTCCATCCCTTTTGAACATCGCAAGTTCAGTTCCCCGCGGTACTCGCCGGATGGTTACATTCTTACGCCCTACACTGCGGTCTTAAGTTTCGATTTTTGCGCAAAGAACCGCCCGGCAAGGTCTATCAAGGCGGCGACATAGATGGACGCATTAAGACGTTCATGGATGCCTTAACGATGCCTCGTCACGTTGAGCAAGTCTTGGACAAGACTAGTTCCAAATCCGCGCCGATCTATTGTTTGCTGGAAGATGATTCTCTCGTCTCCGGATTCGAAGTTGAAAGCGAAAGACTGCTCGGTGATGCAAATCATGCTGCTGATTGGGTGAGGTTGATGATCGAAGTCGATGTGCGAGTGCGCCAAGCGACCATCTACAACCAATCATTCCTTGGGTGATGGACGTTTCACGACCTTTTTGAAAGCGCGTTCCGCGCCATCCTTTGTTTCATCCGCTTCCGCTTCCTTTGCGGCGTCAATGAACCGCTTGGACTGTTCCGGATCGTTGGGCGGGCGTTCTGGTTTGCGTGCCATCCAGCCTATAATAAGCCCTGATGACGGCCTTCGCTAGGAGGGGCAAATTATGGATACACCGATTTCGTTGCTAACAAAGCCACCTATTCAATACTGGGGTGGCCTTGGAATTGCGGCGTGGATGCTTGGCCATCACGTTGGGATGGAAGATTTCGAATCCATAACATTTGCTGTAATCGTGGCGCTAAGCGTGCGAGGATTAATAGCCTACGCAATTAGTACAAAGAAATGATGGGCGGCGTTGCCGCGCCGCGCCATCCTCAAAGCAGACTGAAGCGCATCCGCGTGAGCAACATATGCCAGCGTGGAGCTTTTGTCATGTCGATGATTAAAGACTTAGAGAAGTTCGCCGAAGTCAGCCGCCGGGTTTCTTGGCCCTCGAAGTTGCTAATGTCTGAGCTGCCTCAAAAATCCAATCCAATTCAGCGCGAATTTTTTCCGCAACTTCTGTTCCGAGGTCGGCAAGCTCTGGGGCGTCAATTCGCTCGTTTAATCCATTCGAAATCCGCCCAAGACTAGCGATAGGATCGCCAGTCAAGGCGGCTTGGCTTGCCAAGAGCACAACCACAACGTCACGGATGGCTAGTGTCCTAGCCATCGTGTCCGTCAAAAATCGCTCTAGCTCGCTTGCGTTCACGTCGGCGCTTTCTTTTGAAAGGCAACTCCAATTGCCAAGGAACTTTAGGCTTCCATGGCGCTATGAGTTGTTTGATACGTGAGCCGCTTGCCACGAGTGGCGCGGACCGCAATCGCGGCGCGCTGATCGTCGTTGATGCCAAGTTTCTCGCGGGTGTTCTGGCGGAAGTCGAACTCGGCAAGGTAACGGTCAAGATGCTTGGAATCGACGTGTTGGTAAACGCCAACAAGGCCGCGCTTCAGGACGCTGAAAAAGCCTTCCAGCGTATTCGTGTGAACGTAATCGCGGACAAACTCGAATTTGGAGTGGTCAACGGTCTCATGGCTCGCAACCGGCGCGTGGCGATAGGCGACCGCCGTATCGGTCACCAAGCGGCTTTCGTGATGCACGTTCTGACGGATCACGGCCATGGCAGCGCGATGGTCAAGGAAGGTGGACCGAATGTCGCCGCCGCGCTCAACGAGGCTCATGACAATCGGGTTGTGAGACTTGCGCCGGAAGCCAGCGGGACGGCGCGTCTTGCGGGACCGCGCGAGTTCGGTTTCGTCCGCCTCAACGATCTTCCCAGAGCCGCCAAGCGGCCCCAGATCACCGCCCGGAGCCATCGCGAAGCGGATGCGGTGGCCAAGATGCCACGCGGTTTTCATGCCGCAGCCAAGGATGCGCTGAAGCTGGCGCGTCGAGACGCCTTTCTTGCTGGCGCACATGAGGTGGATGGCCTGAAGCCAGAATCGGAGGGGGAGTTTGCTTTCCTCGAAAATAGTCCCCATGCGGACCGTGAACGGCTTCCGGCAGGCGTAGCACTTGCGCAGGCCAGCGCGGGTCGTCTTTCCGGACAGGCGGCCGATCTTGGCCTGATCGTCGTTCTGGCAATGCGGGCAGACCGGACCACGGGGCCAAAGCTGGCTCTCGACGTACTCAAACGCCGCGTCCTCGTTGTGAAACCGATCTTCGGAAAGGACTGAGTTCGCCATGGGTTATCTCCAATGACGAAACCCTACATCAAGCGCATGGGTATGTAAAGTGAAACGTCACCTAAAATAATTCCATAATATACCTTATGCGAATTGTTGATATGGGCAGACGGAAACTGCCCCGGCTCGAAAGCCCAGCCAACAAGCTTTGTGCGGACTGCATCTCGCGGGCGGAACGGCGCCATATCACTTCAGCATTGGTCAAACGCACGGGCCGCACCCAGAATGGCTTGGTCCGAAGAAACACAACGCCGGAAGAGCGGTTGTTTCGGCGACCAACGGAGGTCCGTCATGCAGGAAAGCGTCACTCATACAGCCCAGTCCCGCACTATTCCGTTTGATACCGCCAAGCTCGACCGCCTGATGGAGCAAGCCGGCCTCGATATTCTGGTCGCGACCTCAAAGCACAACGTCCAATATCTGCTCGACGCCGAGCGCGCGATCTTCTTCGATTACATGGATGCAATCGGGGTCAGCCGTTACCTGCCCGCGTTCATCTACCCGAAGGGCGCGCCCGAGAAAGCGGGCTATATCGGCAATCCCCTGGAGGCCCATCAGCGCGCCGTCGTGCCGCTCTGGGTGGGCGAGGTCCAGAACAAGTCCATGGGCTCGGTCGATTCCGTCACACGCGCGGTAGAGCTGATCAAGAAGTCAGGCGTGCCGATGCAGCGGATCGGGGTGGAGATGGCGTTCCTGCCGATGGACGCCGGCCGTGCGCTTGCCGATGCCCTGCCCGGCAGCGAGATCAAGGACGCCCTCTTTGTGCTCGAGCGCTTGCGCGCAGTGAAGTCGCAAGGAGAGCTCGCCAAGCTCAAGAAGGCCTCGGAGCTGGTGACGGACTCCATGCTGGACGTTATCGCCAAGCACGGCCCCGGCACGACCAAGCGGGAGCTGTTCGAGGCGCTCAAGGTCGCGGAGGTCGCGCGCGGCCTGACCTTCGAATATTGCCTGCTCGCTTGTGGCGATAGCCATAACCGGGCGCCCTCGCCGCAACGCTGGGAGCAGGGCGACGTGCTGTCGCTGGATTCCGGCGGCAATTATTACGGCTATATCGGCGACCTCGCGCGGATGGCGGTGCTGGGCGAGCCCGACAGCGAGTTGAATGATCTTTTGGCCGAGATCGAGGCCGTCCAGCAAGCCGCGTTCGCTGCGGTCAGGGCCGGCGCGATGGGCGGGGACATCTATGCCGCCGCCGGGAAGCAGCTCGCGCAGTTGAGCCAGCGCGACCATACCGAGTTCCTGGCCCACGGTATGGGCCTCGTCAGCCACGAGGCCCCTCGCCTGACCGCCACGGGACCGGTGCGCTACGACGATTATGACGCCCACCGGCCGCTGGAAGCGGGCATGGTGGTGTCGATCGAGACCACCATGAAGCATCCGAAGCGCGGCTTCATCAAGCTCGAGGACACGGTCGGCGTGACGCCAGCCGGTTACGAGATCTATGGCGAGCGTGGCCGCGGCTGGAATCTCGGCGGCAACGCGCGTTAAAATCATCCCATCCTCGTCATGGCCGGGCTCGTCCCGGCCATCCACGTCTTTCCTGCCGCAGGCAAAGACGTGGATGCCCGGCACAAGGCCGGGCATGACGAAGCGAACATCCTTACCGCCCGCGAAACTTCGGCTTGCGCCGCTCGCGAAAGGCCGCGACGCCCTCCGTGTGGTCCTCGCTCATGGTGGCGAGCGCGTACTGGTCGCCATCCATGTGGCTTGCGAGATCATCCAGCGCATGAGCAAGCCGGTTGACGGTCAGCTTCGTCATCGCAACCGAGATCGGCGGCTGCCGTGCGACCTTCTCGGCGAGCGCCATGGCCGCGTCGAAAGCCTTGCCCGGCTCGGCCACCTCCTCCACCAATCCCCACTCATACGCTTCCTGCGCCGAGATGCGCTGATCCGCCAGGATCACCGCCTGCTTGGTGCGCGCCGGTCCGATCAGATGCAGCATGCGCGGCACGCTCTGCCAGCTCATGTTCATGCCTAGCCCGATTTCCGGCACACGCAGATGCGCGTTGGCAGCCATCACGCGAAAGTCCAGCGCGACCGCGAGCGCCACGCCACCGCCGATGGCAAAGCCCTCGATCGCGCCAATCGTGATCTGCTCCATCTCCTGCCAGGCGCGGGTCATCCGCGGCCCAACTTTCAGAGCCCGCCGAAGGCTACCCACGTCCATCTCCTTGCGGGCGCGGCCTTCCGCGTCCTTCAGATCGAAGCCCGCAGTGAACGCCTTCGCGCTGCCGGTCAGTACCACGACCGAGGTCTCGGCATCGTCCTCAAAACTGCGCGCCACGGCGGTGAGTTGCCGCATCGCCTCCGGCGAGAGCGCGTTGAGGCCGTCGCCGCGATCGAACCGCACCACCGCAATGCGGCCCTCCGGCCCGACCCCCTTCTCGACGCTGAGAAACTGCGACAGTTGGCTTAGGGCCACGAGTTCGCCTCCCCTTTTCAAATTATTTTGCAGCACGATAGCGGAGCCGGCCGCCTCGACATAGCCGGAATATTTCCTGTAATCTCCGCTACATGAGCGAACACGACCACGACCATCATGACCACGACCACTCGGAACTCTCCGAGATGGATTTGCGCGTCCGCGCGCTGGAGACGGTGCTGACCGAGAAAGGCTATGTCGAGCCCGCCGCGCTCGACGCCATCGTGCAGGCCTACGAGACCAAGATCGGCCCCCACAATGGCGCGCGCGTCGTCGCGAAGGCCTGGACCGATCCCGCCTTCAAACGTGCGCTGCTGCAGGATGCGACCAAAGCGGTCTCAACCCTCGGCCATGTCAGCCGCGTCGGGGATCATCTCGTCGCGGTCGAGAACACGCCCGAGCGCCACAACATGGTCGTGTGCACGCTGTGCTCCTGTTATCCCTGGGAGATGCTTGGGCTGCCGCCGGTCTGGTACAAGGCCGCGCCCTACCGCTCGCGCGCGGTCAAGGACCCGCGCGGCGTGCTCAACGATTTTGGCGTGAGCCTGCCGAAGGAAATCGAGATCCGCGTCTGGGATTCGACCGCGGAGACGCGCTTCCTGGTATTGCCGATGCGCCCGAAAGGCACCGAAGGCTGGAGCGAGGAGCAGCTCGCCGGGCTCGTGACGCGCGATTCCATGATCGGCACCGGCTTTCCCAAAACTCCGGGTGCGCCGTCATGAACGGCGTGCACGACATGGGCGGCATGGACGGCTTCGGCAAGGTCGAGGTCGAAGCGAACGAGCCGACCTTTCACGAGAAATGGGAAGGCCGCGTGATGGCCATGGTGCGCGCGATGGGCGCTGCCGGCGCGTTCAACATCGACATGTCGCGTTTTGCCCAGGAAAGGTTGCCTCCGCATATTTATCTGGCCAGTTCATATTACCGAAGATGGCTCCTTGGGCTGGAAGGCAATCTGGTCAACAGAGGCTTTGTCACGGCTTCGGAACTCACGGTCGGGCACGCCAGTGAGCCGGCAAAGCCCTTGAAGCGCGGCAAGTTCGGAATTGATGACGTCGAGCGCATCATGGTGCGCGGCAAGTTCGGGCGCACCGCGCAGGCGCCGGCGAAATTCAGGGCCGGCGATCGGGTGCGCGCGAAGAACATTCATCCCGTGACGCATACGCGGCTGCCGCGCTACGTGCGCGGCCACATCGGCGTGGTCGAGCGCGATCACGGCGTGCATGTATTTCCGGATTCGGCGGCAACCGAAGCCGGCGAGAACCCGCAATGGCTCTATACGGTGGTGTTCGATGGGACCGAGCTGTGGGGCGCGGACAGCGATCCGACGGTGAATATCTCGATCGACGCCTTCGAGCCCTATCTGGAGAAGGCGTGATGGACGCGGCAAGCGCGGAGGCCACGCGCGCCGTTCCCGCGATCCCCTGCGACGCCGAAGGCCCTGTGTTCCGCGAGCCCTGGGAAGCGCAGGCCTTCGCCATGGCGCTGGCGCTGCACGAGCGCGGCGTGTTCACCTGGAGCGAATGGGCCGCCGCACTCGGCGCCGAGATCAAGCGCGCGCAAGCCGCCGGCGATCCCGACACCGGCGAGACCTACTACCGGCATTGGCTCGCGACGCTGGAGCGCCTCGTCGCCGCCAAAGAGGTCGCCTCCTCCGACACCCTGCATCGCTACCGCGACGCCTGGGACCACGCGGCGGATCGTACGCCACACGGGACGCCGATTGTGCTGAGAGAAGAGGACTTCCGCCGGTAACCCCGTCATTGCGAGCGAAGCGAAGCAATCCAGACTATCTCCGCGGAAGCAGTCTGGATTGCTTCGTCGCTTACGCTCCTCGCAACGACGACGCCACATACTCCCCCCACCCCTTCGCCCTGAGCGCACACGCCGGGCACTTGCCGCAGCCATAGCCCCAGTCGTGGCGGGCGCCGCGTTCACCGAGATAGCAGGTGTGGGAGTGCTCGCGGATCAGGTCGACGAGGCCATCGCCTCCGAGATCATGCGCGAGCTTCCAGGTCGCGGCCTTGTCGCGCCACATCAGCGGCGTGTGCAGCTCGAAGCGCTTGGCCATGCCGAGATTGAGCGCGGCATTGAGCGCGCGGATGGTCTCGTCGCGGCAATCGGGATATCCGGAATAATCGGTCTCGCACATGCCACCGACGATGTCGGCGATGCCGCGGCGGTAGGCGAGCGCGGCGGCGAAGGTGAGGAACACCAGGTTGCGCCCGGGCACGAAGGTGTTGGGCAGTCCGTCGGCGCCCATCTCGATCGCGACGTCGCGCGTCAGCGCGGTATCGGAGATGTCGGCGAGCGTCGGGATTTTCAGCGTATGGCTCTCGCCAAGCTTTTGCGCCCAATCAGCGTTGAGCGCTTTGACGCCATCCAATAACCGCTCGCGGCAGGCAAGCTCGATGGCGTGGCGCTGGCCATAGTCGAAGCCCAGCGTCTCGACGCGAGCAAACCGGCTTAAGGCCCAGGCGAGGCAGGTTGCGGAATCCTGTCCGCCCGAGAACAGCACCAGTGCGGTTCCGGATTGCATTTTCTCATTCATGGCAGGGCCTTAGCACAGCTAATTCAGGTGGTGGAAAAATAGCGGCGTTGCGCTGGGATCGTTCCCCCTCTTGCGGCATAACGCTCTGGCTTACGAGGTGCACCCATGACCCCTTCCCGCGATATTTCCCGCCTGATCGAGATCATGGCGCAGCTCCGCACGCCCGTGACCGGCTGCCCGTGGGACCTCGAGCAGAATTTCTCGACCATCGCGCCCTACACGATCGAGGAAGCCTACGAGGTCGCGGATGCGATCGCCCGCAGCGACTTCGATGATCTCAAGGATGAGCTCGGCGATCTCCTGTTGCAGGTGGTCTATCACGCCCGCATGGCGGAAGAGGAGAAAGCCTTTGCCTTCGGCGACGTGGTCGAGGCGATCACGAGGAAGATGATCCGCCGCCATCCCCATGTCTTCGCCGACAAGGACGGCAACATCGCCCCCGCCGGGGTCAAGAGCGCTTGGGAGCGCATCAAGGTCGAAGAGAAGGCCGAGCGCGCGGCGCGGCGGCCGCAGCACGCCAATGAACATTCCTCGCTGCTCTCAGGCGTCAAGGCCGGCCTGCCCGCGCTGACGCGCGCGATGGAGTTGCAGAAGAAGGCCTCCACTGTCGGTTTCGACTGGAACGATCCGCGCCTGGTGCTGCAGAAGATCCGCGAGGAGTGCGATGAGATCGAAGCCGCGCTCGACCGCGATGACATGGAGGAACTCGCGGACGAGACCGGCGATCTCCTGTTCGCGCTCGTCAATCTCGCCCGCCACGTGCACGTCGATCCCGAAATGGCGCTGCGGCGCGCCAATGCCAAGTTCGAGCGCCGCTTCGCCCATATCGAGCAGGCACTGGCCGCGCGGGGGCGCTCGCTGGACAAGGCGACGCTCGACGAAATGGACGCGTTGTGGAACGAGGCGAAGGAGAAGGAGCGGGATTTGTAGGGTGGGCAAAGGCGCATCGCGCCGTGCCCACCGTCTTTCTCCGCGATCTCGCTGCTTGAAATGGTGGGCACGCGGAGCCAGTCATCGGGCCGCGCGCTCGCGCGGACCCGTTGGCTTTGCCCACCCTACGGCTCTACGGGGCCGCTTGCGGCACAGCGTCGAACCTGTTGACCACAATCTCCCGCTTCGTCTCATCCACGCGCACCGTCATGTCGAAGCGGCCGTCGTGCAACTGCTTGTCCAGAATCTCGGCGTTGCGGTGTAGCCAGGAGATGCCGGCGCCGTCGGAGGCGTCGATCGAAAGGTTGAGCGTGGTCCGCGTGGCCGCCAGCCGCCGTTCGATCCCCGCCAGCAGCGCCTCTAGCCCCTCCCCGGTTGCGGCCGACACGAGGAAGCATGAGTGATCCGCCGGACGGCGAGCAGCGATGTTCTGCAAATTCTCGCGCTCTTCCGGTGTAAAGCGATCGATCTTGTTCCATACCTCGATGATGCGCTCGCCATCCTCGGGATTGATGCCGAGTTGGCGCAGCACGGAATCGACGTCGCGCTCCTGCGCCTCGGCGTCCTCATGCGAGATGTCACGGACATGCAGGATGACGTCGGCCTCCAGCACCTCTTCCAGCGTGGCGCGGAAAGCCGCCACTAGCTGCGTCGGCAGATTGGAGATGAAGCCCACCGTATCCGACAGCATCGCCTTGCCGCCATACGGCAGGTTGAGCGCGCGCAAGGTCGGATCGAGCGTGGCGAACAGCATGTCGGCGGCCTGCACGTCGGCGCGCGTCAGCCGATTGAACAGCGTCGACTTGCCGGCATTGGTGTAGCCGACCAGCGCCACCACGCGATACGGCACGCGCTGGCGGCCGGCGCGGTGCAGCCGGCGCGTTGCCTGCACCTTCTTCAATTCGTTCTGGAGCCGGACGATGCGCTCGCCGATCTGGCGGCGGTCGGCCTCGATCTGGGTTTCGCCGGGGCCGCCCATGAAGCCAAAGCCGCCGCGCTGACGTTCGAGGTGGGTCCAGGATCGCACCAGGCGGCTGCGCTGATAGTTCAGATGCGCAAGCTCGACCTGCAGCGCGCCTTCTTTGGTCTTGGCGCGGCGGCCGAAGATTTCCAGGATCAGGCCAGTGCGGTCGAGCACCTTGGTGTTCCAGGCCTTCTCCAGATTGCGCTGCTGGATCGGCGACAGCGCGCAATCCATCACCACAAGCTCGATGGCGTTGCCGCCAACGAGGCCGATGATCTCCTCGACCTTGCCCTTGCCGAGATAGGTCGCAGGCCGGATTTGCGCGATCGGGGCGATCAGCGCATCGGCGACTTCGAGGTCGATGGCGCGGGCGAGGCCCTTGGCCTCGTCGAGCCGGGCCTCGAAATCGCGGACGTGCTCATCCGTTTGCGCATCGGCATTGCCGCGGCGCATTCGCAAATAAGGGCCGATGACGATTACCCGGCCCGAGCCACTTGCCCCTGCCGACCGCGGACGGTCAGCGCCCCCTTGCCAATTCCGGGGTTCCAATCAGTTCACTCTCAAGCCGGAGCATCCTCGCCCCCTTCGAACAACTGGATCGGAGCGCCCGGCATGATGGTCGAGATCGCATGCTTGTAGACAAGCTGCGAATGACCGTCCCGTCGTAGCAGCAGGCAGAAATTGTCGAACCAGGTCACAATCCCCTGCAGTTTCACTCCATTGACCAGAAAGATCGTCAGTGGCGTTTTGGTCTTACGAACGTGATTAAGGAAGGTGTCTTGTAGATTTTGTGCGCGGTCTGCCGCCATTGTTGTTATCCCGCTCTTGTCTTTTTATTTGAACCGGCGGCAGCCCTCTCTCTTTGGTCTCATGGAGCCGTCCTCCGGTTGCCGCAGTCCCTTGAGATCCCCCTCCCGAGACGACGACGGAACGATTAGAAGGCAGGTGCGCTTTTTAGGCAAGCCGCTTCACGAGCCTGTCACACGGAAGTCGGGGGCAATCTTCGCCAATTCCGCGCAGGTTGGCCGGCATTTCCCAAGCAAATGCATGAATGCCAACCAGACGCGGGCAACGGGCGCTAACCGACCCCAATGCTAGCCAACTCCAAGCGCCTTCAGCTTGCGGTGCAGGGCCGAGCGCTCCATCCCGACGAACTCCGCTGTGCGAGAGATATTCCCGGAGAAGCGGCTGATCTGGGCGATCAGATAGTCGCGCTCGAACACCTCGCGCGCCTCGCGCAGGGGTAGCCCCATGATGTGCTCGCCATTGTTGCTGGTCGGCATCGCCGGCACCATGGAGCCGACGTCCTGCGGTAGCATGTCGGCGGTTATGATGACCTCCGGTCCGCCACCGGCCAGGATCATGACGCGCTCGACATTGTTGCGGAGCTGGCGGACGTTGCCGGGCCAGACATGGGACTGCAGCACCGCCATCGCGTCCTGGCCGATCTGGCGTTTCGGCAGGCCTGTCGAGGCCGAGATCTGGTCCATGAAATAGTCGATCAGCTCGGGGATGTCCTCGCGCCGCTCGGACAGCGGCGGCACGCGGATCGGCACCACCGACAGGCGGTGATAGAGGTCCTCGCGGAAGCGGCCGGCCGCGATCTCTTCCTCCAGGTTGCGCGCGGTCGAGGAGATGATGCGGACGTCGACCTGGACCTTGGTGGTGCCGCCCTGGCGCTGGAAGGTCTGGTCGACCAGCACGCGCAGGATCTTGTTCTGGGTCTCGCGCGGCATGTCGGAGATTTCGTCAACGAACAGCGTGCCGCCATGGGCTTCTTCGAGCGCGCCGGTCTTGCGCGGCTGCTCGCCATTGGTCTGATCGACGCCGAACAGTTCCTCTTCCATCCGCTCCGGCGTGATCGCCGCCGCGTTGATGACGACGAACGGCCCCTCGGCGCGGCTGGAAGCCGCATGCAGCGTGCGTGCGGCCAATTCCTTGCCGGCCCCGGAGGGACCGACGATCAGGATGCGGCTGTTGGCTTTCGCCGCCCGCTCAATGGTCTGGCGGAGCTGGTTCATGCAGGGCGAGCGGCCGGTCATGATGCTCGCCGCCGGCGTCATCTGCTTCAACTCCCGGACCTCGCGCTTGAGCCGGGAGTTTTCCAGCGCCCGCGTCGCCACCAGGATCAGGCGGTCGGACTTGAAGGGTTTTTCGATGAAGTCATAAGCGCCGCGCTTGATCGCGGCGACGGCAGTCTCGATGTTGCCGTGGCCGGAGATCATCACGACGGGCAGATCGGGATGATCCTTCTTGACCTGCTCCAGGAGCTGCAAGCCGTCGAGCTTGGAGCCCTGCAGCCAGATGTCGAGAAACACCAGATGCGGGCGGCGATTGGCGATCTCGGCAAGCGCGGAATCGCTGTCGCGCGCTGTCCGGCTCGAAAACCCCTCGTCATCCAGGATGCCTGCGACCAGCTCGCGGATATCGGCTTCGTCGTCGACAATGAGAATGTCACTTGCCATGGCTCGCGCCCCGCTCGTCAGTGGCCTGTTGCGGCTTCGATTTTTGTTTCACTGTTAGTCGCTTCTGCCTGCCCATTGGTTTCTGTGTTGTCCGGCCTTGTTTCCGATGTCGACGGCTCGGCCTGGGCCGCCTGGTCCCTGCCTTCGATCTTGGTCTGGCTGCGGCCGGTGACCGAGAAACGCAGCCGCATCCAGGCGCCGCGCTGGCCCGGCCGAAAATCGGCCGCATCCTTCAGCTCGATCTTGCCGCCATGGTCTTCCAGCACGCGGCCGACGATGGCGAGCCCTAAGCCCGTGCCCTTCTCGCGCGTCGTGACGTAGGGCTCGAGCAAGCGCTGCCGGGCCACTTTCGGCAATCCGATACCGTTATCGACCACGTCAATCACGATGTCGTCGTCCTCGCGCGCGGCAATGACATCGATGCGACCTTTGCCGAGTTCCTCGGGCGGCACCTGCTCGATGGCTTCGGTCGCGTTCTTGATGATGTTGGTGACGGCCTGCGAGATCAGCCGCCGGTCGAACTGGGCATGCAGCGGGTCTTGCTTGATATCGGCCTCGATCTCGAGCTCGGGATGCGCAACTTTCATCAGGAACACCGCCTGGCGCACGGTATCGGCGACGTCCTCGCCCTCGATCACGGGCTTGGGCATGCGCGCAAAGCGCGAGAACTCGTCGACCATCCGCCTGATATCGTCGACCTGCCGCACGATCGTGTCCGTGCACTGGTCGAAGATGGATTTGTCCTTTTCTTCGGTGATGGTTTTGCCGAATTTGCGGCGGATGCGCTCGGCCGAGAGCTGAATCGGCGTCAGCGGGTTCTTGATCTCATGCGCGATGCGGCGGGCGACGTCGCCCCAGGCCGAGGTCCGCTGCGCCGAGACGAGCTCGGTGATGTCGTCGAGCACGATGATGTAGCTGTCGCGCGACTGGCTGGTCTTTTCGGCGCTGACGCGGACCGAAAGATTTCGCTCGATGCCGTCGCGCAGGATCGTGACCTGGCCCTGCACCAGCCGCTGCGTGCCCTCGCGCGCGGTCTTCATCATCTCGTCCAGCTCGGGCAGCACGTCGGAGAGCGGATGGTCCAGCGTCTCCGATTCCGCGTGCCCGATCAGCTTCTCCGCCGAGCGGTTGAGAATGCCGATGCTGCCGGAGGCATCGACGCCGATGATGCCGGCGGAAGCCGACGACAACACCGCCTCGATGAAGCGGCGGCGGCTGTCGATGGTTTCGCTGGCATCGACGAGCTCGTCGCGCTGGGTGCGCAGCTCCTGCGTCATCTTGTTGAAGGTCTCGCCGAGCTGCGCCAGATCGCCCTCGGATTTGTGCACGGGCACCTGCACATCGAGATTACCCGTCGAAACGGCGCTTGCCGCGCCCATCAGGCGCCTTATCGGCGCCACCAGCCAATTGGCGAAATTGAGCCCGATCAGCACCGAGGCCATCAGGATGGTGAGCGCGATCACCGCAAACATCAGCGCGAATGCCACCTGGACGCCGAGCCTCCGCGACTCGATCTGGGCATATTCGGCGGCGCTCGCCTGGGTCTGCTTGAGCTGCGCCACCACGTTCGGATCAAGCTGGCGGGCGACATAGAGGAAGGTGTCGCTGAAGTTGCGCAGCCGGATCACCGCCGCCACGTAATTCTCGTCGGGCAGGACCGCGATTTCAGGCTCAGCCGCGCCGACATTGGTGAGGAAGTCCGGCGCCGGCGGCGCGTAGGTCAGTTTGATGCCGGTTTCAGCCGCCACCAGGATGTTGGTGTTCTTGTCGATGATCATCGCGCCCGGCAGGTTGCGCGAGGTGGCATCGGAGGTCAGCAGCTCGCGAAAGGACAGGCGGTCCTGGTCGTAGAGCGGCCGCGCGCGGGCCATGTCGTTGGCCATACCCAGAATATCGCCGCGGATGAGCTGGGCGTGCTCCTGCATGTAGGCGCTGGCGATCGTCAGCGAGTTCTGGATCACCGTCTTGGTCGGACCCGAGAACAGCCGGTCGAGGCCGCGCTCGATGGTGACATTGGCGACGATCGAGACCACGACCGCCGGCAGCACCGCGATCACCGAGAACAGGCCGACGATCTGCACATGCAGCCGCGCCGCCGCCCGGCCCCGGCGCCGCGCCAGCACCATCTGGATGACCTCGCGGACGATGATGCCGACCAGGAGCAGGATGGTGCCGGCATTGATCGCGAGGAACGTGCGGACGACCCCAGGCGTCGGCTCGATCGGGGTGAGCCCGGTCAGGACGACGAAGGTCAAAAGCGCCGACAACAGCGCCAGCATCACGGCAAATGGCGCCAGCCACCGGCGCAGGGAAAATCCCCCACGTTCGGCAAACGGCGGATCGAATGATGCGGCCGAGGTCTCTGCGCTCGTCATTTCCGAGAAGGTGATGCTGAGGAATCTAGGTGTCCGCAACGCAGCAGACTGATGCATTCATATCACAATGTTGCCGAATTGCGACATTTCCGCGGCGCGAGGCGAGGCATTACGCTGACTTCCCACGGGATGCGGCCCCAAAGCACAATTGTGTATTGGGGGCCCTTTCCGGTTCGATGCTCATGCATCTTCGGCCTAGGGGATAAAGATCGCAGCTAATGCTTCCGACATGTCCTCCGAAACACCGCTTTGGCCTTAAGCGTATTAACCTCGTGTTGTCGTCGAATCGACAGGTATGATTTTGTTGTATTGACTTTTAGAACAAAAAGAGAACAAATGAGAGGACCTATTAAGCGAGCAAGAAAAAGGACTAAGCGAGTCTTGCAGAAGCAGGGCCAGCAGGAAAAGTCGCTTTCGAGACCGAAATTCAAAGCTGGAGAGCCGAAACCGCAGCGTGTCCGCGATCCGCTTCACAATCTAGTCGAGTTTGGAACGGGCCAATTTGAACACGTTATGTGGCAAGTGATCCAAACGCCGTCGTTTCAGCGTCTGCGCCGGGTCAAGCAATTGGGCTTCTCTGAACTTGTCTATCCAGGCGCGACGCACAGTCGATTTGCGCATAGCGTTGGGGTCTTTCATACCGCTCGCCACTTGATGAGGATTATCGAGCGCCACATGAAAGAGGGCGGTCATCGGCATCACTACCGTGAGCACCAAGCTCACGAGGCGCTTGCTGCGTCGCCCGTTCATGACCTTGGTCACGGCATGTTTAGTCACGCTTTCGAAGAGATTGGCAAGAAGCTGAAGCTCCCGATGGCAGACCATGAACATGTGGGAGGACTATTAATTCGCGAGGGCGAGGTAAGCGAAGCGTTTAGAGAAATGGGCAGTGGGTTCGCCAACGACGTCGCTACCGTAATCAAGCGAGGTCGCCCGATTGACCTCTATGGCGCGGTGGTTTCCAGCCAATTCGACGCCGACCGCTTGGATTATATGCAGCGCGATCGCCTGATGACAGGCGTGCAGAATAGTGGCATCGACTTTACGTGGCTAATGGCGAACCTTGAAATTGGGCGCATCAAGACCGGCGTAGACGAAGAGACGGTCGGCGAAATTGAGACGTTCGTGTTAGGTCCAAAGGCATTTTATGCTGCCGAGACCTACGTGCTCGCTCTCTTCCACTTGTACCCCACCATATATTTCCACAAGGCGACGCGGGCAGCAGAAAAGCTATTTTCCGTTTTAATGCTACGGATTATCTCTCTCATTCAAGACGCGCACATCAACCGGACAGGACTACCGAAAAATCATCCGCTTGCCCGCTTTGCGATGGCACCCGAATCGGTGGATAGCGTTCTTGCGCTAGATGACACTGTCTTTTGGGGAGCGCTACCGATGCTGGCTGATGCTCCGGATCGCCAAGTCCGTGACTGCGCATTGCGATTGAAAAATCGGCAATTGCCGAAATGTATCGACATCCGCCATCAGCTTGTTGACACTCTCGGATTGAGAAAAATCTCTGACCCGCGCGAGCGGGCAGAGGTTGGTAAGAAACTTGATCGGCTCATCGCCTCCATCGAGACCAAGCTCAATCATTGGGCCGAGAAGAATTCAAATGATGAAGCACCAAGAATTCTAACCGATCGCGCGACCCGCGATCCATACAAGCGGTTCGAAGAATCCAAAGGCCCGCTCAATCAAATTCATATTCGTTTGGCTGGCAATCAGATTCTCGATGTTGCTTCCATTTCTTCCGTTATTGCGGCAGTTGAAAGCTTTTCGCTGTTTCGTGCGTATGCGTGTGACGAGGATTCGGCAAACGCAATCACACACATTGTTGATTCAGAGCTGAGTGGAGGATGATAGTCATGGCTGCAACTAAGGAAGTCTGGGCAAAGGCAGCCGAAATCGTGCGCGACGCTGGTGGACGAGTTGTCGGCCGCACTAAGCTGCAGAAGATCGCCTACTTGCTGGAACTGTGCGGGTTAGGCGGGGGTTTTCAGTTCTCGTATCGACACTACGGGCCTTATAGTGAGGAACTTGCCGAAGCGATCAAGGTCGCAAGTGCATTTGGACTCGTTACAGAGGAAGAACGACAAGCGGATTGGGGCGGCATTTACTCCATTTATTCCTCCAGCGAAGGTTCGAGTGATCAATCGAATGCACGCACGCAATTCGCCAGAGCTGCCGCCCAGTTCGGGGCCGTCGAGTTAGAACTCGCCGCGACGGCAGCGTATTTGAGAGCCGTCGAAAGGTGCGCAGAGCCTTGGAAAGAAACAAAAAGGTTAAAGCCCGAAAAAGCGACGACCGTCCGCCTGCATGCAGCGAAAGTGGCATATCAAGAACTTCAGAAGCTGTCAGTTCCTAAAGCACTTCCTAACATTTGAGATACGATCCGATCGCGACTCGAACCGGCGCAAACTTCCGTCAACGCATCCAGCCCGCAAGAGCGCGGCATACGTCTTCGCGCGGCGCTTACGCTTAACCCCCGCTCCGATAGACCTGGATATCCAAATCCCGGATCTTCTTCCGCAGCGTATTGCGGTTCAGACCGAGCAGGTCCGCGGCGCGGATCTGGTTGCCGCGGGTCGCCGCCAGCGCGGCGGTGAGAAGCGGAACCTCGATCTCCTTGAGGATGCGGTGGTAGAGGCCCGGCGGCGGTACGCCGTTGGGGAAGCCGGAGAAGTGCGAGGAGAGATAGGCTTCCACCGCCCCGCCAAGATTGTCGATGCCGTGCGGCACGCTGCCGCCCGCGGTCACCGCCGGCGGCGCCAGCTCGCCATCGATGACGGAGGCGGTGATGACATCCTGCGGGTAGAGCGCAGCAAGCCGTCGGGCGAGGTTTTCCAGCTCCCGGACGTTGCCTGGCCAGCGGTGCTGCTTCAGCCGCTCCAGCGCCTGGGCGTCGAGCTTCTTCGGTGGCAAGCCGTCTTTCTCGGCGAGCGAGAAGAAATGCCGGACGAGATCAGGCAGGTCCTCGATCCGCTCGCGCAACGGCGGCAGCCGCAGCGGCACCACGTTGAGGCGGAAGAACAGATCCTCGCGGAACAGTCCCTGCTGGATCAGGATGCGCAGATCCTTGTTCGAGGCGGCGACGATGCGCACGTCGGTCTTGATCGGCGTGCGGCCGCCGACGGTCGTGTATTCGCCCTGCTGCAGCACGCGCAAAAGCCGGGTCTGCGCCTCCATCGGCATATCGCCGATCTCGTCGAGGAACAGCGTGCCGCCTTCGGCCTGTTCGAAGCGGCCGGAGGCGCGGGTGTTGGCGCCGGTGAAGGCGCCGCGCTCATGACCGAAGAGCTCCGACTCGATGAGGTCGCGCGGGATCGCCGCCATGTTGACGGCGACGAACGGGCCGTTGCGGCGCTTGCCGTAATCATGCAGCGCCCGCGCCACCAGCTCCTTGCCGGTGCCGGATTCGCCCGAGATCATCACGGTGAGGTCGGTCTGCATCAGCCGCGCCAGCACGCGGTAGATCTCCTGCATCGCGGGCGAGCGGCCGACCAGCGGAATGGCGTCGAACTCGGTATCTTCCGCTGGTGTCGCCGTGCGCTCCTTCGGCTCGGCGAGCGCACGGCCGACGATCGCGATCAGTTCCTTCAAGTCGAAGGGCTTCGGCAGATATTCGTAGGCGCCGCGCTCGCTAGCGCGGATCGCCGTCATGAACGTATTCTGCGCGCTCATGACGATCACGGGCAAATTCGGCCGCATCTTCTTGATGCGCGGCAGCAGGTCGAAGGCGTTCTCGTCCGGCATCACCACGTCGGTGATGACGAGATCGCCCTCGCCCTGGCTCACCCAACGCCAGAGCGTCGCCGCATTGCCGGTGAGCCGCACTTCGTAACCGGCGCGCGAGAGCGCCTGGTTCAACACCGTCCGGATCGCGGTGTCGTCGTCCGCGACGAGAATGCTACCTGCAGGCATGGTTGTCGTTCCTCATCTTGTGCCCTGTGAGGCGTGCAACGGCGTACCCGGAACGTCATCGCGACTATGTTGATCTGTTTGCTTGGCGGCGTTGTACATCGGCATCAGCACGCGGAAGATGGTCTTGCGCGGCTGTGACTCGCATTCGATGATCCCGCCATGGTCACCGACGATTTTTGCGACCAGCGCGAGGCCAAGCCCGCTGCCGGTGGCCTTGGTCGTAACGAAAGGGTCGAACAGGTTGGGCAACAAATCGTCCGGCACGCCGGAGCCATTGTCCTTGACGCAGAACTCGAGCGGCAGCGACACCCGCGTTTTCTTGCCGGGCACGGACAGGCGTACACCGGGACGGAACGCGGTGGTGAGCTGGATTTCCGCGTCGCTGCCGAGATCGACCACGGCTTCGGCCGCGTTCTTCACGAGATTCAGGAACACCTGGATGAGCTGATCCTGATTGGCGAGCACCGGCGGCAGCGACGGATCATAATCCTCGATGAAGCGGACATTGCGTGCGAATCCCGATTGCGCGAGCCGCTTCACGTGATCGAGCACGGAGTGGATGTTGACGGGGCCGCGCGCCACCGGGCGATCGTCGCCGAACACTTCCATACGATCGACGAGGGTGACGATGCGGTCTGCCTCGTCGCAGATCAGGCGTGTCAGCAAGCGATCCTCGGACGACGCCTGCTGCTCGAGGAGCTGCGCCGCGCCGCGAATGCCGGACAAGGGATTCTTGATCTCGTGCGCGAGCATCGCGGCGAGCGCGATAACGCTGCGCGCGGCGCTGCGATGGGTGAGCTGGCGGTCCATCTTGTCGGCGATGGTGCGCTCCTGCAGCATGACGACGATATGGCCGGGCCGCTCGGTCACGGGCGCTACGTGCAGATCGACCAGGCGGTCGCCGCCCATGCGCGGCGTGCCGAGATCGACCTTGTATTCGTTGACCGGCGAATGGCTGGCGCGGACCTGGTCGATCAGCGCGAGCAGCGGGCTGCCGAACGGCACCAACTCCTTCAGTGACTGCCGCTGCAAGAATTGCGTCGAGATCTCGAAGAAGGATTCGGCCGCCATGTTGGCATCGACGATCTTGCCGTCGGGGCCGACCAGGATCACGGGATTGGGCAGCGCGTTGAGGATCGCGTCGGCGTCGGATGATGGCACCGCCTTGCGATGTCCTTGGGTCTGGCCTTTGGTCTGTTCTGGGGCCGAGCTCATGCAGCGGCGCTCCATGCGAAATCGTCAAAAGCGTCCGTCAGCGCCCGATGCACGGTGTGCGGATCCTCCGAGGTCAAAATTTTCTGCCGCCAGGCTTTCAGGCTCGAAGCCGGCGCGCGGGCGCAAGCGTGAGCCACTTGCAGCGCCCAGCCGAGATGTTTGCGCGCATGGCGCAAACCCACGCGCAGGCCGTAATGACGGCAGACCTCGTCATAGAGCGCGTGGACATAGGATAGCTGCTCGGCGAGCGCGGGCGCCTCCTCCTCCGCGCCGCCATCGAGCCGCCGGCCGATCTGGCCCGGCAGCCAGGGCGCGCCCTGCGCGCCGCGGCCGATCATCACGGCATCGGCGCCGGATTGCGTGAGTGCGTCCACCGCGCTCTCGTAGGAGGTGATATCGCCATTGACGACGAGCGGAATCGAGATGGCGTCCTTGACTGCGCGCACCGCGGCCCAATCGGCCTCGCCCTTGTAGAACTGGCAGCGCGTGCGGCCATGCACGGTGATCATCTTGACGCCGCTCGCTTCCGCGCGACGCGCCAATTCCGGCGCATTGCGCGTGCGGTCGTCCCAGCCGAGCCGCATCTTCAGCGTCACCGGAACCGTAGCGGCGGAAACTGTCGCCTCGATCAGGCTCACCGCATGATCGAGGTCGCGCATCAGCGCCGAGCCGGACTGGCCGCCGGTCACATGGCGCGCAGGACAGCCCATGTTGATGTCGATGATGTCGGCGCCGGCGGCTTCCGCAACCCGCGCCCCCTCGCTCATCCAGCGTGCCTGGCAGCCCGCAAGCTGCACCACATGGGGGCCGATCCCGGCCGCCTCGCAGCGCAGCCTGGAAATCGGCCGGCCCTGCACCAGATCGTCACTCGCAGTCATTTCGGAGACCACCAGACCCACCCCGAGTCGGGCCGTCAGCCGCCGGAACGGCGCGTCAGTGACGCCGGACATGGGCGCAAGAAGCACCGGGTTGGCGATCTCAATATCGCCTATTTTCAAAGGCTTACGGCAAAACTCGTGCGCGCCTGTCACGAACGTCTCGTCTCCTTGGCAGGCGTTTCATCGCAACTGCCGATGTCCATTTTGAGCACAAATCTTGTGCAGTCAAGTTATATGCCTACACTTTAGACAATTCTTGCAATCTTGCAAGTGCGGTGCAGCAAACTGTGCTTTTCCTCACAGCGGTCGGGACAGGTCTCTTCCTTTATGCATAACGCGTGATATGGCCTCCGGCCGACCGCATCCCTTCAAAACGCCTGAACAGTTATCAAAGTCCCATGAAATCTCCGCGTACTGCAGCCATTCTTGTTGCCGCCGGCCGCGGCCTTCGCGCCGGCGCCGGAGGGCCGAAGCAGTATCGGATGATCGGCGGCCAGACCGTGATATTCCGCGCCATGGCCGCGTTTTGCCGCCATCCTGAGGTGTCAGCGGTGCAGCCGGTGCTGCATCCCGACGACACTGCTGTCTTCAACGCCGCCTGTGACGGCCTCAAGCACCGCGCGCCCACGCCGGGCGGCGCCACGCGCCAGGCGTCCGTGCATGCGGGACTCGAGGCGTTGGCAGGCGAGAGGCCGGATGTCGTGCTGATCCACGACGCCGCGCGACCCTTTGTCTCGCCGGCGCTGATTTCCCGCGCGATCGAAGCGGCTGATCGCACCGGTGCTGCGATCCCCGCGATTGCGGTGACCGACACCATCAAGCAGGTCGATGCCGCCGGCAATATCGCGGCGACCCCGGAGCGGGCGCAGCTTCGGGTAGCCCAGACGCCGCAGGCATTCAAATACGAGGCGATCCTCGAAGCCCATCGCCGCGCCGCGCGCGAGGGACGAGACGATTTCACAGATGATGCGGCGCTTGCCGAGTGGGTGGGATTGACGGTGGCAACCTTTGAAGGCGATGGTGCGAACATGAAGCTCACCACACCCGAAGATTTTGTCCGCGAGGAAGCGCGGCTCGCCGCCCTGCTCGGCGACATCAGGACCGGCACCGGCTATGACGTGCATGCCTTCGGCGAAGGCGATCACGTGATGATCTGCGGCGTGCGCGTGCCGCATACCAAGGGCTTTCTGGCCCATTCCGACGGCGATGTCGGCCTGCATGCGCTGGTCGATGCCATCCTCGGCGCGCTGGCCGACGGCGACATCGGCTCGCACTTCCCGCCGAGCGACATGAAGTGGAAGGGTGCCTCCTCCGACCAGTTCCTGAAATATGCGGTCGAGCGCGTCACCGCGCGCGGCGGCCGCATCGCCAATCTTGAAGTCACGTTGATCTGCGAGCGGCCGAAGATCGGCCCGCTGCGAGACACCATGCGCGCGCGGATCGCGGAGATATCAGGCGTCAACATCTCCCGCGTGGCGGTGAAGGCGACCACCAGCGAGCGGCTCGGCTTCACCGGCCGCGAGGAAGGCATCGCGGCCACCGCGAGCGCCACCATCCGTCTTCCCTGGAGCGAATAGCATGGGGGGCAGCGACGCCCAGTGCCGCCGATTTGAAGTCCCCGCAGCGCCCGCCGCGAGTCCGCCCCGGAGACTTCAAATCGATAAGCGGCACTGGCAAATATATTTATGCTTGTGGAGCTGATTTGACGTTCGCATGAGGGACTCGCAGAGAGATGGCTAGCGAACGTCAAATCAGCTCCACAAGCGCTCTGGCCCGCTCGCTGCTCGACCTCTGCCGCAGCCGCAGGCTGACCATTGCCACGGCTGAATCCTGCACCGGCGGCCTCGTCGCCGGCGCGCTCACGGACATCCCCGGCTCCTCCGACGTCATCGATCGCGGCTTCATCACCTATTCGAATGAAGCCAAGCGCGAGATGCTCGGCGTCGAAGTTTCCACGCTGCAAACCTTCGGCGCCGTCAGCAAGGAGACGGCGACGCAGATGGCGGTCGGCGCGCTCGAGCGCGCCGACGTCGATCTCGCCGTCTCCATCACCGGCATCGCCGGCCCCGGCGGCGCCACGCCCGGCAAGCCGGTTGGCCTCGTGCATTTCGCGGTGGCCGCCCGCGACGGCCGCATCATCCACCGCGAGCATCGCTTCGGCGCCATCGGCCGCACGACGGTGCGTGCCCGCTCTGTCGTCGAAGCCCTGCGCATGCTGATGGAGCTCGCCCGCGGCCCGCAGCAGGTCAAGCCGAAGCGTGCCGCCGTCAGCCGCCTCCGCCCGCGCGTGGTGCGCACGCCGAGGCGGCATGTGGTGAAGCGGCGGAGGCCGCCGCGGGGGTGAGCGATGCAGGGTTGGTCTCGATATGCCACCCATCGTCATTCGTTCCTGAATGCGGCTCTCGCCGCCTCAGGGCTCGGAGAGTTGCGTTTTGCCCAACGGCAATGCCAACCCATAAGGGCTGTGCTCTCTCATGAAATCACGCCAGAAGCGCATCACCGCCTCGAAGATATGCGTTGCCGGCACCATGTGTAGTCGGCCTTCCAGCTCTCCCATGTCGACATACAGAATCGTACGGCTGCCGCCGTGGGGCACCTCGCTATAGGCGGCCCCTCCGAAAGTGCTGGTAATGTGTCGCACCCATGTTCCTTCGGGCTGGAAATGCTTGGAACCGTTAGCGAGACCCTGCATTTGAGCCTGCCAAATGCTTTGTCCGTCAAGCCACTCCCTGAGCCCGTGGATACTCTTCTTCATACCCAATTGCTTCTGTTTGGCTTCGTCCTCCTTGAGAAAGCCCTTCCATACCCAATCAGACATGTGATGCGCGGTGATGACGAAGTTCATGGCGTGACGCGCAGAGCCAGGATCGTCGCAGAAGTCGTCAAACTCCTGCACAAGCTTGCCATAGAATTGCAGAGGCGTGGTGATGCCAAACATGCGCGTAACCCGCTATGGACTGGTCACAAAAATATGAGTCAAGGCCAATTGTGTCTCATTCGCCGACGGCGCCGCCACGATTGGAGCTTCGAAAGCAACGCGGTCTTAATGCTCGACAACGATTCTAGCCAGCGAGTCACTGCGCGCTTGGCGACATACGTCCAAGTGTATCGTCTGTATTTTGAATCTAAGCCAAAGATTTCGGCGCGCTTACGGAGATAGATGGCCGTATCGGCATCTTCGAGCGCCTTCAACTCCAGTAAACTGCTTTGGTCTCGATAGGGCTGCGGGACGTAAAACCGCACAATCAAGATAATGCCAAACAGAAACGTCAAAACGGCATAAGTCAGTATAACCTTGGACCAAACCCCAAGGGTCGGATGTCGGTAGATATCTACAATGAAGTAAACGGTCACGGCTGAAGAGAACAAGAAAATTGCGACCGACAGCAAAATCACCACAGCGAAGAAAGCGCCAAATATTATGGTATTCGCGCGAGTTGGGAATATCCAATCCTCATAGACGCGCGGCATGTAAAATTTGACGCCAAAAGCACTGGGCGCAGCGATCTTGCCAAAATTGCTGAGAGCTTGATTTGGTGAGGAGAGCTCCACTAGGTGCTCAATGACAGTCAATGTGGTTTCCCGTGAAATAGCAACTATCCATGTCGCCACCGCGATAAAGCAATACAAGGTAAGCAGTATCTCTTTTACTCCAACTGCTTCTTTGAGGGTAACGCTAAAAAGCGACACAGTTGCGTCGTTACCGAAAAAGCCAACAACCTGGAATCCGGTTATTGCGAGTTGCAGGGCGAATAACTTTATGAGCCGCTCATCAAGCTGCCTTGCTTCCGTGCTGAGCCGCGTCATGTAATCGGAGGAAAAAAACGAATCTCCCTCGTCCGAAGCGTAGGCGCGGTCGAGGTCGCGCCTTATTCGCGCCTTGTAGGTTAGCCACGTGATCGGAAATCTGACCGGCTTTATCTGGTCCACGTGATCTTCACTAGTCATCCCGCATCCCCCGCGCAATCTAAGCGCGAGGGACGATCTTCGGCAATAGCTGGTGAACGATTAGCTAGTCGCTGGCAGGGACGCGAAATGCAAGCGATAACTGACCTACCTGTGTTGGTCAGTTCAGCGAATTCGTCACTTCCAACAATTTTTCCTTGTCAGCGCTTACTCGGCAGTTGAGAGGTAGCTACCGTGGTGTTCTACAAAATTCAAACGCCGGGGGTCGACCCAAGGCCGCGGCGATGATGGTGCAGCCCCATGCATCAGGGAACCGTTTGCCCGACGGGCAAATAACTTCGCTTTATCGGAATGCATGTCAAGTCCCTCTCACAAAAATATTTCTCTTTATCAGAAGCACAAATCAGTTGCATGGTTCGTCCCGTCTCGCGCCGGCCAGAGGGGCGGATCGCGATCGTCACGAACGTGGCGCGGGATGCGATGGACGCGTGGGCCGGCTTGACGAGCCTGGCCGATGCGGACGGCGAAATCGCGTGGTCCTGGCACCCCGACGCTGGTGTCAAGCTTGCGGGCGACGAACCCGCAGGCGACGGTGGCTAGAAAGCCCGGTACACCGGGGAGATCGCGTATAAGCCGTAAACCATTGCGCGGGGAACGCCGGATTGTTTCGGCTGCCCTGTTGTTGCTTGCGTGCGCAAAGTGCACATTTTTTGCACGCAAGGCTCGCGGGTGCGGCCAGCATCCGGTGTTCCCTGCGCCCTCTGACTTTCGAGGGCGACCGATGATGCAAAGCTCGGGAGCAATTGCGCCGCGGGAACGTGGATTTGCGTCGCTGTTTGACCGGTTAAATCAGAATGTCCAAGGGATCGTCTACCTGCGGGCCCACCCCGCTCCTCCTAATGAGCATGCCCCATTGCCGATGGCTTGTTCATCATGCGCAACATCATTGGGCCTCCCGTTTTCAGGAAGCGCCTGACCAGGAGCCCAGCCAGAACGAGGAAGGCGATGTCGAGCCAGGTCGTGTAATTCCAGGTGATGGACGCTTCGGCCACCAATGCATTGCGCTGAACCGGAACGAGATCAAGCATTCCGAAAATCAGTTCGATGATCAGGGCCGCGCCGGCCATTGCCACGTAGAAGGTGGCGAACAAAAAGCCTGCCATCTTCAGCCCGTAATACTTGCGATAGATGTTGAGGACTGGAAGCACGATCAGATCAGCGAAGATGAATGCGATCACGCCGCCGAAACTGATGCCGCCGTTCC
This sequence comes from Bradyrhizobium sp., assembly GCF_035309285.1. Taxonomy (GTDB): domain Bacteria; phylum Pseudomonadota; class Alphaproteobacteria; order Rhizobiales; family Xanthobacteraceae; genus Bradyrhizobium. The sequence continues at coordinate 51,929 of NZ_DATGFH010000128.1, read as the reverse complement.
AGAGTACGGCTGCGAGCGGAATGTTTCCGACGGAGCACACGAATGCAATGACGGCCACCAACGGCCCGACGGCCGGACCCCAGATCTTCGCGAGCGCCGAGTGATCCACCAGGAAGAAGGATTGCCAGAACGCGCCCGGCACCCAGGCTGCCAGTGCGCCGGCGATCAACAGCCCGCCGGCGATGTCCATCCAGACAGACGCCCAGTCCATCACGAAATAATGGCTGATCGCGGTGAAACCACGGTCCGATGTTATTCGTTGCCAAAGGCTCCCGCCTTCGGTCACCGACATGTCCATCTCGGCATGACCTTCCATCCGGCCGGCGATGCCCCTGTCCGCCTGCCTCCTCGCTTCGTCGAGAAGTGTCCTGCTGAGAAATCTCCTGAACAGCAGGACCAGCAATGCGACCATGACCGGCGCCCCCAAGAACTCCGCGATGGTCAGTTGCCAACCGAGGAACACCAGCATGATGATGCTGAGCTCGAGAACCAGGTTGGTCGATGCCATCTCGAACGCCATGGCGGCGGTGAAGTCGGCGCCCTTGCGGAACACCGAGCGGGCGATTGCGACGGCGGCATAGGAGCAGGACGAGGACGCGGCGCCGAGTGCGAGAGCCTTCGCAATCGTGCGCGGCCGGTCGTCAGGCAAGAGGTTGGCCATTTCGCGGTGGGACACGACCGCCTGAACGACTCCTGAAAGCGCAAACCCAAGGATCAACGGCCACAGGATGTCCCACCCCATGGCAAAGGCCATGCCGAGCGCGCGCAGAAGGGCTTCAGCCATCTCCATCATATTCGCCGGTCCATTCGTCAGGAACGCAGGTATTTGATGAACGCTGCGATCCCGAGCACCAGGAACGCAAAAACGAGAAGCCAGATGACTCCCATTCCGAACATCATCTCAATCGGCATTCCGATCATATCCATCATCATGCGCTACTCCTCCCGGCCCATCCGGCCGGTCGTCATGCCGCGTGCAATACTGAGCGTTTTTGGGTCCGGAAGGTTCCTGCAGTTCACCCCCTCAATCAGCTTGTAGGCGCCGTGCGGCTTCAACACCGAGCTTCGATCGTGCGGCTGATCTCCTCGGGCGCGGCAAAGATCACGTCGGCCCGATCGCCCATCATGCCTGCCGGAACCAGAGCCGGTGCCCCACTCCGCGGGCCGGCTTTGCTCGAATCCGTCTTGAGCCGCAGATTGCGCTCCCAGAACGCCCGTGTCTTGCCGTCAACTGTGGTTACCCGATAGGTGTCGTGGCAGTAGGTAATTGCTTTCACCTGCGCATTGGGCGTCAGATCCTTGAGGTTTCGTTCGCCTCCGCCGCCCATCATCCCTCCCATCGTGCCGCCCATTCCGTTCATTTGGTTCTTCGCGGTTCGCGCTGGCGCGCCCGACTTGGTAGCCTCCTTCAGGAACGCCAACAGATCGGCGCGAACGCCGGCGTCCTTGATGCCTTGGAAAGGCATCTCATTACCTGGCACCATCTGCTGTGGGTCGGCGAGCCATGCGTCGAGCGAGCGGTCATCCCAGATGATTCCGGACGACCTAAGCGCGTCGGAGTAACGCTCGAAGCTCTGCAGGCTGCCGGCCTTGCGGCCCCAGATATTTCCCAGACTTGGCCCAGTCATGTTGCGGTCGGGTTCGAGCGAATGGCATGGTGCACAGGCTTGAAAATCCTTCTGCCCGCGCATCGGATTGCCGTTCTCCGCAAGCGCAGGCGATGCGAGCACAACGATCGCGAGCGCTGTCACGATACAGCCTTTCATGGCCTCCTCCCTTGCTCTTTGTTCGGATCATTCAGCAGGCTCCGGAATCCGCTGCTTAACCGGCTTTGGTTTCTCGATTGCGGGTCGCGATGGTTTGCCGAGGTCATCGGGAGGCGGCCGGAAGCCCTTGACCAACCCGAAGATCGCCGGAATCACGATCAGCGTGAGCAGGGTCGAGGAAATCATGCCACCGATCATCGGCACGGCAATGCGCTGCATGATCTCGGAGCCGGTGCCCGTGCTCCACATGATCGGCAGCAGTCCCGCCATGATGGCGACCACAGTCATCATCTTCGGCCGAACGCGCTCGACGGCGCCCTCCATGATTGCCGCGCGAAGGTCCTCCCGGCTCAAGGCCCGCCCCTCGGCGGCGCGGCGGTCTCTGATCTCCGCGAGCGCGTGGTTGAGGTAGATCAGCATCACGACGCCAGTCTCGGCCGCGACTCCGGCGAGCGCGATGAAGCCGACGGCCACCGCTACCGATAGATTGAAGCCGAGCCACCACATCAGCCACAATCCGCCGACCAGCGCGAATGGCAGCGACAGCATGACGATCATGGTCTCGGTGACTGACCGGAAATTGAGGTACAGCAGCAGGAAGATGATCAAGAGCGTCGCCGGCACGACAATCTTCAGACGCGCCTCGGCCCGCTGCAGATATTCGTACTGGCCGCTCCAGACTACGTAGTAGCCGGGCGGAAACTGAATGCTTGCCTGCACCGCGCGCTGCGCGTCGGCCACGTAACCGCCGAGATCGCGGTCGCGGATATCGACGTACACATAGGTCGCAAGCTGCCCGTTTTCCGTCCGGATCGTGGTCGGCCCGCGCGTTAAATGGACCGACGCAATCTCTCCGAGCGGCACGGCTCCTCCCGCCGGCATGGGGACGAGGATGTCGCTCGCGATCTTCTTCGGATCATCCCTGAGATCGCGCGGGTAGCGCATGTTCACGGTGAAGCGCTGCCGGCCTTCGACCGTTGTCGTGACCGTCTGTCCTCCGAGTGCGGTCGCAATGGTGTCCTGGACGTCCTGGACCATGATGCCGTAGCGTGCGAGCGCCAAACGATCCGGCGTGATTTCGAGATAGTAGCCGCCGAGACCGCGCTCGGCATAAGCCGACGATGTGCCCGGGACCGCCTTCAGAACCTTCTCGATCTCCTTGGCGAGGCGATCGATCTCGACGAGATCGGTGCCGATGACCTTAACGCCGACCGGCGTCCGGATACCGGTCGAGAGCATGTCGATGCGCGCCTTGATCGGCATCGTCCAGGCGTTGGAGACGCCCGGGAATTGCAGCGCCTTGTCCATCTCCGCGATCAGGCCGTCGATCGTAACACCAGGCCGCCACTGCTCCTTGGGCTTGAGGTTGATGATGGTCTCGAACATCTCCATTGGTGCCGGATCGGTTGCCGTCGAGGCGCGTCCGGCTTTGCCGTAGACGGACGCTACCTCCGGAAACGACTTGATGATCCGGTCCTGCATCTGCATCAGTTCGGCGGCCTTGGTCACTGATATGCCGGGCAGCGTTGTCGGCATGTAGAGCAGCGTCCCTTCATTCAGGTTCGGCATGAACTCGGTGCCGAGCTGCCTGGCCGGCCAGATGGTGGCGGCGAGCGCAGCGATCGCGAGCAGGATGACGAGGGTTTTCGCCCGCAACACGCCATTGATGACAGGGCGGTAGATCCAGATCAGGAATCGGTTGATCCAATTCCGGTGCTCCGCGACGATCCTGCCACGCACGAAGATCACCATCAGCGCTGGCACCAGCGTTACCGACAACAAGGCAGCCGCCGCCATGGAGAAGGTTTTTGTGAACGCGAGTGGGCTGAACAGGCGTCCCTCCTGCGATTCCAGCGTAAAGATCGGCATGAATGAGACGGTGATGATCAAGAGGCTGAAGAACAGCGCCGGTCCGACCTCCGAAGCCGCATCGATCAGGATTGCGACCCGCGACTTATCGGGTTCGGCGCGTTCGAGACGCTTGTGAGCGTTCTCGATCATGACGATGGCAGCGTCCACCATGGCGCCGATGGCAATCGCGATACCGCCAAGGCTCATGATGTTGGAGCCGATCCCGAGCAGCTTCATCCCGCCGAACGCAATCAGGACACCGACCGGCAGCATCAGGATCGCGACCATGGCGCTGCGGACGTGCAGAAGGAAGACGACGCAGACCAGCGCGACGATGAGGCTTTCCTCAACCAGCGTGTGTTTGAGCGTGTCGATGGCGGCATAGATCAGGTTGGAGCGGTCGTAGACCGGCACGATCTCGACCGACTTCGGCAGGCTGGTCGCGATCTCCTTGAACCGCTTTTTGACATTCTCGATGACATCCAGGGCGTTCATCCCGAAACGTTGCAGGACAATGCCGCCGGCGACTTCTCCTTCTCCATTAAGCTCAGTGATGCCGCGCCGCTCGTCTGGGCCTAACTCGACCCGAGCGATATCACGCAGCAGGACCGGCGTCCCGCCGTCGTTCTTGAGCACGATGTTGCCGAGGTCGTTGATGCTCTTCAGATAGCCCTTGCCACGGATCACATATTCGAACTCGGACAGTTCGACTGTCCGCCCGCCGACGTCGGCATTGCTGGCACGGATCGCATCACGAATTTTCTGCATGGTGATACCGAGATCGCGCATCCGCTGCGGATCAAGGATGACGTTGTATTGCTTCACGAAGCCGCCGACACTTGCGACTTCGGCCACGCCCTTGGCCTTCGCCAAAGCGAATTTGAGGTTCCAGTCCTGGATCGTCCGCGTGTCGGCCAGGTTCAATTCCCTGGAGACCACGGCGTACTGGTAAACCCAACCCACGCCGGTAGCGTCGGGGCCAATGGTCGGTGTGACGCCCGCAGGCAGCCGTGACGAAGCGCTGTTGAGGAATTCGAGGACTCGCGAGCGCGCCCAATAGATGTCGGTGCCGTCTTCGAAGATTACGTAGACAAACGACACGCCGAAGAACGAGAAGCCACGTACGACTTTTGATTTCGGGACGGTGAGCATGGCGGTGGCGAGCGGGTACGTGACCTGGTCCTCAACCACCTGTGGCGCCTGCCCCGGGTCCTCAGTGTAGACGATCACCTGCGTATCGGAGAGGTCGGGGATCGCGTCGAGCGGCAGATGGATCAGAGCATAGATTCCGGCGGCAGCCGCAAAGCCGGTGCCGAACAGCACCAGGAGCAGGTTGCGTGCGGACCAGGCAATGACACGGGAAATCATTGGCGCTCTCCCGTGTCCTGCGCATCGCTCGATGTCGCTGACGGCTGCGGCGCGTCCGCGTCCGCAAAGCCCTTCAACGCAGCCTTCAGGTTGCTCTCGGCGTCGATGAGGAAGTTGGCTGACGTGACGACCGCCTCTCCTTCCTTGACACCGTCAGTGATCTCGATGTAGCCGCCACCGCGACGGCCGAGCTTGACCTGGCGCGGCTCGAATCGGCCCTCGCCCTTGTCGATCAGGACCGCTTGATGCGTGCCGTCGTCGAGAACGGCACTCTCTGGCACGGCGAGCACCGGGTCCGGCGTGCCAGTTTCGATCTCCGCGTCGACGTACATCTCCGGACGCAGAACTTCATCCGGATTAGGAAGCTCGACGCGGATGCGTGCGGTGCGCGTCTGGGCGTTCAGGTGCGGATAGATCAGCGCCACGGTCCCCGTGAAGGTCTGGCCGTCCAGCCCGCGCGGCCTGATCGTCACTTTCGCTCCGGCCGAGACCTGACCGAGATCGCGCTCCGCGATATCGATGAGGACCCAGACAACACGGTGATCGGCGATCCTGAACAGCACGTCTCCTGGTGCCGCCCGCATGCCGTTCACTGCGTTGCGTTCGACGATTTCGCCGTCTTGCGGCGCAAGCCAAGGAATGGAGAGTGAAATCTCGCGAGTGCGCTCCAGCTCCTTGATTGCCGGCTCGGGCGTTGCGAGGTTTTCCAGCCTCCGCCTTGCACCCTTCAACTCCTTTCCGGTAGCGCCCGCGTTGATTGCGGAGAGATATTCGGCGGCGGCGCTGGAGAGCGCAGGGCTGTACACGTACAGGAGCGGTTGGCCCTTGTGGACGTGATCGCCTGTCGTGACGTTGGCGACGCTGTCGACAAAACCCTCGAAGCGTAGCGCGACGACCGAGACCCGCCGCTCGTCCTCCTGGACAGTCCCGGGAGCTCGAATGATCGATCTGACTGGTCTGCGTGTGACAGGTTCGGACTTGGCGCCCGTGCGCTGAATCTTGCCAGGCGAGAGCTTAACCGAACCATCGTCGTTGTCCTCGCCCTCGTAGACCGGGATGTAATCCATCCCCATCGAGTCCTTCTTCGGCACCGGCGAGGTGTCTGGCAGGCCCATCGGGTTGCGGTAGTATTTGATCTTTCGCTCGCTCTTCGCCTCGACGCTCCTGTCAGAGCTCTTGGCGTCAGCCGCCGGCTCATCCGGTTCATCAAAGCTGACGTCAGCGCCCACCGGCACGGCGCGCCAGTCGCGGCCGCCCGGCGTTTTCTTCGGCGTCAGCGAATAAAAAGGCTTCCCGTCCGGATCCTGGTAATAGATCGGTACGCCGCCGTCTGCTGCCTTGGCAGCGGACACCGGGCGAGCGGTCGCATCCGGCCGCAGGCTCACGCCTGCGACGAATGCACCGGTCGCCACCGCGATTATCGCAGCGGCGCCGGTCCACGAGGCGCGTTTCATTTTTGCGCCGTGACGACAAGCTTGCTTTCGACGCTACCCGTTTCGCCCTGCACCTTGGCGCCGAGCGACAATTGCCAGCGTCCGGCCATGCTGAAGTTGGCCTTGAACCGATAGGTGCCGGGCTCCGTCGCCGGCATCGGCGTCAGCTTGGTGGCCATTTCCTGCATGCCATCCGGCGCCATGTCGAGCCGCGAGGCAAATATCACGGCGCCCGGCACGGCGTTCCCCGTCTTTTTGTTCAGCAGTTTGACGGTGATGATTTTGTCGGTGCCTGCCTGGACGGTCGGCTCGACGAGTTGGAATTCGTAATCCTTGATATCGGCGAGAGCGAGCTTCGGCGCTCCGATCACGGAAAGGCCGATCAACGCCGCGGCGAACGCGCACGCAGCAGTGGTCATCTTCATGATGTCTGTTCCTCAAAACGTCTGATGAAACCGCCGGAGCGGCATGCGACGACGCGCGCGGCCCATCGTCGGCCCGCGCGTCAATGGTCCGGCGTCGGGACGCCGATCAGACGGTCTTTCGAGGTGGGTGATCGGGTGGATGCTCGCCGAGACCGTCGATCAACTGGTCGTCCGGCAGGGCAAAAGCGTTGCGTGAGAACTGGCGATCAACCAGCCCGGCGGCATCAGGCGCGAGCAACACGAGATTGAACGCGCAGAGGGCGACGAAGGGACAAGAGCCGCAATCCTTGGCCTTTTGATCCTGCTGGTCAGGGCAGCATGGCATGTCAGCGGCCATGTCCGCATCCGCCATCTGCATCGTGTCGGCGGTCATGACCGGCCCGGCCGCCGCCGGCGTAGCCAGTGGCGCAAACGTCAAACCCGCCGTCACGAGGAGGGCGAGCAGAAGTTTGAACAAGCGTCGGGCAATCATGGCGCGACACACTCCCACAGGAAGCCGGGACTGAAAAGGTCTTCTCGTTCACAAATTCGCTGGCCATCGGGTGGCCGCGCCGGGCAACCCGCGACGCCGTCAAAGAGGGCAGACTGATTTGCCCGGCGGGCTGATTTTCCGAAATCGTGTCAAGCCCCTTTGGCAAAAATTTTTCTCTTTATCCGAAGAGCAAATCACTTGTAGGTTTCGCCCCGTCCCGCGCCTTCAAAAGGGGCGGATCGCGATCGTCACGAACGTGGCGCGGGATGCGATGGACGTGACGGCTTCCTGGACGAAGGAAGCGGTTGCGGACGAGCGAAGTCGTGTTGTCCTGATCCCCCGACGCTGGGATCAACCCCCGGGCGTTGACCCGGGGGGACGGTGGCTAGAAAGCCCGGACACCGGGGAGACCACGTATAAGCCGTAAACCATTGCGCAGGGAGTGCCGATGTGTCGGCGTACCTGTGGCGTTTCTTTTTGCATGCGAGCCGCGGGTGCGACTGGTGCATCCGGCGCTCCCTGCGCCCTTGAATTTTCGAGGGGCACGAACGAAGCATCACCCGGGCGAAATCGCGTCGCGGGAATGCTGAAACTCGTCATTGCGAGGAGCGACTTGTCCGCCGTAGCCCGAAGGGCCAAGGCGTCGCAATGACGGCGGAGTAGATGTTTGACAGGTTGAATCAGAAGCGGCTTGTCGCCGGCTATGCAGGGTGCTCGCCGTTGCCGACGCCAACGCAACCGAGGCTCCCTTCGTGAGACGGTCGTGTTGCGATTTGTTGCGGTTGATATTCCGCGGAGCTTCGCCGATAGTTTTGGGGTGATCAAAGCAATCAGATCTTGTGCCGCGCTCGCGGCGCTCGCTCTCCTTTGCTTGGCCGGACCGGCCCGGGCTCAGGAGAAGGAGCCTTTCGCGGTGGTTGAGCTTGGCGCGGCGACTGAGCATAGCTTCGACGACGGCGCCTCCAGCTTTGGGCCGTCGGCGTCGGTGGAATTTCCAATCATCAAGGATTGGCTCGAAATCGAGACCGGCATTTCGCCGCTGTTTCGACCAGGACAAACCGAATGGCAGGGCGATCTTCTGTTCAAAAAGCCTTTCACGCTGAATGAGCAGGTCGAATTCATGATCGGAGCCGGCCCGGAGCTGAGCTACGTAACGGCAGGCGGCGGTAGCAAGGTGGCCGGTGAGATCGCAGCGGAATGGATGGTCTGGCCGTCCACGGAGCACAAGTTCGGTTGGTTCGTAGAACCCACCTATAGCTATTCATTCAGCAAGGGCCACGAGCAATCCATCGGCATTGCCACTGGATTGATGGTCGCCATCCCGTGAAGGGCGTCGAGAGCAAGCTTCGTCGGCTGTTGCCCTGCGATAGCGCTGCGAACTCCCGAGAAACAGGAAATACGATCCTCGGGAAATCGTGCCGCCAGCGTGCTTTTGCGCTAAAATCCCGGGAACGCCCTCGTCAGAAATCAGTTCTATAGACATGGCACTGATGGGGAAACTCCCTCCCCGGTCAGCGTATGCGAATGGAGTTGAAGCATGCCCGGCGCCGCCGCGAGTCCATTTGCGTTCCTGATGATAGCGATCTGGTGGGCCGGTGTCGTTCTGCTCGGACTCGCCCTGGCCTATGCCATGGTGCGAGCCGGTCGCCTGCGTCGCGACGAGCGGGCGCGGCTTGATCAGACCACACAAGCGATGGTCGATGAGGAGACAAGGGCGCGGGTGCTCTCCGAACAGCAGCAAGAGGCGCGTTCGACTCCTCCGAGGTTCGGCCCGCGGCGAGATGTTTCCAACGGCTTCGCGCTGCCCGGCGTGGTCGCGTTCCTTGCGATCCTGCTGATGATCCTGGCGACGGCCCAGAGCCCAAGGCCCGCGAACCAGGTCACGACGACCGGCCGCGCGCCAGGCCAGCCTGCGCAAAACCAGGAACAACCGGTCCGATCACCGGCGACACCCGGAAACCAACCGGGCAGCGACAGCGCGCGCGGCGACAAGGAGCCACTGACCAGGCATCAGTGAGCGTTCGTCACGACGACGAGCTACACCACACGTTTCCCGTAGATCATATCCGCGCGCTTCTCGAACGCTGCGGAAAACCTCGTAAACGCCGCGTCGAACATCGCGCCCATCAGCGTCGCCAGCATCTTGCTCTTGAACTCATAGGCGATGAAGAAGCCGACATCGCAGGCCTCCTCGCCCTTGGCCTCGAAGGTCCAGCGGTTCTCGAGATTCGAGAACGGGCCCTTCAGATAGTGGACCAGGATCTTCAGATTGGCGCGGTCCAGCGTCACCTCGCTGGTAAAGGTTTCCTTCACGAGCTTGAACGACACCGTCATATCGGCGGCGACGGTCTCGGTGCCGTCGGGGTTCTTCCGGCGCTGACGAATTTTCAGCGCCTGGCACAGCGGCACGAACTCAGGATAGCGCTCGACGTCGGCGACGAGGTCGAACATCTGCTCGGCGCGGTGCTGGACGCGCCGCTTGTTGCTGAAACGTTGCATATCGGACGCTAACGGGCGGCCGCTGCGCGAGCCGCCCTCAGTTTGGCAAAATCCTCGCCCGCATGATGCGACGAACGTGTCAACGGGCTCGCCGACACCATCAGGAAGCCCTTGGTGTAGGCGACCTTCTCGAGGCCTGCGAATTCATCCGGCGGGATGTAGCGCATCACCGCATGGTGTTTTCTGGTCGGCTGCAGATATTGGCCGATGGTGAGGAAATCGACGTCCGCCGAGCGCAGATCGTCCATCACCTGCAGCACCTCATGGCGCTCCTCGCCCAGTCCCACCATGATGCCGGATTTGGTGAAGATGGCGGGGTCCATCTCCTTCACCCGCTGCAACAGCCGGATCGAATGGAAATAGCGCGCACCCGGCCGCACCGACAGATAGCGCGACGGCACGGTTTCGAGATTGTGGTTGAACACGTCGGGCTTGGCGTCGACCACCATTTCGAGCGCGCCGTCCTTGCGCAGGAAGTCGGGGGTCAGCACCTCGATCGTGGTTGTCGGGCAGCGGGCGCGGATGGCGCGGATAGTCTTTGCAAAATGCTCCGCACCGCCGTCGGCGAGGTCGTCGCGATCGACGGAGGTGACCACGATATGGTTGAGGCCGAGCTTGAAGGTTGCTTCAGCGACATGCTCGGGCTCGCCAGCATCGAGCGCGCCGGGCATTCCGGTCTTGACGTTGCAGAAGGCGCAGGCGCGGGTGCAGGTGTCGCCCATGATCATGAAGGTCGCGTGCTTCTTGTCCCAGCACTCGCCGATGTTCGGGCAGCCGGCCTCCTCGCACACCGTGTGGAGGCCGTTCTCGCGCACGATGTTGCGCGTGTCGGCATAGCCGCGCGTGTTCGGCGCGCGCACGCGGATCCAATCCGGCTTCGGCGGCGACACGGCGTCCGGCCGGTTCACCTTCTCGGGGTGACGCGGGCGCAAGGGGTTAGGGGAAACGGTGTCGATCAGGGTGACCATGGTCTTGGAAATCTCTGCGAAGCCTCTAGGTATGCCGGGCAGCGGATACTCGCAACCCGGCCCATCATGAGGCTAGCAGAACGGAGCGGATATTGGCAGCATTCGCCCCTGTTTCGTCCCCGATTCCCGCCGCTTGAAGATGCCTCCAGCCACAAGACGGGCCGCCACAGCCCCTGCCCTCGGCAAGCCGCTGAAACGCGCCTTTTTCGGACGCAGCGTGCATGAGGTCGCACCCGACCTGATCGGTGCGACGCTGCTCGTCAATGGTGTCGGCGGCATCATCGTCGAGGTCGAGGCCTATCACCACACGGATCCAGCCGCGCATTCCTATCGTGGGCCTACGCCGCGCAACAAAGTGATGTTTGGCCCGCCGGGTTTTGCCTATGTCTACCGCTCCTACGGCATCCATTGGTGTGTGAATTTCGTCTGCGAAAAGGAAGGCTCCGCGAGCGCGGTCCTGATCCGCGCGCTTGAGCCGACGTATGGGTTAGCGGCCATGCGCCGCCGCCGCGGTCTCGACGATGAGCGCGCGCTCTGCTCAGGTCCGGGCAAATTGACGGAAGCGCTCGGCATCACGCACGCGTATAACGGCCTCGCCCTCGATGCGCCGCCGATCGCGCTCTACGCGCGCAAGGACGACGTCATCGTCGCGTCAGGTGTCCGCATTGGCATCACCAAGGCGATCGATCTGCCCTGGCGCTACGGTCTGAAGGGATCGCGCTACCTGAGCAAACCGTTTCCGGCTGACTGATCAGGCATCGACGTCATGGAGGCGCTGCAGCGCCTCGATGATCTTGGCCTTGCGCGCCAGCGCGGCCTCGCGCTTTTCCTTCTCCTCCTCGACGATCTCTTCGGGAGCGTTGGCCACGAATTTCTCGTTGCCGAGCTTCGCGTCGACGCGCTTGATGTCGGCGTCGGCCTTGGCGATCTCCTTGTCGAGGCGGACCTTCTCGGCCTGAAGATCGATCACGCGCTTGAGCGGCAGCGCCGCGACCTCACCACGTACCAGAAGCTGCACCGCGCCCTCCGGCGCACGATCTGCGAAGGAAATGTCGGCGAGCCGCGCCATCCGCTTGATGACATCGTTCCAGCGCGGCAGCCGTGCCCGCGTCTCGGCAGAGGCGTCGGCCAGCACCAGCGAGGTCAGCGTCGCCGGCGCGATGTTCATCTCCGCGCGCACTGAGCGGATCGAGGTAACGAGATCGACCACCCAGCCGATCTCGGCCTCAGCCGCCGTGTCTGTGAAGTCGACGGTTTCGACCGTGAGCATCGCCGGCGGGATTCCGGGCTCGGTCGGACTCGCCGCGGACATCAGCGCCACTTCCTCGGCCGTCAGCGCCTCGGCCTTGCGCGACCAGGCAGACAGCGCGAGCAATGTCTCGCGGCGGCCGGTCACCTCCCACAGTTCCTCGGTGATGAAGGGCATAAAGGGATGCAGGAGCTTGAGGATCTCGTCGCGCGCCCAGGCGACCATGGCGCGGGTCTCGGACTTCGCGGCCCCCTCCGCGCCGAGCAGCATGGGTTTCGCGAGCTCCAGATACCAGTCGCAGTAGACGTTCCAGACGAAGCGGTAGATCGCGTTCGCCGCATCGTTGAAGCGATAGGCCTCAATCGCCTCGGTCACCTCACGCGTGGCGCGCACGGTCTCATGCGCGATCCAGCGGTTCAGCGTGTCGCTCGCCTTGGTCGGATCAAATCCCTCCGGCACCACGCAGTCGTTCATCTCCGCGAAGCGGCAGGCGTTCCAGAGCTTGGTCGCAAAGTTGCGGTTGGTCTCGACAAGCTGCGACGACAGCTTGATGTCATGGCCCTGCGCCGCGCCGCGCGCCAGCGCAAAGCGCAAGGCATCGGCACCATATTCGTCGATGACCCCGAGGGGATCGATGACGTTGCCTTTCGACTTCGACATCTTCGCACCCTTCTCGTCGCGAACGAGACGGTGGATGTAGACGGTCGAGAACGGCGCCTCCTTCATGAAATGAAGGCCCATCATCATCATCCGCGCCACCCAGAAGAAGATGATGTCGAAGCCGGTGACCAGCACGTCGGTCGGGTAGTAGCGCTTCACCTCCGGGGTGTCGGCGGGCCAGCCCAGCGTCGAGAACGGCCACAGCGCGGATGAGAACCAGGTATCGAGCACGTCCTCGTCGCGGGTGACGAAACCGGCGCGCTTCTCGCGGTCCAGCGCCATCTCGCGGCCCTGCTCGGCAGTGATGACCTCCCGCTCGACATAATAACCGAGCGCGTTGCTCACCGCCTCTTCCTCGGTCTCGGCGACGAACACCTTGCCGTCGGGCCCGTACCAGGCCGGGATCTGATGGCCCCACCAGAGCTGACGCGAGATGCACCAGGGCTGGATGTTCTCCATCCACTCGAAATAGGTCCTCGACCAATTCTCCGGTACGAACCGGGTGCGGCCGGACCGCACGGCCGCGATCGCGGGCTCGGCCAGCGTCTTGGCGTCGACATACCATTGGTCGGTCAGGTATGGCTCGATCACGACGCCGGAACGATCGCCATGCGGGACCATATGCGCATTCGGCTCGATCTTCTCGAGGAAGCCGAAGTCTTCCAGACGCGACACGATCAGCTTCCGCGCGGCGAAGCGATCGACGTTGTGCAGTTCCTGGGCGAACTCCTCCGAGCCTGAGCCTTCGGGAAGGCCGCGCATATAATCCTCGTTGCCGACCAGCGCCATGCAGCCTTCCTGGTCGAACACGTTGATCTGCGGCAGGTTGTGGCGCTTGCCGACCTCGAAGTCGTTGAAATCGTGGGCCGGCGTCACCTTCACCGCGCCCGAGCCCTTCTCCGGATCGGAGTAATCGTCGCCGACGATCGGAATCTTGCGGCCGACCAGCGGCAGGATCACGTGCCTGCCGATCAGGTGCTTGTAGCGCTCGTCGTCGGGATTCACGGCAACGCCGGTATCGCCGAGCATCGTTTCGGGACGCGTGGTGGCGACCACGATAAAGCTTGCGGGATCGTCCGGGCTGAAGGTCCTGCCCTCGATCGGATAGCGCAGATACCAGAGGCTGCCCTTGATCTCGACCTGCTGCACCTCAAGATCGGAGATGGCGGTCAAGAGCTTCGGGTCCCAGTTGACCAGCCGCTTGTCCTTATAGATCAACCCTTCGCGATAGAGCTGCACGAACACTTTCACCACCGCCCGGGACAGGCCTTCATCCATGGTGAAGCGTTCGCGCGACCAGTCGCAAGAGGCGCCGAGACGCTTCAACTGGTTGATGATCGTGCCGCCGCTCTCTTCCTTCCATTGCCAGACGCGTTCAAGGAACTTTTCGCGGCCCATGTCGCGCCGCCCGGGCTGTTGGCGTTCCATCAATTGCCGCTCGACCACCATTTGGGTCGCGATGCCGGCGTGGTCGGTTCCGGGCTGCCAGAGCACGTCGCGGCCGCGCATCCGCTCGAAGCGGCAGAGGATGTCCTGCAGGGTGTTGTTGAGTGCGTGCCCCATGTGCAGCGAGCCCGTCACATTCGGGGGCGGAATCACGATGGTGAAGGGCTTTTCGTCGCGCCGGTCGGGGCGGCCGGCCTTGAAGGCGCGGGCATCCTCCCAAACCACGGACATGCGGCCTTCAATATCGGCGGGCTGATAGTTCTTCTCGATCATGGCTTGCATTCGGACAAAACGACGGGGCTTAGAAAGCCGCCGACGCGGCCCAAGTCAACATGACTGGCACGCCAAAAATGCCATTAAATCGATCCGAAATGGCTTATTCGGGGCTGATATGGTGTCCCGGCGAGCCGACTTCTAGCGGCCGCGCGAGACGCGCTCGATTTCGGCCTTCACGATGCGCTCGACCAGTCCCGGCAGATTGTCGTCAAGCCAGGATTTCAGCATCGGCCGCAGCATTTCCTTGACCAGGTCCTCCAGCGTCCGCGCGTTGTTGCTGAGCACGGTATGCGCCAGCGTGTTGAACGCCGATTCCACCGCTGAAACGGTGCTTTGCGAAAGGATGGGCCCCGACGGAGGCGCTTGCGGCTGGGGATCGAAGGTCGGCGGCTCATAGGCCGGCGGCCGATTGACGGCGCGCGAAGCGGCCGACTCGGCAAATTCGAGATCGTCCTGGGGCTCGACCTTATGGAACGAGGGCTGCGCTGGCGGCGCGACGCTCGGCACAGCCATCTCATCGGTCAATTCGAACACTTCGCCGTCGGGCTGCGCTGGGCGAATTTCGTCCGCGGTGGTCGCTTCATCGAGCCCATTCAGAAGTGCATCGATGTCGTCCTGGCTGTTGGTCGCTCCAGGAGCGGGTGGCGGCGGTGGTGAAGGTGCTGGCGGCGGCGGCACGGACGCCACCGCCTTCTTCTCCGCAGCCGCAACCGCGGCCGGAATCTTCGACGGCGGAATGTCGGCCAACGCAGGCTTGGGCGGCGGTGGAGCCGCGGCGGGCTTCTCCGCCTTTGGCGGTGGAGGCGCAGGCGCCACGGCTGCGGGCGGTGCCTGCTTCTCGCCCGGTGGTTTTGCCTCGTCGTCGGCGATGATGCGCCGGATCGACGCCAGAATCTCCTCCATCGAGGGTTCTTGGACCTTTGCGGGCTGCGTCATCTCCGACTCCAAATCATCAACGCCCTCGCATGCGTTGTCTTACACCAAGCACGACGCGAATCGCCGGTTCCGGTTGCACGGACTTGCGCAATTTCCGCCGCAAGCCAGACTTGTCCCCAGATCACGCGGCGCGAATCATCGCGCGGCTCCGCCCTGCTCGGGGCATCGAAGCGTCGCGGTCATGCGGCCATGATGCCGCATGCGTGCCACGAATCGCTTGGCTGCCTTTCTAAAGGCTATGTCATCGCAATTAACGATTGCAAGCAACGGCCTGTGGAGGGTGTGCGATTCGCAAGAACCC
Source organism: Bradyrhizobium sp. (assembly GCF_035309285.1). Taxonomy (GTDB): domain Bacteria; phylum Pseudomonadota; class Alphaproteobacteria; order Rhizobiales; family Xanthobacteraceae; genus Bradyrhizobium. The sequence goes on along the minus strand of NZ_DATGFH010000128.1, from coordinate 36,279 downwards.
ACCGGCATGCGCAAAGCAGCCACGGGCGCCGATGCGCCCGCTTTCGCGTTCTGCAGGAGAGAGCTTGTCGGTCAGCGACCGTCGGGCGTACGAAGGCCGAACCAGCTATCGCGAACCTGCTGATAATGCACGCTCGGATCATAGGTCGTGGTCGGCAGGTTGAGCACCTGCGGCGACAGGCGACCGACCGAGTTCAACACTGAATAGGAGGCGACGACGCGATCGTGCTGGGCGGTGACCAGCGCTACGCGCGCGTTGACCAGCGCCTGCTGGGCGTTCAGCACGTCGAGCGTGGTGCGCTGTCCGGCCTTCGCTTCTTCGCGCACGCCGTTGAGCGCGACTTCGGACGCCGTGACCTGAGCCTGCGCCGAGCGCACCTGTGCCTTGCCGGCCTCAAGCTGACCCCAGGCGGTGACGGTGTTGGCGCGGGTCTGGTCACGCGTCGTTTCCAGGTTGAGGCGCTGCTGCGCCAGGTTTTCCTTGGACTGGCGGATCAGCGAAAATTCGGCGCCGCCCTGATAAATCGGCACCGATGCCTGGACAATAGCGGATGCGCCGAACGAGCGCGGGTTGATCATGGTCTGCTCGTAGGACTGCTGAACCGAGGCCTGCAGGCTGACGGTCGGCAACAGCGCGCCTTCGTTGATCTTGACCTGCAAAAAGTTGACGTCGATGCCGTACATCGCGGCGGTGACGTTCGGATTTTCAACGAGGCTGAGTTCCACGGCGGCGGGCAGCGTGTTCGGCAGGAAACGGTCGACGGGAGAGCCCGGTGCCAGATTTTGCGGCTCGTTGCCGATGATGCGCCGGAAGTTCGAGCGCGTGGTCGTAAGGTTGGATTCGGCGGTCAGTTCCTGCGTCCTGCCGGCGGCAAGCTGCGCTTCGGACTGTGCGACGTCGGTGCGCGTCACCTCGCCGACGTTGAAGCGGTCCTGGGTCTGCTTCAGCGTCTGCTCCAGCACGCGCACGTTGCTCTTGTTGACCTCGACGATGGCGGAATCGCGCAGGTAATCCATGTAGATGGTGGCAGCGCTCAACAGTACCGATTGTTCGAGGACGCGAAGGCCTTCGCGCGCACCGGAAACCTGACTTTCGGCAGCGCGCGTCCTGTTGGCGGTTTGGTGACCATTGAACAAGGTCTCTGTCACCGTCATGCCGACGGCGCGCGGCGGGTTCGCACCGCGCGTTTCTGTGCGCACGATCTGGGTCGGTGAGCCGCCCGCCGTCGTGAGCGTGTCGGTGTATTGATAGCCGGCACTTGCCGTCACCGCGACTTTGGGGCGATAGCCGGAAAGCGCCTGAGGAACGTTTTCGTCGATCGACCTGACTTGGGCGCGTTGTGCATTGAGCTGCGGATTATTCTGATAAGCGCGCACCAACGCGGCCTCGATGGTGTCGGCGAGTGCCGGCGCCGGGCCGATTTGTGCCAACAGAAGCACCACAGCCGAAGCTGCGGTGGCAACCTTCACCCCATACATCCCTGATAATCCATCCATTCTACCGCCAACGCGCGCGCGAGCCAGCGGCCACCTTTCTCAGCTCCCGCTTCACCATAAGCTCTGCGCAACCCGTACGGAACCATTTGCAGGCCACATTAAGCTGAAACTCTGCAAATGAGCCTTCCGGGCCACACTTTTGATCTAGAATGGAATTTTGACAGCTGAAGGCGCTCGCGCGGCGCGAAAATGTCAAGCCGCAGTTGGTTTTGCGGTATTGAGCCGGGGGAACCGAAGGCCGGCGGGAGCCCCGATGTCAAGTGCCGGCCGGCGGCTACCGTCAGAACACGAAGGCGGGAACCCGCTCGAGGCCCGGCAGGACGGGTGCTGCGGCATCGAACAGCACGCGGTGCCCGAAATCGCTCAGCGTATGGGTAACGATTGTGGCCCTCGAGGGCCGCGCGATCGCAAAGACGCCGAGCAGCCGGCCATCCTGCTTGAGCTGACGGCACAGAGCGTCGGGCATGACCTCGGTCGCGCCGTTGAGGAGGATCACGTCGTAGGGCGCGCCGGCGGGATCGCCCGCAGCCGCCTCGGCTGTCTTGAACGTCACATTCGTGAGCCCAAGGCCGGCGAGAATCTCCCTGCCTTTCGCGCACAGCGCCGAATCGCCCTCGGTCGCCGTCACTTTTGCCGCCAGCCGCGCCGCCAGCGCCGCAGCATATCCGGTCGCGGCCCCAACCACGAGCACGCTGTCGGTTTCCTTCAGGTCAGCCGCTTGCAGCAGCTTGGCCGTCAACGCCGGCTTGACCAGGAACCGCCGGGCCGAGCCGCTCTCGGCGACATCGAGGTCCAGATCGAGATAGGCCAGCGCGCGCTTGTCTTCGGGCACGAAATTCTCGCGCGGCAGCGCGAGCATCGCATCAAGGATCCTGGCATCGGTGACGTCGCTGGTGCGTACCTGACCATCGACCATCTTCTGACGCGCGGTCGAAAAACCGGACATTTTGGGCCTAACGTGACGAAGCGGGCAGACCGCGGACAAGGGTGGAAAGCGCGCCATGTTTGGTACAAGGCTTGGCAAAACGCAACATGCGCCTCGCTGCGCGGAGCCTTCTCTGGAAACCCGGATCTACTCTCGAAACCCGGATCTACCTGATCGAAGGCAGGCGCTGGCGTCTTCAGCCTGGATGTCCGCGTCGAATCACTCGGAAATCGCGCGGCAGGGGCGAATCTCCTTGGGCAGCCGGGCGGTTCAGCACCGGAACGGAGCCTCGCATGCCGTTGCCGGGCTTGCATGCAGGGGGGCGCCCCAAAGTCCAGCTTCGGGATTAGAAATGCCGTACAAGGCACTGCCGAACCACGGCTTTCGGTCTCAGGAGATATCGGCGGGCAAGCGGTGATTTCTTCTATGCAAGCGAAAGCGGCTTTGTTATACGCTGCCCGCTCGCGAACAATCGCGTCGCCTATTCCTCGGTAGCTCAGCGGTAGAGCATCCGACTGTTAATCGGATGGTCGCTGGTTCGAATCCAGCCCGGGGAGCCAGCTACGCCCATTCGGGACTTCTCAACGATCTTGTATCGACCGGAGCCGCATCATGCGTCGGCGCCTGGCCATCATGCCCGCAGTTTCCGGAAGAAGCTCCGCACCTCCGCGACGAACAACTCCGGCTGCTCGAACGCCGCGAAATGTCCGCCCTTCGGCATCTCGCTCCAGTGCTGGATGTTCGGAAAGGCGTCCTCCATCCAGCGCCGCACCGGCGGCACGATCTCCTTCGGGAATACCGCGACGCCCGTCGGCACCGTCACCTTGCCGTGCCGGCGCGCGCGGCCGAAACTTTCCCAATAGAGGCGCGCCGACGACGCCGCGGTCGCGGTGACCCAATAGAGCATGACATTGTCGAGCAGCTCGTCGCGGCTCAGGATGTTGTGGGGATCGCCGTCGCAATCGGTCCACGCCCAGAACTTCTCCAGGATCCAGGCCGCCTGCCCCGCTGGCGAATCGGTCAGGCCATAGCCGAGCGTCTGCGGCCGCGTCGATTGCTGCTTGGAATAGCCGGAGTCCCATGCGCGATAATGCTTGAGCCCCGCGAGAGCGCGCGCTTCCTCTTGTGTCGGTTGCTCGCCTGGAATCGGCCGAGAGCCCATTGCCAGCGTGACGTGAATGCCGAGGCAATGGGTAGGATCCTGCGCGCCGAGTGCCGTTGTCACCGCCGAGCCCCAGTCGCCGCCCTGGGCTGCATATCGCTCGTATCCGAGCTTTGCCATCAGCGTCGCCCAGCAAGAAGCGATGCGCTCCACGCCCCACCCCGTGATCTCTGGCTTGTCGGAAAAGCCAAAGCCCGGCAACGAGGGACAGACCAGATGAAACGCGTCGGTGGCATTGCCGCCATGCGCTGTCGGATCGGTCAGCGGCTCGATCACCTTGGTGAACTCGACGATCGAGCCGGGCCAGCCGTGGGTGATGATCAAGGGCATTGCGTCCGCGTGCGGCGAGCGCACGTGGACGAAGTGCACGCCAAGAGCGTCGACTTCGGCCCTGAACTGCGCGAAGCGATTGAGGCGCGCTTCGCGGCTTCGCCAATCATAGTCCTCGGCCCAGTAGCGGCAGATCTCGCGAATCCACTTCAGCGGAATACCCTGACTCCAGTCATCGACCAGCTCGGCTTCCGGCCAACGTGTGTTGCGCAGCCTCGCCTTAAGGTCATCGAGAATCCCGTCTTCGACGGCAATATGGAATGGAAGGGGATCGGTGCGCATGACCCGCACAGTAGTTGGGAGCGCCGCACCCGTCGAATCCCGTGCCGATGAAAAATGGTCGGCAGCGCCCGGCTCAGTCCAACGGTTCTCCGCAGCGTATCCACAGCCGGGGAATCGCAAAACCTGACCTGGCGCGAAGTACTTGCTGCGCACCCATCCACGCCTGTGGATATCGAACGATCAATAGCCGTTCTGATCCATCGCGGCGCGACAGGCCGGGCTCAGATTGCCCTTTTTTCGCTGCAGGCAGGCCGTGATGGCACGCACGTTGGGGATTTCGCCCGCACAGAGTCGATAGACATCAGGTGTGCAGGCCCGCCGCTGTTCGGGGGTGCCCTGATAGGCCGCGGCCGAACCGGCCGAAATCAGTGTGAGAGCGATCCCGAGCGCCAAGGCAGCGCGATGCGAGGCGAAATATGCAACGATCTTTACGCTCATGGGAGCGGTCCCCCTCAATGGTCCAGGCGCGTTTTTGAAAGTCTGCGCGGTGTTCCGGAGATACGCGAAACATTGCTGAGCAAATGTGAGTTTTCTCACACTTGCGGCGGTGCGGAACCGCTTAGGGTCCTGCGCCAGTAACCGGTAGGGATTCGCTAACCAAACGGCCCGCAAAGTCTCGATCGATACAATTTGAACGATCCGGGCAATTAGGCACCAAAACAGTTTTGCGACGTTGCGCTCCCCAACTGAGGGAGGGCGCTGATGAGCGAAGTTGAGTTCGATGTGTTGCTTGATGTCGTGCGGACGGCGATTGCGCCTGCCCAGGGGGAAGAGGACTTCATCATGGCCACGGTTTTCAGGACGCCGCCAAAGGCCGCCAACGACAATGATTCGCCCTGGCCGCTGATCCCGTTTCCGGAAGGCTGGCACGCCGCCTGCTGAGCTTGGCGGTTTACGCTGACGCCCGCACCTCCCTCCAGCCCGCAAGAGTCGCGGACTCTCGATGGCACGGGGTGCGGATGTGGCCGAAACGGATGCGATCGGAATGGAGGCCACGACCAGAATTGAACTGGTGTAAACGGTTTTGCAGACCGCTGCGTAACCACTCCGCCACGTGGCCCCATGGGGCCGCTTCTTATACGGCCTCCCTCATATAGGCAACCGAGACACTTAGCCCCTCTTGCGCCGCCGAAAATCGCGCTTACGACGGGGGTTGGGCCATGGCGCGAGCTCTGGGTTGGTTCCCTGCACCTGCCGAAACCGCGCCAGCATGCGCTCAAAAGCGGCGTTCAGGGTTTCGGCGATGTCGGGCCGCCTTTCGAGACCCGCGAGCAGCATTCCGGCCGCCTCGATAGTGGAGAGGCCGTCGCGGCGCGGCTCGCGCCGGAGCTCGCGGTAGCGCGATGCTCGCTTCGGCCCCAGGATGACCCGCTGGCATTTCAGCATCCACGGATTGCGCCACCACAGCGCCTTGGCCTGGCTCCAGGTGCCGTCGAGCAGCACGATGCCTTCGATACGAGCGAGGATATTGCGTTGATCGAGCTCGACCTCGCCCTTGCGGTCGATCGCGACGATGTCGCGGTCCGTGTCGAGGTTCGCGACCTTCGCCGAGCCCAGATAAAGCACTGCCCAGCGCGAGGCATCGGCAACCGGTCGTCCCAGCGCATTCGACAGGCTCGGCCAGGACAGGCCGACCTTCATCACAGCATGCTTGAAATGCCCCGCCGCGAGGCGGGCGGTGCCGAGCGCCCTGTCCTGCTCCTGCGGATGCTGCAGAATGAGAAGCGCGATGCGGTTATCGATCGGCGTGACGCTGTCGCAGATGCAGAGCGGCATCGGCTTCTGGCAATGCGGACAATCCGCAATCGCCTCTGCGCTCGCGGGTTCGGATCGGTCGGACATCAGCGGGCTATACGCCCCGTGGCTATCCGCTTCAACAAAGCCATCCTGACCACGCTGCTTTGCGCCTTTGTCGCGCTGCCGTAGCTTGCGTGCCGCAGATGCGAAGGCCGACAATACCGGCTTGGCGAGCGGCGAAACCTCCGCTTATATAACGTGAGCGCTGACCGACCGCGGGGGGCGCGCTCTGGTCCGGTGATGGCCGATGGGCCCGGCCATTCACGACACGTGCAAGAAAGGCGGACGCAGAGCCACAGCGGTTGATGGACTGCCATGGGCGACGTGATCCCGGTAACCCCGGAGACTGTGGAAGCGGTGCTGGCCGGCTTGCCGCGCCTCGTGCGGCTCGCACTCGGCTTTGCGGCAAAGCTGAAGCGCGGCACGCTCGACATAACGCTGCTCGACGGCCGCGTGGTCAGCTTCGGCGGCGTCGAGCCGGGACCGGCGGCGAAAATGGTGCTGCATAGTTACGACTTCGCCGGGCGGCTGATCAGAGGCGGCGACCTCGGCATCGCCGAAGCCTATCTCAGGGGCGATTGGGACACACCGGATCTCACGCAATTCCTCTATCTGTTCTGCCTCAATCACGACCTGATCCAGAAGATGCTCGCCGACAAGCCCCTGGTGCGTTTCTTCCAGAAGGTCCGGCACTGGTTCAACCGCAACACCAAGCACCAGGCGCGCCGCAACATCTATGCCCATTACGATATCGGCAACGCCTTCTACTCGGCCTGGCTCGATCCCAGCATGACCTACTCGTCGGCGCTGTATGAGGAGCACACGGCCGACCTCACCGCTGCGCAGCAGAACAAATATCGCAGGCTTGCCGAAGCGATCGATCTGCAGCCAGGCCAAACGCTGCTGGAGATCGGCTGCGGCTGGGGCGGCTTTGCCGAATATGTCGCCAAGACCTTTGGCGCCAGGGTCGTGGGCCTCACCATCAGCAAGGAGCAGCGCGATTTCGCGCAAAAGCGCATTCAGGCGGCCGGCCTCAACGACAAGGTCGAGATCAAGCTGCAGGACTATCGCGACGAGCGCGCGCGCTACGACCGCATCGCCTCGATCGAGATGATCGAGGCGGTCGGCGAGCAGTTCTGGCCAAAATATTTTTCGCAATTGCATGATCGGCTGCTGCCGGGCGGGCTCGCCGGCATTCAGGCCATCACCATCCGCGACTCCAGTTTCCAGCACTACCGGCGCGAGGTTGACTTCATCCAGCGCTACGTCTTTCCCGGCGGCATGCTGCCCTCGCCGCAAATCCTGAAGACGCTTGGCGAGCGGTTCGGTGTGCCTATCATTCGCGAGCGCATCTTCGGGCAAGATTATGCCAAGACGCTTGCGACCTGGCGAAATAACTTCCGCTCGGCCTGGCCAAACCTCAGGCCGCTCGGCTTCGACGAGCGTTTCCGAAGGCTGTGGGAGTATTATCTCGCCTACTGCGAGGCCGGATTCCTCTCCGAAAATATCGACGTGCGTCAGGTGATTTTTGCAAAGCCGCGGTGAAACTTAGCATTTTCGTCGGCTTGTGCTGCCCGCCATCGTTGACTAGGTTCGCCCAAGGCGTTCTAGGAAACCCCGGCGGATCCCTGACATGCAATTCAACAAGGACGTTGTCGAAGCCATCGGCAACACTCCCCTGATCAAGCTGACACGCGCCTCCGAGGCGACCGGTTGCACCATTCTGGGCAAGGCCGAATTCATGAATCCCGGCCAGTCCGTCAAGGACCGCGCCGGCAAATGGATGATCCTGGAGGCCGAAAAGCGCGGCGATCTCAAGCCCGGTGGGCTCGTGGTCGAAGCGACCGCCGGCAACACCGGCATCGGGCTTGCGGTGGTGGCCAGCGCGCGTGGCTATCGCACGCTGATCGTGATCCCGCAGACGCAGAGCCAGGAAAAGAAGGACATGCTGCGGCTGTGCGGCGCCGAGCTCATCGAGGTGCCGGCGCTGCCTTTCGCCAATCCCAACAACTACCAGCACGTCGGGCGGCGGCTTGCCGACCAGCTCCGCAAGACCGAGCCGAACGGCGTGCTGTTCGCCGATCAGTGGAACAATCTCGACAACGCCAAGGCGCATTACGACTCGACCGGGCCTGAGATCTGGCAACAGACCCAGGGGAAAATCGACGGCTTCATCTGCTCAGTGGGCACTGGCGGCACGCTCGCGGGCGCGAGCCGCTACCTGAAGGAAAAGAGCAAGAGCGTCGTGACTGCCTGTGCCGATCCGCACGGTTTTGCCATGTATGAGCTGTTCAAGCACGGCCAGGCCAAGTCGACGCCGGGCGACTCGATCACGGAAGGGATCGGGCTTGGGCGCGTCACACCCGTGATCGAGACGGCGAAGGTCGACGACGCCTTTCTCGTCTCGGATGAGGAAGCGGTGACCGTGATCTATGAGCTGCTCGAGCACGAGGGCCTGTGCCTCGGCGGCTCGACCGGCATCAATGTCGCGGGTGCGATCAAGCTCGCGAAGCAACTCGGCCCCGGCAAGACCATCGTCACGATCCTCGCCGATTCCGGCAATCGCTATCAGTCGAAGCTGTTCAATCCGGACTTCATGCGCTCGAAGAATCTGCCCGTGCCGGAGTGGCTGGAGAAACGCCCCAAGATCGACGTGCCGTTTGTGAAGGTGTGAGGCACCTTCGTCATCGCGATCGGTAGGGTGGGCAAAAGGCGCTTCGCGCCGTGCCCACCATCACTTCCGTGAGAAAATCGCTGGGCACGCTCCGCTTTGCCCATCCTACAAGAGCATCACCTCAATATCTGACTCAAGAACAGCTTTGTCCGCGCGTGCTGCGGGCTGGCGAAGAATTCCTTCGGCGTGTTGGATTCGATGATCTGGCCCGCATCCATGAACACGACGCGATTGGCGACCTCGCGGGCAAATCCCATTTCGTGAGTGACGACCAGCATGGTCATGCCTTCCTTCGCAAGGTCGACCATGGTGTCGAGCACCTCCTTGACCATTTCCGGATCGAGCGCCGAGGTCGGCTCGTCGAACAGCATCACTTTCGGACTCATGGTGAGCGCACGCGCGATGGCAACGCGCTGCTGCTGACCGCCCGACATCTGGCCCGGATATTTGTGGGCCTGATGCGGGATCTTGACCCGCTCCAGAAATTTCATCGCCGTCGCTTCCGCATCCTTCTGCGGGATGTTGCGGACCCAGATCGGCGCCAGCGTGCAGTTCTCCAGAACCGTCAGATGCGGAAACAGGTTGAAGCTCTGGAACACCATGCCGACCTCACGGCGGACCTCGTCGACGCGGCGGAGGTTCGGACCGAGATCGATGCCGTCGACCACGATCTCGCCCTCCTGGAATTCCTCCAGCGCATTGATGCAGCGGATCAGCGTCGACTTGCCCGAGCCGGACGGGCCGCAGATCACGATGCGCTCGCCCCGCCCCACCGCAAGGTCGATATCGCGCAGCACGTGAAAGTCGCCGTACCATTTGTTGAGGTGGGCAATACTGACAATCGACTCTTCCGCCATGGTCGTCCCCCATCAGTTACGTCGGTGCGCGTTCAACCTGTTCTCGGCGAAAAGCCAATAACGCGACATGCCGAAGCAGAGCGCGAAATCGATCATCCCGGTGAGGGAATGATCTGCAGAGTAACGCCGACCCGGCCCGGCCGCCAAGCCCGCGCTTCGGTCGTAACGCGAATTGCGGCGGTGGTAACCGGGATTCGATGCTCATTGCCGAATACCCGCGTAAGGCGGGGGATCAGCGGATCGGCGGTGCATACTGGATGCCGCCCTTGTTCCAGAGGTTGTTCAGCCCGCGCGCGATCTGCAGCTTGGAACCGACGCCGACATTGCGCTCGAAGGATTCGCCATAATTGCCGACCGCCTTGATGATGCGGCTGAACCAGTCCTTGGTGAGGCCGAGCTGTTCGCCGAAATTGCCGTCGACGCCGAAGGCGCGCTTCAGCTCGGGCTTGTCGGATTTGGCCATCTCGTCGACGTTCTTCTGGGTGACGCCCAACTCTTCGGCGTCCAGCATCGCAAACAGCGTCCACTTCACGATGTCGAACCACTGGCTGTCGCCATCGCGTACCATCGGACCCAGCGGCTCCTTGGAAATCACGTCCGGAAGCACGACGTGCTCGGTCGGGTTTGAGAGCTTCAGGCGGTTGGCATAAAGCCCGGACACGTCATCGGTGAAGGCGTCGCAGCGTCCAAACTCATAAGCCTTGACAGCTTCATCGTTGGTGTCGAACGCGATCACCTCATACTTCATGTTGTTGCTCTTGAAATAGTCGGCGAGGTTAAGCTCCGTCGTGGTGCCCGTCTGCACGCAGACGGTGGCGCTGGAGAGCTCGAGCGCGGAGTTCACCTTCAGCGATTTCTTCACCATGAAGCCCTGTTGGTCGTAATACGTCACGCCGGTGAAACTGGCGCCGAGCCCGACGTCGCGCGACAGCGTCCAGGTGGTATTGCGCGACAGCACGTCGATCGCGCCCGATTGCAACGCAGCGAAGCGGTCCTTGGCCGAGAGCGGCACGAATTTGACCTTGGTCGGATCATCGAAGATCTCCGCCGCAATGGCGCGGCAGACGTCGACATCGATACCGCTCCAGTTTCCGTTGTCGTCCGGGGCGGAGAAGCCCTGCAACCCCTTACTCACGCCGCAGGAGAGCTGGCCCCTGTCCTTCACCGCCTTCAGCGTTTGTGCGCCCGCAGGTTGAGCCGCGAGAGAGGCGGCAAAAGCCAGCGTGACTGCGAGGGATACGCATTTCATAAACAAGGCCTTTCAAGGAGTTCTTGGAGGTCGGCTGTAAAGGTCGGCGGTTCGGCGGCATTGTCCGTCTTGAGAACGTTCGCTGTTTGTCTGGCAACGAAAGACGGGCCCACCCCTTAATGATCCACCGAAGCAAGCGCCATACCTAAAAAGGTGGCGCTAACCGGCCAAGTGCGGATCGCAAGGTCGCAGCAAGCCCCTCAACGTGCAGCGACTGATAACTCCTTTCGGCATCACAGAACGACTGGTGACCGGGGTCAAGGGGTTGACGCGCCTGTTCCATGTCCTGTTATTAACAGTCCCGGCCCGAAGCAGCGGCGACGCGACTTGGGGACGGCAAGCGGCAACAAAAATTGGTCGATAGCGGCGCGCGCATGAATTCCTCGCAACGGCCGGGAGCACAAAACCCACAACAAGCCGAAACCAGATTGGTGACGGCGGGCCGCGACACCAAGGCACAGAAGGGCTTTGTCAATCCGCCGGTCTTCCACGGGTCGACCGTGCTTTATCCGACGGCGGAGGATCTGCACGCCCATCGCAGCGAGTTCCAATACGGCCGCCACGGCACCCCGACCACACGCGCGCTGCAGGACGTGCTGATGACCCTCGAAAGCCCACAATGCGCAGGCGTGGGCCTGGCGCCCTCTGGCTTAGCTGCAATCTCCACCACCCTGCTCGCGGTGGCCAAGGCCGGCGACCACATCCTGGTCTGCGACAACGCCTACCGTCCGACCCGCAATTTCTGCAACGGCATGCTCGCCCGCTACGGCGTCGAGACCACCTATTTCGATCCTTTGATCGGCTCAGGCATTGAAGCATTGTTCAAGCCGAACACGCGCGCGGTCCTGGTCGAAGCGCCCGGCTCGCAATCCTTCGAGATGCCCGACATTCCCGCCATTGCTGGCGTCGCGCATGCGCGCGGCGCGCTGGTCATCGACGACAATACCTGGGCGACGCCGCTGTATCATCGCTCGCTCGAGCTCGGCGTCGACATCAGCATGCAGGCTGGCACCAAATATATCGGCGGCCATTCCGACATCATGTTCGGCACCATCTCGGCCAACGCAACGGCTTGGCCGATCATAGCCGAGAACATCCGCCTGCTTGGCGTTTGCGCCGGGCCCGACGATGTCTATCTCGCGCTGCGCGGCATGCGCACGCTGTCGGTGCGGCTGGCGCAGCATTACCGCTCGGGCCTCGAGATGGCCCGGTGGCTGGCGCGGCGTCCGGAGGTGCTGCGCGTGCTGCACCCGGCACTTGAAAGCGATCCGGGGCATGCGATCTGGAAACGCGATTTCACCGGCGCCTCTGGCCTGTTCAGCATCGTGTTGCAGCCCAAGCCGCAAAAGGCCGTCGATGCCATGCTGGACAGCTTAAAGCTGTTCGGGATGGGCTTCTCCTGGGGCGGCTTTGAAAGCCTCGCCATCCCCTTCGATTGCAGCGAGTATCGCACCGCGACCAAATGGGCGCCGGGCGGGCCGACGCTTCGGCTGCACATCGGGCTTGAAAACCTCGACGACCTGAAGGCCGATCTCGATCGCGGCTTTGCCGTGTTCAACGCGGCGTAAGCCGCTCCGGCCGCTTAACTTGCCCCTTTAGTCTCGCCCCAGGGTTCGCCCGCGAGTAGCCGCCGAGCCAGCGCTGCGGCGTACGCCTCGAGCAGGGCCTCCCCTTTTTCTGCCGACGCCTTTCTCGCATCGCCGGCCACGCCGGACGCCGTAAGCTCCGCAAACGAGCGAAACCGCTTGAGTGAGGGTTGCAGCGATCCCGCAATGTCGAATACCGGGCCGTGCGCTTGGCTCAGATGGGTTCGATCGACGAGATCGGGATGCGCAGCCATCATCATGGACGTCTCGGCCTCGCACGCATGCATCACGCCTTTCTGATCCTCGAGAATTTGGGCGGCTTCCTCCACGCCTTCCATGAAATAGGTGGCCGTAGCGATCGGGGCGCCGAGTTCGCGCGTCAATTCGCCCGTGAAGGCGGCCAATGCCTGGATGTTGCCGCCATGTCCGTTGACCAGAACGATGCGCCGAAAGCCCGCCTGCAACACCGAGCGACACAAATCCCGCAGCACCGCGTAGTAGGTTGCAAGGGCAATGGAGAATGTGCCGCCAAACGCCACATGATGATCGGCCAGCCCGAACCAGACAGTGGGCGCGACCACGACCGGCTGCCCGGGAGCGAGCTTGCGCGCCGCGCGAAGGCACACTTCGCTGCACAGAAAGCTGTCCACCCCCGTTGCCAGATGCGGTCCATGTTGTTCGGTCGAGGCGACCGGCAACAACACAATGGCATCACTGGCGGCAAGGGCGCGGAGCGCGGCGGCGGACAATCGGTTCCAGGCTATTTCGGTCACGCCAGGTCTCCCATTGAGGTCCGCAGGTCAGCGATCCAGCGTCTGCGATCCCTTGCCGCGGTTCTTCCAGATCAGCATGATGTTTCTCAGATAGATGACAGTCGCCAACCCCTGTCCGAGAATTATGATCGGCTCGCGCTTTGCGATGCCGTAGGTCAACGTCATCAACCCACCGCCCATCGAGCAGAACCAGAACGCCATCGGCACCACACTATTGCCGGCACGCTCGCTCGCAATCCATTGCACCAGAAAGCGCGCGGTGAAGAACAACTGCGCGACCAGGCCGAAAGCCAGCCAGAAATCGAACTTGGCGACGAAGACGTCGTAGAGATAATCGCTCAACGCCTGGCCATATTGAATGATCATCACTTCACCTCGGTCACGTCGGGCGTCGGCTTTTTGCGACGGATCAGCCACCATACGCCGCAGAGATCCATGATCCCGATCCAGAGCCGGTCAAAGAAGCCGTAGTTGGACACGCCGGAATGGCGCGGCCGGTCAATGACGTCGACATAGTCGATCTCGAAACCTTCCCGGCGCATCAGCGCAGGCAGGAAGCGATGCAGCCCGTCGAAATACGGCATCATCAGGAACACATCGCGCCGGAACGCTTTCAGCCCGCAGCCGGTATCACGGGTGCCATCCTTCAGGATCGCTTTGCGGACCGCGTTGGCGACGCGCGACTGCAGCTTCTTGAAGCCAGTGTCCTTGCGTCCGACGCGCTGGCCGGCGATGAGGCCGACGCGAGCACCGCCTCTTTCGAGAGCCGAGATCAGATCGGGCAGGAAGACGGGATTGTTCTGGCCGTCGCCGTCGAGCGTTGCGACGATCGCACCGCGCGCCGCGCGGACCCCGCTCCGCACCGCGGCCGACTGGCCGGCGGATTTCGCGTGGCGGAGCTGGCGCAGATTGGTGCGCTCCTTCATCGCGCCCGCGAGCCGCTCGGCGGTCGCATCCGTCGAGCCGTCATTGACATAGATGATTTCGTAGGCCCAGCGGCCGTCGAGCGCGGCTGCGATCTCCGCAATCAGCGGCGCGACATTATCCGCCTCGTTCCGCACGGGGACGACGATGGAGACCGCGACTTCGGTGTCGGAGGACGGCAAGTGGAACGCTCAGGCTCATCGAGTGAGTTTGACCGGCGGCAGAGAACAGCCTCGTCCGCGCGCTTATCGCGTCCGGACGAGGCTCGCAACCCCTTGAAAGGCGCTATCGCGGGACAATTTTGCCGTTTTCGCCAATGGTAAAGCCAAGTCCACGCACTGCAAACCAATGGCGCACCGCGAGCGCGCCGACGATACCGATGACCGTGCCGCCAACAACGTCACTCGGATGATGGGCGAGCAGCACGAGACGGCTGGCTGCGATAACGACCGCATAGATAAACAGGGGGATGCGCAACCGCGGCCAGATGGCGGCCGCGCCGACAGCGAGCGCAAACGCCGCCACTGAATGCGCCGAAGGAAAGCTGAAATAAGCCTGGGTTCCCGTGAACGGCGCGAAGTTGAAAGGATTGGCCTTCCCGCCGACAAAAGGCCGGCCGCGCCCGACGATATATTTGATGACCTCTGTCGAGGCGACCGGCAACGCCACCGCGAACAGCAGAAATTCGATACGGCCCGCAAAGTGTAGCAGTTTCGCGCGCGCGTCGCCGCGCACGAATGGAAACGCCAGCGCCAGAACGGCCAGCGCGGCCGCGAGCGCCGCGATCAGGTAGGAGTCCCTACCGAAATCGGTGACGACTCGCGCCGGCCAGACGCTCGGCGCGCCGCGCGGCGGCATCAGGCCGATCTCCGTCGCGTCGAAGCCGAACATCAGCGCCACGACCAGCACGGCGCCGATTCCGATCAGCCACAGCGCCTGCCGGCGCAGGCGCTGGACCGCTTCGGCACGCTGTGGCGCAGCAGGCTTGCGCACAAGCTGCGTCGCCGAACGTCCGATCAACGCGACAAGTTGCGCGGCATAAGGCTCGGTCTCACCGATGCCGGACGGCACGCTCATCTTACTGCGTGCCTTCGGCGCGGAAGATCACGATCGAGACCGAATTGCCCCGCGAGATATTATAGCCCTCGATCCGACGCGCGACATTGTATCGTAACCCGATCGCTTCCGCCCGTTCCACGAAGGCCCGCTCGGAGCGCTGTTCCACCAGCGCGAAGCGGCAGCCTCCCTGGTTCAGGAAATCCGCGGCGCCTGAGCCGTCGGTCAACAGCGTCGAAGTATCGGTCATGAACACGAGGCTCGGCTCGTCAAAGCCGGCCGAGGCGAGTCTCGGCTTGACGCAGACGGCATAGCGTAGCGCGTGCGCGATCTCGGCGCTCGGAAACAGCGTGTTCAGCCTCGGCAGCACCACGCCGTAGACGGCGAAGGCGAGTGCAAGCGCGGCCACGATCGCGTTCAGCAGCGAGCGCTCGGCGCGGCCGTCCTCATAGAGCCACCAAGCGAACAGGCCAAGGATCATCGCGGCGGCAAATATCGGCCATGCCAGGAACAGCGGCTGGCGCCTCAAGATGACGGCGCCGACGATCGAGAGCACCGCGGCAAGCGCGGGAATTGCGAACCACCAGGCCGCCCCCCTGATCAGCCAGGAGCGCGACAGTACGCGCCGCTCCAGCACACCGGCGGTCAGGATCGCGATCGCCGGATAGAGCGGCAACACGTAATGCGGCAGCTTGGTCAGCACCAGTTCGAATACGATCCATGACGGCACCAGCCAGGCGAGCAGATATTGCGCGCCCGGCTCGCGCCGCGCGCGCCAGACCGCCGGCGCCGCCATGCCCGCAAGCGGCGCGCCAGGCCAGAACGTGATCCAGAACAGCAGCAGGTAAAGCCCGGGCGGCGCCCCATGGGACTCCTGCGCCGCGAGTTTGCTCAACATGTCGCCACCGACGGAATCGGCGAAGAAGGCATCCCCCGCGCGCATGTAGATCGCGATGAACCAGGGCAGCACCAGCACCAGCATCCACATCAGCCCCCAGACCGGGCGCAGCCGCCAGAGCCAGGAGGCGCCGCGATCGAGGATGGCGAGGGTCAGGATGGTGAGCCCCGCAAACATCAGGATCAGCGGCCCCTTGAGCAGGATGCCGCCGGCGACCGCGGTCCAGAAGATTGCCGGCCAACTCCACGGCGGATGCTCGGGATCCTCACCGCGCTGCCAGGACAGATAGACCCGCGCCAGCGCGCCCATCGCCGCCACCACGGTGAGCAGCAGCATGGCGTCGGTCTTGGCGAGCCGCGCCTCGGCGGACAGCAACACCGAACTGCACATCATCAGCGCGGCGAACACCGCACCGCGCCGCGTCACGAAGGCGAGCGCCGCCCAATAGGTCAGGAGCACGGCGCCCATCGCACCGATCAGCGATGGCAGCCGGTAGACCCAGATGCGAACTTCCGCCCTCCGCAGCCCGAGCGCCTTCAACGTCTTCACCGCCCCCGCCTGCATCCAGTAGATGCCGACTGGCTTCTTGTAGCGCACGTCGTTCTGGAAGCGGATGTCGACGAAATCGCCGGTCTCGACCATCTGCTTGGTCGCCTGCGCAAAGCGCGCCTCGTCGCGATCGACCGGCGGGATGTTGAAAAATCCCGGCAGGAAAAACAGTGCGCCGCACACAAGCAGAAACGCGATCGCACGCGCGTGGCTGGCGGTGACAAAGTCAATCATCCGCATCAGCCGGTCGCCGGGATTGACCAGGTTCTTGGACTGGTTCTTGGGCTCGCGCGGGACGCCAAAACGGGGGCGGGAATAGCTCTCGACCATGGTTCCGCATACGCTGAAACCATCGTCGGGACAACCGGTTAGGCTGCCCTCATTGGATTCTTACAACAACTGTGTCCGCAGCGCCCGTTGCGTCGATCACGGTGACCCGCGCAAAGCCGGGTCCGGGCGGATCGACCAGACGCTGCCGCCGTCCGTCGATCTGTCCGACCGCCCGCCCGTTGACCAGAACCGTCATCGGCAGCGCGCCACCCGCGACACGGACGGGCATCGGGGTGATATCAGCGGCGTTGGAACGGTCGACGTCGATCCGCGAGCCGTTCAGTGGGAACTGGATGTGCAGTGCCTGCTCACCGCCGGTCAGGAGCAATTCGCCCATGGGACGGAACCGTCGCAAGGGAAGCGGTAGCTTTGCGTTCGTTGCAATCAGCGCCCCCTTGGGTGCTTTCGGCAGCGGCGCCGGCAATCTGCCGGTGCGCGCAAAGGCGTCGAACAGGATCGGCGCCGCCGCGACGCGGCCGATCAGACCCGGCATTGGCGCACCGTCGGGACGGCCGACCCACACGCCGATGGTGAGGCGCCCGTCGAAGCCGACCGACCAGGCATCCCGATAGCCGTAGCTGGTGCCGGTCTTGAAGGCGATGCGGCCGCCGACACCGTTTTCCGGAGGCGGCGATCCCATGAGGACGTGGGCGACCTGCCAGGCCGCGACCGGATCCATCAGCCGCTGGGGTTCGCGGGTGTCAGGTCCATCGATGATTTCGCGGAGCGGCTTTGTCGTGCCGAGCCGCGGCAGCCCGGCATAGAGCAGCGCCAGATCCTGCAACGTCACGCCCACGCCGCCGAGCCCCATCGCGAGCCCCGGCGCCTCGTCCTTCGGCAGCACCAGGTTGCCGCCGGCCTGCGCCAGGCGCGCGGAGAGCCGGCTCGAACCGACACGGTCGAGCAGTTCGATGGCCGGCACGTTGAGAGAGAACTGCAGCGCGCGTTTCACCGGCACCGTACCCTGATAGGTCAAGTCGAAATTCTCCGGCGCATAGGAGCCGAAGCGGATGGGACGGTCCTCGATCAGGCTTTCCGGATTCACAAAGCCGTCCTCAAAGGCGAGGCCGTAGATGAACGGCTTCAGGGTCGAGCCCGGCGAGCGCACCGCGCGCGTCATGTCGACCTGCCCGGCCCGGCTCGCGTCGAAATAGCCGGCCGAGCCGACGCGGGCGAGCACGTCGCCGCTCGCATTGTCGATCGCGATGATCCCGACCGAGATGTTTTGACCGAGCGCAATGGCGCGATCGCGTGCCAACGACTCCAGCGCCTTCTGCAGGCTTTCGTCGAGTGTCAATCGAATGACCGGCGTATCCTTCATGATGGCGATGGCCTGGTCGGCCGAATGCGGCGCCAGGATCGGCATCGGCCGGCGCAGCTTCGGCACCGGCGCTTCCTTCGCTTCGACGGCATCCTCTTGGGTGATGCGCCTCTCCTCGACCATGCGGTCGAGCACGCGGTCGCGCGCGGCGAGTGCCGCATCCGGATAGCGGTCGAGCCGCCGCGTCTCGGGCGACTGTGGCAGCGCCACCAGAAGCGCGGCCTCCGCCAGCGACAGCCGCTTCGGCTCCTTGCCGAAATAGGCGATGGATGCCGCGCGGATTCCTTCGAGATTGCCGCCGTAGGGTGCCAGCGCGAGATAGAGGTTGAGGATCTGGTCCTTGCTGAGCTGCCGCTCAATCTCGATCGCGCGCACGATCTGCCGCAGCTTGGCATAGAAGGAGCGATGGTGGCGGGGTTCTTCCATCAGCCGGGCGAGCTGCATGGTGATGGTCGAGCCGCCCGAGACGATGTGGCCGCGGGTGACGAGCTGGAACGCCGCTCTGGCAAGTGCGAGCGGATCGACGCCGTCGTGCTCGCGAAAGCGCTGGTCTTCATAGCCGAGCAGCAGCTTGAGATAGATCGGATCGACGTCCTTCTTCGCATCGACCGGCAGCCGCCAGCGGCCATCCGCCATCGCATAGGCGCGCAGCAGCTTGCCATTGTGGTCGACCACCGTGGTGGAGACCTTTTCTGCTTCCGCAAGCGGCAACGGCCCAAGCGAAACCACCCAGGCCGCGAAGGCAGCGGCCAGGCACACCAGGGCTGCGATCGACGCGATCGCGGCTTTCCCCAGCCATCGCCGCCGCGGCGCGCCAGTCGCCGTCACCGAGCCTATCGCCATCTCGTCGCTCATTTCGCCGGGCGCACCTCGATCGCGCCGGTGCCGGTGCGGCCATAGCGCGAGGGATTATACATATCCTCAACATAGGCCTGCGGCAGCACATATTTGCCGGGCGTCACCGCGCGCACCACGTAGGCGACCGTGAACACCGATTTCGAGTTGGCGGCACGGTCGATCGCGGCCGTGAAGCGGTCGTCGCGGAACTCGGTGTTAACTGGTTCCTCCCCGTCCTGGATCCAATCCAGCGTGCCGGTGTCACCCGACGAGACCAGATGTGGGTTATCGATCTCGAGCCCTGCCGGGAGATAGTCCGACACCATGATATGGGCGTATTCCGGCGTCGGCTCGGTGATCGTCAAGACCACCGCGAAGCGGTCGTTCTGCCTGGCGGTCGAGATATCCGCCGGCTTGCCGTCGAGCGTGAAATAGTTTCGCTCGATCTTGAAGCCGTTGGAGGCCGCAGGCTCCGGCACGACAGGCGAGCCCGAGACCGAGACCACTGCCTGCACCGGCGCGTCGCCGGTGTTGGTGATCTTGAGCGGCTGACCCGCGACCTCGTCGGCCTTGTAGGTGCGGTAGAGCGCAGTCTTGATCGCACTGCCATTGAGATCAAGCGCCATGGTTTCCTTGGCGAGCGCACGCGCCGCCAGCACCATCCAGGCATTCTCCTGGGTGGAGGTGTAGGGCGAAAGCCCACGCGCGGCTTCCACCCGCAGCACGGCCTGTGTGATCGTCGCCCGCGGCGCGTTGCCTTCAGAGGCGAGCGACACCAGGGCAGCAGCATCGCGCAGCGAAGAGCCGTAGTCGACGCGGCCGAACACCAGCGACGGCTTCGGCGAGAGATCGTCGAGCGCCGAGGCATAGACCCGTTCCGCGCGGTTGCGGTCGCCGACCAGCGCCAGCGCCGCGGCGAGCTGCGCCTTGGCGATGGGCGTGGCGATGTCCTTCAGCTTGGTGTCGGCAAGATAGCGGAGATCGCCGACCGGAGCCGCACCATTTCGCGCGAGCACATAGAGGCCGTAGGCCAGATTGCGGCCGCCGTCCTTCTCCGGCTCGGCGGCGTTGACGACGGAGTTGCGGATGCGGTCGAGCGCGCTCTTGAACAGCACGTCCGGCACCGCAAAGCCCTTTTCGCGGGCGCGGGTCAGGAAATCGGTCACATAGGCGTCGAGCCAGGGGTCATCGCCGCCCGCCGACCACAGGCCGAACGATCCGTTAGAGCCCTGACGCGCCAAAAGCTTCTCGATCGCATCCTTGATGCGCTGGTCGAGATTCGCGTCCTGCGCCAGCTTGGCGCCCGCTGCAAGCTCATTGACATAGAGCAGCGGCATGGCGCGGCTCGTGATCTGCTCGGAGCAGCCATGCGGATAGCGATCGAGCGCCTGCAGGATCGTCGCCGCATCGAGCGCTGAGGAAAGCCCGACCGAGATCGACACCGTGCCGGTGCCCGGCACCAGATCACTGAACATATCCGATGTCAGCGTCAGGCTCTCGCCCTTCGCCAGGGTGCGGATCGAACGCCGCGCCAGCACCTGCGTTGCCGGCTTCACATCGAGCGCGTAATGCCGCGCCAGCGTCAGCCCGTTCGGCCCGTTGATCGAGACGTCGAGCTCCGCCTTGCCGGCGCCGCTGGCGTCGAGCCCAAGGGTCGTCGAGGCCCGCTGCTTGGCGTCGAGCTTCAGCGTGGTGGTCGGATTGCCGGCGACTTTCACCGTGCCCGACGCGTTGACGTCGATAACATAGTCGCCAGGTGCGCCCTCGACATTGTCGAGGTCCATGCTCATGGTGCCGTGGTCGCCGTTGAGCAGGAAGCGCGGCAAGGTCGCGGTCAGCACGACCGGATCGCGGACGGTCACGTCCGTGGTCGCGCGGCCGAGTTTAGTGGCGCTCCACGCCACCGCCATGACGCGCGCGGTGCCGGCGAAGTCCGGAATGTCGAAATCGACCTCGGCGGTGCCGTCGGCGGCAACCGTGACGATGCCCGAATAGAGCGCGAGCGGCTTCTGCGTCGGCGGCGAGCCCTGCAGCTCGGCGCCGGCATCGCCGCCGCTCCGGATCTGGCCGCGCGTGCCCTGCATGCCGTCGATGAGCTGGCCGTAGAGATCACGGATCTCCGCAGTGAGCTGACGCTGGCCGAAGAAATAATCATCCGGCGTCGGCGGCTTGTAGTTGGTCAGATTGAGGATGCCGACATCGACCGCCGCAATCACCACCTTGGCGTCTTCGCCGGGGTTCAGCCCGCCGATCTTGACGGGAATCTTCAGCGATGAGTTCGGCCGCACCAGCGCCAGCGGCGACAGGTTCACCTGCAGCGTCCGCGCGTCCTTGTCGATCCCGAACCATTTCAGGCCGATCGACCTGCCCGGCATGCGCTTCGCGGCCGCATCCAGCGGCCGGCGCACGGTCGCCATCACATAGGCGCCGGTGCCCCAGTCGTTGCCGATCGGGATTTTGACCTGCGAGGTGCCTTTCTTGACGTCGATACTCTGCGTCGTCAGCAGCCGGTCGCCAATCACGTTGACGGTAAGTTTGCCCGCGGCGCGCGCATTGACCGACACCACCATAGTGTCGCCGGATTTATATTGCGGCTTGTCGATCGAGGTTTCCAGCAAGTCCGGTGTGTCGGCGCTTCCGTCGGAATAGAATCCGACATCGAACTGCACCGAGGTGATCGGACCGTTCGGATCGGACGACTTGATGTCGAGACGGTAACGGCCTTCCGGCGGCGTGAAGGAGAGATGCGCCGGCGTGTCGGCGGTGATGGTGAGATCGCCGTCGGCGACCCGCTTGGTGGTCTTGACCGGCTCATAGTCCCAGGACGAGTCCTGCCGGTACCACTCGTAGCGGGATTCCAGCTTCAACAGCTCGTAGTGCAGCCCGTCCCGCGCCAACGTCTTGCCTTCCGGCGAGACGAACACGACGTCGAAATCGGCCTTGTCACCGGCCGCGATGTTCTTGTCGCCGAAGGACGGCTTGACGCCGATCTCGCTGGTCGCGGGCTGAACCGGCAGCGTGATGTTGCGCTCGACCGCGCGGCCGCCGGCCTCCGCCATGCGGATATAGATGCGCGCCTCCTGCGGCCGCGTCGAGGTCGGCGGCTTGGGCAGGCTGACCGGGAACGTCGCCTCGCCCTTGTCGTCGGACTGCGGCAGGCTGTCGATCGGGGTGCGCTCATTGGAGGCGGTTTCGGTGTCATCCACGCCGAACTGGTAGCCGGCAAAACCAGGACGCTCGTCGGCGGGCGCGACCAGGACATCGCCCTCGAGCTGGAGATTGGAAGCCGGCGCGCCATAGAGGAAATGGCCGTCGACCTTAAGCTCTACCGGAGTGTCAGCTTTGATGACCTTATCCTTTGAAGTGACATCGAATTCCAGCCGCTCCGGAATGTAGTCCTCGACCATGAAGGTGGTCTCGCCGACGGCTTCTCCCTTGGGATCGGTGAAGGCCCGCACCCGCCAGGTGCCGCTCGGGACGGCGGAATTGAGCGGCACGGCGAGCGAGCGGCCGCCCGCGCCCTGATCGGGCAGCACGGCGCGGCGGAACTCGACGCCATCGGGCCGTTCGACCACCAGCGTCAGCGGCGTGCCGGTCACGGCATTGCCTTGGCCGTCGCGCAGCAGCGCGGTGAGATAGACCGTCTCGTTGGAGCGGTAGACGCCGCGCTCGGCATAGACGAACGCATCCGCGCTGCCGTTCGGCGCCTCGCGGCCGGCCACTCCGCGGTCGGTGAAGTCGAAGGCGTTCGATTTCAGGCTGAGGAAGGCGTAGTCGGTCTTCTCGTTCGACACCGTGACCATCGCCGGCGAGAGACCGCCCTCGCCGCGCGCGAGTCCCGGCTCGAACAGGACATGACCGGATTCGTCGGTCTGCTTGGTCGCGAGGATCTCGTTGTTGCGCGCGACCAGCCGCACCTCGGCGTGCGCCACGGCTTGCGTGGTCGCCAGCGAATTGACGAAGACATGAACGCCGTCATTGCCGGAGAAGGCGGCAACGCCAAGGTCGGAGATGATGAACCATTGGGTCGCGAGCTGATAATCGTCGTCGGCGCCCGGATTCTTGGGCGCTGCCGTCATTACATAGACGCCGGGCTGCAACGCGCCGATCGCCTGGTCGACCGGAAATGCGGTCGTGACTTCCTTGTTCAGCGTGGTCGCGGTAGCCAATTCGCCGCTCCAGACCTTCATGCCGCGCTCGTTGCCGAGATTGGAAAGCTCATAGCGGCTGAGCGGCTGCTGGAAATCGTTGTCGATCACCGTGTTGATGAGGTTGCGGTCGCCGATCCGGAACACCTTGATCTTGAGCGCCGACGTGTTGACGCTGACCACGGGAATGCCCTGCTGACCGGTGCGCGGCAGCACGTAGGCGCGGCCGGTGAAATGCACGAACGGCTTTCGGTCGCGGACATAGATGTTGAACTCGGCCGATTTCGGCAACCCCTCCTTTACCGTCGAGGGCAGGCCGGCGCGCAGATTGATGTTGTAGTGCTCGCCATGCTTGAGCCCGTCGACGCAGAGCTGCTTGTCTTCCGAGGTCAAGGCCGGCTTGTCGGTCCCGGCGAGTGCGACGTAGGGCGTGAAATCAGTACGCTTGGCTAGCTCCTCGGAGAACTGGAAGCAGACCCGGGGCGAGGCCGAATCGGAATCGACGTTGTAATCGACGAGCTTGAAGCCGTGATCGTCACGCAGCTTCTCGTATTGGGCACGGACGTCGGCGACCTCCTTCTCGTCGAGCGAGAGGCGGAGCGAATCCAGTGCCGGACGCCACATCTGCCGCTCGGCAAAGGCTTTGCCCAGCACGGCGAGCGCATCCGCCTCGTCGCTCGCGCTGGCGGCGCGCTGATAGGCGATATAGGCCGCAGTCGACGCCCGCTCGAGGAAGAAAGTCTGCTCGCTGGTCGTCTGCGGCTTGATCTGGAAGATGGTGCGGGCGAGGCGCAGCCAGTTGGCGGCATCGTCCGGGGCGGTTGCGGCGATCTGGCCGAGAATCTGTAAGCCGGTGCGGAAATCGTTGCGCCTGAAGGCGGCGTCGGCATCGCTGCGCAAGGTCGCCGGCGATTTGGCAACCGGTCCGGCCTCTTTCGTGATCTGGGCTTCCAGCTTGATCGCGGCGTCGGCGAGATCGTCGCGCCTGAAGGCCTTATCGGCGGCGAGCGCCGAGGTGAGGCCAAACGCCAGCGTGGCGCAAACCAAAGCGGCGCGAACCAAACCGATCATGGGGGAGCTCCTTCGCGGAAGATATCCGCGTGTGGCGTAAAAATGCGCGAAATGGTGACGGACTGATGGCGGGAAAGCCGACAGGGAACCGGCGTAGCAAAAAGTCGCATGCGGCATGGCCGACGACGAAGTCCCGATCTGCCGCGTTCACCAGGATGAATAGCGCCCGCGGTCAGGCATTGGCGGCAGACGTGAGGACGGTCCACCACGTCCTCTTAGTCGCCGCCGCTGGGAAACCGGTTCGAGCGGTTTTCG
This sequence comes from Bradyrhizobium sp., assembly GCF_035309285.1. Taxonomy (GTDB): domain Bacteria; phylum Pseudomonadota; class Alphaproteobacteria; order Rhizobiales; family Xanthobacteraceae; genus Bradyrhizobium. The sequence continues at coordinate 11,759 of NZ_DATGFH010000128.1, read as the reverse complement.
GGCAAAAGCGCTTTTTTCATCTTGGCAATGTTAGGCCGGTCACGCGATAAGGTCGGCCGGGCAGGATATGACCCTGCCGAGGCGAAGACGGTCCCGTAGCTCAACTGGATAGAGTAGCGGATTTCTACTCCGCGGGTTGCAGGTTCGAGTCCTGCCGGGATCGCCACTAAAAACCCTCGCCAAATAAGGGTTTCTTGCACGTTACTGCTTCGTTCTGTAGCCGTTTCCGTGTTGCGCGGTGCTTCCGCCCCATACCAGCAATTTCAAGGGATTACGAACGGCTCCCGCGCGTTCCATGCAACACGGGCGCAACGCGGTCATTCGCCGTTCGCGCGCGTTCTGGGGCTAATTCTGTTGGTCGCCCACGCCTGTCTCGGCGTGCTGATTTTGATCGAATACAAGGTCGCCAGCATCTATCAACGAATGAGGGAACAAGAGAGGCCGCCGGCACCCTGAGACGCCGGCGGCAGTGTCGTCAGGCAGCGTGGGCGGCGAATGTCGCGGCTAGGTTGTGAAGATAGAAAGACCAATCCTTGCCGATCTTCTGATGCTCATCATCGACTAAGTCGTCTGAGGCGTCGGCCACGCGCACTTCCATCAGGTCCGCGCTGGACTATCGTTACCGGAGATACTCGTATTCTAAAGAACAAACCGGAACGCACTGCATTCCGTCAGGCTGGCCTAAGCGGCTTTGTGCTGGCACTGGCCTACCAGAAGACGCCGGTCCATCAGGTGGCATCATTCCTGCTTTGGCGGTGGCCTGAGATGGAGAAGTTAATATCGCTGGTCACTGGTCCCGCGCTTTACGAGCTGCCGATGAGTCGGTCGAGCAAGATGAAAGCTTTGCCGCTTTAGCGAGGAGCTGCGCTGTTAAGTCGCTTAATAGAAAAACGCCGCACGGGGTCACGCGGTGCTCGTCCGCCTCTCACCTCAGCGATGGGTTCCATCTCGGCAACTAAGTACTCAGCCAGCCTATTGAACAGCTCACGCTACCAAACTGCACAAACCCTATCGCGGGTCGATAGGCGCGAGTTTTTTCGACGCGTCTTCGCAAAATGGCACCAGCTCATCGACGATCTTTGCAAGCTCGAAGGGCTTTTCCCATCGCGCAATATGGCGATAGCGATCTGGAATTACCCCGGCGCTGTACCCGGTCGCAAAGACAAAGGGAATGCCCTGGCGCTCCAACTCATCTGCAAGAGGATACGCCAACTCGTTATGTAGATTGATGTCGATGATCGCAACGTCGAAGCCGTCATGATCGATCAAGCTCATCGCCTCGGTTCGCTGCGGCGGTCCGACATAGGCGCAGTCTCCGTTGGCTTGGCTCCCCTTATGAAAACTCCGATGCCAATCGCAGCGTTCCGGGTCAGTGGAACAAGGGGCTTCCTAACGAAAAATCGATCAAAGGTATCCTTGGGTGGGATATGCGTGAAACTGATGCGAGTTATCTCAGTTAATGGCCAAAGCTCTCTACTCGCATTAGCAAGGCCCGATGCGTCGCTCGGAAAGTCAGTCCTACCGCACGCTCGAATTGCTGTGCAGACAGCAAGCCTCAATTTGCGCCACGCCCGCCACGCGACAAGAATTGGAGCGCATGGCCGCCGAATATGCTGCGCAGGCAGATTGGTTAAACCGTCAATCGCCGGATGAGCGGACGAATGTTACCAATTGAGGCTCACGCGCGACCGTATCCTCCTTGTCCTCGCCGCGCATCACGATCCTGAGCGCGTCGTCCGGCAATGGCCGTTGCAGCGCCCTCGCCTCATCCCACGGCGCGCGCATCCAGACATCGCGCTCCTCGTCCGTCGTCAGGAGCACCGGCATGGCCTTCGGATGGATCGGCTTCACAACAGCGTTCGCTTCGGTCGTAAGGAAGCCATAGACCTAATGTGGTCCGGTGATCGGCTTCGACTTGGTGCCACGATCGCCGTTGAAGGTGGTCCAGATCCCCCGCAAAGGCAAATAGCGGCCTCTCCTCCTTCAGCGCGAACCACACCACGTCTTTCCTCTTCGTCTCAGGGTTGGTCTCCGGCGCGTACTCCGCGAAGCTGTCGGCCGGGACCAGGCTGCGGTTCTCAGGCTTGAGCCACATGCGCCAATGCGGCGACGACGTGTTGCGGATGTTGGTGACGGGCGCACCGCCCATGCGCGGCGGTGGCGGCATGCCCCATCGCATCATCGCGATCTCTGTGCCCCGCATCCGAATTGCGGATCACCGGAGCCGGATAGTCCGGGAACACGCCTGGCACCGGCGGCAGGTTGCCGACATAGCGGTTGACGACACGAAACAGCGCGGCAATCGCGGCTTGGTTCGTTGTGATGCTGTAGAGATTGCACATCGGCGTCGCTACGATCGGAACAGCGCGAAGTAGATCACGTACAGCCAGCCCAGAATGCCGTGGATGATCGCCCAGAGGATAGACTTGTTGGTGGTGTAGCTGATGGCGATAGCGAGCGCGCTGCCAAAGCCTATACCGTATTTCGTGCCCTCTGATCGCACCACGTAGTAGCGGCTTCCGTTCATCGTCGCTCCCTCATCATAATTTCACCTCTCGCCCGGCCACCACGTCGATGGCGGGCCGCTCGCCGAAATCTTGGAACGTCGAACCGCGACCCAGATGGCTGCGCTTGTATGGATAGCCGCGCACCTCCGAGCAGTCCTTGCTGCGCATGTAGCGCTCCAGCTCGTGGTCGGCGTCGAAGGTCACGTTGCGACGAAGGTCGTAGCATGCTTTCGTGTTGTTAATTGGCACGGCGCCCGGACTGGACACAAGATCAGGCCCGCCGAAATTTCCGGGCGCAGATGAAGTTCCTGACCCTTATCGCCGTGATTGCCGCGCTGGTCGCTGGAGCCGCGTTGTTTGCGGCCAACGAGTCGGCGGCCGTGTCGATGGCAAATGCCGCGGGCACCAGCGCCCAGCGCCTGAGGTAACCAGGTGGGGCGCATCGAGCGCATCCGCATGCCATGCCCCAACATTGCTGAAAAAATTAGCGGAGTGGGTGCGCGTGCTACCGGCGCCTGCCGAGGAACTCCTTTGCCAACTGCTCAGTTGATTTCAGCCCCTTACCGCGCGGAAGGAGGGCTACCATGCGCGTTCACACATATCGGGACGAAAGCCACTCCAGACACTTCGATCTTGTTGGCGGAGGCGTCCATCCATGGACAATTGATTTGGTCACCGTAACGGCCGCAGCCATGCTTGTGGTGGGCTTCGCCGGTGCCGTTGTGGCGCTGTTGTTCCACTAGAGCATGATCCGGAAAAGCCCTGCCCCGCACTTGATGCGGGTGGACACCGGTTTTCCCTCGCGACAAACGCTACGCGTTTGCGCGGAGATCATGCTCAATCAAGAATCGAGAGCGCGATGGTGATTCATCCCAATTCCATCGCGCTCCGGGCGGTGCATGGCGTCCGCGAAGGTTGCGGAGGCCGCCGGTTTGACTGTCAGCTCATGAAAGCGCGCTTCAGTACCTCGCGACGACCGGACCGCCGAACTTATAGTTCACGCCGATCCGCGCGATGCTCATGGTGGAGGAGCTCGTCACCTGCCGGTTGGCCAGCGGGAAGACCGACGTCGCCGTGCCGAGATCGAGATAGAGATATTCGACCCGTGCGGTCCAGTTTGGCGTGATGCCCCACTCGACACCGGCGCCGGCGGCCCAGCCGGTCCGGGTGGTGGAGGCGGTTTCGACGGTCCCCGCTGCTGCCGGGATCGGCGGCACGGCCGTCACCGCCGCGATCTGTGTGCGCGTGACCGATCCCTGGCTCCAGGCGAAACCGCCGGTGCCGTAGAACAGCCAGTTGTCCTGGGTGAAGCCAACGCGGCCGCGCACGGTGCCGAAATCGTCGAGCTTCGATGCGAAACTGTTGGAGCCGTCCGGCGACGTCACCGTCGACCTGGCCGAGGAAGCATCCACGTCGGCCTCGACGCCGAGCAGGACATGCGGCGCGACCATGACGTTGTAGCCGACCTGCCCGCCGCCGATCACGGCGGAATCGTCGCGACTGCCGCTGCTCACGAATGTCCCATCGAGCGCGGTGCTGGTCGATCTGCCATGGCCCCAGGAACCGCCGACATTGACGCCGATGTAGAAACCCGACCAGTCGTAGTACGGCACTGGTGGCACGACCGCCGGGCTTTTGGCGTATTCGCGCGCCGGGAGATCGGCGGCGAAGCCAGGCGCCGCGAAGGCAAGCGCGGCCAGATTTGAAATGAATGCAGCAGCAATGAGTTTGCGCACGGAATTACCCCCGAACCAATGAGTCGCCCATGTCCGAAGGTAAGCGGATCCCGGACCGAAATTCTTGGACCAGCGGGCGCTGGGATTTGGCGGACAGGCGTTGCTGCGGGCCAAGCGTGGGCTGCGCAAAGATGGAGGTGCCGCCGGTCGCATCTTCGTTGTCCAGCAAATCCACAGAAAGTTGCGGGCCTCCGCTCCTTCAAGATGCAAATTTGCATCGAACAACTCGTTGAACCCGCAAAAAGCGACTAAGCTCACTTAAGGCCGCAGATTCCTCGCGGGCAACACGGAGCAGCGAAAAATGCAGGAAGCAGAGATCGGATGGATTGCAGCGATCATCATCGGCGGCCTGGCTGGCTGGTTGGCCGAGATGTTCATGAAGAGCGGGACTGGAATCCTGATGAACATCGTCCTCGGAATTGTCGGCGCAGCGTTGGCGAACTGGCTCCTGGGACTTCTGGGAATCGCCCTTGGAGGCTGGATCGGATATCTCGTCGCGGGCTTCATCGGCGCTTGCATCATCATCGCGCTTTGGCGCGCGATCAGAGGTCGCCTCTGAGAGCGTTGGCCATGTTGCGCAGCTCCCGATGAGCCGCCAACCCTAGCGGCTTCGCACCCGGCCCGATCGGCGGAATCATAGGTGTGCCCAGCCTAACCCGCCACCCTGACGCCGCCGTGTCCATGTTCTATTCGGGTAGAGGCTACGGAATAGTTCGCGACGTCAAACTCGCATGAGAACCGCTTGCACGCGGCTTAGGAGCGTGAGCAGTCAACAACCAAGCCAACGCTACAATCGACGCTATCGCGGCGAGTAGCGCAAGGGAATGGCGCACGAGCTTGGAGCCCGCTATCACCATCACCAGGATCAAGATAAGGGCCGCCCAGGACATACTTGGCTGGTATAGCTGCGCGGCCGGATTCGCGAAATCCCTGCGACGGGCCTCGCTAAAGGTCGAATGGCGGTTCCACCCAGCGCTCCGTAAATTCTCAGCATGCGCGTTTTTTCGCTGATCACGGTTATCATCCTCTGCGCATTGATGGGGTGGCTCGTCTACATGCATCCGACATCGATGGTTGCAGACAGTGCCGTCGCTACGGTTCCCGTCTTCGTGCACCAGGTGCAGCACGCATCCTGATATAGCGCAGCCAAACAGATTGACCACAAATCCGGGGGCGTCATCTCCCGTCTTCAATCCAAGCGACAGCTGACACCGCCGCGCATGCCGCCGGGATTTGTGCCTGACGATGATACCGGCATGCGCCACTGAGGCCGGATTTTGGAACTGACGGCACCGGCTGGGCGTCGATTCGTTGCTCCCCGGATCCCCAATTGCCCCTCCGGGGAGACAACCTCACGAGCCAACGAGGTTGGCGGCCCCGCTCATCCCACCATCATGGGCGGGGCCGTTGCCTTGCGGCGGATTCGCGATTCTCCTGGACACTCGGCACCTGATTTGCAGCGGCCTCGGATCATTGAGCCAATTGTGCCAAGCCGAGGCGCGATATGCGTACAGAATCCCATTTTGAGACTTTAACCAAACGCAAGTTGCTAATTCGGGAAAGGACGCAGAAACTCATTTCCGACTTGCGTCGTATGGTCCAGTTGATTGAGGCGGACATCGAATCCGAAGAGAAGCAAGCGGGTGCCTTCGACCCTAGAAATTCGAATTATCCCATAACAGCGCGTCGACTTAGGGCTCGGCGCGACAATCTGTCGGCCACGATTTCCCGATTGGAGAGAGACGCGGGTGGATGGTTAGCTCGGAGGAGCCAAGGGTAATACTCAGGGCGCCAAGTCGTCGATCTCGACGAGCGTGTTATCCTGCGGGGTCGGGATGCGCATGGAATAGCCCTTGGGCGCTGGATCGGTTATCTCGTCGCGGGCTTCATCGGCGCTTGCATCATTATCGTGCTCTGGCGCGCGATCAGAGGTCGCCTCTGACTGGGAGACCGCCCAAAGCGTCGGCGACCATGTCAACGAAATGAGGGGTGCCGTTGGCCACCCAGGCCGCCGCGCTGCGCGCTCGGTTCGTCATCGGCGCCATCTTCGTCCGGCTGGCGGGTTTAGTGAACGGTGCAACTTGTTGGGGTGATCTGAAGCTTGCTGCAGTAGGCAAGCTGTCCGAGGATCACGCTATTATGCTCTCGCGCACCCCTGCGAAGTTGGCTCACAGCACTCGCCTGGCACGAACTTGAATTAACTCGAAAGTTCATAATGATATCGTTGTTTGGAAGTGACCAGGCAGCCCGGAGTTGATGTCGGTTCACGACACTCAGTCGCGATGTTCCAAATAGTGCCGGACTTGATTTGCCCAGCTTCGCGTCGAAATGGACGCTGCTGGTAGCCAGCGACAAATCAAATGATGCGCTACCATCGGAATTGAGCACACCAGAACCGCTGCCTCGCGTCGCGAAATTAGTCACGTTTACCGGCCGGCTACAGGTAACGACAGTGTCGAAATTGAATTGAAAATGGACCGATGATTTTTGTGCTGATGCCGGAGCTGAAACAAGTGCCATGACCGCGGCAAGCAGCAGCGACGAGCTTCGCATCGAATCGCCCCCCCCCAATATCCAAGATATTATTGGCCCCGCGAACGAAAGGTCAATCGTCCCGATCAATGACCACGTTGCGTTCTGGCGCGAATCCGCTGCCTCCCTATTTCTTATTCTCCTCGCAGAACTTCAGCGCGCCCAGCACCTCGCCGAGGCGCGGGGTCTGGATTTCGATGCTGTCGTCGTCATCGTCCTCGAAATCGAGCGTGATGCGCTTGGCTTTGGAGAGCTTGTCCAGGATTCCTTGATCGAACTCGAAGATGCCGCGCACGGTGGTCTTGTCCATGACCTCCCACTTGGCCTTCTTCATGATGTCGGCGTCGTCGGTGCCGAAATCGGCCTTGAGGATGTCGCCTGTGTTGTCCCATTCCCAGCCGTCGTAGATCACGACCATCACGATCGCCTTGTCGGAATGCGACAGCACGATGACGTATTCGCGGTTCTCGTCGCCCGCGTCCTTGTAGCCGCGGGAGGCGTTGCAATGCTGGTCCTTCGTGCGCTTCTCGACGGTCCAGTCCCCGACCTTGGTTTGTTGCGCCAGCGTCGGCGCGGCCGAAAATGCGGCAAGCAGCAGCGATGCGAACAGGATTCGCTTCATGATGGTAAGCCCTCCAGCCAGTTCCCGCCCCAAGCTGACCACCTCTCGCCTCCGCCCGCAAGGGCAAGCCGGGTCCCCTTCACAACTCCGCCAGCGCCGCGTCGCGCGCGCATCGCGACACAACTGGCCGTGGGAGGCATCGCCACGCACGTTCGCAATCGTCACACGCGACGCCTGTTTATGAGTCCAGGGCGGCCCGTTTATCAGCTGGCTGACATGGTTTTGAAAACCGCCAATTGAGCGTCGAACGCACGCTTGTAGGCGGGCCGCGCTTCGCCGCGGGCAACAAAGGCGGAGAGGTTAGGATATTCGTCCAGTATGCCCGATCCGTTCAACCTGCGCAGCACCGTCACCATCAGCAGGTCACCGGCGCTGAACTCGCCGTCGAGCCAGTCGGCATCGCCAAGATGACCGGAAAGTTCGCCCAGCCGATTACGGATGCGTCCCTCAACGAGAAGCAGGCGCTGCTCATACCAGGTCTCGCGGCCCTCCAGGAGCCTGGCGATTTCGCGATCAACGATCGGCGGCTCCATCGTGGTGAGCGCGGCAAACATCCATGTGATCGCGCGTGCCCGGGCATTCGCATCGCCTGGCAACAGACCTGCATGGCGCTCCGCGATATGGAACACGATGGCCCCCGACTCAAACAAGGCGAAATCGCCTTCTTCATAGGTCGGGATCTGCCCGAAGGGATGAAGCGCACGATGCGCAGGTTCCCTCATCTCACTGAACGAAAGCAGACGAACGTTATAAGGCTGGCCCACTTCTTCAAGTGCCCAGCGAACGCGCATGTCACGCGCCAGTCCCCTGCCCCGATCGGGCGACCGTTCAAAGGCGGTGATGGTGGGTTTCACAGGAAGGCTCCGGATCGCACTGTGGTGGGAGGGCACGACACTATCAGATCACGTGACCTCTAACTTTTTTCGCCCGCTTTTGTCCCCTTCCGGACGGCCGGACCAGCGCCGAGCGCCGGCAGCGCGTTTGCAACTCCGGCACGGCAGTGGTAACCGAGATGCCCAGCGCTTTGGCAGGTCGGGATGCGCGAATTCGTCCGAAATAGTATCGCGTTGCGCCGTCTCTATTACCGGTATCGGCTGCTGCGTCCCGGCTCGGAGGCCGATGAACGCGAGATCCTGTCGAAGCTGACGGAGGCTGCGCCGAAGACCTTTGTCGAGTTTGGATTTCATCCGATCGAATTCAACTGCATCGAGTTCGCCAGGAATCCGGAATGGTCGGGCCTCCTGATCGACGGCAGCAAGAGGCAGGTCGACGATGCCCGCGCGCTTTGGCCGTCGCGCGTCGAGTTTGTCGAGAGATTCCTGACGCTGGACAATCTCGATTTCATTCGAGAGCGCTTCCCGAAGCTTGGCGTCCTGTCGATCGACGTCGACGGCAATGACTACTGGTTTCTCAAAGCCCTCATCGACACGTCGCCGGCAGTCATCAGCGTCGAATACAATTCGACGCTCGGCTTTGAACCGATCACGGTGCCCTATGACGCGGGCTTTGACCGGCACCAGAAGCACCCGCGCGGATGGTACCACGGCGCCTCCCTGACCGCGCTTACGAAACTGTGTGCACAACACGGTTACGGACTGGCCGCAGGTTCGGACGGAAGCTGCAATGCCTTCTTCACCCGGACTGGGACGCTTCGCCCCGAGGATGTCTGGAAACCCAAAACGCTTCGTGCGCAGCTGTCCGGCATCCCGCACCAACGTCAGTGGGACGAGATCAAGGATTTGCCCTTCGTGACGGTCTGACGTGTGCCCCGAAGACTTGATCCACTATTCCACCTTCGCCGGCTCCCGCTCGAGCGAGGCATTGGCAATCTGCGCCGCGTGGGCGACGCCGGCGAGCGCCGCCGCTGCCTTCTTCGGATCGCCATTGGAGCCGGGCTGCACCACGCCGCAGGACATGATCAAGGTCGCGGCGTCCTCGGTGCTCATCTCGACCTCGATGACCTTGCTCTTCGGCACATAAAAGAAAAAGCCGGTGGTCGGGTTCGGCGCGCAGGGCAAGAACACCGAGATGTGGTCCTCCTGGCCCGGCAGGCTGCGTGCCACGTCGATGCTCGGCTCCTGCGAGATCAGCACGATCGACCACATCCCCGGCGAGGGAAACTCGACGAGCCCGACACGGCGGAAGCTCGAGCCCTTGCCCGAGAACAGCGTCTCGAACACCTGCTTCAGGCCGCGATAGATCGCGCGTACTGCGGGAATCCGTCCGAGCAGGCGGTCGCCAAGATCGACCAGGCTGCGGCCGATCAGGTTGGCAGTGAGGAAGCCCAGAAGCGTCAGCGCGACCACGGCGACGATCAGGCCCGACCCCGGCAGGCCGAACGGCAGATAGGTCTCCGGCCGGTAGGCGATGGGAACGAACGGGCGCACCAAGCCGTCGACCCAGGTCACAAACCACCAGGTCAGATAAAGCGTAATCGCAACGGGGCCAGCCACGACCAGGCCGGTCAGGAAATAATTCCGAAACCGCGCCATGATCCCGTGCGAGGTCGTGTCCGGCGCCGGTTCGGGCGGCGAAACGTCAGTCGGCGGCAGTTTTTCGCGGGAGCTCATCAAGGTTCCAGGCCGGGTACAAAATATCAGCTAGGTGTTCTAGCAGATTTTTGAAGGGCGCGGGCACGCGACGCAGGCCCCGCGCCTCGCCTATTCGGCAGAAACCCTACTCAACCGTCACCGATTTTGCGAGATTGCGCGGCTGGTCGACGTCGGTGCCCATCACCACCGCGGTGTGATAGGCCAAAAGTTGCACGGGAACGGCATAGACCATGGGGGTGAAGGTTGCCGCCATGTCCGGCAGCACGATCGTCACCAGCGAGTTCACGGTCGCTTCCGCCGCGCCCCTGGCATCCGTCATCAGGATGATGTTGCCGCCGCGGGCGGCGACCTCCTGCATGTTCGAGACGGTCTTTTCGAAAACCCGGTCGTGCGGCGCGATCACGACGACGGGCGTCGTCTCGTCGATCAGCGCAATCGGTCCGTGCTTGAGCTCGCCGGCGGCATAGCCCTCGGCGTGGATATAGGAGATTTCCTTCAGCTTCAGCGCGCCCTCGAGCGCAAGCGGGTACGAGGTGCCGCGGCCGAGATAGAGCACGTCGCGGCTCTTGGCGATGTCGCGCGCGAGCTTCTCGATCTGCGGCTCGGCCGCAAGTGCAGCGGCCATCAGCCGCGGGACCTCGATGAGACCGCGCACAAGCTTCGCCTCCTCCGCATCCGCAAGTTCGCCGCGCGCCTTGCCGGCCGCGATCGCGAGCGCCGCCAGCGCCATGAGCTGGCAGGTGAACGCCTTGGTCGAGGCGACGCCGATCTCCGGCCCCGCGAGCGTCGGCATCACGGTCTCGCTCTCGCGCGCAATCGTGGAAGACGGCACGTTGACGACGGAGAGTGTGTGCGCGCCTTCCGCCTTGGCGTAACGAAGTGCCGCAAGCGTGTCCGCGGTCTCGCCGGACTGCGAGATGAAGACCGCAAGATCGCCCTTGTGCAGCGGCGCCTCGCGATAGCGGAACTCGGAGGCGATATCGATCTCGACGGGAATCCGCGACAGCCGCTCGAACCAGTATTTGGCGACATAGCCGGCGTAGTTCGCCGTGCCGCAGGCCGTGATCGAGATGTGACGAATGTCCTTGAAGTCGAACGGCAGCGCGATCGGCAGCTTGACGCGCTCGGTCGCCATGTCGACGTAGCGCGCCAGCGTATGGCCGACCACCTCCGGCTGCTCGTGGATCTCCTTGGCCATGAAGTGGCGGAAATTCGCCTTGTCGACCAGGGAGGCGGACGCGCTCTGCTTGTGGGCGTCGCGCTGCACGACCGCGCCGTTCCGGTCATAGATGGTCGCGCCCTTGCGCGTCATCACGACCCAATCGCCATCCTCGAGATAGGCCACCGTGTCGGTGAAGGGCCCGAGCGCAATGGCGTCGGAGCCGAGATACATCTCACCGTCGCCGAAGCCGATGGCGAGCGGCGGGCCGTTGCGGGCGCCGATCATGAGATCATTGTCGCCGGAAAAAATGAAGCCGAGCGCAAACGCGCCGCGAAGCTGCGACAGCGCGGTCTTCACCGCCTCGACGGGCTTGATGCCCCGCTGCAGCATGTCGTCGACCAGATGCAGCACGATCTCGGTGTCGGTCTCGGTCTTGAAGACCGTGCCCTTGTTCTCGAGCGCCTCGCGCAGCTCGCGGAAATTCTCGATGATGCCGTTATGAACGATGGCGACGCGGGCGGTGGCGTGCGGATGGGCATTGGATTCGGTGGGCGCGCCATGGGTGGCCCAGCGCGTGTGGCCGATGCCGACGGTCCCGCCTAGGGGCTCCGCCGCCAGCAGGGCGTCCAGGTTTCCCAGCTTGCCTTC
>NZ_DATGFH010000127.1:0-3397 GCF_035309285.1 Bradyrhizobium sp. | reverse complement strand
CCTGCGGCGCCAGGGCGACAGGTTCGCCGACACCTTCATATCGCGGAGCATAGGGCTGGGCGGCTTCGCGGCGTGCGACGGCATTGCTGCGCGGCGGATTGCGCGCCAGCGCGACCTGGGCCGAACCGGTCAGCGTCACCGTGGTATTGAGCACGCCCTGCTGCTCGACCAGCGCATAGAGCGTCGAAGCGTGGGCGCGCGACAGCCGTACGCAGCCGTGCGAAGCCGGCGTGCCGAGGCGGCTCTCGGAATCGGTGCCGTGGATGGCGTGGCCGATCTTGGTGAAGAAGATCGAGTGCGGCATCGGCGCGTCGTCGAATTCCTTGGAGAAGTGGTCCTCCTCCATGCGGAAGGTGCGGAAGCTTCCGCTCGGCGTCTCGTACGATGGAATGCCGGTCGAAACCGGCCATCGGTAGCGCTCCGCGCCATCGACCGCGACGGTCATCATCTGCGCATCCTTGTCGACGGTGATGAAAACTTTGGCCTGGGTGGTGCTGGTGGCGAACAGTATTAAACCCGCAACCGCAATAAGGAAGGAACGCATGTTACTTTTGGCCTCCAAGCCTTGGGCTTTCTTGCCCTGATCGCCCCGCCACCACCGTCCCCCCGGCAGCCAATATGCCCGAAACGCCCCAATGGTTCCAGTGGCGCACCCTCGTTAATGCGCAGGCGGCCACAAACATGGCGTTGGCAGGGCTTAATCTGGCGTGTGAAGCCGTTTTCGCGCGGATCGCGGCAATTGGGCCCTTCAATTCTTCAGCCGATAACCGGTCTTGAAGATCCACCACACCACGATCATGCAGGTGACCAGAAACGACAGCGTCATGCCGACGCTCAACGCGACGCTGACGTCGGAGATTTCGTAAAAGCTCCAGCGGAAGCCGCTGATCAGATAGACCACCGGATTGAGCAGCGTGATGGTGCGCCAGCCCGAGGGCAGCATGTTCACCGAGTAGAAGCTGCCGCCGAGGAAGGTCAGCGGCGTCACCACCAGCATCGGGATCATCTGCAGCTTCTCGAAGCCGTCGGCCCAGATGCCGATGATGAAGCCGAACAGGCTGAAGGTCACGGCCGTCAGCACCAGGAAGATCAGCATCCAGACCGGATGGTGGATGTGCAACGGAACGAACAAGCCCGCGGTCGCGAGGATGATCAGCCCCAGGATGACCGATTTGGTCGCCGCCGCCCCGACATAGCCGAGCACGATCTCGAACGAGGAGACCGGCGCGGAAAAGATTTCATAGATGGTGCCGACGAATTTCGGGAAGTAGATGGCGAAGGAGGCGTTGGCGATGCTCTGCGTCAGCACCGACAGCATCACGAGACCCGGCACGATGAAGGTGCCGTAGCTGACGCCTTCGATCTGGGTGATGCGCGAGCCGATCGCCGCGCCGAATACCACGAAATAGAGCGAGGTCGACACCACGGGCGAGACGATGCTTTGCAGCAGCGTCCGCCCGGTGCGGGCCATTTCGAATCTGTAGATTGCGCGGACGGCTCGGACGTTCATGGCGCGTGCACCAGGCTGACGAAGATGTCTTCTAGCGACGACTGGCTGGTGTCGATATCGAAGAAGCGGATGCCGGCGGCGCGGAGGTCGCCGAGCAGGCTGGTGATGCCGGTGCGCTCGCCCTTGGTGTCGTAGTCGTAGATCAGCGCACGGCCGCCATCGCAGATTTCGAGCTTGTAGGGCGCAAGCGCGTCGGGCACGGCGTCGATCTTGCCCTGCAGATAAACGGTGAGGCGTTTCTTGCCCAGCTTCTGCATCAGCTTGGCCTTTTCCTCGACCAGGATGATCTCGCCATTGTTGATGACGCCGATGCGGTCGGCCATCTCTTCGGCTTCCTCGATATAGTGCGTGGTCAGGATGATGGTGACGCCGGAGGCCTGCAGCGCGCGCACCACTTCCCACATGCCCTTGCGCAATTCGACGTCGACGCCCGCGGTCGGCTCGTCGAGGAACAGGATTTGCGGCTCGTGCGAGAGCGCCTTCGCGATCATCACGCGGCGCTTCATGCCGCCGGACAGCGTGCGGATCGCGGAATCCTTCTTGTCCCACAGCGACAGGTCCTTCAGCACCTTTTCGATATGGGCCGGGTTCTTCGGCTTGCCGAACAGGCCGCGGCTGAAGCTCGTCGTCGCCCACACGGTCTCGAAGGCGTCGGTGTGCAATTCCTGCGGCACCAGGCCGATCAGGGAACGCGCGGCGCGATAATCGTCCCTGATGTCATGGCCGCCGACGCTGACGCTGCCCTCGCTGATGTTGGCAATGCCGCAGATGATGGAGATCAGCGTGGTCTTGCCGGCGCCGTTCGGACCCAAGAGCGCGAAGATCTCGCCCTTGTTGATGTCGAGATTGATGTTTTTCAGCGCCTTGAAGCCGGAGGCATAGGTCTTCGACAGATTGGCGACAGAAATGATCGGGGGCATGCGGGGGCTGAGGTTAAACCGGAAAGCAGACACGACACATCGGTCGGCTTCGAGGCGGGAAAAAAGGCAGGCATCCGGAGATAGGAAGCGAAAAAGCCTTCCGCAATCGGCCGGTTAGGCAGGTTATTTCTTTTTCTTCTTCGCCGATTTCTTGGCAGCAGGTGTCGCGGCAGGGGGGGCGGCCTCTTCCGGCAGTTTTCCGATGGTCACGACCTGGATCTGCTGATTGACCGACGAGGTCGGATGCGCCTGGTCGATGAATTGCTCCTCACCAAGGCCGAGCGACTGCAGCCGCTTGGACGAGATCTTGAAGGTGTTGATCAAGACGTCGCGGATCGCGTCCGCCCGGCGCTGGCTCAGGATCACATTGGCCTCGCGCTTGCCGGTGGACTGCGAGTGGCCGACGATCAGGAAGGTGTAGGGCAAGAGCGGCGCATTGACGAGCGCGTCAGCCAGGCGGCCGACCGTTTCATAGGATTCCGGCAGGATGACCGGTGTGTCGACGTCGAACTGGATGTTGAAATTGAAGGTCGGCAGACTGACGATGTCGGGTACGACCAATGGCCGTTTCGATGGTTCGGGCTCCTTCCTGGAGCGGGACCGGGATTTTTCGAGCACCGTCTGCTTCAATGCCGCGATGTCGAGATCGGGGCCGCTGTCGAACTTGCTCAGCGTGTTGACGATATCGTCGCGGGCCGGCGCCGCGGGCGCGGCCGCCTGGCCGCGCGAGGCAGGCGTGGACGCCGCGATGCTGGCGGCAAATGTCAGGAGCAAAGCGAGGCCGCGCAGGCGCATCAGCGGTACCCCGCATCGATCGTGGCCTGGGTGCAATTCCGACTGACGCCCTTGGCTGCGAGCAGGCACGGGATCGATTTGGAGGTTTCCTTGGTCGAGCCGTGGCACAGCCTGATGATTTCCAGCCGGCAGGCGCCTGCCACCGTGATGCGTGCGTTGATCCGCTTCTGGA
>NZ_DATGFH010000126.1:0-42850 GCF_035309285.1 Bradyrhizobium sp. | reverse complement strand
GGTGGCCTTGAGCTTGACGATGTGATTATCGATCGTCGGCTCGCTGGTCTCATAGCCTTCCTCGGCGATGATCATCGAGGCCTTGGGACCGAACCCGTCCTTGAGGCCCTTCAGATAATCCTTGCCGAAATCGTCATTTTGATAGAGCACGCCAATTTTGGCGTCCGGCTTCGCCTTCAGCAAATATTTAGCGTAGATCCGCGCCTCGCTCTGATAGCTCGGCTGCCAACCCATGGTCCACGGGAACTCCTTGGGCTCGTTCCATTTGGTGGCGCCGGTCGCGACGAACAGCTGCGGCACCTTCTTGCCGTTCATGTATTTCTGGATCGCCGAGTTCGGCGGCGTGCCGAGCGAATTGAAGATCAGCAGCACGTTATCGCTTTCCACCAGCTTGCGCGCCTGCTCGACCGTCTTCGGCGGCGAGTAGCCGTCGTCGTAGGAGATGAAGTTGATCTTGCGGCCGTTGATTCCGCCCTCGGCATTGATCTTGTTGAAATAGGCGGCTTCCGTCTTGCCGATCACGCTGTAGGAGGAGGCCGGGCCACTATACGGCATGATGTTGCCGATCTTGATTTCGGTGTCGGTGGCGCCGGTGTCGTATTTCTTTTGGTCAGCAGCGCTGACGCTTGTCACTGCAAGGATCGCGATGGCAGCGGTATACAGCCCCAATCGCGCGTGAATGGCAGGCATGTTGATCTCCCTGGACCTGGATGATGTGTCGATTTTCTTGGAGAGGGAACTCTTCGCGGCTCCTGTTCCCATTCAATACCCGCTTTCGGAGGGCGGCAAGGAAAAGCCCTCCGCACGGGTCAGCGTGGAGGGCGTCATTTAGTCGAAGTTGGGGCCGGTGCGCCGTTAACCAGAATGGTTATTCGCCCGGCTCACCCGAGATGATGTCGCCGAACAGCTCCCATTTTTCACCCTTAAATCGCATCATCTGCAATTGCTCGATCGGCGCGAAGTCGGCCGGGGAGGTGTTGATCTTGATGCCCGGCAAGAGCGTGTCGGGCACGAAGTCGTGGAGGCTCGCCGCCTGCTTCATGATGTTTTCGCGGGTGAGATCGTCGCCGCACATCTTGAGCACCTTCGCCATGGTCTGCGCTGCGGCGTAGCCGTACGCGGTCGAGGCGTCGAGCCGGTTGCCCTCCGGATAATACTTCGCCAGGAATGCCAGGAATTTCTTCATGCCGGGATCATCGTCCCACTGCGGATCGGCGCCATCCTTGAGATAGGCGGCCGAGAGGATCCCTTGCGAATTCTCATAGCCCGCCGGCTTGGTCACGCCGCCGACGGAAGCCGAGACGTTGGAGAGGATCTGCAGCGGGTGCCAGTCGATCTCGGCAATCTTCTTGATCGCTTGCGCTGCGAATTTGGGCGTGGTGATCGAGATGAAAACGTCGGCGCCGGCCGCCTTCAGCTTGACGACGTGTTCGTCGATCGAGGGCTCGGAGGTCTCGTAGCTTTCTTTCGCCACGATCATCGAGGCCTTGGCGCCAAGTCCGTCGTTCAGGCCCTTCAGATAATCCTTGCCGAAATCGTCGTTCTGATAGAGCACGCCGATCCGGGCGTCCGGCTTCACCTTCAGGATGTACTTGGCGTAGATGCGGGCCTCGCTCTGGTAGGAGGGTTGCCAGCCCATGGTCCAGGGAAAGTTCTTCGGATCGTTCCACTTGGAGGCGCCGGTTGCGACAAAGAGCTGCGGCACCTTCTTCGCGTTCATGTATTTCCGGATCGCTGAGTTCGAGGGGGTGCCGAGAGAATTGAAGATCAAGAGCACCCCGTCGTCCTCGACGAGCTTGCGGGCTTGCTCCACGGCCTTTGGCGGCGAGTAGCCGTCATCATAGGAAATGAAGTTGATCTTGCGGCCGTTGAAGCCGCCTTCGGCGTTGATCTTGTTGAAGTAGGCCTGTTCGGTCTTGCCGATCACGCCATAGGCCGAGGCGGGGCCGCTATAGGGCATGATATTGCCGATCTTGATCTCGGTATCGCTGGCGCCGGTGTCGTATTTCTTCTGGGCGAGGACGGCCTGGGATGCGCACACCAAGGCCGCCGCCGCGATCGCGGCGGCGCCAAGAGCTTTCAAACGCATAGTTTCTCCTCGTTGTTGCTCTTGTCCTTCAGGCCTATCTCTTGAACCGGGCCGCCAACTGCTGGCTGGCGATCGCGATCTGCCTCGCGCCGTGCGGCACGAGGAAGATGACAAGGAAGAGCAGCACGCCGAACACGGCGCCGGACAAGCCCTTGGAGACGCTTTCGGCGATGTTCGGGACGAAGATGATGAAGGCCGCGCCAATAAAGGAACCGGGCAGCCAGCCGACGCCGCCGACGACCATGCCGAGGAATAGCTGGATCGCGAGTGCATAGGTGTAGCTGTCGGGCGCCACGAACTGCACCGCGATTGCGCCGAGGGCGCCGGCGACGCCGGTGATACCGGCGGAAACGCCGAAGGCCAGCGTCTTGTACAGGGCGACGTTGACCCCCATGGCGGACGCCGCGATCTCATTGTCGCGGATCGACATCATGGCCCGCCCGGAGCGGGACCGCAGCAGATTGACCGACAAGATGTAGATTGCGACCGTGATCACCAGCGTGAAGTAATAGAGCCAGGTGTCCTGCCCGATCGGAAGTCCGAACGGCGCGTCGGGCTTGTCGACGACCTGGCCCTGAACGCCGCCGGTCCAGGGTTCGAGGAAATTGAGCTTGAGCAGTTGCGGCATGGCGACCGCCAGCGCGAAGGTCGCCAGCGCCAGGTAAATGCCGGACAGCCGCAGCGCCGGCTGGCCGAACAGGAAGCCGACCGCGAAGCAGAGGACGCCTGCGATCGGGATGGTGAGTGCATAGTTGACGTTATATTGCTCGATCAGGATCGCCGCGCAGTAGGCGCCGATGGCATAGAACGCGCTCTGGCCTAGCGAGAACTGGCCCGAGCCGCCGGTCAGGATGTTGAGCGCCAGCACGGCAACACCGTAGATCAAGAGCATCGTCATCTGGAAGACGACGAAGTTCTTGGCGAACAGCGGCACCGCGAGCAGGAGCACGAGCACCGCGAGCGAGGTGCCGGTACCCAGTGTCATGGCCCGTTTCGGAACGGCCTCTACCGCCTGACCTTCCGTGACGACTTCCTCAGCAGCGCTCATGATCAGACTCGCTTGATGATGGGCCGGCCGAGAAGTCCGGCGGGCTTGACGATAAGGACGCAGACGATCAGTGCCAGCGCGATCGGCAATTTCAGCTCGTTGCCCGCGCCGGGGATGTAGGTGCCGCAGAGATTTTCGACGATGCCGACGAGAAAGCCGCCAACCACGGCGCCAAGGGGGCTGGTCAACCCGCCAAGGACGGCTGCGGCAAACCCGTAGACCAGCACGCCGAGCATCATGTTGGGCTCGAGGAACACGACCGGGGCGA
Organism: Bradyrhizobium sp.; assembly: GCF_035309285.1. Taxonomy (GTDB): domain Bacteria; phylum Pseudomonadota; class Alphaproteobacteria; order Rhizobiales; family Xanthobacteraceae; genus Bradyrhizobium. Next base: position 39,445 of record NZ_DATGFH010000126.1, on the reverse strand, counting down.
TCAGGATACCGGCGATCGAGCCAATCCCGGCCGCCATGCCCCAGCCGAGCGCGATCATCCAGGATGTGTTGATGCCGACGAGCCGCGCGGATTCAGGCAATGCCGCCGCCGCGCGCATCGCAAGGCCGATGCGGGTGTACGTGAAGAAGAGGTAAAGCCCGATCAGCATCAGCACGGTGACGCCAATCATGCCGGCCTGATGGGTCGAGATGAGCTGGCTGCCGAGGAAGGGCGCGTCGCCGAACGGCGTCGGAAATTGCTTGATGGTGAAATCCCAGATCAGGCCGGAGCACGAGTTGATGATCGAGAACAGCGCAATGAAACCGGCAACATTGGTCAGGATGGGCGCCTTTGCCAGCGGCCTGAACAGCACCCGCTCCAGCGCAATGCCGCCGACAAAGGAGAAGGCGATCGTGATCACGAAAGCCCACCAATATGGCATTCCCCATTGCATCAACTGCCAGGAGATGAAGGTCGAGAACGTCGCCATTTCGCCTTGCGCGAAATTGAGATGATCGATCGCCTGGTAGATCATGACGATCGCGAGTCCAATGCAGGCGTAGATCGCGCCGGTCGAGATACCGGAGACGATTTGATTGATGAAAAGCTCCATCGTCCTCGGGCTCCCTAGTATCCGAGATAAGATTTGCGAACGTCTTCGTTGTTCGCGATGTCCTTGGCGGCGCCGGCCATCACGATGCGGCCGGTTTCGATCAAATAGGCCTGGTCGGCGAGCTCGAGCGCAAGTTGCGCGTTCTGCTCGACCACCAGGATGGTGACCTTGTCCTCGCGATTGATCTTGCCGAGAATCTTGAAGAGGTCGCGCACGACGAGCGGCGCGAGCCCGAAGGACGGCTCGTCGAGCAGCATCAGGCGCGGCCGCAGCATCAGCGCCCGTGCCACCGCGAGCATCTGTTGCTCGCCGCCCGACAGTGTGCCGGCCTGCTGGGTATGGCGCTGCTTCAGCACCGGGAAGTGCTCGTACATGCGCTCGATATCGGAGACGATCGCGGCGCCGTCGCGCCGGGTGATCGCGCCGAGCTGCAAATTCTCTTCCACCGTCAAGCTGGTGAACGTGCCGCGGCCCTGCGGCACATGGGCGATGCCGAGGCGGACGATGTTCTCGGTGGAGCGGCCCAAAAGCGGCTGGCCGTCGAACTCGATCGCGCCGGTTGAGCGCACCATGTTGCAGATCGCGCGCAGTGTCGTGGTCTTGCCGGCGCCGTTGGCACCGAGCAGCGTGGTGAGCGAGCCCTCGTTGAGGGAAAAGCTGAGCCCGTGCAGGGCCTGCACCTGGCCGTAATAGGCGCGCAGATCCTTGACGTTGAGCATCGCCGTCATTGATCCTTGCTCCCTAGATAGGCCTTGATGACGTCGGGGTCGGCCTGCACCTGGGCGGGCGTGCCTTCCGCAAGCTTGCGGCCGAAATTGAGCGCCACCACGTGGTCGGCGATCGACATCACGAGCCCCATGTGATGCTCGACAAGGAGCACGGTGATCTTGCGGTCGCTGCGGATCTTCCGGATCAGGTCGCCGAGGACGTGGACTTCCTCATGGTTGAGGCCGCCGGCCGGCTCGTCCAGCAGCAGGATCTTCGGGTCGGCGGCAAGCGCGCGGGCGAGCTCGACGCGCTTCTGGGTGCCAAAGGGCAGGCCCGCCACCGTGGTATGCGCCACGCCTTCGAGGTCGAGATAGTCGAGGATGTCATGAACTTTCTTGTTCACGGCAGCCTCGCCGCGGCGGACCCAGGCGAGCTTCAGCGAGTCGCTGATGATGTCGCTGGAGGTGCGGGAGTGGGTGCCGACACGGACGTTGTCCAGCACCGAGAGGTTGGGGAAGAGGGCGACGTTCTGGAAGGTGCGGCCGATGCCGATCTCCGCAATCCGATGCGGCGGCCGCGTCAGAATGCTCACGCCTTCCATCAGGATATCGCCCTTGCTCGGCTGATAGAGCCTGGAGAGGCAATTGAAGAGAGTGGTCTTGCCGGCGCCGTTCGGACCGATCAGGCCAAGGATCTTGCCCTGATGCATGTCGAAGGACACGCCATTCAACGCAACGATGCCGCCGAACACGACGCTGACGTCGCGGACCGCGAGCAGGGGATCTCGTCCCTGCGCGAGCTGGGCCTGCGTCATGTCGTCCCGTCCAGCTCGATCATCGGGCCGGATTGACCAAACGATAGGCATCGCCGGTCGCGCCTGGGCAGGCTATCTGATGTCCTCGGCCACACGTGCAAATTTCCCTCCTGACTTCAATTTCCTGCCTTGTTGTTTTTTTGATTGTGTCGGTTGCGGCGCCATTCCACCGAGGGCCGCTTCGATGTTCCTTACCATCGCCACGAGACGAGGTCCAATATCGCTGACCAGCCGGTCTTCCGTGAAGCGGAATGCCGGCGCGCCACAGTTAAACGCATAAGGGCCGGTCCCGTCATTTAACTTTAGTGCTACGCCGGCCGCGGCGACGTCGGCCTGCCAGTCGCCGGTCGACATCGCAAAGCCGCGCTTGGCAATCTGATCGCCGGCGCGCTCGATGCCGTCGCGCATCTTGGGCCAGCGGCTGCCGTAATGCTCGCGCAGGTCGCGCATCACGGCGGCGCGCTCCTCCGGTGGCAGCGCCCAGATATAGGCCCGGCCCATCGCGGTGGTCGCAATCGGAATGCGCGAGCCGACATCGAGCTGGACGCCGAGCGTCAAGCCGTTACGGCTCTGGCCGAAATAGATCATGCTGTGACGGTCGCGCCCGCCGACCGCCACTGCGCCGCCGGTTGCACGCATCACCTCCTCGCGGAACGGCTCGGACAAATGCCGAACGCCGAGATTGGCCAGCGCCGCATAGCCGAGCGCCATGGCGGAAGGGGCAAGCTGATACTTCTCAAAGCGAGGAACCGGCGTAAGATAACCGAGCTTGGTCAACGTATAAGTCAGCCGCGACACCGTCGGTTTCGGCAGATTGGTTCGGGCCGCGATCTCCTGGTTGCCGAGCAGTCCGTCGTTGGGCTGGAAGGCGCGCAGCACATCGAGACCGCGGGAAAGCGCGACGACAAAGCTGCGATCGGTCGCGCCTTTCTTGCCTGAACGTTTCATGCCCCTGTCGCAGGTCCTGCGGTCCTCGTTGACAACGGACGTGCTTCAAAATAACCCTCGCTGTCAAGGTGTGGAATTTAGTTTCGCTGTGCGAAATTAGTCGGAGACGTAGCCGGTAAACGCAAGCGAGGCGGCGGCTCAACACAAATCAGCAAGCAACCAAGAACAACATCCAAGGAGCGTAGCGTGAACGAAGTGGTCAAGCTCGAACGTCGCGACGTCATCGGCATCGTCACCGTCGACAGTCCTCCCGTCAATGCACTGAGCGCCGCCGTTCGCGGCGGCATTCTGGAATGCGTGAAGGCCGCAATCGCCGATCCCGAAATCAAGGCGATCGTGCTCACCTGCGCCGGCCGCACCTTCATCGCCGGTGCCGACATCACCGAATTCGGCAAGCCGCCGAAGCCGCCCGGCCTCAATGAAGTGCTGACCGAGATGGAGAACTCGCCGAAGCCGATCGTGGCCGCGATCCACGGCACCGCGCTGGGCGGCGGCCTCGAGGTCGCACTCGCCTGTCATTTCCGCGTCGCCGTGAAGGAGGCGCGGCTCGGCCTGCCCGAGGTCAAGCTCGGGCTTTTGCCCGGCGCCGGCGGCACGCAGCGCCTGCCGCGCGCGGTGGGACCCGAACTCGCCGTCAAGATGATCGTCGGCGGCGATCCGATCTCGGCCTCCGAAGCGCTCAAGAACGGCCTGATCGAGGAGATCGTCGAGGGGCCGGCAGCCGGTGGCGAAGCGTTTGCGCGAAAAGTGCTGGCCGAGAAGCGGCCGCTCCGCAAGCTGCGCGATGACGACTCCAAGCTCGCCGCCGCCAGGGCCGACCGTTCGATCTTCACCAATGCGGTCGCCGCCATGACCAAGCGCGCACGCGGGCTGGAAGCCCCTTTCGCCGCCGCTGACGCCGTCGGCGCCGCGATCGACCTGCCGTTCGACGAGGGGTTGAAGAAGGAGCGCGAGGGCTTCCTCAAGCTCGTCTCCAGTGACCAGTCGAAGGCGCAGCGCTACGCCTTCTTTGCCGAGCGCGAGGCCAACAAGATCGCGGGCGTGCCTGATGGCACCAGGCCGCGCAATGTGGCGCGCGTCGCCGTCATCGGCGCCGGCACTATGGGCGGCGGTATTGCGATGTCGTTCGCCAACGCCGGGGTCCCGGTCACGCTGATCGAGACCGGCGAGGAGCCGCTCAAGCGTGGCATGGGCGTGATGCGCAAAAACTACGAGGCGACCGCCGCGCGCGGCGGCATCCCGGCCGATGCGCCGGCCAAGCGCATGGCGCTGATCAGCGGCGTCGTCGGCCTCGAGAACGTCAAGGACGCGGACCTCGTGATCGAGGCCGTGTTCGAGACCATGGCGGTGAAGAAGGAGGTGTTCGGCAAGCTCGACCAGTATGCCAAACCCGGCGCAGTGCTTGCCTCCAACACGTCGTATCTCAACATCGACGAGATCGCGAAAGAGACCAAGCGCCCGCAGGACGTATTGGGCATGCATTTCTTCTCGCCGGCCAACGTCATGAAGCTGTGCGAGATCGTGCGCGCCGCGAAGACCGCGCCGGATGCGCTGGTGACCGCAGTGACGATCGCTCGCAAGATCGCCAAGGTGCCGGCCGTGGTCGGCGTCTGCGACGGCTTTGTCGGCAACCGCATGCTGGCCCAGCGTGGCAAGCAATCGGAGAAGCTGCTGTTCGAAGGCGCCTTGCCGCAACAGGTCGACGCCGTGGTGACGAAATTCGGCATGCCGATGGGGCCGTTTGCGATGAGCGATCTCGCCGGCCTCGATATCGGCTGGCGCTCGCGCAAGGACCGCGGCATCAAGTCGGAGATTGCCGATGCGCTCTGCGAAGCCGGCCGATTCGGCCAGAAGACCGGCAAGGGCTATTACAAATATGAAGGCGGCTCGCGCAGCCCCTTGCCCGATCCCGACGTCGAGAAGCTGATCGACGAGACGCTGACACGCCTCGGGCGCAAGCGCCGCGTCGTGAGTGACGACGAGATCCTCGAGCGCATGATGTACCCGATGATCAACGAGGGCGCCCGCATCCTTGATGAAGGCATCGCGGCGCGTCCGAGCGACATCGACGTGGTCTGGCTCTACGGCTACGGCTGGCCGATCTACCGCGGCGGCCCGATGTACTGGGCCGATACGGTGGGACTGAAGCACATCGCCGATCGTCTCTCCTATTATGCCAGGGAGACCAACGATCCCTCGCTCGAACCCGCGCCGCTGCTCAAGCGCCTCGCCGCCGAAGGCAAGACCTTCGCGTCGCTGGCAACAGAGAAATCGAAAGCGGCGTGATTGGTGCGTCAAGCTCTCACCCTCGTCATTCCGGGATGGCCCGTAGGGCCAGGCCCGGAATCCATAACCCCAGGGCGCGCTTGGCCCTTGGGCCATTCGCGCAAACAAAGACGAGGGCGCGCCTGGCTCTTTTTGCCGCGAATCCGGCAAGCCGCACGCGCCGGTGGTTATGGATTCCGGGCTCGCGGCTTCGCCGCGCCCCGGAATGACGACCTCATTTGTTTTGCTCGCTGAGTCCAACATGACCCATCCCGGCGAACAATTCTATCCCGAGGGCGTGCACTGGAGCGATCCGATCATCCGCGGCACGCTGCCGGACCTGCTGTCGAAGGCGGCAGCGGATTATGGCGATCGCGTCGTGATCGAATTCCGCGACCGCCCGATCTCCTATAACGAGCTCGAAGAACTCGTCGAGGTCGCAGCCTCCGCCTTCCTGCGTGCGGGCTACGGCAAGGACACCTCCGTTGCGCTGTTCCTCGGCAACACGCCGGACCATCCGATCAATTTCTTCGGCGCGCTGAAAGCGGGCGCGCGCATCGTGCATCTGTCGCCGCTCGACGGCGAGATCGCGCTGTCGCACAAGCTCTCCGATTCCAACGCGCGGGTGCTCGTCACCAGCAATCTCTCCGCGCTGCTGCCGACTGCGCTCAAATTCCTGGAGAAGGGTCTGCTCGATCGCCTGATCGTTTGCGAGGACGATCACTGGGGCAAGGCCGGCACGCCGCAGACCGCGCTGCCGAATCATGCGGCGATCATCACCTACAGCCAGTTCATCGACGGCGCGACGAAGCCGGTGCATTGGCCCGCGATCGGCGTCGATGACGTCGCACTGTTGCAATACACCGGCGGCACCACGGGCTTGCCGAAGGGCGCCATGCTGACCCACGGCAACCTCACCGCGGCAGTCTCGATCTATGACGTCTGGGGCAAGCCTTCCCGCGCCAAGCGCGGCGGCGTGATCGAGCGCGTGATCTGCGTGCTGCCGCTGTTCCACATCTTTGCGCTGACGGTGGTGATGCTGTCCTCGATCCGGCGCGGCAACCTGATCTCGCTGCACCAGCGCTTCGACGTCAACGCGGTCATGCGCGACATCGAAGTGAAGCGCGCGACCGCGTTCCCGGGCGTGCCCACGATGTGGATCGCGATCGCAGCCCTTCCCGATCTCGACAAGCGCGATTTCTCCTCGCTGGTGAGCGTCGGCTCCGGCGGCGCGCCGTTGCCGGTGGAGGTGGCAAAGTTCTTCGAGCGCAAGGTCGGCATGAAGCTCCGGAGCGGCTGGGGCATGACCGAAACGTCGCCCGCCGGCACCGCGCATCCGGAAAGCGGGCCGGACAAGCCGGGCTCGATCGGCGTGGCCTTGCCGGGCATCGAGATGGATGTGGTGTCGCTTGACGACCCCGCGAAGGTGCTGGCGAACGGCGAAGTGGGCGAGATCCGCATCCGGGGGCCGAACGTCACCAAGGGGTACTGGAACCGGCTCGAGGAGACCGCGCAGGCTTTTGTCGGCGACCGCTTCCTCACCGGCGATATCGGCTATCGCGATGACGACGGCTACTACTTCCTCGTCGACCGCAAGAAGGACATGATCATCTCCGGCGGCTTCAACGTCTATCCGCAGATGATCGAGCAGGCGATCTACACGCATCCCTCCGTGTATGAGGTGATCGTGATCGGCATTCCCGATGACTACCGCGGCGAAGCGGCAAAGGCCTTCATCACGCTGCGCGAAGGCGCCAAGCCCTTCAGCGTCGACGAGCTGCGCGCGTTCCTGACCGGAAAGCTCGGCAAGCACGAACTGCCGTCCGCGGTCGAGTTCGTCAAGGAATTGCCGCGCACGCCGGTCGGAAAGCTCTCGCGCCACGAATTGCGGCAGCAGCAGGCCACGGTCAGGAAGAAGATCGCGTAGGACAATTCATTCGCTTCAAAAGGAGGATCCGATGGATCTCGCTTTCACCAAGGAAGAAATGGCGTTCCGCGAGGACGTGCGGGCGTTTTTCCGCGACAACGTGCCGCCGGACACAAGGCGGAAGCTGCAGGAGGGCCGTCATCTGTCGAAAGACGAGATGATCACCTGGTGGCGCATCCTCAACAAGAAGGGCTGGGGCGTCTCGCACTGGCCGAAGGAATATGGCGGCACGGGCTGGACCTCGGTGCAGCACTACATCTTCAACGAGGAGTTGCAGATGCACCCCGCGCCGGCGCCGCTCGCCTTTGGCGTCAGCATGGTCGGCCCGGTGATCTACACCTTCGGCAATGAGCAGCAGAAGAAGCAGTATCTGCCGCGCATTGCGAACGTCGACGACTGGTGGTGCCAGGGCTTTTCCGAGCCCGGCTCCGGCTCCGACCTCGCTTCGCTGAAAACCAAGGCCGAGCGCAAGGGCGACAAGTGGATCATCAACGGCCAGAAGACCTGGACCACGCTTGCCCAGCACGCCGACATGATCTTCTGCCTCTGCCGCACCGATCCCGCCGCGAAGAAGCAGACCGGCATCTCCTTCATCGTCTTCAGCATGAAGTCGAAGGGCGTCACGGTGCGTCCGATCGAGACCATCGACGGCGGCCACGAGGTCAACGAAGTGTTCTTCGACGACGTCGAGGTGCCTTACGAGAACCTGATCGGCGAGGAGAACAAGGGCTGGGACTACGCGAAGTTTCTGCTCGGCAATGAGCGCACCGGGATCGCGCGCGTCGGCGTCTCCAAGGAGCGCATCCGCCGCATCAAGGAGCTCGCCGGCAAGGTCGAGTCGGGCGGCCGCCCCGTGCTGCAAGACCCGGCTTTCCGCGAGAAGCTCACGGCCTGCGAGATCGAGCTGAAGGCGCTTGAGCTGACGCAGCTTCGCGTCGTCGCGGATGAAGGCAAGCACGGCAAGGGCAAGCCCAATCCGGCGTCCTCCGTCTTGAAGATCAAGGGCTCGGAGATCCAGCAGACCACCACCGAGCTTCTGATGGAAGTGATCGGCCCGTTCGCCGCGCCCTATGACGTGCATGGCGAGGACGGCTCCAACGAGGCGATGGACTGGACCGCGCAGATCGCGCCGAGCTACTTCAACAATCGCAAGGTCTCGATCTACGGCGGCTCCAACGAGATTCAGCGCAACATCATCGCCAAGGCGGTGCTGGGGCTTTAGTCCGCGCGCGGGCGACCACATACGTCATCATGGCCGGGCTTGACCCGGTCATCCACGTCTTGACGAGAAGGAATGCGTGGATGCCCGGCGCAAGGCCGGGCATGACGAAGAGTAGAACCGGGGAGAGTGAGAGAAAATGGATTTCGATTTGTCCGAGGAGCAGCGCCTTCTGAAAGAGAGCATCGACGGCCTGCTCACCGATGCGTACGATTTCGAGCAGCGCAAGAAATACATGAAGGAGAAGGGCGGCTGGAGCAAAGCCATCTGGGGCAAGCTCGCCGAGCAGGGCTTGCTCGGCCTTCCGTTTGCGGAAGCCGACGGCGGTTTCGGCGGCGGCGGCGTCGAGACCATGATCGTGATGGAAGCGCTGGGAAAGGCGCTGGTGCTCGAGCCGTATTTGGCTACCGTCGTGATCGGCGGCGGCTTCCTGCGCCACGGCGGCTCCGCCGAGCAGAAGGCGACGCATATCCCGGGCATCGTCGACGGCAGCAAGACCCTTGCGTTCGCGCAGCTCGAGAAAGGCTCGCGCTACGATTTGCATGACGTCGCCACGACGGCGAAGAAGAAGGGCAACGATTGGGTCATCGACGGCGAGAAGTTCGTCGTCATCAATGGCGAGAACGCGGATACGCTCATTGTCACCGCGCGCACCAAAGGCGAGCGCCGCGACAAGACTGGCATCGGCGTGTTCCTGGTGCCCGCGAACGCCAAGGGCGTCACGAAAAAGTCCTATCCGACGCAGGACGGCCTGCATGCGGCCGACATCTCCTTCACCGGCGTCGAGGTCGGTGCAGATGCTGCGATCGGCGATCCCGAAAATGCGCTGCCGCTGATCGAACGCGTGGTGGATGATGCCCGCATCGCGCTCTGCGCGGAGGCGGTCGGATTGATGGACGAGTCGCTGAAGACCACCGTCGAATACATCAAGACGCGCAAGCAATTCGGCGTGCCGATCGGCAGCTTCCAGTCGCTGCAGCACCGCGCCTCCGACATGTTCGTTGCGCTGGAGCAGGCGCGCTCGATGTCGATGTTCGCGACCATGGCGATGGATTTCGAGGATGCGAAGGAGCGCGCCACGGCGATCGCGGCCGCGAAGGTGCAGATCGGCAAATCGGGCAAATACGTCGGCCAACAGTCGATCCAGCTTCACGGCGGCATCGGCATGACCCAGGAGGCGAAGATCGGCCACTACTTCAAGCGGCTGACCATGATCGAGAATACCTTCGGCGACACCGACTACCAGCTCCGCCGCGTGTCTGAAGGCGGGGGATTGGTGTAGCTAACCGTCATTGCGAGCGCAGCGAAGCAATCCAGAGTCACGCAAGCGGTCTGGAGTGCTTCGTCGCTTGCGCTCCTCGCAATGACGAGGGAATCAGGAGGAAACCAACAATGAAAAACACCCCGTTCGATCTCACCGGCCAGGTCGCCGTCGTCACCGGTTCGAGCCGCGGCATCGGCCGTTCTTCGGCGGAGCTCCTGGCAAAGCTCGGCGCCAAGGTCGTGATCTCCTCACGCAAGGCTGACGCCTGCAAGGACGTCGCCGATGGCATCAACAAGGCCGGCGGCGAGGCCATGGTCATCCCCTGCAACATTTCGCGGCATGACGAATGCAAGGCGCTGATCGATGGCGCGACGAAGCATTTCGGCAAGATCGACATCCTGGTCTGCAACGCCGCCGTGAACCCGTATTACGGTCCGCTGCTCGACATCAAGGACGAGGCCTTCGACAAGATCATGGGCTCGAACGTCAAGAGCAACATCTGGCTCTGCGCGCTCGCGATCCCGCAGATGGCCGCGAGGGCCAAGGGCTCGGTCGTGATCATCTCCTCCATCGGCGGCATGCGCGGCTCGACCGTGATCGGCGCCTACGGCATCTCGAAAGCGGCCGACTTTGCGCTGTGCCGCAGCCTCGCTGGCGAGTGGGGACCGAAGGGCGTCCGCGTCAATTGCGTGGCGCCGGGTCTGGTCAAGACCGATTTCGCGCGCGCGCTGTGGGAGGACGAGGAACGGCTGAAGCGCCGCTGCGCCACCACGCCGCTGCGCCGCATCGGCGAGCCAGACGAGATTGCCGGTGCGGTGGCCTATCTCGCCTCCGATGCCTCGACGTTCATGACCGGCCAGACGATTGTGGTGGATGGCGGCGTGACGACGGCTGCGGCGTAGTTCAGTTTCGTCATTGCCGGGCTTGACCTGGCAATCCATCACTAAACAAAGAATCTTTTTGAGTTGATGGATGCCCGGGTCAAGCCCGGGCATGACGATGGATATTGACGAACTAGCGCCAATCCGCTGTCTTTGGCCGCGACACAACCACCACAACAAGAACGCCCCAAGGAAATTCCAATGTCTTTCGTGCTGGCCATCGATCAGGGCACCACCTCCTCGCGTGCCATTGTGTTTCGCGAGGACATTTCCATCGCGGCGGTGGCGCAGCAGGAATTCCCGCAGCATTTCCCGGCCTCCGGCTGGGTCGAGCATGAGCCGGAGGACATCTGGACCTCGACGCTTGCGGTCTGCCGCGAGGCGCTGAAGAAGGCCGGCCTCACGGCGAAGGATATCGCCGCGATCGGTATCACCAACCAGCGCGAGACCACGGTGGTATGGGACCGCGCCACGGGCCAGTCCGTGCACCGCGCCGTCGTCTGGCAGGACCGCCGCACTGCAGACATCTGCGCGCAGTTGAAGCAAGAAGGCTGCGAGCCGGTGATCTCGCAAAAGACCGGGCTGATCATCGATCCCTATTTCTCCGGAACGAAAGTCGCGTGGATCCTCGATCACGTTCCCGGCGCGCGAAAGCGCGCGGAAGCAGGCGAACTCCTGTTCGGCACCGTCGACTGCTATCTGATGTGGCGGCTCACCGGCGGAAGGTCGCATGTGACGGATGCTACCAACGCCTCGCGCACGCTGCTGTTCAATATCCACACCGGCCAGTGGGACGACGAGCTGCTGAAGATCCTGCGCGTGCCGCGCTCGATGCTGCCTGAAGTGAAGGATTCCTCCGCCAAGTTCGGCGAATGCGTGCCCGATATCTTCGGTGGTGCGATCGTGATCTCCGGCATCGCCGGCGATCAGCAGGCTGCGACGATTGGACAAGCCTGCTTCACGCCAGGCATGATCAAATCGACCTACGGCACCGGCTGCTTCGCGCTGCTCAACACCGGCGCAACACCCGTTGCCTCGAAGAACAAGCTGCTCACCACCATCGCCTATCAGCTCGGGGGAAAGCGCACCTACGCGCTCGAAGGCTCGATCTTTGTCGCAGGAAGCGCGGTGCAATGGCTGCGCGACGGGCTCGGTATCATCAAGCAGGCCGCCGAGACCGGCCCGCTCGCCGACAAATCGGACTCCATGCAGAGCGTTTATCTCGTGCCGGCGTTCGTTGGCCTGGGCGCGCCCTACTGGAATCCGAACGTGCGCGGTGCGCTGTTTGGCCTCACGCGCAACACCGGCCCCGCGGAGCTTGCGCATGCCGCGCTGGAAAGCGTCTGCTACCAGACCTTCGACCTCTGGGCCGCGATGCGCGCCGACTGGCCGGATGCGAAAGCCGCCAACATCGTGCTCCGCGTCGACGGCGGCATGACGGCCTCCGACTGGACCATGCAGCGCCTCGCCGATCTTCTCGATGCGCCGGTCGACCGCCCGATGATCCAGGAGACCACGGCGCTGGGCGCGGCCTATCTCGCGGGCCTGCAAGCCGGCGTCTATCCCGAGCCCGCGAAGTTCGCCGACAACTGGCGGCTGGAGCATCGCTTCAAGCCGAACATGAGCGCAGCCACGCGCGAGCGCAAATTGAAGGGATGGGCTCGCGCGGTGAAGGGCGTGCTCGCCAGCGATGCGGGGGAATAGGCGTCGCCGCACGCCGCTCATAACCACGACAGGAGCCAAGACGATGAACACGGATTTCAACCGGGTCGTTCGCACGCTGTTCGGCGCTGCGCTGTGCGTCGCGCTGATCACCTCAGTCGCCGCAGCGCGCGAGAAGGAAAACTCCAAGCAAAGCCGGATGCCTGCGGCGCGGCGGACCACCACCTCCGTCGCCGGCCTGAAGGCGCCCGGCGAGATCCTGGTCGATGTCTGGGGCATCCCGCACATCTATGCCGGCAACGAGCACGACCTGTTCTTCCTGCAGGGCTTCAATGCCGCGCGCGACCGGCTCTGGCAGATCGACCTCTGGCGGAAGCGCGGGCTCGGCCTGCTCGCGAAGGATTTCGGCCCGGCCTATGTGGAGCAGGACCGGGCTCTGAGGCTCTTCCTCTACCGCGGCGACATGAACGCGGAATGGGCGGCTTATGGACCGAAGGCGAAATCCTATGCCGAAGCCTTCGTCGCCGGCGTCAACGCCTATGTCGCCGACGTGCGAGACGGCAAGCGACCGCTCCCGATCGAGTTCAGGATCGCGGGCAACCTGCCGGACCTGTGGTCGGCGGAAGACGTCGTGCGTATCCGCAGCCACGGGCTGACGCGCAACCTCGCCTCCGAGGTCAAGCGGTCGCTGGTTGCCTGTGCCGCCGGCCTCGAGGCCGACCGCTTCCGCGTCAAGCTGGAGCCGGCCTGGACCACCAAAATTCCTGATGGACTCGACCCCTGCAGTGTGCCGAAAGACGTGCTCGCGGCCTATCATCTCGCCACGCGTCCGGTGAGCTTTGCGGCGCTGAAGGACCACCGCGCCGCGATCACGGACGATCCCGATACTGATCTTGCCGAAGCCGACGATGAGCGCGACACCGTCGGCTCCAACAACTGGGTCGTCGCGGGCTCGCGGACCGTGACGGGACGGCCGATCCTGGCCAACGATCCGCATCGCACACATTCGGTGCCGTCGCTGCGCTACATTGTCGGCCTCAACGCGCCCGGGATCAGCGTGATCGGCGCGGGCGAGCCGGCGCTGCCCGGCATCTCCATCGGTCACAACGAAGCCATCGCCTTCGGCCTGACCGTCTTCGACATCGATCAGGAGGACCTCTACGTCTACGAGCTCAACCCGGCGAACCCGAACCAGTACCGTTACGGCAACGGCTGGGAGGACATGCGCATCGTCCACGAGAAGGAAGTAGTGAAGGGCGAGGGCGAGCGCGATCTCGAGCTGAAATTCACCCGGCACGGTCCCGTCATCTATGTCGACGAGGCGAACAAGCGTGCCTTTGCGGTGCGCTCGATCTGGTTCGAGCCGGGCACCTCGGCCTATTTCGGCTCCTCCGACTACATGACCGCGAAGGACTGGAACGGCTTCCTCGCCGCGATGCGGCGTTGGGGCGCTCCGTCGGAGAACCAGGTCTATGCCGATACCAGGGGCAATATCGGGTGGGTACCGGCCGGCAAGGCGCCGCGGCGCGTGAATTACGACGGCCTGATGCCGGTGCCCGGCGACGGCCGCTACGAATGGCAGGGTTTTCTCTCGTTCGATGAATTGCCGCGCGCCTATCGGCCCAAGCAGGGCTGGATTGCCACCGCCAACCAGATGGATCTCCCGAGCGGCTATCCGATCAAGGACCGCAAGATCGGTTTCGAATGGGCCGATAGCGCGCGCTGGCAGCGCATCGCCGAGGTGCTCAAGGCCAACGACAAGTTCTCGCTGGCGGACGCGATGGACCTGCAGAACGACGACACCTCGATGCTGGGGCGGCGGCTGGTCGCGCTGCTGAAGCCGCTCTCTTCCGACGATGCCAATGTGAAGAAGGGGCTCGAGCTGCTGAAGAGCTGGGACGCGCGCGACACCGAGGGGAGCGCAGCCGCCGCGGTGTTCGAGGTCTGGATCCGCAATCATCTCGGCGCGACGCTCTTGAAGACCGCAGCCCCCAAGGCCGCCGGCCTCATCGCGCCCGAGATATCGAGCATGCCTGTCATCGTCGCCTATCTCGAGGCTCTGGATTCGGCGCTCGGCGCCGACCCCAAAGCAGAGCGCGATCGCATCCTGCGCGACAGCCTGGGGGCTGCGGTCGCCGAGGTGACCGGGAAGCTCGGTGCGGATTCCTCCGCCTGGCGCTGGGGCCGCCTGCATATGGCGAAATTCGATCACGCGCTGATGCCGCTCGCAGACCCGGCGACCGCCTCGCAGCTCTCGGTCGGCCCGTTCGCGCTCGGAGGCGCGAGCAACGTGCCACATGCCGCAACTTACCGCCGCACCGATTATCGGATCACCTCCGGCGCCTCGTTCCGCATGGTGCTCGACGTCGGCGCCTGGGATAACAGCCGCACCATCAACACGCCCGGCCAGTCCGGCGATCCCTTCAGCGGACACTATCGCGACCTGGCCCCGCTCTGGGCCACCGGGCAATACGTGCCGCTGCTCTACACCCGCGCTGCCGTGGAAGCCGCGACCGCGGAGGCGATCACGCTGACGCCGAGGTGAGGGGGCGGGCACGTTTAACTGTCGAAATTCACCGCCGTCGTATTGGCTCCACAAACCAGCACCGCGACGCGTTCGCCTTGCGCTGGGCGATATCGGTCGGAGAGGAGCGCTGCAAATGCCGCCGCGCCGCCGGGCTCGGCGACCACGCGCAGGCTCGACCACAGCGCGGCCTGCGCCTGCCGGATGGCGTCATCGCTGACCAGCAGGACTTTCTCGACATAGGCGCGCGCGATCGGAAACATCAATTGGCCGACCTGGCGCGGCGCGAGCGAGTCGGCCGCGATGCCGCCCGCGGGCGCATCGACCGGAGCGCCGGCCGCAAGCGCAGCGTGCAGCGTCGGCGATAGCTCCGGTTCGACGGCGATGACGCGCATCCGCCCCGAGCACCAGGCCGCGACACCGCCGATCAGCCCACCGCCGCCGACTGCGACCAGGAGCGTATCGATGGCCGGCGCATCCTGCTCCAGCTCCATTCCGACCGAGCCTTGGCCGAGCAGCGTCTCCGTCTGGTCATACGCATGCACCGCCATCGCGCCCGTCTTGTCGACATAAGCTTCGCTCGCCGCCAGCGCATCGGCGTAGCGCGATCCCGCGATCACCAGCCGCGCACCGTAATTCCTGATGCGCTCGGCCTTCGCGGGCGAGGTGATGTCGGGCACAAAAATCGTCGCGGGCACGCCGAGCCTTTGCGCGGCATAGGCCACGGCGACGCCGTGATTGCCGCCGGAGGCCGCAACCACGCCGGCTTCCGGCGCCTTGCGCAAGAGCAGATTGGCGAACGCGCCGCGCGCCTTGAACGAGCCGGAATGCTGCAGCATTTCGAGCTTGAAGGTCGCGGGCGCTGAAGGTAGCCCAAAATCGGCGAGGTCGGCGTGCAGCAGCGGCGTGCGGCGGACATAGGGGCGGATCACGGCTTCGGTCGCCGCAATGCGCTCGCGCGTGATCTCCGTGATCGCTGCCATGATGTCCCCTGGATAGCGCATCCGGGCCTTGACATCAATTAGGTAATTAGCAAAATGGCTAAATGAAGATCGCGATCGCCCTGCGCGCGCTGGCCAACGAGCGGCGGCTGCAGATCCTGGAATGGCTGCGCGAGCCGCGGAAGCATTTCCGCGAGCAGGTCGACGGCGACCTGGTCGAGGACGGCGTCTGCGGCCTGCTCATTGCCGAGAAGCTCGGGGTCAGTCAGCCCACGGTCAGCGAGCACATGCGGGTGCTGACGGCGGCAAAATTGGTGCGCGCCAAGCGCATCAAGCAGTGGACCATGTACCGCCGCAACGAGGCGGCGATCG
Source organism: Bradyrhizobium sp. (assembly GCF_035309285.1). Classification (GTDB taxonomy): domain Bacteria; phylum Pseudomonadota; class Alphaproteobacteria; order Rhizobiales; family Xanthobacteraceae; genus Bradyrhizobium. The sequence continues at coordinate 23,307 of NZ_DATGFH010000126.1, read as the reverse complement.
AGGCGGTGAAGCGCGCGATCGAGGAGAAGGTGTAGGTGCAAACACATCTCGTCATGCCCGGACTTGATCCGGGCATCCATCACGTTAAGAATCGGTTTTAAGAATCCGTTTTGAAGATCGATGGATTGCCGGGTCAAGCCCGGCAATGACGAGGTGAGAGGAGTGCAGCATCCATGTTCCTGATCGGCCAGTACGACTCCCCCTTCGTGCGCCGCGTCGCGATCGCGATGCGGCTCTATGGTGTCGCCTTCGAGCACAAGCCGTGGTCGACCTTCGGCGATGCCGACAAGATCGCGCCCTATAATCCGTTGCGGCGGGTGCCGACCTTGGTGCTCGACAGTGGCGAAGCGCTGATCGAGAGCTTCATCATTCTTGATTATCTCGACGAGCTGGTCGGCGAAGCGAAAGCGATGATTGCGCCCCATGGAGGGGAGCGCCGGCGGGATTTGCGGCTCTGCGCGCTCGCGACCGGGCTCGGCGACAAGTCGGTGAGCCTCGTCTACGAAAGCGTGCTGCGCAAGGAGCAGCTCAAGCTGTGGGTCGAGCGCTGCGAGGCGCAGGTCTCGGGCGCGCTCGACGTGCTGGAGCAGGAGCGCGCCGCTGTGCAGACGCCATACTTGTTCGGCGATCGCATTGGTCATTCCGACATCGCGATCGCCTGTGTGCTCCGCTTCACCAGCGAAGCTCATCCGCACCTCTACAGCGCCGCACGCTATCCGGCGCTGGCCGCGCATGCGGCGCGCTGCGAAGCGCTGCCGGCATTCAAGGAGATCGTCCAGCCGCTCGCGCCGCCAAAGGGCTAATCGGTTCGTTGTCCGGATGAGATCGTAGGGTGGCAAAGCGGAGCGCGCCCACCATTCAAGAGGACCGATGTCGAGAGAGATGGTGGGCACGGCGCAAGTGCGCCTTTGCCCACCCTACGCTCACTGCCATGTCGCGATATTGCGAGACGTGGATGGCCGGGACAAGCCCGGCCATGACGACGACATAAGGTTGACGGTGGAGATGCGGCGCCGACGGAGTTTACCCTGCACCCACGGCCTTCTTGCGCCAGGCGAGGTGCACGGCGCAGGTGCAGCCGGGCGGATGCGAGGCGATATCGTTGGCCGGAGCGGCGGCGGGCTTGACCGTCGGCATTGCCTCTTTCACCGCGCGCACCTCGGCGGATTGATCCTGCGAGGGAATGTAATTCAGGATCGGCGCGAGCCAGCGCTCGACCTCCGCTGCCGTCATGCCCTTGCGCGCGGCGTAATCCTCGACCTGATCGCGCTCGATCTTGCCGACGCCGAAGTAGAAGCTCTCGGCATTGCCAAGGTAGAGACCGGACACGGACGAGCCCGGCCACATCGCAAAGCTCTCGGTCAGCTTGACGCCGGCGTTTGTCTCGGCGTCGAGCAGATGAAACAGCGTCGCCTTCTCGGTGTGATCGGGTTGCGCGGGATAGCCGGGCGCGGGACGAATCCCGGCGTATTTCTCCAGGATCATCTCCTCGTTGGTGAGGCTCTCGTCCGGCGCGTAGCCCCAGAACTCGCGGCGCACGCGTGCATGCATGTGCTCGGCAAAGGCTTCGGCAAGCCGATCGGCGAGCGCCTTGGTGAGGATCGAGGAGTAATCGTCATTGGCATTCTTGAAGCGGTCGGCGATCACGTCCTCGCCGATCCCCGCGGTAACCACGAAGCCGCCGACATAGTCGGGTACGCCGGAGGTCGCGGGCGCGATGAAGTCGGAGAGCGCGGCGTTGAAGCGGCCCTCGCGCTTCTCGAGCTGCTGGCGCAGCGTGTGCAGCGTCGCGATCTTGCTCGTCCGCGCCTCATCGGCATAGACGACGATGTCGTCGCCGACCGCATTGGCCGGCCAGAAGCCGATCACGGCGCGCGCGGTGAACCATTTCTCCTTGACGATGCGGTCCAGCATCTTGCGCGCGTCGTCATAGAGCGCGCGGGCCGCCTCGCCGACCTTGGGGTCGTCGAGAATGGCGGGGAAGCGACCGGCAAGCTCCCAGGTCTGGAAGAACGGCGTCCAGTCGATGGTCTCGACGAGCTTGGTCAGATCGTAATCGGCAAAGCTCTGCACGCCCAGGAAGGTCGGTTTCTTCGGCAGCGCTGCGGCAAAGTCGATCTTCACGGCATTGGCGCGGGCGGCGGAAAGCTTCAGCCGCTTCTTGTCCGCCTGCGCGCGGAAATGCGCCGCCGAAATCTTCGCATACTCGGCGCGCACGTCGGCGGCATAGGCCTCGCGCTTGTCCGGAGACATCAGCGCGGAGGCGACGCCGACCGCGCGACTCGCGTCGTTGACATGCACCACCGGACCAGCGCGATAGTTCGGGTCGATCTTGACGGCGGTATGCACGCGGCTCGTGGTGGCGCCGCCGATGAGGAGCGGCACCTTCAGCCCTTCGCGCTCGAGCTCCGAGGCGAAGAAGGCCATCTCGTCGAGCGAAGGCGTGATCAGCCCGGAGAGGCCGACGATGTCGGCCTTCTCGCTCCTGACGGTCTCGACGATCTTGGCGGCCGGCACCATCACGCCGAGATCGATGACCTCGAAATTGTTGCACTGGAGCACGATGCCGACGATGTTCTTGCCGATGTCGTGGACGTCGCCCTTCACTGTCGCCATCACGATCTTGCCGGCGGAATGGCTGGCATCGCCGACCACGCCGCTTGCGAGGTTACGCGCCTTCTCCTCCTCCATGAACGGCATGAGGTAGGCGACCGCCTGCTTCATCACGCGCGCGGACTTCACCACCTGCGGCAAAAACATCTTGCCGTCGCCGAAGAGATCGCCGACGACGTTCATGCCGGCCATCAAGGGACCCTCGATCACGTCGAGCGGACGCGACGCGTTTTGCCGCGCGGCCTCGGTGTCCTCCTCGATGAACTCGGTGATGCCGTGCACCAGCGCATGAGAGAGGCGCTTCTCGACCGGCCATTCGCGCCAGGCGAGGTCGCTCTCCTTGGCCTGTGTCTGCTTGCCCCGGAATTTCTCGGCGAGCGCCAGCAACCGCTCGGAGGCACCGGGGTCGCGGTTGAGGACGACGTCCTCGCACACCTGGCGCAGCTCCGGATCGATGTCGTCATAGACGATCATCTGCCCGGCATTGACGATGCCCATGTCCATGCCGGCATGAATCGCATGATACAGGAACACCGAATGCATCGCTTCGCGGACCGGCTCGTTGCCGCGGAACGAGAAGGAGAGATTGGAGACGCCACCGGAGACATGCGCGCCCGGCAGGTTCTGGCGGATCCAGCGCGTGGCCTCGATGAAATCGACGCCGTAATTGTTGTGTTCCTCGATCCCCGTCGCGATCGCGAAGATATTGGGATCGAAGATGATGTCTTCCGGCGGGAAGCCGAGCTGGTCGACCAGAATGCCGTAGGCGCGTTTGCAGATTTCGGTCTTGCGCTTGAACGTGTCGGCCTGGCCCTTCTCGTCGAAGGCCATCACCACGACCGCCGCGCCGTGGCGCCGCGCGATCTTCGCCTCGTGGATGAACTTCGCCTCGCCTTCCTTCATCGAGATCGAGTTCACGATCGCCTTGCCCTGCACGCATTTCAGGCCGGCCTCGATCACATGGAATTTCGAGGAGTCGACCATCACGGGGACGCGCGCGATGTCGGGCTCGGCAGCGACGAGGTTGAGGAAGGTCCGCATCGCGGCTTCGGAATCGAGCAGCCCCTCGTCCATGTTGACGTCGACCACCTGGGCGCCATTCTCGACCTGGTCGCGTGCGACCTGAAGCGCCGCGGTGTAATCGCCCGCGGTGATCAGCTTGCGAAAGCGCGCGGAGCCCGTGACGTTGGTGCGCTCGCCGACATTGACGAAGGGGATGGCCGGCGTCAGCGCAAAGGGCTCGAGGCCGGAGAGGCGGAGCCGCGGCTCGATGGCTGGGACGATGCGCGGCCTGTGCGGGGCGACGGCCGCGGCAATTGCGGCGATGTGCTCCGGCGTAGTGCCGCAGCAGCCGCCGACGATATTGACGAGGCCGTCGCGGGCGAACTCGCCGATCAGGCGGGCCATGTAGCCGGGCGTCTCGTCATATTGCCCGAATTCATTGGGCAGGCCGGCATTGGGATAGGCGCACACCAGCGTATCGGCGACGCGGCCGATATCGGCGATGTGGGCGCGCAGGTCCTCGGCGCCGAGCGCACAGTTGAAGCCGATGGTGATGGGCTTCGAATGCCGGACAGAATTCCAGAATGCCTCCGGCATCTGCCCCGAGAGCAGACGGCCGGATTTGTCGGTGATGGTGCCGGACACCATCACGGGCACGTCGATGCCGCGCTCTTCGAGGAGCTCGGAGATCGCGTAGAGCGCCGCCTTGGCATTCAACGTGTCGAAGATGGTCTCGACCAGCAGCAGGTCGACGCCGGCGTCGAGCAGGCCTCTCGCCTGATCGCCATAGGCCCGGCGCAGATCGTCGAAGGTGACGGCGCGGTAGCCGGGATTGGAGACGTCGGGCGAGATCGAAGCGGTGCGGTTGGTGGGGCCAAGGGCGCCGGCGACAAGGCGCGGCTTGCCGTCCTCGCGTGCGACGCGCTCGGCTGCCGCGCGCGCGAGTTTTGCGCCCTCGCGGTTCAGCTCATAGGCGAGGTCCGACATGTCGTAGTCGGCCTGCGCGATCGCGGTCGAGGAAAAGGTGTTGGTCGCGACGATATCGGCGCCGGCGCGCAAATAGGCAGCGTGGATGTCCTCGATCGCCTTGGGCTGGGTGAGGATCAGAAGATCGTTGTTGCCGCGAACGTCGCGATGGAAATCCTTGAAACGCTCGCCACGGAAGGCGGCTTCGTCGAGTGCGAGGGCCTGGATCATGGTGCCCATGGCGCCGTCGAGCACGAGGATGCGTTCGCGGGCGGCGGCGATCAGCGCGGTGCGTTTGGGCGAGACGGATACGGACATCAGGCGGCCTTCGTTAAGCAGCTTTCTTGGCGCCGTTCGGACGGATGCCGAGCAGGTGGCTGATCGCGAACACGAGATCGGCGCGGTTCATGGTGTAGAAATGGAAGGTGTCGACGCCATGCTTGGCGAGCTTTTGCACCTGGCCGGCCGCGACGGTGGCGGCGACCAGCTTCCGTGTCTCGCCGTCGTCGTCGAGGCCTTCGAATTTTTCCGCAAGCCAGCCCGGCACGGAAGTACCGGCGCGGGTGACGAAATTGCGGGCCTGCTTGAAATTGTGCATCGGCATGATGCCGGGCACGACCGGAATGGTGATGCCGCGCCCGCGCACGCGGTCGAGGTAGCGGAAGTAAAGGTCGTTATCGAAGAAGACTTGCGTGATCGCGCGCGTCGCGCCGGCGTCGACCTTGGCCTTCAGCGTGTCGATGTCGGCGTCGAGGTCACGCGCCTCCGGGTGCTTCTCGGGATAGCCCGCCACCGAGATTTCGATGTCGGGATGGCGCTTCTTGATGCCGGCGACGAGCTCGGGCGAGGTCTTGTAGCCGTCGGGATGGGCGACAAAGGCCGTGCCGATGCCGGTCGCGGGGTCGCCGCGCAGCGCCACGATATGGCGGACGCCGACCTCGTGATAACGGTCGACGATCTCGTCGATCTCGCCGCGCGCCGCTCCCACACAGGTCAGATGCGCGGCCGGCAGCAGCGCGGTCTCGCGCAGGATACGAGCGATGGTCGAATGGGTGCGCTCGCGGGTCGATCCGCCCGCGCCGTAGGTCACGGAGACGAAATTCGGCGCCAGCGGCGCCAGGCGGTTGATGGTCTCCCAGAGGTTCTTCTCCATCTCCGCGGTCTTGGGCGGAAAGAACTCGAAGGAGATATTGGGCCGTCGCGGCGCATGGGGCCCGTCGTGGCTGGTCGGCGGTACCTCGGTCATTGCAACATCAACTCCGCTTCGTTCGGCTCGGGGGCGCCGGATTTAGCTTGGGAAGCGCTAAGATAGGTCAAACGCGGTCGCCCAGACAGCCCAATAGCAATGGGAAATTGCCCAATTTACGCAGAAAATTGCTACTTTGGTTCGAATAACGCATCAATTGGGCCAAGCAGTAAATAATAAATATGATTAATATCAATGTGATATTTGATATCGTGGAGTTGGGCAGTCCTGAAACATGATTGAATAGTCCATTCCATGTCCCAATAGCTCAGTCGTCGGCTGTTGCTGCAGCGCATCGGCTATGCCCGCCAATCCCCATTGCCCGCCCGCGCGCGGCCACTAGCTTACAGCCATGATCCCGCTCTCCGTCCTCGACCTCTCCGTCGTCACCACCGAGACCAGGCCCGCGGCGGCGCTGCGCAACAGCATCGATCTGGCGCGCCATGTCGATGGGCTCGGCTATGTGCGCTACTGGCTCGCCGAGCATCACAATCTGGCTTCCGTCGCTAGCCCCGCGCCGGACGTGATGATCGGGCAGATCGCCGCCGTCACGAAAAATCTTCGCGTCGGCTCCGGCGGGGTGATGCTGCCCAACCATGCGCCGCTTGTCGTCGCCGAGCGCTTCAAGATGCTGGAGGCGCTGTTTCCGGGCCGCATCGATCTAGGGCTCGGCCGCGCCCCAGGGACCGATGGCGCCACGGCCTATGCGCTGCGCAGCCGGCTCGACCGCCGCGAGGGCGACGATTTCCTGGAGCGCTTGCATGAATTGACGCTGTGGGAGACACGCGATTTCCCGCAAGGTCACCCCTACAACAGCGTGGTGGCGATGCCGGACGATACGCCGCTGCCGCCGATCTGGCTGCTTGGCTCGAGCGACTATAGTTCGGAGCTCGCCGCGCAGGTGGGGATGGGTTTCGCCTTCGCGCATCATTTCGCCATGCACGACGCGGTCGATGCGATGATCAACTACCGCGCCCACTTCAAGCCGTCGGGCTGGCGCACCACGCCGCATGCGATCCTCGCGGTCGCCATTGCCGCAGCCGAAACCGACGCGGAAGCCGAGCGGCTGGCATCATCAATGGATCTCAATCGGCTGCGCCGCGACCGCGGCCAATATGCGCCGTTGCCGAGCCCGGAGGAGGCGTTGACCTACGGTTACACGGATTCCGAACGCGCTTCGATCGCGCGCAACCGCTCGCGGCTGTTTGTCGGCAGTCCTGCCACCGTGATGGCCAAGCTGCAGCCGATGATCGATGCGAGCAAGCCGGATGAGCTGATGGTGATCAGCGCGATCTACGACCACGAGGCACGCAAGACGTCATATTCGCTGCTCGCGGAGGCGTTTGGGCTGGCGAAGCAGGTGGCGGCCTGATTGTCATTCCGGGGCACGCGCACAGCGCGTGAACCCGGAATCCAGAAGTGATGTGGGCCGAGATCCCGGGTCTGGTCCGGAGCCTGTCATCGGGCCGCGCTTCGCGCGGACCCGTTGGGACCATCCCGGAATGACCTTGGCTCACTCCAGCTTCTCGCTGAATGTCGCGCGGAAGGGGTGGCCGGGATAGACGCCGACGATGCGGAATTCGCGCGAGAAGAATTTCAGCTCCTCCAGCGCAAAGGCGAGCGCCTTGTCGTGGGGATGGCCGTCGACATCGGCGTAGAACTGCGTGGCGAAGAAATTGCCGTCGACCATGTAGCTTTCGAGCTTGGTCATGTTGACGCCGTTGGTGGCAAAGCCGCCAAGCGCCTTGTAGAGCGCCGCGGGCAGGTTGCGCACGCGGAAGACAAAGGTGGTGACCAGCGGCCCGGAGCCCTGCTCGGCCCATTTCTCCTCGCGCGCCAGCACCACGAAGCGCGTGGTGTTGTGGGCCTCGTCCTCGACGTCCTCGGCGAGGATGTCGAGGCCGTAGATTTTCGCCGCCAGGCGCGAGGCGATCGCAGCAACGGTCTTGTCGCCGCGCTCGGCGATGTCACGGGCACTGCCCGCGGTATCGGCTGCCACGATCGGCTTCAAGCCAAGCTTGCGGATGATGCGGCGGCATTGCCCGAGCGCATGGACATGGCTCTCGACGGTCTTGATGTCCGCGAGCCGGGCGCCCTTCGGCGCCATCAATTGGTGGCGGATCGGCAGGAACCATTCGCCGACGATATGAAGCCTTGAATCGGGCAGGAGGTGATGAATGTCGGCGACGCGGCCGGCAACCGAATTCTCGATCGGGATCATGCCGAGATCGGCATCGCCCGAGGAGATCGCGGCGAGCGCATCCTCGAAGGTCGCGCAGGGCAAAGGCTCGGCGTCGGGATAGGCCTCGACGATGGCGATGTGGGAATTGGCGCCCGGCTCGCCCTGGAACGCGATTTTCAGCTTCTGGGTCATGGTGTTGTTACTATCGTTTCTCGGTCGCCTTGTAGCAGCCGCTTAAGGTTTCGCCAGTATCCGGCGGGCGGTTTCGAGGTCGGCGAGGGTGTCGACCCCGCGCGGCACGGTATCGACGATGGTGATGTCGATCCGCATGCCGGCTTCCAGCGCCCGGAGCTGTTCCAGGCTCTCCTGCATTTCCAAGGGCGAGGGCGGCAGCGACACGAAGCGCTCCAGCGCCGCCCGTCGATAGGCGTAGAGGCCGATATGGTGATAGCGCGGGCCGTCGCCGTGGGGGGCGGTCGCGCGGGTGAAATAGAGCGCCCGCATCCGCCGTCCGCCGAGCGAGGTTCCCACCGCCTTCACCACGCTCGGTGCGCGGTCTTCCTCCTCGGTGTGGATCCGGGAGGCCAGGGTTGCGATGTCGACGGCGGGATCGGCCAGCGGGGGCAGCACGTCGCGGATATTGTCCGCCGAGATGGTCGGAAAATCGCCCTGCAGATTGACCACGATCTCGGCCGCGGCTTTCGGATCGAGCTTCTGCATGGCCTCATGGATGCGGTCCGACCCCGAGGGGTGGTCGGGACTGGTCATGATGGCCTCGCCGCCATGGGCTTTCACGACGTCAGCGATCTCGGGCGTATCGGTGGCGACAGCCACGCGTCCGATTGCGGCTTCCTCCGCTCGTCGCAACACGTGCACGATCATGGGCAGGCCGGCGATCTCAAGGAGCGGCTTGTATGGCAGCCGGGTCGAGGCGAGGCGGGCCGGAATCAGCACCAAAGTGCGGTCTGGGGTCATCGGAGGCGCGTTCTGGAGGCGGTTGACAGGGGACGGAAATGGTGGGGATGGCGAAAAAGTCGGCGCGTTTATACGGGTTGCCAGAGCCTGGGCAAACCGATATCTCCTGCCTGCCCGGGATGCGCTGCGACAGCGAATCCTGGGCCTTTCCTGCGGCCGGTTCGGCCGTATTTCTCGACCCTTTCCGGCCTGGAGCCTGAGCCAAGATGGACTCCTTCGAACTGAATAAGATCATCGGTGCGGTGCTCGCCACCTGTATCGTCTTGCTGGTGACGAGCTTTACCGCCAGCGCGCTGTTTGCCTCCAAGCCGCCGCAGAAGCCGGGCTTTGCCATCGCCGTCAAGGAGAAGGGGGCAGCGACCAAGGAGGCCGCGGCCGCTCCCTCCGAGCCGATCGAGAAGCTCCTGCAGACCGCTTCGGTCGAGAAGGGCCAGGCCGCCGCGAAGGTTTGCCTGACTTGCCACACCTTCGAGAAGAACGGCCCCAACCGTGTTGGTCCCAATCTCTACGGCATCGTCGGCGACAAGAGAGGCGAGGGCCGAAACGGCTTCAATTTCTCGGCTGCCATGAAGGCCAAGGGCGGCACTTGGACTTATGACGACCTGAACAAGTTTCTCACCAACCCCAAGGCCTTTATTCCCGGAACAGCAATGGGTTTCGCCGGTATTCAGAAGGACAGCCAGCGCGCCGACGTGATCGACTATCTGCACACGCTGTCGGACAACCCGGTTCCGCTACCGGTTGCCTCGAAGTGAAGACGTGCGGCTGACGGTCCTCCGCACCTTGTGAACATCGTTTCGAAACGGCCAGGCTTGCCTGGCCGTTTTCATTTGCGACTTTGGTCTCGCAACCCGGTCATTGGGACGTTTCGCCGCACAAGCGCCTGCTTACATGAGGAAAAAGCAACGTCAGTGGTCGAATCGTTGCCTTATATTGCCCTGAAATGGCAGGGCGATCGCACGAAAAGGATTTCTGATTTGGCAATTACCCGACGGCAGCTCCTGCAGAGCGGCACTTTTGCCGCTGTCACTCCGGCCCTCGGTACGCTCGCGGGCGTGCCCATCATCGAAACCGCCAAAGCCCAAGCGCAAACCGAGCTGCCCTGGCACCACGCACTGTCGCTGTTCGGCGGTGTGAAGTACCCCGCCGATTTCAAGCGTTTCGACTATGTCAATCCCGATGCCCCCAGGGGCGGTTCGGTGCGGCAGTATCAGGTCGGTACCTTCGATAATTTCAACATCGTGGTCGCCGGCTTCAAGGGAAACACGGCCGGCGCCGTCGGGCTGATCTATGAGACGCTCTTGACCCCGTCGCTTGACGAGCCCGACGCCAACTACGGCCTGCTGGCTGAGGCCGCGGCCCATCCCGAGGATCGCTCCTACGTGATCTACCGCCTGCGCACGGCGGCGCGCTGGCACGACGGCAAGCCGGTCACGCCCGACGACGTGATTTTCTCCTTCAACGCGCTGAAGAAGAACAGTCCGATGTTCAGCGCGTACTACCGGCATATCACAAAATGCGAGCAGGTTGGCGACCGCGACGTCAAGTTCACGTTCGACGGCCCGGGCAACCGCGAGCTGCCGACGATCACCGGGCAGCTCACCGTGTTTCCGAAGCATTGGTGGGAGGGCACGGACGCGCAGGGCAAGAAGCGCGACATCACCCAGACGACGCTGGAAATTCCGCTGGGCTCTGGACCCTATCGCGTCAAGCAATTCGACGCCGGCCGCAGCATCGTGCTGGAGCGGGTCAAGGATTATTGGGGCAAGGATATTCCCGTCAATATCGGTCAGAACAACTTCGATGAGCTGCGCTGGGACTATTTCCGCGACGATCTGCCGGCCCGGGAAGCCTTCAAGGCCGACGACATCGACTGGATGCTGGAGCGCAGCGCCAAGGAATGGGCATCGTCCTATGACTTTCCCGCAGCGCGCGACAAGCGAGTGATCAAGGAGCTGTTTCCGATTCGTAACAGCGGCCGGATGCAGGGCTGGGCGATCAATCTCCGCCGCCCGCAATTCCAGGACGTGAGGGTGCGTCGCGCGCTCAATTTCGCCTTCGATTTCGAGGAAGAGAACCGCGTGCTCTCCACTGGCGTGTACAAGCGCGACGACAGCTATTTCGACGGTATTCCGGAGTTCATGGCTACGGGCCTGCCCGAAGGCAAGGAGCTGGAGATCCTTGAGCCGCTTCGCGACAAGGTGCCGCCGGAAGTCTTCACGACGCCTTATCAGAACCCGGTCAACGGCAATTCGGAGAACGTGCGCACCAACCTGCGCGAGGCCCTGCACCTTCTGAAGGACGCGGGTTTCGTGGCCAAGGATCGCAAGCTGGTCGACGCCAAGGGCCAGCCCGTCAGCCTGGAAATCCTTTGCAGGGATCCAAATGACGAACGCATCGCGCTGTTCTACAAGCAGGGCCTGGACCGGCTCGGCCTCACCGTGAGCGTTCGTACCGTCGACGATGTGCAGTATCAGAATCGCATCCGCAGTTTCGACTTTGATCTCACAACCACACTGTGGGGGCAGTCGATCTCGCCCGGCAACGAGCAGCGTGATTACTTCGGCTCCGCTTCCGCCGACCATCCCGGCAGCCGCAACCTTCCCGGCATCAAGAACCCCGCGATCGACACGCTGATCGACCGCATCATTTTTGCCAAGGATCGCGCGGAACTGGTCGCCGCCTGCAAGGCGATGGACCGCGTGCTGTTGTGGAATTTCTACGTGGTGCCGCAGTTCACCTATGGCTTTGAGCGCTATGCGCGCTGGGACCGCTTCAGCCATCCCGATCCGCTGCCCAAGTACGGCGTTTCGGCCTTCCCCACGGTGTGGTGGTGGGATGCCGCGAAGGCGGCCAAGACGGGCGGACGCTCTTGAACCGGCCGCCTCGCCCGCTTCTGCTGTCGCGCCGGCACGCGCTCGGCCTTGCTGCCGGTGCGCTATCGGCGCCATGGTTGCGGCCCGCTATAGCGGCGGACCCAGAAGGCGGCGCCGCGGCCGCGGCCGAGGTTCATGGCCTCTCGTCCTTTGGGGATCTGAAATACGCTGCGGATTTCCCTCACCTCGATTACGTCAATCCGAACGCTCCCAAGGGTGGCCTCTTTTCAACGATCCCATCGACCCGCGCCTATAACCAGAACTTTTTTACCTTCAATTCGCTCAACGCCTATGTGCTGAAGGGCGAGGGGGCGCAGGGCATGGACCTGACCTTTGCGTCCCTGATGGGGCGGGCCAACGACGAGCCGGACGCGATGTATGGCCTTGTCGCGAAGTCGGTGCGGATTTCGCCGGACAAACTCACCTATCGTTTCACGCTCCGTCCCGAGGCGCGGTTTCATGACGGCTCGAAGATCACCGCGGCCGACGTGGCCTTCTCGTTCAATACGCTGAAGGAAAAAGGTCACCCGCTGATCGTGGTTCAGCTTCGCGACTTCGTGAAGGCGGAAGCGGTTGACGATGCCACCGTCGTCGCGACCTTCAAGCCGAAGCGCGCGCGCGACGTTCCGCTCTATGTCGCGGGCCTGCCGATCTTCTCGAAGGCCTATTACGCCACACGTTCATTCGAGGAGAGCACGCTCGATGCGCCGCTCGGCTCGGGCCCCTACAAGGTCGGCAATTTCGAGATCAACCGCTTCATCGAGTTCAATCGGGTGAAGGACTGGTGGGCGGCCGATCTTCCGATCAACCGTGGAAGCTACAATTTCGACACGGTGCGCTACGAATTCTATCGGGACCGCGACGTCGCCTTCGAAGGCTTCACCGCGAAGAGCTACCTGTACCGCGAAGAGTTCACCGCGCGCATCTGGGCCACGCGGTACGACTTCCCGGCGATCAAGGACGGGCGGGTCAAGCGCGAATTGATTCCGGACGACACGCCGTCGGGCGGTCAGGGCTGGATGATCAATACCCGCCGCGAGCAGTTCAGGGATGCGCGGGTGCGCGAGGCGCTGATCAACTGTTTCGATTTCGAATGGACCAACAAGACCATCATGTACGGCGCCTATACGCGCACCGTCTCGCCGTTCCAGAACTCCGATATGGTGGCCGCAGGCGAGCCTTCTCCGGAAGAGCTGAAGCTGCTCGAGCCATTTCGCGGTCAGGTGCCGGACGAAGTGTTCGGCGAGCCCTATGTGCCGCCGGCTTCCGATGGCTCGGGACAGGACCGCGCCATGCTGCGCAAGGCGCAGCAATTGCTGCAGGACGCCGGTCTGCCGATCAAGGACGGCAAGCGCGTTCTGCCGAACGGCAACGTGCTGAAAATCGAGTTTCTGATCGACGAGCCCTCGTTCGAGCCGCATCACGGGACCTTCATCAAGAATCTCGCTCGTATCGGAGTTCAAGCCGAGATCCGCCTCGTCGACGCGGTGCAGTACCGCGCCCGGGTCGAGGAATTCGACTTCGACGTCACAATCCAGCGCATGAATTTCTCGCCGACGCCGGGCGACAGCCTGCGTTCATATTTTTCGTCGCAGGTTGCCGCCATCAAGGGCTCGTATAACCTGTCCGGCATCGCGAGTCCGGCCATCGACGCGCTGATCGAAAAGGCCATCGCGGCTGGAACGCGCCAGGAGTTGAACATCGCTTGCCGCGCCCTCGATCGCGTGTTCCGCGCGGGGCGCTATTGGGTGCCGCAATGGTATCGCACCACGCATCCGGTCGCCTATTGGGATCAGTTCAGTCACCCGGAGAAGCCGCCGAAATATGCGTCAGGGACGGGTGCGCCCGAGAACTGGTGGTTCGATGCCGTCAAGGCGGCCAAACTTGATCAGGCGAAGTAGATCATGAGCGCCTATATCGCCCGCCGAATCCTGCTGATGCTGCCGACCCTGCTCGGGATTCTCTTTGTCTCCTTCCTGGTCGTGCAGTTTGCGCCGGGCGGTCCGGTGGACCGCGTCATCGCCCAGCTCTCGGGCGCTGACACCGGCGGCCTGTCGCGCGTCTCCGGCGGCGGCGGCGATCTCGCCAATCGCGGCCCGGTCAACGGCGCCGGGGCGGAAGCCGTCAACTCGAAATACCGGGGCGCGCAGGGCCTCGATCCGGAATTCGTCAAGAGCCTGGAAAAGCAGTTCGGCTTCGACAAGCCGGCGCCGGAACGCTTCGCGCTGATGGTGTGGAACTACGCGCGGTTCGATTTCGGCAAGAGCTATTTCCGCGACATCAGCGTGATCGACCTGATCAAGGAAAAGCTGCCGGTATCGATGTCGCTCGGCATCTGGATGACGCTGCTCGGCTATCTCATCTCGATTCCACTCGGCATCCGCAAGGCGGTCAAGGACGGGACGCCGTTCGACACCTGGACCTCGGCCGTGATCATCATCGGCTTTGCGATCCCGGGATTCCTGTTTGCGATCCTGTTGATCATCCTGTTCGCCGGCGGCTCGTTCCTCAACTGGTTTCCGCTGCGCGGCTTGACCTCGGACGGCTGGTCGCAATTTCCCTGGTACTGGAAGATCATCGACTATTTCTGGCACCTCACGCTGCCCCTGATCGCGATGGGGCTCTCCGCCTTCGCGACCATGACGTTGCTCACCAAGAACTCGTTCCTCGACGAGATCCGCAAGCAATATGTCATGACCGCGCGCGCCAAGGGCTGCAGCCAGCGGCAGGTGCTCTACAATCATGTGTTCCGCAACGCCATGCTGATCGTGATCGCGGGCTTCCCGGGCGCGTTCATCCACGCCTTCTTCTCCGGCTCGCTGTTGATCGAGACCATCTTCTCGCTCGACGGGCTCGGCCTGCTCTCATTCGAAAGCGTGCTCAACCGCGATTATCCCGTGGTGTTCGGGACGCTCTACATCTTCGCGTTGCTGGGCCTCGTGGTCAATCTGATCTCCGATCTTACCTATATGTGGGTCGATCCGAGGATCGATTTCGAGGCGCGGGAGGTCTGATGACGATTACGGAGCGCAAGCCCGTTGAGAGCACCACGACCTCGCCGCTCGGCGAGGCCGCGCCGGCCACACAGCATGCGTTTGTCCCTTCGCCGCTGAATCGTCGACGCTGGGAGAACTTCAAGGCCAACAAGCGCGGCTACTGGTCGTTCTGGATCTTCCTCGTCCTGTTCGTGACGTCGCTGTTTGCCAATGTGATCGCCAACGACCAACCGCTGATGGTCAGGTATGACGGCCATCTCTACTGGCCGGTGCTGTTCAGCTATGCCGAAACCACCTTCGGCGGCGACTTCGAGACCGCGGCCGACTATCGCGATCCCTATTTGCAGAAGCAGATCGCGGCCAAGGGCGGCAGCATCATCTGGCCGCCGGTCCACTATTCCTACAGCACCATCAATCGCGACTCGCCGACGCCAGCGCCCTCGCCACCGACCTGGCATTTGACCGAGAAGCAGTGCAAGCCCATTGTCGAGCAGAAGCACTTGAGCGGCTGCCGCGACCTCGAATACAACTGGCTCGGCACCGATGCGAACGGCCGCGACGTGCTGGCGCGCCTGATCTACGGCTTCCGCATTTCCGTGCTGTTCGGCCTCAGCCTGACCGTGATCTCCTCGATCGTCGGCGTCATCGCCGGCGGCGTGCAGGGCTATTTCGGCGGCTGGATCGATCTCGGCTTCCAGCGCTTCATCGAAATCTGGAATTCGATTCCCTACCTCTATCTGCTGCTGATCATCTCGGCTGTGCTGCCGCCGGGCTTCTTCGTTCTGCTCGGCATCATGGCGCTGTTCTCCTGGGTGACGCTGGTCGGCCTTGTGCGCGCCGAATTCCTGCGCGGCCGCAATTTCGAGTACATCCAGGCTGCCCGCGCGCTCGGCGTCTCCAACGTCACCATCATGTTCCGCCATCTGCTGCCGAACGCGATGGTTGCCACCATGACTTTCCTGCCTTTCATCGTGTCGTCGTCGGTGATGACGCTGACCGCGCTCGACTTCCTGGGCTTTGGCCTGCCGCCGGGCTCGCCGTCGCTCGGCGAATTGCTGTCGCAGGCCAAGGCCAACATCCAGGCGCCGTGGCTCGGCCTTGCCGGCTTCTTCTCGGTCGCCATCATGCTGTCGCTGTTGATCTTCATCGGCGAAGCGGTGCGCGACGCCTTCGATCCACGCAAGACGTTTGTTTGAGGGGATCGCATGGACGCCGTCAACCAGCCGCTGCTCACTATTCGCGATCTCTCGGTGGCCTTCCGCCAGCAGGGCAAGACCTCGCTCGCGGTCGACCGCATCTCGTTCGAGATCAAGCGCGGCGAATGCGTGGCCCTTGTCGGCGAATCCGGCTCCGGCAAGTCGGTCAGCGCGCTGTCGGTGCTGAAGCTCTTGCCCTATCCGGCGGCATCGCATCCGACCGGCAGCATCCGCTTCAAGGGGCAGGAGCTGCTGTCGCTGTCGGAGAGCCGGATCCGCGGCATCCGCGGCAACGACATCTCGATCATCTTCCAGGAGCCGATGACCTCGCTCAATCCGTTGCACACGATTGAGGCGCAGATCACCGAGATGATCCAGCTCCACAACCCCGTCAGCAACCAGATGGCGCGGGCGCGGACGCTCGAGCTGTTGCGGCAGGTCGGAATTCCCGATCCGGAAACGCGCCTCGGAGCCTATCCGCATCAGTTGTCCGGCGGCCAGCGCCAGCGCGTCATGATCGCGATGGCGCTGGCCAACGAGCCCGACCTGTTGATCGCCGACGAGCCGACCACCGCGCTCGACGTCACCGTGCAGGCGCAGATCCTGGCGTTGCTCGCGGAGATCCGCGGGCGGCTCGGCATGAGCCTGCTGTTCATCACCCATGATCTCGGCATCGTCCGCCGCATCGCGGACAGCGTCTGCGTCATGAAGAATGGCGAGATCGTGGAGCAGGGGCCGGTCGAGCAGGTCTTCAATGCGCCGAAGCATCCGTACACCAAGGCGCTGCTCGCCGCCGAGCCCCGGCCCGACCCGGCGCCGCCGCGGCCGGGACAGCCCGTCGTGATCTCCGCCAAGGACCTCAAGGTCTGGTTCCCGATCAAGCGCGGGTTCCTGCGATCCGTTGTCGGGCATATCAAGGCGGTCGATGGCGTCAGCCTCGCGGTGCGCAAGGGCGAGACGCTCGGCGTGGTCGGCGAATCCGGCTCCGGCAAGACCACGCTCGGGCTGGCGCTCTTGCGGCTGATTTCCTCCGAGGGGCCGATCGTGTTCCTGGGCAACAACATCCAGGGGCTGAAATTCAAGGCAATGCGGCCGTTCCGCCGCGACATGCAGATCGTGTTCCAGGATCCCTTCGGCTCCTTGAGCCCGCGCATGTCGGTCGGCGACATCATCGCCGAAGGCCTCCTGGTTCATCAAAAGCAGCTCTCGCGCGAGGAGCGCGAGGCGCGGGTGGTCAAGGCGATGGAGGATGTCGGCCTCAAGCCGGAATGGCGGACCCGCTATCCGCACGAATTTTCCGGCGGCCAGCGCCAGCGCATCTCGATTGCGCGCGCGGCGGTGCTGGAACCGAATTTCGTGGTGCTGGACGAGCCGACCAGCGCGCTCGACATGCTGCTGCAGGCGCAGATGGTCGATCTGTTGCGCGAGCTGCAGCGCAAGCGCGATCTGACCTACATGTTCATATCGCACGATCTGCGCGTGGTCGCTTCGCTCGCGAGCCATCTGATCGTGATGCGGCAGGGCAAGGTGGTGGAGGAGGGGCCGGCCTCGGCCTTGTTCAAGGCCCCGAAGACCGACTATACCCGCGCGCTGTTCGCCGCCGCCTTCCGCAACGAAGCCACCGCCGACAGCTCGGTCGCGAGCTAAAACGGGACGACGCGTTTTTATTGAATCGTTCGCCGCGCCTCGGTCTACCTCTCCCCTTGTGGGAGAGGTCGGAACGCATCGAAGATGCGTTCCGGGTGAGGGGTTTCTCTCCGTCCGGTGAATGGCCTGTTGTGCCCGCGGATGCAACCCCTCATCCGGCGCGCTTCGCGCGCCACCTTCTCCCACAAGGGGAGAAGGAAGATTTGCGGGCGGAGCGATCCTTATCAAAACCTCATCACGCTCTACCTAGAGCCGCTTCACCGCGACCAGCTCGCTCCCCGCCGCCTTGATGCGCGCGATCGCTTCGCCAGTGCCCTCGATCACGGTCGCCATGTGATGCGCGTTGGCGTGCACGATGGTGTTCTCGTCGCGCGCGATTGCGACGTGGCCGGTCCAGAACAGGAGATCGCCGCGCTTGAGTCTCGTCCACTCGGCGGGATCGAGCGGATGCCCGAGCGAGGCCTGCTGCATGTCGCTGTCGCGCAAGGCTGCGATGCCGGCGGCGTGCAGCGAGAGCTGCACGAGGCCGGAGCAGTCGATGCCAAGGCTGCTCTTGCCGCCCCAGAGATAGGGCGTGCCGACGAAGCGTTCGGCGATAGCGACGAAATCCGCCGCCTTCGCGTCCAGCGGTCCGAGATGCACTCGCGGCAGATAGCGGCCCTCACGCGTGATCGCGAATGCGCCGTCTTCGCGCGTCACCGTCGTCTTCGCGGTCATGGGAAGCATCTCGACCGGCGGCAGCTTGATCGAGGGGCCGGGAAAGGCGAGGGTCGACAGCGCCGTCACCGTATGCGTCGGCGCGGCAGTCGGCTTGCCAAGCGCGCCGTCCGGCAGCCAGCCGACGTAGCCGTCGGCCTTGAGCTGACCCCAGGCCCAGCCCACGCCGTTGCGGTCGTAGATGGTGACGCGCTCGCCCTTCAACGCCTGCGTCATCAGCTCGGCATCGGAAGCCGGCGCGCGGCGAAGCGGCGCGATCGCCTCGATCACCTCCAACTCTTCGCCAGCGACAAAGCGCGCCGCGGAAACCTTGCCCTCGAGATGTTTCGCGGCGAGGTCGGGACGGGCGGGCGTCAGGCGAGGATCACGCATAGCGTTCGCCCAGGAGCTTGTAGATCGCCCGCGCGGCCTGGCATTCACCGCCCTCGGGCCGCGCCGGTTTTGCCGATGGCGTCCAGGCATAGATATCGCAATGCAGCCAGCTTTTCGCGTGCTCGACAAAGCGTTGCAGGAACAGCGCGCAGGTGATCGAGCCCGCGAACGTGCCCGACGGCGCGTTGGTGATGGTGGCGGCCTTCGAATCGAGCCAGCTATCGTAAGGCGGCCACAGCGGCATGCGCCACAACGGATCGTTCTCCTCTCTTGCGCAGCGCGCGACGTTGAGCGCAAGCGTCTCATCGTCGGTGTAAAAGGGAGGTAAATCCGGCCCCAGTGCCACCCGCGCCGCGCCGGTCAGCGTGCCCATGTCGATCAGGAGCTCAGGCTTCTCCTCGTCGGCCAGCGCCAGCGCGTCGGCGAGGATCAGCCGGCCCTCGGCATCGGTGTTGCCGATCTCGACCGTGATGCCCTTGCGCGAGTTGAAGATGTCGAGCGGCCGGAACGCATTGCCGGCCACCGCATTCTCGACCGCAGGGATGATCACGCGCAGCCGCATCTTCAAGGCGGCATCCATCACCATCTGCGCCAGCGCCAGAACATTGGCCGCGCCGCCCATGTCCTTCTTCATGACCAGCATGCCGCTCGATGGTTTCAGGTCGAGCCCGCCGGTGTCGAAGCAGACGCCTTTGCCGACCAGCGTCACCTTGGGATGGCTGGGGTCGCCCCATGACAACTCGATCAGCCGCGGCGCCCGGGGCGAGGCCATGCCGACAGCATGGATCAGCGGGAAATTCTGGGTGAGCAGATCGTCGCCGATGATGCACTTGAAGCTCGCGCCATAGCTTTCGGCGAGCTCCTGGGCGGCGCGCTGCAGCTCGACCGGGCCCATATCGTTCGAAGGGGTGTTGATGAGGTCGCGCGCCAGCGTCGCGGCTTCGGCCATGCGCGTGATGTCGGCGGCGTCGACGCCGTCTGGCGGCACCAGCTTGATGTCGGGCGGCTCCGCCTTGCGGTAGCGGCCAAAGCGATAGCTGCCGAGCGCAAAGGCGAGCGCGGCAAGCCGCGTATCATGCGGCGCATTGGCAAAGCGATAGACACCCGCGGGCAACAGGCCGGGCAGGGCGCCAGGCCGGAACAGATCGCGGGATTTCGCGGCCTCGTCCTCCAGGCCGAACAGCACGTACGCGATTGTCCCGTCGGAATTGGGCAGCGCCAGATACGCGCCTGGCTTGGCGGCAAATCCGTTCGCGGCTGCGAACCGGGCGGCGGACGCCGGCAGCGTGGCGCGGATCGCGTCCCAGCTTGATTTTGTCGCAAATGTGATCGGGATAACGGGAGCGTTCGGATCGGTCGCGAATATCGATGGCATGCGTTGCTTGTCTTCGGGTTGGAGCACTGAGACTTCGCAGAGTTTTCGCAATCGTCAAGGCCGGCGCAGCGCGTGATCCGGAAAAGTGTGTAGCGGTTTCCCGCCTGCGCGAAGCCCTGGGACGAGCAGTCCATGTGGCTTGACGCTTCGGCGGGCGAAGGCAGGTCCGAAAAGATCATGCGCAAACAAAAGACCTAAAGCGCGATGCGTCATCCGCAAATCATCGCGCTTTAGGTTGCAAATGCGCTACACGCGGCTTGGCCCGCCATGGTAGATTTCGGCCGCTTCTGGATGCCGGGGAAACAAGATGGACGTAGTGTGGAGCATCGGTGCTTTCATGGGTCACTCGGTCGAGGCGGTGCTGGGCTATGTCGAGACCCATCACTGGATCTTCGGCTTTCTCGTTGGCGGCTACCTGTTCTACCTGCACGACCGCGCCGTGCATGAGCGCTTCAGTGCGATCGAGAAGCGCCTCGACGAGATCAGGAAGCGCCTGGCGATCGAATATTGAGACGACCCATTTCGCCGCAAATTAACCAGCCGTTAGGGTTAACCATTTATTGCTGACGCGTTCGGCTCGGTCCAGCGCGAGAGTCACAGTGCAGCAGCGTCAGCAGCCCGGCTTGGCCCGGTTTCTTGCATCCGCGGCGGTCGCCGCCCTCTTGGCCGCGAGTCTCGGCGGTTGCCAGACCATGTCCGACGTCACGGGTTCGCTGACGTCGAGCGCCGAACCGAGCCCCGTTACCGATCCGCAGCGCGCCGTCGACTATTACGGCGAGCGCTACCGGGCCAATACCAAGGATGCCGATATCGCGCTCGCCTATGGCCAGGCGCTGCGCCTCAACGGCCAGCACACCCAGGCCGCTGCCGTGCTCGAGCAGGCCTGCATCACCCATCCCGGCAACAAGGCGCTGCTCGCCGGCTGGGGCCGCGCGCTCGCCGACAACGGCGAGTTCCAGCAGGCGTTCGACGTGCTGTCGCGCGCGCATACGCCCGACAATCCCGACTGGCGCATCCTGTCGGTGCAGGGCACCACGCTCGACCAGATGGGCCGCCACGACGAGGCGCGCCGCTATTACGAGAGCGCGCTGAAGATCGTGCCCGGTGAGCCCTCCGTGCTTTCCAACATGGGCATGTCCTACATGCTGTCGAAGGATCTGCCGAACGCGGAGGCGGCGCTGCGTCAGGCCTACGCCAACCCCAAGGCGAGCGCGACGGTGCGGCAGAACCTCGGTCTCGTGGTCGGCTTGCAGGGCCGCTTTGCCGAGGCCGAGGAAATCGTCAAACGCGACCTGCCGCCGGACGAGGCGGCCGCCAACGTCGCCTATCTGAAAGAGATGCTGAAGAACAAGGACAAGGACAATTCGCGTCCCCACCGCGACAAGGGCGGCATGAGCAACATCCCCGTCGCCGAGCTGACGCGGCCGGATTGATTGCCTAAATCCGTAGGGCGGATCAGCGCTAGCGTAATCCGCCGCTCATCCACAACGCGCAAAAACGCTTCGCTGTGGCAATGGCCGACGAGATCGCACAACAACTTCAGCCGCGCCGCGATTTAAGACTCGATCATTTTGTGACGGCCATCACAAACCGAATGAGACTCTCTGCTGTACCAACGGGCAACGGCGGACCCTGCTGGCCCGCCAGTTCACAAGGAGAGAGTCTCATGAAATCCACATCGATAATCAGAACGTCCATCGTCCTCGTCGCGGCGACGCTGACAGTCGTGATCGCGAGTGAGCCGGCCCTGGCACTGTGTAATCCCGGTACGCGCAACTGCATCAAGCAGGGGCCGAACCTGGGTCATTTCAAGAACACTGTCGGGAATGCGGGCGACTGCGTCGGCACGACGAATGACACCTGCGGCTTGAAGACCCATCCCTGGTTTTCGGGACGCACAGGGAACGCCATCAATCTGCATCCGACCGCATCGGCTGGAACCCGCCGTTAGTCGCGTTTTTGGGCGATTCGGCGTCCAAACGTCGTCGGTGGAGTACCCGCGGATGAACCGAGGAGGGCTGATCTCCCGTCCCGGCCCATAGCCCGTAGGAATCGTCCCGCGTATCGCGGCGCTCACGCGGGCTACGTTGACCGCGACCTTGAATGGTGGCGAGATTGCGATGACCCGACGGACGGCGAAGTCGTGTAGTCCCGGTCCCCGACGCTGGGATCAAGTCTCGCGGATTGGCGATATCGGCCTTCGGCCCGATACGCCGTGATCTCGCGAGGCGACGGAGCCTAACAAGCCCGGTACCCCGAGGAGCGCACGTACTAGCGTTAAAGCTATCGCGCGGGTGTTCGGCGCAATTTGCCGCGATGCATGAGTCAGAAAGTGGTCCTTCCGCTGTCTCCGGCGACGTCCGCTATTGCAGGAGCCGCCTTACGAGCGGCCATCGGGTCTACGTCATGTGGAATTCGAACGAACCAGCGGGAGATTTTCGAAAATCAATCGTGTCAATGACTCTTGGGGCGGCACCCGGCTTCGAGCGGGCGACGTATTCCACCCTGATGGTATGAAGCTTCTTGAACTCCGGGGACCCCGCAATCGCTTTCGAAGCAATCGGCGCAATTGCATTTGCTTCGTTATCGCGACCAGCATGGGTAGATTGGTTCATGCTGCTGTTGACGCGCAAGATCGTCAAGACGTTCCCGCTCACAACGATTTCGACAGTGTCGGGCTGTGCGCCAATGGTCTGGCCTATCGTCGTTCGCAATTGATCTATTATTGCAGATGACGTCTGCGCGTTGACCCCCCAACTAGCTTGAATCAAGAGCAAAAGCAGTACTACCGCGCCAGCGTAGAGGTTTCTAAACATCTTGCGGTCTCTCGTATTTCCTATTGGAGCTAAGAACGATCACCAGGAAAAGGAATTGATATGGATCAAGTCGGATGCGCAACAAGCGAAGCCCGAATAAGCGAAGCGAAATCGAGGAAATTGTCCCACGTATCACTACGCGCACGCGGGCTACGACCTTGAAAATTGGCGAGATTGCGATGACCCGTCGAGGCTGGGCAAGAACTCGGCATTTCCGGCAATTGATGTACGATTCGGTTTATGACGAATCACACATTCAAGAGCGGCGAGAGCCGGGACCAGGTCTGCCTGCTTCCTGCGCGGATAGAAGACTATGTCGGCCCCGACA
>NZ_DATGFH010000125.1:0-3582 GCF_035309285.1 Bradyrhizobium sp. | reverse complement strand
GTCGCTCAAAACCTCATGCAGCGACGGCGGATCGATCGCCTCCTCGATCCGCCTCCGCCAATCATCAAAGATCAGCGACAGATGAGCCTCAGCCTATGCCAAAGCTAAACCGGACAGCCGTGGGCTTGACCCGGCCATCCATCGCTAAGACAGAATCCTCTTGAGTTGATGGATGCCCGAGTCAAGCCCGGGCACGACGAGTGGTGAGAGTTTGCGCAGCTTCGACACGCCCCTTCCGATCGACACGGTGCTCGACGAGCTCGCGCGCACGCTGCAGACGCGCCACGCCGCGGTGCTGGTGGCGCCGCCCGGCGCCGGCAAGACCACGCGGGTGCCGCTGGCGCTGCTGGATGAACCCTGGGCCAAGGGGAAGAAGATCATCGTGCTGGAGCCGCGGCGGATCGCGGCGCGCGCCAGCGCCGAACGGATGGCCAAGACGCTCGGCGAGCGCGCCGGCGAAACTGTCGGCTATCGCGTCCGCTTCGGCTCGAAGGTGTCGCGCGCGACACGGATCGAAGTGGTGACCGAGGGCATTTTCTCCCGCCAGATCCTCGACGATCCCGAATTGAAGAGCGTTGCCGCCGTGCTGTTCGACGAGTTTCACGAGCGCTCGCTGGACGCTGATCTGGGCCTTGCGCTCGCGCGCGAGGCGCAGACCGGCTTGCGCGAGGATATGCGCCTGCTGGTGATGTCGGCGACGCTCGACGGGGCGAGGGTGGCAAAGCTGCTTGGGGACGCGCCGGTGGTCGAAAGCGAGGGCCGCGCCTTTCCGGTCGAGACGCGCTATCTCTCACGCAAGGTGGACGTGCCGTTGGAACGGCAGATGGCGGACGCGATCGCAACCGCGCTCCGCACTGATCCCGGCTCGGTGCTGGCGTTCCTGCCGGGCGCGGCCGAAATCCGCCGTACGCAGAATTTGCTCGAAGAGCGGGTGAACGACGCCTCGACCGAAATCGTGCCGCTGTTCGGTGCGTTGGAGGCGAGCGTACAGGATCGCGCCATCGCGCCCGCCCCGAAGGGCCACCGCAAGGTTGTGCTGGCGACGTCGATCGCGGAAACCTCGCTCACGATCGAGGGCGTGCGCATCGTGGTCGATTCCGGGTTCGCCCGCGTGCCGCGTTATGAGCCGGATATTGGATTGACGCGGCTGGAGACCGTCCGCGCCTCGCGCGCGGCGGTCGATCAGCGCCGCGGCCGCGCCGGCCGCACCGAGCCGGGCATCTGCTACCGGCTGTGGGACGAGCCGCAGACGGCCTCGTTCGCACCTTATACGCAGCCGGAAATCCTCTCGGCCGATCTCTCCTCGCTGGTGCTCGATCTCGCGCAATGGGGCGTCGGTGATCCCGCGACGCTGTCGTTTCTCGATCCGCCGCCGGCGCCGGCACTGAAAGAAGCAAGGAGCCTGCTGCAGGAGCTCAATGCGCTCGACGCCGACGGCCGCATCACCGCCGAGGGCAAGCGCCTGCGCGCGCTGGCGCTGCCGCCGCGGCTCGCGCGCATGATCGTGGATTCCGCTTCCTTCGGTGCGGGCGAAGCCGCAGCAGAGATCGCCGCTATCCTCACCGAGCGCGGCCTTGGCGGCGACAGCGTCGATCTCGATCACAGGCTCGATCAGTTCCGCCGCGACCGGTCGCAGCGCGCCTCCGCCGCGCGCGATCTCGCCCGGCGCTGGGCCTCGCAAGTGTCTTCGGCATCCCGGGCGCAAGAGCGAGAAGAGCTCTCTACCGGCATCATGCTCGCTTTCGCGTTCCCCGATCGGGTCGCAAAGAACCGTGGCAATGGCGGCTTCGTGCTCGCCAACGGCCGCGGCGCCGCGGTGGAGCAGGCTTCCGCACTGGCGCGCGTGCCCTACATTGCGGTCGGCGAATTGACCGGCACGGCGGCCAGCGGCCGCGTCCTCCTGGCGGCGCCGATCACGCAAGACGAGATCGAGACCCAATTCGCCGACCACATCGAGACCGCCGACGAGATCAGCTTCGACCGCGGCGTGCTCGCGCTTCGTGCCCGCCGCAGGAAGACGCTGCACGCGATCACGCTCTCTGAAGCGCCGCTCGCGCTGTCGCCCTCGGCAGACACCGCGCGCATCTTCGCTGATGGCCTCATTGCCGCCGGCCTCGACAAGCTGCCGTGGTCGAAAGCTGCCAAGCAGTGGCGTGATCGCGTGATGTTCCTGCGCAAGGCGGAGGGCGAGACCTGGCCCGATCTATCCGACGACGGGTTGATCGCAGGGGCTGCGGACTGGCTGGTGCCCGCGCTCTACGACAAGACGTCGCTGCGGGATGTTTCCGCCGGCGATCTGTCGGAAGCGCTGCTCACGCTGTTGCCGTGGGAATTGCGCGCCCGGCTCGATCGCGAGGCGCCGACCCATTTCGAGGCGCCGACCGGCACCATGCTCGCGATCGATTACGAGGCCGAGCAGGGACCGACCATTGCCGTGCGGCTGCAGGAGCTGTTCGGGCTTAATACCCATCCCTCGATCGCGAAGGGAAAAGTGCCGCTGGTGCTGGAACTGCTGTCGCCGGCGCAGCGCCCGGTGCAGGTGACGCGCGATCTCCCCGGATTCTGGCGCGGCAGTTACGCGGCCGTCCGTTCCGACCTGCGCGGCCGCTATCCCAGGCATCCCTGGCCCGAGGATCCCGCGACCGCGCTTCCGACGCGCCGCGTCAAGCCGCGCGGGACCTAGCTCAAGCCCGCGCATGACGACCTTCTGCGTTAACCCTTCGCTCATCCTTTTCGCGAAAATGGCAGCCTTGGCAGGCCTCATACAGTCGTCCCGTCGTGGGCGGCGTGGTGAAATCAGGCCGGCCCATCCGGATTAAGCGTGGCGTCATGCGTAACATTCTGATTGCAGCGGCCATCATGGTCGGTCTCGGCACCTTCATGGCGCAGGTGGCCGACAAGATTACACCGGCTGCCGCCTCGACCTCCGCGCAAAAGCAGGCTGAGGCTCCCGCCGCGGCGCCGGTCACATCCGGCCTGCGCAGCCTCAACATTCCCCGCGATGCGCGCGGTCATTTCGCGACCGAAGGCCGCATCGACGGCCAGCGCATCGCCTTTATGGTCGACACCGGCGCGTCCGTGGTGGCGCTGAACGAAAGCTCTGCTGCACGGTTCGGCCTGCGTCCGACGCCCGGCCAATACACCGCGACCGTCACCACCGCCAACGGCAAGGTCAAGGCGGCGCGCGCGCGGATCGCAAGGCTCAATGTCGGCGGCCTCATCGTGCGCGACGTCGACGCCATGGTGTTGCCTGACGAGGCGCTGTCGGAAAACCTGCTCGGCCTGTCGTACCTGTCGAGGCTGAAGCGGTTCGAATACGCCAACGGCAAGATGGTGCTCGAACAGTAGGGCTACCTGGCTACCAGTCCGCCTACATGCTCTGACGGCCTTAATCGTTTTTCGTGGAAAATTCGCGTTCGGGATTCTCAACCTGAGTTTGGATTAGGGTTGCGGAGTTACCTCCACGCACTGAGCAGCGCCTGAAATACAGAACTCAGTTTTTCCGGCAGTCTGGTCGATTTTCCAAGAGCCCATCACTGGCAATCCGCCAAAAATGTTTGAAATCCCTCCCTGCACGTTCGG
>NZ_DATGFH010000124.1:0-14218 GCF_035309285.1 Bradyrhizobium sp. | reverse complement strand
GAGGACCTGCGTCTGCTGGGTTGCCATTGCCGCCTCCTGCTGTCCGTGGGACCTCGGTGAGGCTGCCGTCCGGCGACATCAGCGGCTGGACGGCAGCAGGTTCTGCGGCTTGTCGGGAGCAGACCGCCGCAGGGTCGCGGGGGCCGACTACTTGATGTAGCCGGCGCGTTTCATCTCTCGCTCCGTTGCCGATTGCGCCGCTGCCAGCGCCGCGTCGACCGTCTCGGAACCGGAGAGCGCGGCGGAGAATTGCTGACCGACAGTGGTGCCGATCCCCTGGAACTCCGGGATCGCCGCATATTGCACCCCGACATAGGGCACGGGCTTGACCGTCGGCTTGTTCGGATCGGCGGCATCGATGGAAGCCAGCGTCGGCTTCGCAAAGGGCGCGACCTTCAGATATTCAGGGTTTTGATAGAGCGAGGTTCGCGTGCCCGGCGGCACATTGGCCCATCCCTCCTTCGAGGCGACGAGCTTGGTGTAGTCCTTGCTCGTGGCCCAGGCGACGAACTTTTCGGCCGCCTCCACCTTCTTGGAGCCGGCAGGAATCGCGAGACTCCACGCCCACAGCCAGTTGGCATTCTTTCCCAGCCCCGCATTGGGCGCGAGCGCAAACCCGACCTTGTCGGCAACCTTGGAATCCTTGGGATTGGTGACGAAGGACGCCGCGACCGTGGCATCGATCCACATGGCGCATTTGCCGGAGTCGAACAGCGCCAGGTTTTCATTGAAGCCGTTGGAGCTGGCGCCGGGAGGTCCCGCCTCCTTCATCAGGTCGACATAGGTCGTGAGTGTCTTCTTCCATTCCGGCGTGTTGAATTGCGGCTCCCATTTCTCGTCGAACCAGCGCGCCCCGAAGGAGTTGGACATCGCGGTCAGGAACGCCATGTTCTCGCCCCAGCCGGCCTTGCCGCGCAGGCAAATGCCGTACACGCCGGCCGACTTGTCCGTCAGTTTCTTGGCGGAATCGACGATGAAGTCCCAGGTCGGCTTTTCCGGCATGGTCAGGCCGGCCTTCTGGAACAGGTCGGTACGGTACATGGTCATCGAGCTCTCGCCATAGAAGGGCGCGGCATAGAGCTTTCCGTTGACTGAGACGGCGTCGCGAATCTTGGGCAGCAGATCTCCGACATCGTAGTCGGCGCCGAGATTGTCGAGCGGCACCAGCCAATTCCTCTTGGCCCAGATCGGCACTTCATAGGTGCCGATGGTCAAAATATCGAACTGGCCGCCCTTGGTGGCGATATCCGTGGTCACGCGCTGGCGCAACACGTTCTCTTCCAGCGTGACCCATTTGACCGCGATGTCGGGATTCTTGGCCGTGAAATCGCTGGTCAGCCCCTGCATCCGGATCATGTCAGGGTTATTGACAGTGGCGATCGTCAGCGTGGTTTCCGCGATCGAGGGGACTGAGATCAAAAGCGCAGCCGCGCCCGCGAGGGCGCCAAGGACTTTTCTCACGGTAACCTCCCTATCCATCGTTTTGAGCATATGCCCAAACGTTGGGCGTATGTTCACACCGCCGATGAAGGTTGTCAAGCACGCGCGTGCGCTTTCCCTCACGCAAGCACGGCGGGAGGGGCCTGGAACCTTTCAGAGGTGGAGGATCGCCCGGCGGGCGAACGATCAATCGAGAACGGCGCGCGCCGTGGCTTCGTCGGTGATCAGCCCATTGATCAGGCGCCCGGCAAGCGCCGCCTTGATCGCCGGCACCTTGGCCCGCCCGACGGCCGCGCCGATCGTGGCTGCTGCCGCCGGCACTTGCGGCGGGATGCTGGTGATGCGCCGATTGGTGCCGCCCTTGATCAGCCGGCCCTTGGCGTCATAGGCCCAGCCGGTGATTTCGCCCACCGCGCCGAGCCGCATCATCTCGAACAATTCCTCGCGGGTGACGAAGCCGTCGACGTGAACCTGGGCCTTCTGGTCCATCTGACCGATGCCGATCAGCCGGAGATCCGCCTTGGCCGCGACCGCCTTCACCTTCGCGATCGGCTCGATCCGCACCATGCGGTTGCGCTCGTCCTCTGACGACATCAGGAACGGCAGCGGCATGGGATAGTGGCGGGCGCCGGTGCGGTCGGCGAGCCTGCCGACGGTGTCGAAGAAGCTCGCCGAGCCGTCGGCCGAGATGTTGCCGACCAGCGAGACGATCTGATGATAGGGCCGGTCGATCGGGGTGACGCGCTCGACCGCGGCGCGAACCGCGCGGCCGGTGCCCAGCGCCACGATGACCGGCGTCTCCGAGCGTAGCGTCGTTTCCAGGAGATTGGCGCTGCGCTCGGCAATGCCGGCGGTGGAAAGCGGCGCGGCCGGGTCGGCCGGCACCACTTCGCAATGCGCCAGCTCAAACCGCTCCTTCAGGCGAGATGCCAGTTCCATGCATGCCGCAATGGGATGTTCGAGACGGAAGGTGATCAGCCGTTCGGCGAGGCAGAGCGAAACCAGGCGCTGCGCGGAGGCGCGCGAGACCTGCAGCATCCTGGCGATCTCGTCCTGGGTGTGCCCGGCAATGAAATAGAGCCAGCCGGCGCGGGCTGCATCGTCCAGACGCGATTTTTCGCCGTCGGTCGAAGCCATCAGACGCGCTGTCCCTCCGTCCAGAAATCCGCCATCCGGTCGAACACCCTGTTCGCCCCGGCATTGTACAGTATGGCGCGCCCGTCCCGCGATTCGTAATGGCTGCCGCCGACGAATCCCCACACCTTCATGCCGGCGGCCCGAGCAGCCGCGACGCCGCTGACGCTATCCTCGATCACCAGGGTCTTGTGCGGCTCCGCCTGCATTTTCGCCGCCGCATAAAGAAAAAGATCGGGCGCCGGCTTGCCGCGCTCGACCATCTGCGAGGTGTACAGCCGGCCGTCGAAATGAGGCGCGAGGCCGGTCAGAGCTAGCGACAAGGACACGCGATCGAGATCGCTGGAGGACGCTACGCAATGCGGCGTCCGCAGACCGGAGAGCAGCGATCCCACCCCCGGGATCGGTTGAAGCGAGGCCTGGAAGGCCTGTCGTACCCGTGCTTTCAGGTCGGGCAGGAAATAGTCCGGGAGCATTCGTCCCTGCGCGCCATAGTGCTGCAACACGGCTGCCATGCTGCGCCCGAGAAACAGTTCCAGCGCGTCCGCGAGCTTGAGTTCGATGCCGCATGTGGCGAGGGCTTCGGAAAGACAACCGCAGCTCAGCACCTCGCTGTCGACGAGAACGCCGTCGCAATCGAAGATGATCAGGTCCAGTTCGTGCTGGCCGGCTTTCATGTCCGCAAGAGAGCATATGCCCAGCAGCAGAGCAATAGCTCGTCATTTTGGGATCGTACGCCTGACATCATTGGAGCCTGGTCCACAGCGGCAGTTCCATCAGGGAGGCACTGGCGCCGCCCCGCAAGACTTTCAGGAGCGGCGGTCGCCCGTGAGGGACTTGCCCACAATGGTCGTCATCGGCGCCCGCGATCGAGAGACGAATGCGGCTGCCCGCCGCAAACCGCCACGCCACCGGCAACAACGGGATGCGGATCCGCTCGACCTCGCCAGGCACAAGCGGCGCGGCATCGTCGCGCCTAAAGCTGCGGAACGGCCATGTGGTGCGATAGCTTTCCGGCGCCGGCTGCTCCTTGCGATGCAGCGCGCGCAACAGTCCTTCGGTGACATAGCGCTCGGTCCCATCGGCTTCGACCTCGGTGAGATAGACGAACAGCGCCACGTCGCGCTCGCTGCTGCAGAGCCAGAGATCGACGAGGCCATGACCGGCAAGCTCCGCCTCCGCCGCAAGCGGCTCGGATGTGTAGCTCAGCCTCCTCGCGCTGCGGCCCTGCCAATCCCTGTAATAATCGCGGCTGTCGATGCCGGCGATGCGCTCGTAACGGGTTTCAGAACCGGTGCCGACAGTAAAGTCGACCTGATAGTCGTCCTCGCCAGCCTGCGGCGCCGCGTCAGTGAGACGCGCTTCAGGCGCCAGAAAGAAGCGCGTTGACGTTTCGATCGGCGGCCAGTTCTCAGCGGCCCGCCATTCCTCGGCATGAATCGAGAAATAATGGATCGGCGCCTCCTCGCGAAGCTCGGTCTTAAGGTTCATCAGATAAGTATCGAAGAAGCGCAGCACCTCGCCGAGCAATGGAAAATCCGGCTCGACCGCCTTCCGCCAAGGCGAGACATCGATCCGCGCGCCGTGATCCCAGGGGCCGAGCAGCAGGTGGCGCGGATTTTCGCTCTTCGTAAGATAGCGCGAGATCGCGCCGTTCATGTAGCCCGCGCCGTCGAGCCAGCCGGAGATCGAGAGAATGGCGACCTCGGGCCGCATGCCATGCGCGACCGAATAGGGACTGATCGTGGCCGATGAAAAATCTGGATCGTACGGCAGCCCCTCCTCGCGAAAGCGGAACTCGGCCATGAAATCGGTCTGCCGGAAATTGCCGAGGTGCTGCCGGACCGCCTGGTTGAGCAGCGCTTCGTCGGCATCCTCGTCGACCGGCTGCGGCCCCTGGAAATCCGGATTGTTGAAATAGGAGAACTGGCTGAGGATGTCGCGGCGATCGTGGTCGAGACCGATCATCAGCTCGTCGTAGACCTTGGTCAGCGATTTCAACTGAATGCCGCCGGGAAAGTAATTGTCGGCATAGGTGTCCCAGACCGAAGAGATCGGCGCGATCGCCTTCACAGCGGAGTGGCCGGTCGAAGCGAGAAAATCCGCGGCCGCGCCGAGATAGGAAATCCCGGTCGCCCCGATCGCTCCATTCGACCAGGGCTGCGCCACGATCCAGTCGGCGATCTCCTTTGAATCGTCGCGCTCGCGCGGCGAACGAAAACTGTCGCGCGTGCCGAAGCTCGCGCCGGTGCCGCGCACGTCGACGACCACGACGGCATAGCCGCGCGGCACGAAGAAGTCGCGAAATTTGCCGGTGTTGGGATTAGCCTCGCCCACACCGCCCGGTCGCAGCTTGAAGCGGCGATAATAGGGGGTGAAGAAGGCGATGGTCGGAAATGTTTGCGCCGCGCCTGCATCAATCGGCTGCGGAACATAGGCGTCGACCGCAAGCCGGCAGCCGTCGCGCATCGCGACGTATTGCGAGGTCGGCGGAGCGAGCCGAAAGTTCGCAGGCCGTTGCGCCAGATATTGTCCCGGCTGCACGCGCCAGGCGCGCTTCGTGTTAGTGCCGTCGCCCATCGCTCACACGACCCACTCGGCCTTGATTGTAGAGCGACCATCTCGCGCGAGCGCATCGTCGGGGGTTCGCCAGGACGAGAACCGAAACAACCCGGCCGGCGAGACGGGCTCAAGCTCAGCCTGGCCGACATCACGGGCGATGATGACGAGGAATGATGATGGCGCGCCGTTGGCTTTAAGGGGCCGCGGCGGCGAGAACATGGTGCCGACACACTCGATCAGGAGGGGCTCGCGACTTTCCACCACGCGCACCAGCCCCTTGATCCGCAAGAGCCGCTCGCCGAGGCTGCCTGCGAGATTGTCGAGCCACGCCGCAAGATCGGGAAACGCAATGTCGCCTGCAGGCTTGGCCAGACACAGCGCGACGCGCGGATGCGCACTTCTCGCATCAGGCGCAATGTCACGCAATGGCGGCGCTGTCGTCAGTGGCGCAAAGGCGGAGAGTACCGCACTCGCGCGGTCCGCGGTCGTAATCACGTCGGCCAGTGGATTCACGCTCGCGATCACCGATGGCGCCTCGGTCAAATCGGAAGACGCGACAAGGTCGCTCTTCGTCGCCACGATGCGATGCGCGGCCGCCCATTGCGCGACCGCCTCCTCAAATGTTGCGACTTCGGTACCGCGTGTAAGATCGAAGGTGCCGATCACGGCGATCCGCATCCGGTGCTCTGCCAATGTCGCGAGCGTGCGCAGCACGGGACCTGGCATCGAAAGCCCGCTGGTCTCCAGGATGATCCGGCGCAAGGGACCCACGCCGGATTGTCGCGGCGCCGTGATCAGCCGGTCGATGGTAAAGGCAAGATCGCTGCCGATCTGGCAGCAGACGCAGCCGTTCGACAGCATCGCCATCGGCAGATCGCCGCCCTCGCGCAGCACGATGCCGTCGAGCCCGATCTCTCCGACCTCGTTGACGATGACCGCCGTGTCGGCCGCCTCAGGCAGCAAGAGAAAATCGCGCAGCAGCGTGGTCTTTCCCGAGCCCAGAAATCCCGTCAGCACGAAGAAATCGAGCGCGCCTTCACTCATTCGGCGGCTACTCGTGGCTGATATTTTTCGGGAATGTCGCTCTCCCAGCTCGCCTTCACGAGCTCGCGCACGTCGGCCAGCAATTCCTCGGTGTCATAGATGATGCCGTCCTTGATGGTGTATTTCAGGCCGTGATGCCACTCGACCGCGTTGCTCGCGTCGTTGAAGCGCATCGCGCCGGTGCCATAGAGCAGCTTGAAGTCGGTGAGCGGATTGTGCTCATGGACCAGCATGTCGGCGCGCATGCCGATGTCGATGGTGCCGACTTCGTCCTGGACGCCGCATAGCGCCGCTCCTTGCGACGTCGCCGAGCGGATGACCTCCAGCGGATGGAAGCCCGCCTCCTGCAACAGCTCGAGCTCGCGGATGTAGCCGAAGCCGAAGATCTGATAGATGAAGCCGGAATCGCTGCCAGTGCAGACGCGCCCACCGCGGTTCTTGTACTCGTTGATGAAGGCCATCCAGAGGCGGTACTGTTCCTTCCACTCAATCTCGTTCTGGGTGGACCAGCGATACCAGTAGGAGCCGTGGCCGCCGCGCTGCGGCGTGAAATAGTCCCACATCGATTTCCAGGTGTAATCCTTGTGCCAATAGGCCTGGCGTGCACGCATCAGGTCGCGGTTGGCGTCGTAGATGGTGAAGGTCGGCACGAAGGTGAAGCCGATCTCGAGGAATTTCTCGAGCGTCTCCTCCCATTTGCGCGAGCCGGGCTTGGCGGCCTGGCGGAACATCTGGCCGGAGACCGAGAAGCGGAAGTATTCGTCGGTGTAGTTGTAGTCGAGCGGGAAATCCTGGACGATCCGGTCCTCGTACAGCGCTTCGGGCAGGCCGTAATAATGCTCCGCGCTGGTCAATCCCCAGCGCGCGGTGGTGAGCGCGTTCATGCGCGTCACCGCCATCTGCGCGTGATGGCAGCCGGAGCGCAGGCCGAGCTTCCTGCACTCATCGAGTGCCGCTTCCATGATCGCCGGCGGCGCGCCGAAGAACTTGATGCCGTCGGCGCCGCGCTCCCTGACCTTGCGCAGCCACGCCCTGCCCTGCTCCGGCGTGTAGATGGTCTTGACCATGTCGTTGACGGCCGGGAAATATGCATAGGCGAGAAGCCGCGGGGCCGCGATCGTGTTCTCCTTCGAGCGCTGCTTCTGGTCGAGCACCCAGCCGAGCCCGTTCATCGAGCCCATTTCGCGCACGGTGGTGACGCCATGCGCAAGCCAGAGCTTGTAGACATAGTCGACCGGCGGCACCCAGCCGTTCGCGGAGTGATAGGAGACACCGGCGTGCCCGTGGCAATCGACGAAGCCCGGCGTCACCCATTTGCCGCGGCAGTCGATCTCATGGTCGGCGGGCTCGCTCGGACCCGACCCATAGCCCGCCATTTTCTTCAGGCTGACGATGCGCCCATTCTCGACGATGATGTCGATCGGACCAATCGGCGGCGCGCCGGTGCCGTCGATGATGGTGGCGTTGCGCAGCGCGAGCCGCTTGAACGGGCCGATGCCGCGATCGCGCGAGGTGGCTTTTGCGACAATCGGGATCTCGCCCTTGTTGCGGATGCGTGCCAGCTCATCGCCCGGTGGGACTTGCGCCTGTGCCTGATCAGTCATGGAGTGTTTCCTCTTCTTCCAAGCAGGTCTTGTTCTCAACCTATCTCACGCGATAGCGCCGTGCAAAGGCGACGCTGCCGGCGATCGTGACGATCATGGTGACCGCTAGCAGCATAAAGGCGAGCGCGGCGCCCATCGGCCAGTTGTTGCCGCGCACAAACTGGTCGAAGATCGCAGGCGCCATCATCTGGAAACGTGGGCCGCCGAGAAGCACTGCGGTTGCATAGGTGTTCATGCACAAAACGAAGACCAGGATCGAGCCGGCGGCAACACCGGGCGCGGAGAGCGGCAGGATCACGCGCCAGAACGTCTGGAATGCTGAAGCACCGAGATTGCCGGCGGCATCCTCGAGATCGCGGGGAATGCTTTCGATCACCGCGGCGATGGTCAGGATCATATAGGGCAGCACCACCGCGATGATGCCGAACACCACCGCCTTGGGCGTATACATCATGCTCAGCGGGTGGCTGATCACATCAAGCCTGAGCAGAACCGTGTTGATCAACCCCTCCCGCGTGAGCAGCGCCATCCAGCCGGCGGAGCGAACGACATTGCCGACCAGAAGCGGAAACAGGGTTGCAATGATGACGAGGCTCTTCCAGCGGCTTTGCAGCCGCCCGACCCAATAGGCCGCAGGGTAGGCGATCACCAGGGTCAACGCCGTGCAGAGCAGCGCGATGCCGAGCGTCGTCAGGATGATCTCCTGATAGTAGGGATCGGCCGCCGCGCGCGCGTAATTGTCGAACGAGAATGCCTGGATCATCAATTGCGTCGGGCTGAACTGGTTGAGCGAGATCCGAAACATCAGGACCATCGGCCCGACCAGAAGCCCGAGCACCAGAAGGCACGCCGGCACGACCAGTAAGGCCATCGCTAGCCCTTGAACTGCTTGTTCCAGAAGTCGAGCGTGCGCTGCGACCGCTCGGTGAGATATTTGTAGTCGGGCTTCAAGAGCCTGGCGCGATCGGCTTCGCTCAAGGAGACCTGTTTTGCGATCTCCTCCGGCAGCACCGCGTCCGAAACCGTCGGCACGTATCCCATCTTGTCTGCGAAGGCGACCTGCGCCTTGGGGTCGAGCATCGCATCGAGATAGGCGAAACCGCCCTCCTTGTTGCGCGCATTGCGTGGGACGCTTGCTTCGAACACGATCGCGACCGCGCCTTCCTTCGGGACCACGTGGGAGAGCGGAATGCCGCCCTTCTTCCACATGAAGCCGCGCGCGAGCCACATCGATGTGAGCCAGACTTCCTCGGATTTGAGTGCGGCAGCGAGCGCTTCGTTGGACGGATAGATCTTCACATCCAGCGAGCGCAGCTCCATCAGCTTCTTCTCCCCCGGATCGTAATTCGACATGCTGCCGCCGCCTGCGAGTGCGGCCATGATGGTGTTGTTCGGATAAAGGATGTCGACAAGCCCGACGCGGCCTTTCCATTTCGGATCCCAGAGATCAGCCCAGGCCGTCGGTGGCGTCTTCACCCGGTTGACGTTATAGAGAATCACCTGCGCCGAATAGATGTGGGGGATGGCGGTGTCGGTGCGAAGTGCGGGAAACACCTTGTCAAGCCGCGGCACCTTGGTGGCGTCGACGGTATCGAACACGCCATTGGCGGCAACGAGATAGTGGTCGCTGTCGGAGAGGCAGGCCACATCCATCGATCCGCGCCGGCTTTGCCGCTCCGCCAAGAGCTTCGTTTTCCGTGGATCGGCATTGCCGACGTCCTGCAGGACCTCGATGCCCTTCGGCGCAAGCAGCGGCTTGTCGATAAGATCACTGAGCAGTTGCCCGTAATCGCCGCCCCAGGTGCCGACCACGACCTGGCCGGCATCGGCGCGGGCGATTGGCGCGTTCGAGGCCAGCATGGTCGCAGCCCCGGCGCCGGCGGATAGAAAATGACGTCGCGATATCATGACAATCTCCCTCAACTAGGATGCTTGCGGGACCAGCCGCGGGGCCTTGCGGTCCCACTGCAGGGAAACCAGGTCGTCCGGCTTGACCGCAGCGAGCGCCTCATGCGCGCCCGGGGTCTGCCGCACCACCACGAAAACCTCACTTCCGACGCGCACATGGTACTCGGTCTGCGGCCCGAGATAGGTCACAGCCTGGACGGCACCAAGGACGTCACCCGTCGCGCCCGGGCTGATCGAAATTCGTTCCGGCCTAAGCGCAAAGGCGGCGGCAT
Source organism: Bradyrhizobium sp. (assembly GCF_035309285.1). Classification (GTDB taxonomy): domain Bacteria; phylum Pseudomonadota; class Alphaproteobacteria; order Rhizobiales; family Xanthobacteraceae; genus Bradyrhizobium. The sequence goes on along the minus strand of NZ_DATGFH010000124.1, from coordinate 4,254 downwards.
TCTTGCTCTCATCCGCCACCGTGTCGACCGCCAAAACGAGGCCGCTGTCGGTGCGGAACGCCGTTTCGCTTTCGCGCCGGCCGGGCAGGATGTTGCAGCGGCCGACGAAATCCGCGACGAAGGTATCCTTCGGCGCATCATAGAGCTCGCGGGGCGAGCCGATCTGGCGTACCCGGCCGCCATCCATCACGACCAGCCGATCGGCCATGGTCAGCGCCTCCTCGCGGTCATGGGTCACGAGCAGCGTGGTCAGGCCCAGCCGCTGCTGCAGCGCGCGGATCTCGATCCGGACCTCGGCGCGGAGCTTGGCGTCGAGATTGGAGAGCGGCTCGTCGAGCAGGAACAGCTTCGGATTGATCACGAGCGCGCGGGCGAGCGCGACGCGCTGCTGCTGGCCGCCCGACATTTCACGCGGCAGGCGGCCGGCGAGATGCGACAGCCGCACCAGCTTCAACGCCTCCTCGACCTTCGCCTGGCGCTCGTCTGAGCCGAGCCCGCGCATCTCCAGCCCAAAGCCGATGTTTTGCGCGGCGGTCATATGCGGAAACAGCGCATAGGACTGGAACACCATGCCGGTTGAGCGCTTGTGCGCCGGCAAGCGCGTGACATCCTCCTTGTCGAACAACACGCGCCCGCTGGTCGGCGGCAGGAAGCCCGCGACCATGCGCAAGGTCGTGGTCTTGCCGCAGCCGGAGGGACCGAGCAGCGCGACCAGTTCACCTTCGCGCACGGAGAGATCGAGGCCATCGACGGCAAGCGAGGCACCGAACAGCTTGGAGAGATTTTCGACCGAGAGGCTCGCCATCAGACGACCTGCGACAGTTTGACGAAGCGATCGGTCACCACCATCAGCACGCCGACGATCAGGATCTGCACCGTCGCGACCGCAGCCAGGGTCGGATCGATCCGGAACTCGAGGTAGTTGAGCATCGCGACCGGCAGCGTGGTCCGTCCGGGGCCGACCAACAGCAATGACAGGTCCAGATTCTCAAAGCTCTGGATGAAGGAGAACATCGCCGCCGCCACGATGCCCGGCCGCATCATCGGCAGCGTGATGCGGCGAAACACCGTAAAGGGGCCGGCGCCGAGATTGGCCGCCGCATCCTCCGCGGCGCGATCGAGGCTCTGCAAGCTTGCGACCACGAGGCGCACCGTCCAGGGAATCGTGAGCAGAACGTGGGCTGCAACCAGCCCCGCGGTCGTCGCCGTGATGTCGCGATCGAGCGCATTCTCGGCGAGCACGTAGAACATATAGAGGCCCGAGCCCGCGACCACGCCGGGCACCGCAAGCGGCGCAAGCAGGAGCGCGCTGATCGCCTGCTTGCCCGGAAATTCGCCGCGCACGATGGCAAGCGCGGCGGCAGTGCCGATCGGCACGCCGACGGCGGCCGCAAGCGACGCCACTTGCAGACTCGTGATCAGCCCACGCAAAAATTCCGGCTTGTCCCAGGCGTTGGCGTACCAGTGCCAGGTCAGCCCCGGCGGCGGAAAGCTCACGATCTCCTGCGAGAAAAAGCTGGTCACGACGATCATCGTGACCGGCGCGAAGATGATGAGATAGGCGATCACCACCAGGGTGCGCATCAGGACGCGACCGAACGACGCTCGTTCCGTCAAGCTCGCAAACAGAGACGCCGACATCCTCTACGCAGTTCGTTTTCCGGGAAGCGCCAAAATCGGCGCGCATGGTAATCCGATAGCGCTTGCCTCGCCAAGTCCGCCTTAGGGACAAGTCCGCCTGAGGGACGAGAGAGCCGCACCTATCAATCGCGGCAATTCTGGCTGGGGCGGGAGGGATCGAACCTCCGAATGGCGGAATCAAAATCCGCTGCCTTACCGCTTGGCTACGCCCCAACAGGCCGTTCAAAGGGAAACGGCGGAAGCACGGACTACCCCGGGATTCTCCCGGCGCAGTCGGTCTATAGAGAGAAGTCGGCCATTTCAACCGCCACGGCAGCAAAATTCGACGCGCGCCGCGGCCCGGGCCGGTTTGGCCGCTCCGTCCATCATAATGGCCCTTCCGGCAGTTGAGGCTCTAACGGTTTCGTGGGAAGACGGCGCCAACGATTGCTTTCCGGAGTGACGCCATGACCTACCGCGCGCCGATCGACGACATCCTGCTTGCGCTCAACCACGGTGCCGGGCTGAAGGCTGCCGTGGAGGCCGGCCATTACGGCGATTTCGATGCCGACATCACCGCGGCCGTGCTGGAGGAAGCCGGCAAGTTTGCGACCGACGTGCTGGCCCCGCTCAACCGCGTCGGCGACGAGCACGGCATCAAGCTCGAGGACGGCAAGGTGACGACCGCGCCGGGCTGGCCGGACGCCTACAAGCGCTGGTGTGACGGCGGCTGGAACGCGGTGTCCGGCCCCGAGGCCTTCGGCGGCCAGGGTCTGCCGCTTGCGATCAACGCCGCCTGCACCGAGATCTGGAACGCCTCGAACATGGCCTTCGGCCTCTGCCCGTTGCTGACGCTGTCGGCGATCGAGGCGCTGGATGCGCACGGCTCCGACGAGCTGAAGGCGATCTATCTCGAAAAGCTCGTCACCGGCGAATGGACCGGCACCATGCAGCTCACCGAGCCGCAGGCCGGCTCCGATGTCGGCGCGCTGCGCACCCGCGCCGAGAAGCAGGCGGACGACACCTATCGCATCAAGGGCACCAAGATCTTCATCACCTATGGCGACCACGACATGACCGACAACATCGTGCATTTCGTGCTCGCGCGCCTGCCCGACGCGCCCGCCGGCACCAGGGGAATCTCGCTGTTCCTGATTCCGAAATTCATGGTCAATGCCGACGGCTCGCTCGGCGCACGCAACGACATCTATCCATCCGGCATCGAGCACAAACTCGGCATCCACGCCTCCCCCACCTGCACCATGACCATGGGCGACAAGGGCGGCGCGATCGGCTACCTCATCGGCGAGGAAAATCGCGGCATGCAATGCATGTTCACGATGATGAACCAGGCGCGCCTTGCCGTCGGCCTTGAGGGCGTGGGCATTGCCGACCGCGCCTATCAGCAGGCACTGGCGTATGCGCAGGAGCGCCGCCAGGGCCGCGCCGCCGGCAAGACCGGCGACGGATCGGACGCCATCATCGTGCATCCCGACGTCAAGCGCACGCTGATGCTGATGCGCGCGATGACCGCGGCGGCGCGCTCGATCTGTTATGCGACCGCAGTGGCTCTCGATGTCGCCGCGCGCGCCAAGGACGCCAAGGTGCGCGCGGATGCCGCCGCGCGCGGCGCGCTGCTCACCCCGATCGCCAAGGCCTTCTCCTCTGACATCGGCAACGAGGTCGCCTATCTCGGCGTGCAGGTGCATGGCGGCATGGGCTTTATCGAGGAGACCGGCGCCGCGCAGCATTATCGCGACGCGCGCATCACCTCGATCTATGAGGGCACCAACGGCATCCAGTCGATCGACCTCGTCACGCGCAAGCTCGCGGCCAATGGCGGCGCCTCGGTGTGGGAGCTGCTGAAAGAGCTCGATGCCACCGTCAAGCAGGTCGAGACCTCCAACGATCCCGCCTTCGGCACCACTGGCGCAAAGCTGCGCGACGCGCTCGGCGCGCTCGAACGCGCCAGCCGCTGGCTGCTGGAGCGCGTCACCTCGAAGCCGAATGACGCGCTCGCGGGTGCAACGCCCTATCTGCGCCTGTTCGGCGCGACGCTCGGCGGCTGCCTGCTCGCCGGCCAGGCGCTCGCCGCCAAGGCGGGTAGCAGCGGCGAACGCCATGTCACGCTGGCGCGCTTCTTCGCCGAGAATGTGAGCGTGCAGGCGCCTTCGTTGGAGAAGACGGTGACGGACTCGGCGGATGCCGTGAACGGCGCGGATGCGGTACTGCTCGCGTAGGCCTCCGCGGAATCCATCGGCGAGTTGTAGGATGGGCAAAGGCGCACTTGCGCCGTGCCCACCGTGTTTCAACCAATGCTCTCGATGGTGGGCACGCGGAGCCTGTCATCGGGCCGCGCGCTCGCGCGGACCCGTTGGCTTTGCCCACCCTACATTCTTTCCTGATTTGATTGTCAAACAGCCGTGGGCACACCTTCGCATTCCCGCGGCATGATCTGCCCGAGCTTTGCGTCGACATCGCCCTCAAGCAATCGGAGGGCGCAGGGAATGCCGGGTGCAGGCCGCACCCGCGAGCCTTGCGTGCAAAGGAAAAGTGCACTTTACGCACGCAGGCAACAACAGGGCAGCCAGAACAACCGGCATTCCCTGCGCAATGGTTTACGGCTTATACGTG
>NZ_DATGFH010000123.1:0-26973 GCF_035309285.1 Bradyrhizobium sp. | reverse complement strand
CAGGTACAGGTAGCGGCGATCGGTGGTGCCGAAGTGCTTCTTGACCGAGATCAGCTTCTGCTGGGCGATGAAGCCATGCCAGCAGCCCAGCGACTGGGTGTACTTGGTGGGGTCGCCGTCATAGGCGGCCATGTCGGCCCGCATCAGCGCCGCGGTGTAGCGGGCGACGTCGAGGCCGGTCTTGAAGCGGTTCTGCAGGCGCATGCGCGCGACGGCCTCGGCCGTCACCCCGTTCCAGGTCGGTTTGGTCTCAAGGAGCGCCTCAGCAGCTGCAACCTCGCTCAGATAGGAAGCCGGTCCCTGGATCGCCCGGTCACTGATGCCGCGTGGCTGGTAGTTCATGTACGTGATCCTTTCGGTGACGACAATTCTGCAGCGTTTGCCTTCGCCACTCTTGTCTCTCGTCGACATTCTTGACAGTGCATTGCAAAATGCGTGGCAGGAGCTAAACGCCAGTCGGATTAATTAGTACAGGCGCCTTGCGCTCGATTGATGATGTCATGTAACATATGAACTTGTCATAGATGTCGATTTGTCATTTTTGTCACAAAATGGGTCAACGAGACTGCCATGCCCTCGGACACCGGAAAGAAGCTGTTTGTCGGCCCGCGCTTCCGGCGCATCCGCCAGCAACTCGGCCTGTCGCAGACCCAGATCGCCGAGGGGCTCGGGATTTCGCCGAGCTATATCAACCTGATCGAGCGCAACCAGCGCCCGGTCACCGCGCAGATCCTGCTCCGCCTCGCGGAGGCCTATGACCTCGACCTGCGCGATCTCGCCACCGCCGACGAGGACCGCTTCTTCGCCGAGCTGAACGAGATCTTCTCCGATCCCCTGTTCCGCCAGATCGACCTGCCGAAGCAGGAGCTGCGCGACCTCGCCGAGCTCTGCCCCGGCGTCACCCATGCGCTGCAGCGGCTCTATGCCGCCTACACCGAGGCGAGACAGGGCGAGACGCTGGCGGCGGCGCAGATGGCCGACCGCGACGAAGCCTCGCGCTTCGAAGCCAATCCGATCGAGCGCGTGCGCGAATTGATCGAGGCCAACCGCAATTATTTCGCCGAGCTCGAGCAGGCCGCCGAGCAATTGCGCGACGAATTGAACGTGCCGGCCGAGAGCCTCGATGCCGCGCTCGTCACGCGCTTGCGCGAGAAGCATTCGGTCGTCACCCGCGTCATGCCGGTCGATGTGATGCGGGAAACCTTGCGCCGCTTCGACCGCCATCGCCGCCAGCTCCTGATCTCCGAACTCGTGGACGCGCCGAGCCGCACCTTCCAGCTCGCCTTCCAGGTGGCGCTCGCCGAATGCGGCAGCACGCTGGAGACCCTCATCGGCCGCGCCGGCAAGCTCGACGACGCGCCGCGGCGGCTGTACCGCATCACGCTCGCGAACTATTTTGCGGCCTGTGTGATGATGCCCTACCAGGCCTTCCATGCGGCGGCGGAAGCGCTGAGCTACGACGTGCATGTGCTGGCGCAGCGCTTTGGCGCCGGCTTCGAGCAGGTCTGTCACCGCCTCACCACCCTGCAGCGACCCAACGCGCGCGGCATTCCCTTCTTCATGCTCCGCGTCGACAATGCCGGCAACGTCTCCAAGCGCTTCTCCTCCGGCACTTTCCCCTTCTCCAAGTTCGGCGGCACCTGCCCGCTCTGGAACGTGCATTCGACCTTCGACACGCCGGACCGGCTCCTGAAGCAGGTGATCGAGCTGCCCGACGGCACGCGCTATTTCTCGATCGCGCAGGTGGTGCGCAGGCCCGTTGCGCCGCATCCGCTGGTCGAGCCGCGCTTTGCGATCGGGCTTGGCTGCGAAATCCGCCACGCCGCAAGGCTCATCTATGCGACCGGCATGGATCTGGAGAAGGCCGAAGGCACGCCGATCGGCGTCAACTGCCGGCTCTGCGAACGCGAGAATTGCAGCCAGCGTGCCGAGCCGCCGATCACGCGGACGCTGATCCTGGATGAGAACACGCGGCGGGTATCGTCGTTCGCGTTTTCGAATGCGCGAGAGCTGTGAGCGACCTCAACTCTCCCTTGGAGGCGCATTTTCACGTCATTTGTCTCGCCGCATTTGCGTCCATCACGCGGCCAAATCGCGCCGGGGAACTCTCCTCTTCGCACAACCGCCATCAGATTCTCGCGATGGAGTCGCTGTGATATGGTGGAACGAATCAGGAGGTTTTGCGATGGCCGACAGCAACAGCAGGATTGCCTGGCACCGGGTGCAGCTCAAGAAGAACCGCGCAGCGCTGAAGAAGCTCGAGATCGCCCGCTTCACCACCGGCCATGACAGGATCGGCGAGACGCAGAAAGCGATCGACGAACTCTCACGCAAGCTTGCGGAGTCCGAGAAATGCATCTCGGCCTATGAGCAGCAGACCCGCCGTCCGCTCGGCACCGACTTTCGCAGCCTCACCAATGTAAGCTGGGGCCACTGGAACGCCCACACCAACGGGCAGCGCTAGGCGCGGCTACATGCCGTGGCTTTCGTAGACCTTCTTGCAGGTTCGACTGAGCCGCGTACGGTGCTGCTGCAGGCACGACTGAACCGCGTCGTCGTTGCCGAGATCCTTCCGGCAAAAGCGCTGAGCGTCGCGCGTGCAGGCCCGCTGCTCCTGCGGCGTGCCAGCATGTTGCGCCAGCGCGATCGGTGCGTTGGCAAGAAGAAGCGTTAAGGCAAGAGAGAGCCTGATCATGGCGCACCTCACACGTCAGCAGTTCCACGAGGGAAACCCGGAAAACTCGCGGCTGGGGTGAATGTTCCACTGGCGCGTTGTCATCCCGCGAACGTGTTTCAGTTTCCTTCCGGCAAAATCACGCGCGTGGCGTGATCTGCAATTCCAAGAGCGCCATGCGCTGCAGGACCACGGGATCACGCTCGCCTTGTTGCGCTGTGCGCAGGATGGATTCTGCGAGCAGGTTGACCTGGGTCGATGAGACCGGATGCGGCAGCGACGCCACCGATGCATCGAGCGCTTCCGTCATCGCCTCCACGATCTCGGGCACGAACGTAGCTTCCGGAAAATCCTTCATCGCATCACCAATGAATGGGCGCCAGTGAGCCCTGCAGACGATGCAGTTGCCCCTGGCTGAATTGATTTGAGATTTCTGGATTGTCGGGAAAACGCCGCACTACCCCGCTGGTTCCGAGGCAGCGGCGAAGATCGGTTCACGACGGCGCGACGTTGATCTGCCCAATCCCTCGATACCGCCGCTTGAATAACCGCAGCGCTGGTGTGCTGATGTTCTGTTCTGCCGCTAAGGCTAGTGGCGGTTGCGCCTCGCGGCGCGTGGCGCTGTAATTTGGCCGCTATGGGCTCGAGGTCACGCCAATCCGCCTTTCAGGGCCGGTTGATCGGCGCGAAAATCCGCGCGCAGTCGGCGCGTGAGGCGGCGGCCAGGGCCGTTCGCGAGGCCGATCGTGCGGAAGCCGAGGCCTGGTCGATCCGCATGGAAGGCTATGGCGGGCCGGCGCAACCATCGCCGACCATCGGCCAATGCCTCAATGGCGGGCTTGGCTTCCTCGAGGTCGAATGCAACCGCTGCAAGACGCGCGCGAGTATTCCGCTGGAGACCATCCGCCGCCCGCGCAATACGCCGCTATGGAAGCTCGAGGCCTCGCTGAAATGCCGCGCCTGCCACAAGGGCCGGCACGCTCCGCCCGTGCACATGATCAAGCTGACTGCGCGGCGCGAAATCACGCCATATCTGTGGGTGCATCCACGGGAAGAGGACCGGTGAGCGCAGTCCTGATGCAGCCGCCTCACGTCAGAAACTTGACCCCAAACGTCTTGTCATGACGCCAGACCACTTCACAGCGCTGGCGCCTGCTGTGGGTCGCGACCAGTGCGAGCGCGAAGTGATCGCCGACATCCATGTCGGCGTCGGCGATGATCCTGGCGCCGCCGGGCGCGACGTCGATCACGGAGCACTCAAGCTCCTTCGTTCCACGATCGAGCATGATGTGGGCCGTCCGGCCGTTCATCTGCCGTCGCGGCTCGCGCTGCACTTTAGGCCGCTCTTGCACGGTCATGGTGGCTTTCCCTGTTGGACCGGCCAGCACATTAGCCGCACGCGCGTAAAGCCCGGCTTAGCGCATCGCCTCGAAGTTTAGCGATTAAAGCGGACATTTCTGAAGGGCATGCCCGCCAAGCCTCAACACCCGCCGACCAGGCTCCCCACGCCGGACCGCCCGCCGGTCGTGGGCAAGGTCGACGCACAGAACGTCGTGGTGCCCGACGCAGCGCCGCCAGCCGATCCCGTCTGTGGCGCGGTGTTCGCGCCCTGGGTCGTTGAACCGTTGGTCCCACCCGTGGATCGAGAGCTCTGCGTGCCGGCACCAGCGCTGCCTGCGGCTTCGGATGGCAGCGCCGGAGAGCCGCTGCCCTGCCCTGTCGCGGGGATCGTCTGCGTCGGCACGGCGAGCGGATCGGTCCCGCAGGAGGGTGACGTCGTGATGCCGCCAGTCGCATTGGGCGAGACGGAGCACGGCATGTCATGAAGGCTGAACAGGGGATTGGTTCCGGTCGTGCCGCCGGACGTTGCAGGCGAAGCCGGCGCATTGGAGGGACCGGCCGGCGAATTGCGCCCGCCTGGAACAGCCTGCGCGAGCGCCAGCGCGGATGCAGCGAGCATCAGTGTGGTCGACAGGATGAACAGCTTTCTCATGACATCCTCCGCTCGCGGAGACCTGCGCAGCGGCCTTTCGTCTCAACCACTTACCCGTAGCTGTTGTTCCTGCGCGGCCATGGCGGGCACAGGCCAGGTTCGCGTTCATCGTGAACAAGAACGCTGCTTTGGTTTCCTTTCGCGGCAGATTCGGTTATGCCGGAGCAGGTTTGGGCAGGGAACAGCCACCTCGATGCGAGTCTCTTCATCCGGAATTCGAACGGCGATCGCAGCGGTCGCCGGCATTGCAACGCTGACGTCGGCAGCCGTCGCGCAGCAACTGCTTCCCCCATTCGGGCGGCCGGCACCGATAGCAAGGCCGCTCACGCCGAAGCCGCCCGGCGTCGCGTCTACGCCCTCGATGCGTGCCGCATCCTGCCACAACGGCGCAAGTTTCGACCGCTTCCTCGCCGGGCTGAAACAGCAGGCGGCTGGGCAAGGCGTATCGCAGCGGACGCTTGCCGAGGCCTCGCCTTACCTTGTCTACGATCAGGGCATCGTCAACCGCGATCGTGGCCAGCGCGTGTTCGGCCAGATCTTTATCGAATTCGCCGGCCGCATGGCGGCGAATTTCCGCATGCAGAACGGGCAGCAGCATATCAGGACCTACGCGGCGGCGTTCGCGCGCGCCGAGAAGGAGTATGGCGTGCCGCCGGCGGTGATCGCCGCGTTCTGGGGGCTGGAGAGCGATTTTGGCGCCAACATGGGCAAGCTGCCGACGCTGCGCTCGCTGGTGTCGCTCGCCTATGATTGCCGCCGCAGCGAGCGCTTCCAGAACGAGACGATCGCGGCATTGAAGGTGATCGACCGCGGCGATCTCACACCAGGCGAGATGATCGGCTCCTGGGCCGGCGAGCTCGGGCAGACGCAATTTCTGCCGACGCATTATTTCACCTACGCGGTTGACTACGACGGTGACGGCCGCCGCGATCTTCTGCACAGCGCGCCGGACGTGATCGGCTCGACTGCAAACTATATCGCGACCGGACTGAAATGGCGGCGCGGCGAGCCGTGGCTGGAAGAAGTGCGCGCGCCGGCGAATTTTCCCTGGGACCAGGCCGACCTCACCATTCAATTGCCGCGCGCAAAATTCGCGCAGCTAGGGGTGACCTATGCCAACGGACGGCCGCTGCCGAACGATAATTTGCCGGCGTCGCTGCTGTTGCCGATGGGCCGGATGGGCCCGGCCTTTCTGGTCTACGCGAATTTTTCGGCCTACACCCAATGGAATAACTCGCTGATCTATTCGACCACTGCGGCCTATCTCGCCACCCGCATCGCAGGCGCGCCGCCGATGCGCAGGCCCGCCGTGCCCGTGGCGCAGCTTCCGTTCAACGAGATCAAGGAGCTGCAACAGCTTCTGGTGCGCGCGGGCTTCGATGTCGGCAAGGTCGACGGCGTGCTTGGGCAGCAGAGCCGAAGCGCAATCAAGGCGATGCAGATCAAATATGGCCTGCCGGCGGATTCCTGGCCGACGGCCGAACTGCTCGCCAGGATGCGCGGCGTGCCGCGCGCGCAGGCGGAGCCGGCCACGTTGCGCGCGACGCGGTAGCTCTTTTCTTCTCCCTCTCCTCTCCCCGCATCCGCCTGCGCCAGAAGGCGGGCTTCGGCGGACAAGAGCGGGGCAAGGTGAAAATTGCGGTACGACCGAATGCTGTTCGCTCACAGCCGCAGTTGCTTTTTCTCCGCCGCGACCCCATCTCGAGCGATGCTTCTAGTCCCACCTGAACAAGAGCATCACATGTCCTTTTACGACGCCACCATCCCTGCCTATCTGCAAATCCTCAATGCGCTGTCCGGCCTGCTCAGCAAGGCGGAAGCCCATTGCAAGGCGAAAAACATCGAGCCCGGCGTGCTGCTCGGCGCGCGGCTTTATCCGGACATGCTGCCGCTGACCAAGCAGATCCAGCTCGCCTGCGATTTCGCCGGCAAGAGTTGTGCCCGGCTCGCGCAAGCCGCGGTGCCGTCGACGCCCGATACCGAGACCAGCTTTGGTGAACTGCAGCAGCGGCTTGCCAAAACCATCGATTATCTGAAGACCTTCAAGCCTGCGCAGCTTGACGGCGGCGAGACAAAAGAAGTGTCGTTCCCGGCTGGCCCCAACACAACGATGACGCTGACGGGGCAGCAATTTCTCAATCGCTTCTCGTTTCCGAATTTTTATTTTCATGCGGCGACCGCGCATGGAATTTTGCGCCACAATGGCGTCGAGATCGGCAAGCGCGATTTTCTGGGCGTGGCCTAACTCTCTCCCCTCGTCATTCCGGGCTCGTCGCCTCGCGGCGCCTCGGAATGACGAGGCCGCGCTCTTCACCCCTGCGTGTCACGAATGGCTGTCACCTTGCGCCCGCCGCCGCAATGCACAATTGTAGGCCATCTGCCATCCTTTCCGGACGTCCAATGAGCACCACAAAACTCTTCGAGCCCTACAAGCTTGGCCCGATCACGCTGCCCAACCGCCTGGTGATGGCGCCGCTCACGCGTAACCGCGCGATGCCGCCCGGCATGGTGCCGAGCCCGCTTGCGGTCGAATACTACAGCCAGCGCGCTTCCGCCGGACTTCTGATCACGGAGGCCACGCAGGTGTCGCAGCAGGGTCAGGGTTACCAGGATACGCCCGGCATCTATTCGAAGGAGCAGGTTGAAGGCTGGCGCAAGGTCACCGACCGCGTGCATGAGCGCGGCGGGCGGATCTTCCTGCAGCTCTGGCATGTTGGCCGCGTCTCGCATACCTCGCTGCAGCCGGGCGGCGGCAAGCCGGTGGCGCCAAGTGCGATCCGCGCCAAGGGCAAGACTTTTGTGAACGGGCAGTTCATCGACATCTCCGAGCCGCGCGCCCTCGAGCTCTCGGAAATTCCCGGCATCATCGACAACTTCAAGCGGGGTGCGGCGAATGCGCTCGCGGCCGGCTTCGACGGCGTCGAGGTTCACGGCGCCAACGGCTATCTGCTCGACCAGTTCGCGAAAGACGGCACCAACAAGCGCACCGACGCCTATGGCGGATCAATCGAGAACCGCGCGAGGCTGATGCTGGACGTCTCCAAGGCGGTTGCTGCCGAAGCCGGCGCCGCGCGCACCGGCATCCGCATCTCGCCGGTGACGCCATCGAACGACGTGTCCGACTCCAATCCGCAGCCGCTGTTCGATCATATCGTCGACGGCCTCGAGGCGCTGAAGCTCGTCTATATCCACGTCATCGAAGGCGCGACCGGCGGCCCGCGCGACAATGCGCCGTTCGACTATGCCTCGTTGCGCAAGCGTTTCACGCGCGCCTATATCGCCAACAACGGCTACGACTTCGAGCTCGCCAACAAGCAGCTCGCGGCGAACGCCGCCGACCTGATTGCGTTCGGCAAGCCCTTCATCTCCAACCCCGACCTCGTCGAGCGGCTGAAGAAGGGCGCGCCGCTGAATGCGTGGGACAAGGCGACGTTCTACGGCGGCGGCGCCAAGGGCTATACGGACTATCCGTCGCTCGAGCAGGCAGAGGCCGCGGAGTAGTTGCCTCGAAGACTGTCATGCCCCGCTTCAAGCGGGGCATCCAGTATTCCAGAGGCGTCCCGGCATAAGCTCTGAGGTCTCAGGAAAGCTGGATCGCCCGGTCGAGCCGGGCGATGACCGCAGGTGGTTGCGCTTCACCGCTGATGCGTCTCTAATGCCACCATGACGGCTTCGTCCGACCGACCTGATACTTCCCCCGAGAACCAGCGGCGCGCCGAGCAGATCAACGCGGCGCTTGCGGCGTTGCGCGAAGGTCGCATCGAGCAAGCAGGGACGCTGGCTAGCGCGCTGATCAACGACGCACCGGATGACCCTGCAGCCCATCAGCTCGTTGCAACGGTCGCCTGGCAGCGCGGTGACCACGACAAGACGCTCCGCTGGGCGCGATCGTGCCTCGCGCTCAAGGCGAGACACGCGCCGGCTCTGCTTCTCGCGGGCCGCGCGGCAAGAGCCGCAGGCGATCTCCCTCACGCCCTGCAATTCTTCCGCGAGGCCGCGCAATGCGCTCCTGAAAGAGCCGACGCAGCTTTCATGACGTGTATTGCGCTTCTGGAGCTCGGCGACCCGGAAGCAAACGACGCCTTACAGGATCTGTTGCGCCGCTTTCCCGGCCATGCCGAAGGATGGCACGAAATCGGCATGGCGCTGCACAAGGCCGGCAAGTTCGAGGCGGCGCTGGTCGCTTTCACGCGCGCCGCGGAGGTGGTTCAAAATCCCCGCCACGAAATCGCCCGCGCCGCGAGCTTGCGGGAGCTGGGTCGGCTTGGCGAGGCCGTCGATGTCCTGCGCAAGGCCGGATCGCGATCGCCCGGCAACGCCGAAATCGCATTGCAGCTCGCGCTCTGCCTCCACAAGCTGGGCGAGCTTGCGGCCGCGCGAGCGGAGCTCGAGCGCATCCTTGCGTCAAACATCGCAAGTGCAAATCTCTGGTTTGCTTATGGGCTGATCTGCCAGGATTCGCATGATACCGCGACCGCAATCGCAGCCTATCGCCGCGCCCTGAGCTTGTCTCCCGAGCTCGCAGAAGCCCATGTCAACCTCGGCATCTGCCTGCAGCAGACTGGTGACCTCGCCGCTGCCAAAGCCATGTTCGGTCGCGCGATGCGGCTTCGCCCCGATACATTCGGCCGCATCGCCCAGGCCCTTCCTGCTTCCCCGCGCGGCGAATTGTGGCTCGACCCCGAACGGCTCAGGCAGTCACTCGTCACTTGAGCGCCCCCTCCTCGCGCGGAATTTTCGCCGATAGACGCCTCGTCGGTTGAGGAGCAGAGCGGCAGTCTCGTCATAGCGGCGCGCCGCACCAGCCGAAAACGCTTCACAGTTGAGCTCCAGCGCGGTTCGCGCGACCGGAAAGCATTGCGCGACGGGCGTGCCGCGCGGCAATACACCTTCGAAACCGGGGTCGGTCCAGACCGCCGGAAACAACACGCCGACATCGGAGAAACGATCGCAATCGACAAGTCCGCTCAGCAACCGAAACGGAAGATCGGCGCGGTTGACGGGATGAGTCGCAAACAGCGAGTAGCCGGGCTCGAGCTCGATGGTCCAGAAGCTGTTGAATTTCACGATGGACGTTGCCGCGTCGTGAAACGGCGTCGCAGTCACTTGCGCAGGGACGTGGAAGCTGATCGGCGAGCGTGGGTGCGCTTCGGCCGAGAGCTGCGGCAAATCCCAATCCCACGACAGCACGCCGTCGCGCACGGTGACATCGCAGGGAAGCGGGATAATAAAGCCGAAGGCCATCGCATCGACGAAGGGCGGACAATGCTTGACCGTACGGACGTCCTCGCCGTGCACGGCAGACCAGGCGGTGCCGGGCATGTTTCTGAGCCAGTCGGGCAAGGCTTGGCGCGCGGGAATTGGCCGCGCCAGCTTGTCTACCAATGCCGGATCGCAACGAAACGTCACCCGCATGAGGCCACTCGCTTGCCGCTCATTTCGAGCTTCATGAGTTCGGATACAAGCCCAGGTTGAAAGCGATCGATATGCGCAAGGCATTGCCGGTGTAGGGGCGCACCGCGTGCAACAGGAACGACGGAAACAGGAACAACAGCCCGGCACGCGGCCGAATTGTCTGCGCGCTTCCCGCGGAGCGGCCATCCTCGCCGGCAAACTTCAAGAGCGGCGCATGCATCATCGGTGCCGGGCCACGCGGATCGAACATTTCGAACTCGCCGCCGAGCGAGGCGTCATCGGCGCAACCGCCGTCGGCGACATAATAGGTGCCGGACCAGAATGAACCCGGATGATAGTGGCATGCGTTCGAGCCGCCCGGTCCAAGGACGTTGGCCCAGGCTTCGACTTTCCAGTCTGGCTTGATCGGGTTGCCATTGCGGTCCGCGGTCAACTGTGTCGCGACAGAGCGGCCGACGCTCAACACCTGCTGAATGCCCGTGCCACCCCACTCCACGATGTCGCGCGTCGAATGCCAGCCGCCAATGCTCGACGCACCGATCGATGGCTGCTCGGCGCGGCGCCGCAGGATGATTTCGGTCAATTCCGCGTTGCGCTCCTCGGCGCCCGGCAACATCACTGCGGCTACCGGCGTAGCAAACAACCCCTTTACTTCGACTTCGGTGCCGGACATGCCCGGAGATCTTCGAACCGTTTGCTTTCGTTAAAGAAAAAGGGGTGGGACCCCCGAAGGAGCTTCCCACCCCATGCATCAGGCGTCAACGGGCTTAGGTTTTCTTGTGCGGAACTTCCGCCTTCCAGCTCTTGATGAGCTCGTCGTAGTCCTGCGTGATGCCTTGCGGCTTCTCGTTGGCGAGCTTGCGTTGCGGAGCGACGTTGCCGTCCTTCTCGGCCTTGGCGAACCAGTACTCCGCGGTCTTCTCTGGATTGAGCTTCGGCCCGAGCTTGCCCTGCACGCCGGACTTCTCCAGGCGAGCCAGGATGTCATCCTGCGCCTTGGCCAGACCGTCCATGGCCTGCTGAGCCGTTGCTTCACCCGAGATCGCCCGCGAGACGTTCTGCCACCAGACCTGCGCCAGCTTGCCGTATTCCGGCACGTTGACGCCGGTCGGCGTCCACAACTTGCGCGCCGGGCTGCGGTAGAACTCGACGAAACCGCCAACCTTCGGTGCAAGCGCCGTCATCGCGTCCGCCCAGATGTCGCTCTCGCGGATCACGTGCAGGAACTTGACCGACTTCTTCAGGGTGACCGTCTTCGACACGCAGAACTGCGCGTAGAGCCATCCTGCCTTCACCTTCTCGGGCTTGGCATATTTCAGGAACGTCCAGCAGCCGACGTCCTGATAGCCGAGCTTCATGCCGTCCTTCCAGTAAGACCCGTGCGGGCTCGGTGCCATGCGCCATTTCGGCGTGCCGTCCGAGTTCATCACCGGCAGCTCGGGCTTGGAGAGCGCCGCCGTGAATGCGCTGTACCAGAAGATCTGCTGGGCGATATGCCCTTGCCCCGGGACCGCGCCGGCCTCGAGGAAGTCCATTCCCGCAGCCTCCGGCGGCGCATATTTCTTGAGCCACTCGACGAACTTGGTGAGTGCATATACGGCGGCCGGTCCGTTGGCGTCGCCGCCACGCGTGATCGAGGAGCCGCGTGGAATGCCGTCCTCCATGCGGATGCCCCACTCGTCGACCGGCTTGCCGTTCGGCAGGCCCTTGTCGCCGTTGCCGGCCATCGACAGCCACGCGTCGGTGAATCGCCAGCCGAGCGACGGATCCTTCTTGCCATAATCCATGTGGCCGTAGACCCGCTGGCCGTCGATTTCCTTCACCGTGTTGGTGAAGAAGTCGGCGATGTCTTCATAGGCGGACCAATTGACGGGGACACCGAGCTCGTAGCCGAACTTGTTCTTGAATGCGGTCTTGAGCTCGGGGCGCTTGAACCAGTCGTACCGGAACCAGTAGAGGTTGGCGAACTGCTGGTCCGGCAACTGATATAGCTTGCCATCGGTGAATGTCGCGAACGACAGCCCGATGAAGTCGTTGAGGTCGAGATTCGGATTGGTGATCTCCTTGCCTTCTCCCGCCATGAAGTCGGTCAACGAGCCACCGACGACGTCGTTATAGCGAGGATGGGTGCCGATGAAGTCCGAGTCATTCATCCAGAAGTCGTAGATCGGCTTTCCGGATTGGATCTCCGTCGAGATCTTGTCGACGATCAGGCCTTCGTCCATCATCTCGTGGTTGACCTGAATGCCGGTAATCTCGGCAAATGCCTTGGTCAGCGTCTTCGACTCGTACTCGTGAATGCCGAGAATCTCCGAAGCTGTGCTGACCTGCATGCCCTTGAAAGGTGCCGATGCCTTGATGAACCATTCCATCTCGGCCATCTGCTGATCCTTGGTCAGCGTCGACGGCTGGAACTCGTTGTCGATCCACTTCTTGGCGGCATCGACCTGTTGCGCATAGCTCACGGTCGGTGTGAGCAGTGCTGGCGCACCGACCGCGGCTGCCGCCGCGGCCGTGCCCATACCCTTCAGAACGTCACGACGTTTGATATCCATCTTCCCTTTCCTCCCCTGGTTGACCCCGCACACAACGCGCGAGGCAGTTACAGTCACGCAAAACGAAACATGGCGACCGCGAACGGAATACAGATCGCGAGCGCGTACCAAAGCTCTCCGCCGTCAAGTCGCATCCACAGAATGAAAATGAAGGCGGAGCCGAGCAACGAGACGAAGAAGCGGTCGCCTCGCGTCGTTGGAAATCCGAGAATGCCCTTGCGCGGCTTCTCCGGCCGGTAGATCGCGAGCAGGGTCAGGATGACGAGCGACAGCGCGATGAAGGCAAAGAAGATCGCTGTCTGGTATGTCCAGGCCATCCACGCGAATGACGACATGCCTGCCTCCTACACGCGCCCGAGGGCGAAGCCCTTGGCTATGTGATTGCGCACGAACCAGATGACGAGGGCTCCCGGAATCATGGTCAGCACGCCTGCGGCTGCGAGCAGCGACCAATCCATTCCGGACGCCGAATAGGTGCGGGACATGACCGCGGCGAACGGCAACGCATCGGTCGCGGTCAGCGTCGTGGCGAGCAGCTGCTCGACCCACGAGAACATGAAGCAGAAGAAAGCCGTGACGCCGACGCCGTTGGCGACGAGCGGCAGGAAGATGCGCACGAAGAAACGAGGGAACGAATAACCGTCGATCGCGGCGGTCTCATCGATTTCGCGCGGCACGCCGCTCATGAACCCTTCGAGAATCCAGACCGCGAGCGGCACGTTGAACAGGCAATGCGCGAGCGCAACGGCCCACACCGTGTCGAACAGGCCGACCGCGTAATAGAGATTGAAGAACGGCAACGCGAATACGGCGGTAGGCGCCATCAGATTGGTGAGCAGCCAGAAGAACAGGTGCTTGTCGCCGATGAAGCGATACCGGCTGAACGCGTAAGCCGCCGGCAACGCTACGGTTACCGAGATCACCGTGTTGATCGCGACGTAGGTCAGCGACACCAGGAATCCGTGCACCCAGGTCGGGTCGTGAAGAATGAAGAAATATTTGACCAGCGACGGATTCCGCGGCCAGATGGCGAGACCCGACATGATGTCTTCGTTGCTTCGCAGGCTCATATTGATGAGCCAGTAGATCGGCAGCATCAGACAGATGAGATAGAACACGAGGCCGATCTTCGGGAGAATGCCGCGATTCATCTCAGGCCTCCTTCAACAGATCGAGTTGGCTCATCGCGGTGAAGAAGACCCAGCACAGCGCGATCGTGATGAGGTAGTAGACCAGCGACATCGCGGCGGCGCTGCCAAGATCGACCTGTCCCAGCGCGATCTTGACCAGGTCGATCGACAGGAACGTCGTCGCGTTGCCCGGGCCCCCGCCGGTCACGACGAAAGGCTCGGTGTAGATCATGAAGCTCTGCATGAAACGCAGCAGGATCGCGAGAACAAGCACGCGCTGCAGCTTCGGCAATTCGATGTTGAGAAAGACCGACCAGCGGCTGGCGGCATCAATGCGGGCCGCCTGATAAAACGCGTCGGGAATCGCGCGCAATCCGGCGTAGCTCAAGAGAATGACGAGCGGTGTCCAGTGCCAGACGTCGATCAAGAGGATGGTGAACCATGCCGACACCGGATCCTGCGTATCGTTGTAATGCAGACCCAAGCCCGTCAGCGCGGCGCCGAACAGACCGATGTCGGCCCGCGCAAAAATCTGCCACATGGTTCCGACGACGTTCCATGGAATCAGCATCGGAAGCGCAATCAGCACCAGACTTGGACCGACCGCCCAGCCGCGCCGCGGCAGCGCGAGCGAAAGCGCGATGCCGAGCGGCACCTCGATCAGCAAAACGACGAGCGAGAAGATCAGATTCCGTTCGAGCGCGCCCGCGAAGCGGCTGCCGATTTCGGTTGCCGGATTGAGAAGGTCGCGGAACCACGCATCGCCGTTCCAAAAGAAATGATTCTCCGCCATCGCGTCCTGAACCGAATAGTTGACGACGGTCATCATCGGCAGCAGGGCCGAGAACAGCACGACGATCATGACGGGCGCGACCAGCAGCCAGGCACGGTTGTTGAAGGTTTTCCTCATCACGCCTTCCCCTCGACCAGGATGCTGTCGGCATAGACGTGAACGTGGGCCGGATCGAAGATCAGGCCTGCGGTGTCTCCGGGCACGGAAAAGCCGGGCGGTACGCGCGCGGCGAATTTGGCATCGCCGACGCGGACTCGGGCAAAGCGGATGCGGCCGAGATCGTCGATGCGTTCGATCGTGGCCGACAACAAGCCCGATGCGGGCGCGGCGATATCGACGAATTCGGGACGCACGCCGATCTCGACCTTCGCGCCCTTCGGCAGCACGCCGTAATTGCGGTGCAGTCCGATGACGTGGCCGTCGATGCGCGCCTCGCGGCCGTCGACCTCGGCCGACACGATGTTCATGCCGGGCGAGCCGATGAAATAGCCGACGAAGGTGTGAGCCGGCTTCTCGAACAATTCGGCCGGCGTGCCGCTCTGCACCACGCGGCCGTCATGCATGACCACCACCGTATCGGCGAAGGTCAACGCCTCGGTCTGGTCGTGCGTCACATAGATCATGGTGAGATCGAGCTCGCGGTGCAGCGCTTTCAGCTTCGAACGCAACTGCCACTTCAATTCGGGGTCGATCACCGTCAACGGCTCGTCGAACAGGACGGCGGCGACGTCGGAACGCACGAGCCCGCGGCCGAGCGAGATCTTCTGCTTGGCATCCGCGGTGAGCCTCGTGGCCTTGCGATTGACATCGGGCGTGAGATCGAGGAGCTGCGCGATCTGGGCGACACGCTTGTCGATCTCGGCCTTCGGCACACCACGATTTTTCAATGGGAATGCCAGATTCTGCCCGACCGTCATGGTGTCGTAGATCACCGGGAACTGGAACACTTGCGCGATGTTGCGCTTCTGTGTCGACAGCGGCGTGACATCGGTGCCGTCGAACGCGATTTTCCCGCGCGTCGGCGTGATGATGCCGGAGATGAGATTGAGCAGCGTGGTCTTGCCGCAGCCCGACGGACCGAGCAGCGCATAGGCGCCGCCCTGCCGCCAGGTCATGGTCACGGGTTTCAGCGCGAAGCTTTCGGCCGGGGCGTGTGCGCCACCGTAGGAGTGCGCGAGATCGACGAGGTCAATGCGGGCCATATTGCATCTCCCTCAATTGGCGCCGGGAGATGCGACGAGCCGCCCGGCCGCATCGAAGACGAAGACATTATCGGGATCGAGCACGGCATCGAGCTGCCGACCGGGCTCATATTCATGCACGCCATGCAGCACCGCGACCCAATTCACGGAGTCGCGATGCAAATGGACAAAGCTCTCCGAGCCCGTGATCTCGGTGACCGTCACGGTTGCCGGAAACGCGTGGCGCCCGGTCTGCCCATTGGCGATCTCGAGCTGATGGGCGCGGAAGCCGACGCGATAGGCGCCGTCGCCGAGCTTGGCGTAAAGCCCGGTGGAAGGCGCCGTGATGCCGCCGGCATATTCCACCGCGCCGTTCTTCTTCTCGATCGCGACCAGATTGAGCGGCGGATCGGAGAACACCTGCGCGACGCGAAGCGTATCGGGATGGCGATAGACTTTTGTGGTCTCGCCGGCCTGCAGCGCCTGGCCCTCCCACATGCAAACGGTATTGCCGCCGAGCAGCAGAGCCTCGGTCGGTTCGGTCGTGGCATAGACGAAGATCGCCCCCGAGGCCTCGAAAATGCGCGGCAGCTCGGCGCGCAGCTCCTCGCGGAGCTTGTAGTCGAGATTGGCGAGCGGCTCGTCGAGCAGCACGAGATCGGCGCCCTTCACCAGCGCGCGCGCAATCGCGGTGCGCTGCTGCTGGCCGCCGGAAAGCTGCAGCGGCGTGCGCTTCAGGAACGGCTCGAGCCGCAGCAGTTTCGCCGCTTCCGCGACGCGCCGCTCGATCTCGGCCTTGGGCTTGCCCTGCACCCGCAAGGGCGAAGCGATATTCTCGTAGACGGTCAGCGAGGGGTAGTTGATGAACTGCTGATAGACCATCGCAACCGAGCGCTTGCGCACGTCGATGCCGGTGACATCCTTGCCATCGACCAGCACGCGACCGGTGGTCGGCTTGTCGAGGCCGGCCAGGAGCCGCATGATCGAGGTCTTGCCCGACAGCGTCGGGCCCAGCAGCACGCTCAGCGTGCCCTTTTCCAGCGTCAGCGACACGTCGCGGATGGTTTCCATGCCATCGACGACGCGTGTGACATGATCGAGTGTGACGCTCATGTTCGTCCTCCTGCTTCGAGCAAGGGACTTACATGCGGATTGCGATGCGCCGCAATCCAGCCGTCGAGGGCGGCGATCTCCTCCTTGGACATCCGCAGGCCCAGTTTGGAGCGCCGCCAGACGATGTCTTCGGCATTGACGGCCCATTCGGACGTCATCAGGTAGTTCACTTCGGCCGCCGTCAGCGTGGCGCCGAAGGATTCGCCGAGATCGGCCAACGTCTTGGCGGTGCCGAGCAGTTTTGACGCGCGGGTGCCATAGGCATGCGCGAGCCGGCTCGCGTGCTCCAGTGACAGGAACGGGTAGTTGCGCTGCAGCTCCGCAGTCAGCGCCGGCAGTGCAGAGACGTCGAGATCGCCGCCCGGCAGCGGCGATTTGCCGGTCCAGCCCTCGCGCGCCTTGGTGCTCTGCAGATAGGGCGACAGCCGTTCCAGCGCCTCCTCGGCAAGCCGGCGATAGGTGGTAATCTTGCCGCCATAGATCGAGAGCATCGGCGCGCCGCCGGGCGTATCGAGCTCGAACACGTAATCGCGGGTCGCAGCCTTGGCTTCGCTGGCGCCATCGTCATAGAGCGGACGCACGCCGGCATAAGTCCAGACCACATCGTCCGGCGTCACCGGCTTGGCCAGGTATTCGCCGACAGAACTGCAGAGATACGCGATCTCCTCGTCCGTCGCCCTCACCTCGGCGGGATCGCCGTGATAGTCGCGATCAGTGGTACCGATCAGAGTGAAATCATCCTGGTAGGGAATGACGAACACGATACGGCCGTCGGCATTCTGGAACATGTAGGCGCGGTCGTGCTCGTAGAGCTTCTTCACCACGATGTGCGAGCCCTGCACCAGCCGCACTTTGGCGCGCGCATTCACCCCCGCGCCCGAGTTCAACACCTGCTCGACCCATGGCCCGCCGGCATTGACCAGCACGCGGGCGCGGATCATCGAGCGCTGCTTCGTCATGGTGTTTTCGACGTTGAGCTGCCAGATGCCGTCGCTCTGGCGAATTTCGGTGGCGCGGGTGCGCGTACGAATCTCGGCGCCGCGGTCGGCGGCGTCGCGCGCGTTCAGTGCAACGAGGCGCGCATCGTCGACAAAGCAGTCGGAATACTCGAACCCCTTGGTGTAGCGGCCTGGAATCAGCGGACGGCCGACCACATCATGAGCGAGATCGACCGAGCGCGTCGCCGGAAGCAAATGGCGCCCTCCGATATGGTCATAGAGGAAGAGGCCGAGCCTGAGCAGCCAGGTCGGGCGCAGGCCGGCATGGTGCGGCAGCACGAATCGAAGCGGGCGGATGATGTGAGGCGCTATCTGCCAGAGGATTTCGCGCTCGATCAGCGCCTCGCGCACGAGACGAAACTCGTAATATTCGAGATAGCGCAAGCCGCCATGCACGAGTTTGGTCGACCAGGATGAGGTCCCGCTCGCCAAATCATTCATTTCACATAGGAAAACGGAATTCCCGCGCCCGGCGGCATCGCGCGCGATACCGCAGCCATTGACGCCTCCCCCGATAATCGCGAGGTCGAAAATCCGATCCAAAGAACGCTTCCCCAACGCGCCGCCTTCACTTCGGCGATTTCGCTTTCGCTTTTGACTAAACCACAAACAAAAACGAAAGCAAACGAAAATGAAACTGTTGGGGCAGATTTATTCGGTGTCGGTGCAGCCAGGACACGGCGCGGCGGGTGCGCGCCCTCTCCCGCTACGGGGGATGGTTGGGGTGAGGGTGCCGCCGCGAGCCGGATTGTTCGTGTGGAGAGGATTTCCCCACCCGCAAGCGGGAGAGATGCAAGGACTACGCGGAAATGGATCTACGCCCGCCGGATCGGAATCGGCGCGTTGGCGCCTTCGCCGGCATCGGCCTCATCGACGTCGGCGGCCGGCTTCGGCATCGCCTCGATCACCTGGATGCCACGCGAATGACAGATGTTGGCGATGCCCGCCGGCAGCGCGGAGTCGGTGACGAAGGTGTTGATCTGGCTCATATGCGCGATGCGCACCGGCGCAGAGCGGGTGAACTTGGTGGAATCGGCAACCAGCATGACGCTCCGGGCATTGGCAATGATCGCCTGCGCCACCTGCACCTCGCGATAGTCGAAGTCGAGAAGCGCGCCCTCTTCATCGATCGCGGACACGCCGATGATGGCGTAATCGACCTTGAACTGACCGATGAGCTGGGTTGCGGTCGAGCCGACCACGGCGCCGTCGGCCCGGCGCACCGCGCCGCCGGCAACCACGACCTCGATGCGCGGATAGCGGTAAAGCAGCATCGCGACATTGAGGTTGTTGGTGATGACGAGCAGGTCCTCGTGCGAGATCAGCGCCGCGGCGACCTCTTCCGTCGTGGTGCCGATATTGATGAAGAGCGAGCAGCCGTTCGGGATCAGGGCAGCAGCCGCTGCGCCGATCGCCTTCTTCTCGTCGGCTGCGACGAAGCGGCGCGCCTCATAGGCGAGATTTTCCACGCCCGAGGCGATCATCGCCCCGCCATGGATGCGGGTCAGCGCGCGCTGCTCGCAGAGATCGTTGAGGTCCTTGCGGATGGTCTGCGCGGACACCTCGAAACGCCGCGCGAGATCCTCCACCAGCACCCGGCCCGAGGCGCGGGCGATAGTGAGGATTTCGGTCTGGCGATGCGAGAGTCCGGCCACAGCTAGCGCCCCTTTGGAACACACCAAAAATAGCGGCGGTTCGCGGGTGCGGTCAACGCAGGAGTTTCGCGAGATGAAACCAATCCGGCAGGAGAGTTAAAGCGCTAGGCGCCCGCATCGCTATTGGCGAGTTGCACCGCAGCGCGCTGGGCGTCGACGACATGGCGGAACAGGCGGCCATCGAGGCGGAAAAACGGTTGCGCCGCGGCGAAGAAGCGGTAGCCCAAGGCATCGCGCACCACGATGCCCGCAGCGCGCGAGGAAACTTCGATGATGTAGGAATCTGACATTGCCCGGTCTCAATTCAAGCCCGGACAAACAACGGAGGGGGTGCCGGTTCGTTCCTCACACGGATGCGTGAAGGGTGCGACGAATTGGCGGCATGGAAAGCTGTCATCACCCGCGAAAAGCGGGTGATCCAGTATTCCCGAGGCGGCAGTGATGAAGCCGAGAAGTCGCAGGGTACTGGATACCCCGCTTTTGCGGGGTATGACAGCGGAGTGAATAAACTAGGACCGAGCGAAGCCATCAAGTCGTCAGCAGACTGCGGTCCTGTCTGATTGCCTCCGGGCGGCCATTGTCGTCGATCGAGACATAGGTGAAATTGCCATCGGTGACGAGGATCGCCTGCGTTTCCTTGCGCCGCGTCACCCATGCCTCGAGATGCACCGTGATCGAGGTCCGGCCGATGCGCACGAGCGTGCCGTAGACGGAGACGAGATCGCCGACAAAGACGGGCTTTCTGAAATTCATCGCGTCGATCGCAACCGTCACGTTGCGCGTCTTGGTGACTTTGGCCGCGAACACGCCACCGGAGATATCCATCTGGCTGAGCAGCCAGCCGCCGAAGATGTCGCCGTTCTGGTTGGTATCGGCCGGCATCGCGAGCGTGCGGGTGCAGAGCTGGCCCTGCGGCTCGGCCTCGGTCACGGGCGGCGCGTGCACATGGGTATCGGTCATTATTTGAAAGTCTCCCAGCCGGCGTCGGGCGTGAAGCGACCGCCAAATTTTTCCGCGAGCCGGCGGAGCGTCGAGACAACATCGTCCGCGCCGCGCGTGCGCGCATAATTGAGCGGCCCGCCGCGGAACGGCGCATAGCCGGTGCCGAAAATCATTGCGCCATCGACGACGTCGGCGTTGTCGACGATGCCTTCGCGCAGGCACGCGACGCAAACGTTCGACATCGGCAGCACCAGGCGGTCGATCATCTCGTCGGTGACGCGGGGACCGGTTTCGGGCAGCGGGCCCTTCTCCGCCCTGCCGTCCTTCCAGGTGTAGAAGCCCTTGCCGCTCTTGCGGCCGAGCTCTCCTTTGGCGACTTTCTCGCGCAACCATGCGGGCGTCGGCGGCAGCAGATCTCCGAATTTCGAGCGAAGCATGTCGCCGACATCGAGGCAGATATCGAGGCCAACCTGGTCGGCGAGCTCGATCGGCCCCATCGGCATGCCGAATTTCTCCGCGGCCGCGTCGATCAGGCGCTGGTCGATCCGCTCGTCAAGCATCACCATGGCTTCCAGCATGTACGGCGTCAGCGCCCGATTGACTACAAAGCCGGGCGAGCTCTTCACCGGCAGCGGCAGCCGATCGATGGCGCCGACAAACGCCATCGCCTCTTTCAGGAGCGCCGGGTCATTGCCATCATGGCTGACGACCTCGACGAGCTGCAGCCGCGACACCGGATTGAAGAAGTGCAGGCCCAAAAGCCGCTCGGGCCGCTGCAAAGTGGTGCGCAAATCCTGCAGCGGAATGCTGGACGTGTTGGTCGCCAGGATTGCGCTTTCCTTCATCTTCGGCTCGAGGCCGGCATAGACCTTCTGCTTCAGCTCCAGCTTCTCCGGCACCGCCTCTATGATGAGATCGGCGTTGCGAACGCCCTCGCCACTCATATCGGGCGCAAGGCGGTCGAGCGCGTCGCGGACTTCCGTGGGCTTACGAATGATCTTGCCGAAGAGATCGGCGGCGCGCTTGATCGCGCCCGCGATCGGCTCCGGCTTCATGTCGGCAAGCGTAACGCGCATTCCTTCGTGCGCGCACCAGGCTGCGATGTCACCGCCCATTGCGCCGGCGCCGATGACATGGACGTGCTCGACCTTGTTGCCGGAGCCGGCGAGCTTTTTCATCTCATCGCGCAGGAAGAAGACGCGGATCAGGTTTTGCGCGGTCGGCGTCACCATCAGATGCGCGAACGAGGTCTTTTCGTTCGAGAGCATCGCGACCTTGTCGCCGCCGTGCTTCTCCCAGAGATCGATCAGGCCATAGGGCGCCGGATAATGCTCTGCCGGAGCGCTCTTGGCCGCCTCGCGGCGCATGCGCGAGGCGAGGAAGCCACGCGCGGGGGCGGAATTGAGCATCGTGTTGAGCACGCCCGGCCGCGACCGCTTGAGCCGGCCGAACACCGCGTCCTTCACGGCGTTCTTGACATGCCGCTCCTGCGCGATGGCATCGACGAGGCCGAGCGCCTTGGCGCGGCGTGCATCGATAGTGCGGCCGGTGAGCATCAAGGTCATCGCCTGCACGGGACTGACCTGCCGCGTGAAGCGCGCAGTGCCGCCAAGCCCCGGATGCAGGCCCAGCATCACCTCAGGGAAGCCGAAGCGCGCGCCATCAATTGCGATCCGCGACTGACAGGCGAGCGCGACCTCGAGCCCGCCGCCGAGGCAAAAGCCGTGGATCACGGCGACGTCGGGGACGCGCAATGCTTCGAGGCGATCGATGATCGCGTGCGCGCGGGATATCGCCGTCTCGACCACGCTCGCGTCGCTCGCGCCGCGGAATTCATTGACATCGGCGCCGGCGATGAAGCCGGATTTCTTCGCCGAGCGGATCACGAGACCGGCCGGGCGCTGGCTCTCCAATTCGCCCAAGACCTTGTCGAACTCTTCCATCACGTCGGACGAAAGCGTGTTGGTGCTCGCGCCTCCGCGGTCGAACAGAAGCCAGGCGATGCCGTCGGCATCGCGCGTCAGTTTGAAATGACGATAGGGGCTCGTCACATCCGGCTTGGGTCCGAGCGCGAGGGTGCGGTCATCGAGTACGTCCAGGACCTTCGATTCCATGGTCACACCGCCTCGATCAGCATCGCGCCGCCCTGCCCGCCACCGATGCATTCGGTGGCGATGCCGCGTCGCGTGCCGAGCCGCTTCATCGCGTTGATCAGGTGCAGCACGATGCGGTTGCCCGACGTGCCGACGGGATGGCCGAGTGAGATCGCGCCGCCATCGACATTGAGCTTGGCCTGGTCGATCCGGCCCGCGGCGCCGTCGAGACCCAGAATCTCCTTGCAGAAGGTCTCATCGTTCCAGGCGGCGAGGCAGCCGAGCACCTGCGTGGCGAAGGCCTCGTTCAATTCCCAGGTCTCGATATCGGCGAGTGAAAGTTCGTTGCGCTTCAGAAGCGCGGTCGCCGACAGCACCGGGCCAAGCCCCATGATCGAGGGATCGAGCGCCGCCCACTGGCTATCGAGGATGACGGCCTTCGGTGTCAGCTTGTGCTCGGCGACTGCCTCCTCGGATGCGAGGATCACCCAGGACGCGCCGTCGGTGATCTGCGAGGAATTGCCGGCGGTGACCTGGCCCCATGGCCGCTCGAACACAGGCCGCAATTTCGCAAGCGTCTCGGGCGTGGAATCCGGGCGCACGCCGTCGTCATGGTCGTAGAATTTGCCGTCGCGGGCAAACGCCGTCTCGACCTCGCCTTTCAAGAAACCTTCGCGCTGCGCCTTGGCAAGGCGCTGATGGCTTTCGGCCGCATAGGCATCCGACTGCTCGCGGGTGATGCCGAAGAGGTGGCCGACGACTTCGGCGGTCTGGCCCATGTTCAGCTCGGTGATGGGATCGGTCAGGCCCCGCTCGAGCCCGATGATCGGCTTGAAATATCTCGGGCGCGCTTTGAGCAGCGCCATGATCTTGGCGCCGATGCCCTTGGCGCCGGCGAGGCCGGCAAACCAGCGCACGCCCTGCGCCGGCCAGACCAGCGGCGCATAACTCAAAGCCTCCGCGCCGCCGGCGAGGATCAGGTTGGCGACGCCCTCGCGGATGTAGCGGTAGCCGGTGTCGATCGACTGCATGCCGGAGCCGCAATTGATCTGCACGGTGAAGGCGACCATGGCCTCGCCCATGCCGAGCCGCAGCGCCGCAACACGCGCCGGGTTCATTTCGTCGGCGATGACGTTGACGCCGCCGAGGATGACCTGGTCGAAGGCGGCGGGCGCAAAGGGCTGCCGCGCGAGCAGCGGCCGGCCGCATTGGACGGCGAGGTCGACAGGGGTGAACGGCCCTGGGCCGGAGCGCGCTTTCAGGAACGGCGTCCGACTGCCGTCAATGACAAAGACTGGTCGCGCCATCAGCTCGCCGCCCTCTGCTCACCCAGTTCCTGGAAGAACTGATGCACATCGGCGGACTTCTTGTAAATCGGCGACAGCGCCTCGGGCGCGAAATCGTCGACTTCGATCACCTTGGCGACTGCAGCATGCGCTTCCGCCAGCCGATCGGCCTCGGCCTCCGTGATGACGCCCTTGGTCACCGCCTCCTTCGGGTCATGCAGATGCGCGGCATGCATTTTCTTCGCGGCGTCCTCGCAGGACGTGACCAGCAGGAAGGCTTTCTCCAGCCGCGCCCGGCCGCCGTCGTCATCGACATGGGAGAGATCGGGCGTGAGCCGCTCGCGCGCCGCCGACGGCTCGAGGATGAGTTCGGCGCATTGATGCACCGCACGGTCGGAAGGCCCGACCACGCGCGCGCCAAAAGGCTGGACCACGAATTTCAGGATCCACGCGACAAAGCGGTTCGGCAGGTTCGCGAGGATTTCCGCCAGCCGGCTCTCGATGGTCTTGAAGCCGGACGCCATGCAATATTCGAGTGCGGCAAAATCCTCCGTCTGCCGGCCTTCGTCCTGCCAGCGCTTTGCTGCCGCCGAGAGCAGATAGAGCTCGGAGAGGATATCGCCGAAGCGCGCCGACAGCATCTCCTTGCGCTTCAAGGCGCCACCCAGCGTCAGCAGCGCCATGTCGGCGCAGAGCGCAAAGCTCGACGCATAGCGCGAGAGCTTGCGGTAGAAGCGCGTTGCGTCGCCGACCTCCGGCACTGATGTGAACGCGCCGAGCGTCCAGCTCCGGCCCCACGCGCGGAACAGCGTCGTGATGCTGTGGCCGACGTGGTTCCAGAATGCCTTGTCGAAGGCGTCCAGGCCCTTGTCGTGGTCGGTCTCGCGCAGCGCATTCATCTCCTCGAGCAAATAAGGATGGGCGCGGATCGCGCCCTGCCCGAACACGATGAGATTGCGGGTCAGGATATTGGCGCCCTCGACCGTGATGCCGACCGGCACCGCGCGATAGAGGTTGCCCATATAGTTCTGCGGCCCGTCGATCACGGCCTTGCCGCCATGAATATCCATGGCGTCGTCGATCGCGATCCGCATCCGCTCGGTCGCCTGCAGCTTCATGATGCCGGAGATGACCGCGGGATGATGGCCGGCATTGAGCGCGGCGCAAGTGAGCCGGCGCGCGGCGTCGAGCTGATAGGCCGTGCCGGCGATGCGCGCCAGCGGCTCCTCGATGCCCTCGAATTTGGAGATAGAGATGCCGAACTGCTCGCGGATGCGGGCATAGGCGCCGGTCACGCGTGCGGCATAGGCCGCACCAGCGGCGGAGAGCGACGGCAGCGAGATGCCGCGGCCGGCTGCGAGCGCCGTCATCAGCATCTTCCAGCCCTGGCCGAGGCGCTCTTGACCGCCAATGACGTAGTCGAGCGGGATGAAGACATCGCGACCCCAGTTCGGGCCATTCTGGAATACCTGCATCGACGGCAGATGGCGATGGCCGATCTCGACGCCGGGCAGGTGAGTCGGGATCAGGGCGACGGTGATGCCGAGCTCTTCCGTATTCCCCACGAGATGATCGGGATCGTAGGCCTTGAAGGCAAGCCCAAGCAGCGTTGCGACGGGACCGAGCGTGATGTAGCGCTTGTGCCAATTGAGCTTGAGGCCGAGCACCTCCTGGCCTTCGAAACTGCCCTTGCAGATGATGCCGTTATCGATCATCGAGGCGGCATCCGAGCCCGCCTCCGGGCTGGTCAGGCCGAAGCAGGGAATGTCGCGGCCGTCGGCGAGTCGTGGCAGCCAGCGCTCCTGCTGCTCCTTGGTACCGAAGCGCATCAGGAGCTCGCCGGGCCCGAGCGAGTTGGGCACCATCACGGTGACGGCGGCGGCGAGCGAGCGCGTAGAAATCTTGCGCACGACCTCGGAATGGGCATAGGGCGAGAAGCCGAGCCCGCTATGCTCCTTCGGGATGATCATGCCGAAGAATTTCTTGGCCTTGATGAAGTCCCAGGCTTCCTTGGGCAGGTCGCGCCATTCCCAATTGATCTTCCAGTCGTCGAGCATGGCGCAGAGCTCGTCGACCGGACCGTCGAGGAACGCCCTCTCCTCATCGGTCAGCGTTGCTTGCGGAAATGCCAGCAGCTTCGACCAGTCGGGGTTGCCGGTGAAGAGGTCGGCGTCCCACCAGACGTCGCCGGCTTCGAGTGCCTCGCGCTCGGTATCGGACATCGACGGCAGCACGCCGCGCGCCCATGAGAAGATCGGCTTGGTGATGAAGTCGCGGCGGAAGCTCATGGCGGTGCTCCTCATGAATCGGCGGCACGGGGCGGGTTGATCCTAGCGGAAAGTGCCGTACTTGGGTGAACACTTCGCTCCGAAAAATGGGAGAAATTGATGCCTGGGGGCAGCGACGGATAACGACGCGAGAGCGTGCCGGTTCCGGGAATGGATTGCGCCCGCATGCCTTGATACCTCCCCTTGCGGGCCGGGACGCATGGTTCAGTTTTCAACGAACAGATACAGATCGGCGTTCTCGCCGCACGTTGCGCGCGAGATTTTCCAAATCGCTTCACCCTCGGCAGTTGGAGGGCGCAGGGAATGCCGGGTGCGCGCTGCACCCGCGGTCTCGTGTGCAATGGCAAGAGAAGTGCGCACACGAGCATACAGGGCAGCGGAGAGCATCCGACATTCCCTGCGCAATGGCTTTACGACTTATAGCGCGCTCTCCCTTGGTGATCGGCTTTCTTGCCACCATCGTCCCCGAGAAGCTTGCTTCTCGAGAACTTGACGCCAGCACCGAGGCGTCAGGACCACGCGTCTTCGTCGTACGCGTCAGCACCCCTCGTCAAAGGCGCCTCTGCGTCCACCGCAACCCGCCCCTCGTTCGCGACGATGGCCAACGCCCCTCTTCTCGGGACGGGATGGCAATCAATATGCCTCCGCTTTTCCTTCTGTAAAAGCGAAATATTTTTACTTCCGGGACTTGACAATGACTTCGTAAAATACGAAGTGATGATTTGCCCGTCGAGGCTGGGCAAGAACTCGGCATTTCCGGCAATTGATGTACGATTCGGTTTATGACGAATCACACATTCAAGAGCGGCGAGAGCCGGGACCAGGTCTGCCTGCTTCCTGCGCGGATAGAAGACTAT
>NZ_DATGFH010000122.1:0-83255 GCF_035309285.1 Bradyrhizobium sp. | reverse complement strand
CTACATACGCCTCAAACCGCCTTTCGCTATCCCCACCTTCCCTGAGATCCATCCGGCCCTCCGCCTGCCAAATTATGAATCTCTTCAATTACTTGATTCCTTGGCACCCGTGGACGCGACCGAATGACTCAGTAGGATTAGCGAAAGCGTAATCCGCCGTTATGCTGCGGCACAACCGTCAGATGTGAAAGACTGGGCCTTATGCCAAACGAAAGCCGCGCGTTCGGTCGTGAACATTCTCCGTGATGGCGGATTACGCTTTCGCTAATCCGCCCTACGATCCACGATCCGTTTGCTACTGGACTTTCGGAAGGCATCACTTAAAGAGGCTCCAGGGAACGCCGCTTCGGCATCGATCGGCGAAGGGAGCTGATCATTGACCAGGACGACGCGGCGCGGTTTTCTCAAGTCGGCGGCGACGGCGGCGATTGGGTTGTCGCCCTTGCCCGCCTTCGCGCAAAAGCCGAGTCCGACCCCGAGTCCCACGGTGAGCCCCATGATGACCACGCTTGCCACCTATATGAGCGCGGCACGAACGCGCGCGCTGCCGGAAGACGTCATAGAGCAGGTCAAATATCATCTGCTCGATACGGTGGCGGCGATGGTTTCGGGGTCGGAACTGCCGCCGGGCCAGGCTGCGCAGCGCCACATCAGGGAGCATGGCGGCACCGGCACGGCGACGGTCGTGGGCACGGCCTTGACCGCGCCGCCGATCGATGCCGCGCTTGCCAATGGCATGATGGCGCATGCCGACGAGACCGACGATTCCCACAACGCATCCCGCTCGCATCCCGGCTGTGCGGTGGTGCCGGCCGCGCTCGCGGCCGGCGAGATTTCCGGGATCGACGGCACCGGCCTGTTGCGGTCGGTCGTGCTCGGCTACGACATCGGCACGCGCGTCGTCATGGCCATGGGCGGCGCCGCCTTCAGCTATGAGAGCAGCCTGTCGACCCACAGCATCGCGGGCACCTTCGGCGCTGCCGCCGCTGCCTCTTGTGCGGTCGGCCTCGATACCCGGCGGATGCGATGGGCGCTCGACTATGCGGCGCAGCAGTCGTCCGGCATCACGGCCTGGCGGCGCGACACCGACCATATCGAGAAGGCGTTCGTGTTCGCAGGCAAGCCCGCGCGCGATGGCGTCACCGCGGCGCTGCTCGTCCAATCCGGCTGGAACGGTGTCGATGATATCTTTTCCGGTCCCGACAATTTCTTTGCCGCCTACGCGCCCAAAGCGCAGCCCGACCGCTTGATCGAGAAGCTCGGCGCGCGCTACGAGATCAGTGAGACCGACATCAAGAAATGGAGCGTCGGCTCGCCGATCCAGGGGCCGCTCGACGCCGTCGAGGCGATCCGCGGCAAGACGCCGTTCGAGGCCGATCAGGTCAAGAAGGTCACCGTGCACCTTGCGCCATCGGTAGCTGATGTCGTCGACAACAGGGACATCCCCGACATCTGCCTGCAGCACATGATCGCCGTGATGCTGCTTGACAAGACCGTCTCGTTCCAGGCGGCGCATGACAAGCCGCGCATGAAGGATGCGAATGTGCTGAAGCAGCGCGCCAAAGTCGACTTGGTGCGCGACGAGGAGCTCGCGAAGCTCTTACCGTCGCGCGAGACCGTCGTCGACATCGAGCTCAACGACGGCACGAAACTTTCGGAGCGCGTGTCGGCAGTGCGCGGGACGCCGCGCAATCCGATGAGCCGCGACGAGGTGACCGACAAGGCGCGCGACCTGATCTCGCCGGTACTCGGGCGCGACACAGCCATGCACCTGATCGACACGGTCTTCGATCTGGAGAAGCAGGCTGATATTCGGGGGCTGCGGAAGCTGCTGCAGCGGGGGTGACGTCCGCTTCGTAGGGCGGATTAGCGCAGCGTAATCCGCCGTTATGCTGCAGCACGACTGTCGGATATGCTACACTGTGCGCCATGCCGAACTATCGCCGTGCGCTCATTCCAGGTGGATGCTGGTTCTTCACGGTCAATCTGCTCGAGCGGCGCGAGAGTTTCCTCGTGGATCATATCACATCCTTGCGCGAAGCGATCGCGGCGACGCGGCAAACTCTTCACTTCGACATCGACGCATTCGTCGTCCTGCCCGATCACCTGCACGCGGTGTTGACGCTGCCGCCTGCCGACAGTGACTTCTCGACGCGCTGGCGGCTGATCAAGACCCGCTTCGCGAAGGCCTTGCCGAAACAGGAGCGGCGCAGCAAAGTTCGTGTCGCGCGCAACGAGCGCGGCATCTGGCAGCGGCGTTTCTGGGAGCACCTGATCCGCGACGAGGCCGATTATGCGCGCCATGTCGAATATTGCTGGATCAATCCGCTCAAGCATGGCCTCGTCACGCGGGTGCGGGATTGGCCGCATTCATCGTTCCATCGCGATGTCCGCGCGGGATTGGTCCCGCTCGATTGGGGCGGCGAGGTCGAGATGAGCGGAGAATTTGGCGAACGGCGATGATGGCGACTGAGCCGGAATAGCGGATTACGCTACGCTAATCCGCCCTACGGCAGCGGAGCAGACTCAGAAAATCGTTGCGTGCAAAAACTAATTTCGCGAGCGGTTTCAATCTGATTTGGCCTGTCCAGCCCTCGCATGAAAAATATTTTGTTTCCGATTTTCGAAAATTCATGATTGTCTCTGCGCATCCGCTTCCACCAAGAGGGGACGTATCGCGATCGTCACGGACGTTGGAAGCGGGATGCGGTGGACGTGAGGGTGCTCAGCGTGCTTTGCGCGCCGACGAAAGCATCTCTCGCGGACGAGCGAAATCGTGCGGTCCCGACGCCCCGACGCTGGCGTCAAGTTTCTCGCGAGACGCTCTGCGAGAAGCGACGGAGGCTAACAAGCCCGGTACTCCGAGGAGACCATGTATAAGCCGTAAACCATCGCGCAGGGAATGCCGGTTGATTTGGCTGCCCTGTTGTTGCTTGCGTGCGCAAGTGCACTTTCTTTGCACGCAAGGCTCGCGGGTGCGGCCTGCATCCGGCATTCCCTGCGCCCTTGATTTCGAGGGCGACGAACGATGCATCACTCGGGCATGGCGTGCCGCGGGAATGCTGAGTCATGTCGCAAAATGTTTTCGTCGTCATTCCGGGGCAGCCCGCAAGGGCTGAGCCCGGAATCCATAACCACAGGTGATTGTGATTTGAACGGTCTCTCGCCCAGCAAGCTCTCATATTGCCGCCGGTGGTTATGGATTCCGGGCTCGCGCGTTGCGCGCCCCGGAATGACGAGGAAACAACGGCGTGCCCATCATTCACGACGATGCGGACGCTGGATGGTGGGCACGGCGCCTTGTCCGCCGTAGCTCGACTTGTCCGCCGTAGCCCAAAGAGCGTAGGCGGAAGAGCGAAGGCGGATGCGCGCCCTTGCCCACCCTACGGAGCCTCAATAATGCGCGTCGTACATCTGCGACTGGATGAAGCCGATCAGATCATTGGGCGGCGGGCCGGCGGCGAGGCCGTTCTGGTAGGCGACGTCGGCAACGGCTGCGCCGATTTGCGCCGACACTTCGCGGATCCGCGGCAGCGCGGGATAGAGACTGCCCTGCTTGCGATCGGCTTCGCTGACGGAATTCGCGAGCGTATGCGCCGCCGCCATGAACATCTCGTCGGTCACGAGCCTGGTGCCGCTTGCGATCGCACCGAGGCCGACGCCCGGGAAGATGTAGGAATTGTTGCCCTGGCGCGGCACGAAGCTCTTGCCATTGAGCTTCACGGGATCGAACGGGCTGCCGCAGGCGAACAGCGCGCGGCCGTTCGTGTGGCGATACGCCTCCTCGGCCGAGCATTCGGCCTTCGAGGTGGGATTGGACAGCGCGAAGATGATCGGCTGCTCGTTGAGCTTGGCCATGGCCTGAAGCACTTGAGGCGTGAAGGCGCCGCCGACGGCGGCGACGCCGATGATAGCTGTCGGTTTGAGCGTCTCGATCGCGGTGAGGAAATCGCCGATGTGCGCCTGATCGTGCGCGAAACGCAGCTTGTGTCCGCTCAAGCCGGCACGGCCCTTCACCACCAGGCCGCGGGAATCCACCAGCCAGTTGCGACGCAGCGCCTCGGCCTCCGACATGCCTTCGGCCATCATGGCCGAGACCACGAGATCGGCGATGCCGGTTGCGGCTTCGCCGGCGCCGAGGAAGAGCAGGGTCTGCTCGCCGAGCTTGCCGCCCTTCACGCGCAGCGCGGAGAACAGGCCGGCCAGCGCGACCGCTGCCGTGCCCTGGATGTCGTCGTTGAAGACGCAGGCGTCACTGCGATATTTGTGCAGCAGGCGAAAGGCCGAGTGATTGGCGAAATCCTCGAACTGGATCAGCACGCCCGGGAAGGCCGCGCGCGCCGCGGTCATGAACTCGTCGACGAACGCGTCATAGGCCGCACCCGTGACGCGCTTCTGGCGCAGGCCGATGTAATAGGGGTCGTTGAGAAACTCCTCGTTGTTGGTGCCGACGTCGAGCATGACCGGCAGGCATTGCTCGGGATGCACGCCGGCGCAGGCCGTGTAGAGCGAGAGCTTGCCGACGGGAATGCCCATGCCGTTGGCGCCGAGATCGCCAAGGCCGAGAATGCGCTCGCCGTCGGTCACGACGATGAGCTTGGTGCGGTACGGCCAGTTGGAGAGGATTTCGGCGATGCGTCCGCGGTCATTGTAGGAGATGAAGAGGCCGCGCGGCCGCTGGAAGATCAGCCCGTATTTCTGGCACGCAAGGCCAACGGTCGGCGTATAGATCAACGGCTGGATTTCATCGATGTGGTCGCAGACGATGCGAAAGAACAGCGCCTCGTTGCGGTCGTGCAGCGAATTGAGCGCGACATATTTTTCGAGATCGCTCGGCAGGCCGCGCAAATTGGTCAGGAAGCGCTCGACCTGCGCCTCCATCGACATCACTGCGGCCGGCAGGAAGCCGCGCAGTCCGAGCGCATCGCGCTCTTCCTCGGTGAAGGCGATGCCCTTGTTGAGCAGTGGGTCGCGCAGCAGCGCAAGTCCGTGGGGTGAATAAGCAGGTGTCGAATGGGCGCTCATCCGGTCGGGTTTCATCAAGGCGTTTCCCCAATGTCGTCTTTTTCGTTGTCGTTGCGTCTGCTCTTGGTGGCACAACATGCTCATACTAGCACATGAAATTTATGCCGCAGCGCATCAATGATGCGGCGGCGTCTTCAAAAACACGCGCGGAGAATGGTGTTGCGGCAACCGAAGTCGATAGAATCGGCTTACTGTGGGCTCAAAGCTCCAGCCCGTCGGATGGTCGTCGCGGCGTCAGCTCCTCGTCATCGACGACCAGAGCAGCGCGACGACGGCTACTGCCATGACGGCGGTGCCGAGCCAGCCGAGCGCAACCAGCCAGCGTCGCGCCTTGAAGCGCCCCATCAATCGCGCGTTGGAGACGATCACCATCATCATCGCCATGATCGGAACGGCGACGATGCCGTTGAGCACGGCGCTCCACACCAGCATGCGGATGGCGTCGATCCCCGTGAAGCCCAACGCAAAGCCGATGACGGTCGCGGCCGCGATGATGCTGTAGAATTCCACTGCGTCCGTCGCCTTGTCCTGAAGGCTCGATTGCCAGCCGAACACTTCGGACACACCGTAGGCCGCCGATCCCGCCAGAACCGGGATCGCCAACAAACCGGTGCCAATGATGCCGAGCGCGAACAGCGCAAATGTGAACTCGCCGGCGAGCGGCCGCAGTGCCTCAGCCGCCTGGGTCGCGGAATCAATGCTGGTGACACCATTGGCGTTCAGAACGGATGCAGTCGTCAGGATGATGAAGAACGCGATGGCATTGGAAAAGATCATCCCGACGGTGGTGTCGACCTTGATGCGGTCGAGCTCGGGATCACCGCCTCGGGAGAGCTCTCGAAGCGGACGGCGCGCCTTGCGCTTCATCTCCTCGACCTCTTGCGAAGCCTGCCAGAAGAACAGATACGGGCTGATGGTGGTGCCGAACACGGCGACAACCATCAGGAGGTAGCCGGCGCTGACGTGCGCCTTTGGCCAGACGCTGGCCAGCAAGGCCTTGCTCCACGGGATCTCCACGGTGAAGGCGGTCGCGACATAGGCGAACAGCGTGAGGGTCAGAAGCTTCAGCACCGGCGCGTAGCGGTGGTAGGGCACGAATGCCTGAAGCAGGGTCGATGTCGCGGCGAAGATCAACGCATGTTCATGGTTGAGGCCGCCGATGACCAGCGAGAGCGCTTCCGCCATCGCGGCAATGTCGGCTGCGATATTGAAGGTGTTGGCTGCGACCAGGAGGAAGACCAGCGCCAGTACCAGCCAGCGCGGGGTCACCTCCATGACGTTGGCGGCAAGGCCCTTGCCGGTGACCCTCCCGATCTGCGCGCTGACGAGCTGGATCGCGATCATGAAGGGGAGGGTGAGAAAAACCGTCCACAACAGCCCGTAGCCGAATTGGGCGCCGGCCTGCGAGTAGGTTGCAATTCCCGACGGATCGTCATCGGCCGCGCCGGTGACCAGGCCCGGACCGAGCAGCCGGAACAGCATCATGCGCGGCTTTCTGGACCCGGGTCGCTTGCTGCCGTTCATCAAATGCCTTGTTGCCGCAGACTGTCCCGATTGACCGACTATCGATCAAATCGCCCTTGAAGGAAAGGTACCAGCATCCGACATCAGGCCCGAGACATCCGCGAAAAGAAAGCCTGCGCCTGGCACGGGCGCAGGCTTTCCAATGCGTGTGCGGAGAACAGGCAGCGCCTAGCCGACTTTGGCCTGATGATCCACCACGCCGTAAACGATGCCGAGAAGAATGCCAAAGCCCATCTCGAAACCGG
The DNA here is from genome assembly GCF_035309285.1 of Bradyrhizobium sp. GTDB lineage: Bacteria > Pseudomonadota > Alphaproteobacteria > Rhizobiales > Xanthobacteraceae > Bradyrhizobium. Next base: position 76,461 of record NZ_DATGFH010000122.1, on the reverse strand, counting down.
GGCAGGCATGGATAGGGTGCGGGTTCTTGCTGCGGTCGCCGCCGAAGATCGGGCAGACGTCGTCGCTGCCGCTGCTCAGATCGCTCTGCGTTGCCTGGATGATGCTGAGATAGATCTTGTCGCCGGCCTTCACCTCAACCGGGTTCTTGCTGCCGAGGGTGTGATCCTTCTTCGCGGTGCGCCAGATGAAGTCCGGCGTCGGTTGCATCTGCATGGCCTGGCGCATCGGCAGTTCGATCACCTCATGGGCCTTGGCGAACTCGTCGGTTTGCGTGTTCGCCTTGAGCTGCGCCTGCAGCGCCATCATGGTTGCGGTGCGCTGCCAGGTTTTGACGGTCGTGACGAGATTGCCGTTGATGGTCGGCAGCGCGCCCGTCATGACGCCGATGATGGTTCGCGCGAGCAGGTCATTGTCGTTCGGATCGGGAAATTGCTCGAACAAGGCGCGCGTCAACGGCGCGGTCGGAAGCTGCCCCGATGCGTGCTTGTCGGCCACATATTTCCCGACGGATTCCCGCAGGATCTGCCCGGTCCGCTTGCCGATGAAGGTCAGGAACGCATCGGGGTCCGGGTGGAAGATGTAGGCGGAGGGAAAGGTATAGTCCGCCGGGCATACGCCGGGCGGCACGAGGTTGGATATGCCAAATCCGCCGGCCTTCACGTAGGTGCCGTCGGGAATGTCGAAATAATGGCTGCAGACTTTTGCCAGCACGGTGTCGGAAAGCGCCTGGATATCGACGATGCCGCCGGGCGCAGGCACGCTCGGCAGCGCTGCGCGTGTTTCCTTCAGGGTGATCTCGAAAGCCTCGCGCCGGGTGACCTTTCCGATTGCGGCGTTGGTCGGCGTCGATTCCTTTTCGTATTCAGCGCCCCAGTCCATGCCGAGAAAGATCGGACCAAAGCTCTGCGACATCCGCTGCTGATAGCCTGCATTGGTGTAGTTGTCGTCGGCGTTGAGGAGCACCTGCAGATACAGCTCCTTGCTGGTCACCACAATGCCGTCACGCGTACGTGCCACGCCCCCCTCTGGATTGACCCGCGTCGCCGCGACCGATTGCGCGTGCTTGTCGACGAGGTGGTCGAGCACCAGTCCCCACATGGCGCTGGCGCCTCCGGCAACCGTTCTCGCTTCCTTGCCCAATTGATCAAAATCTGCCGACATCAAAATCTCCTGTGAGGTTATCGCAATATTCGTGCAAAAGTCTTTGTCGCGCCGATCGTGAGATCATTAGCACGTGGCTATCGTGCCAGGCAGAAACCATTGTGCAATCTAAGATTGATTTTTGCAATATAGATGGCGGCTCCCGCGCCGAGTCTCAGGCGAGCGCCGCCAGGAGCTCGCGCGCGTTGCGCACATCCCGTGAGGTCGCGCCGCCTTCGATGGCGGCCAGGATCGGCTCCAGCAGCATACGCACGTCGTTGTTGGATTGGCCATCGCACCAGAGCCGGGCGAGGTCGTTTGCCGCGCGCAACTCAAGCAGGCGGCCCTGCTGGCTATGCGCGATTTCCATTGCGTTCCTGAAGCAGGCCTGCGCTCGCGGCCGATCAGGCTCTGGCTGCCGGAGCACGAGCTGACCGCTGAGCCGGTGCAGCTCCGCGAGCCAGAACCGTTCGCCGGACTGCTCGACAAAGGCAAAGCCCTGCTCGAGGCTGGCCGCCGCCTGTTTGAGCTCACCGGCCAGCATGGCCGCTTCGGCAAGGTGAGACAGGATCATGGAGCTTCCGGTGAAGCCGCCGGCCGATCGCATCTGATCAAATGCCGAACGAAATCCGGTGAGGTTGTCTGCAACCGGCTGGCGCATCGCGCGGGCGTAGGCGCAATGCATGGTGGCGAGCAGGCGGATCTGCTCGGCGCGTTTCTCGGTGCAATAAGTCACCAGCTCGGCACTGCCGGATTCGAGCGCGGCGAGATCGCCCAGGATCGCCCTTGGCCAGGTGACGGCGCAGAATTTTGCGCTTGCGATCGTGGTCGCATGGGTGTGGCTCACGATCTCGGCCTGCACCTGCTCGCTGATTTCGGCCGCGCTGTCGATGAGCCCGAGCGAGAGCCGAACCAGCACCTCGAAAGCAAGCAGCGCGATGCTGGGGTCCCATCCGAAGCGGTGGCTCAGCGCCCGCTGCCGGGTCGGATCGACGTATTGCCTGGCGCGCAGCAGGCTGTCGAGCGCAAGGCGGCTCTGTCCGGCATAGAACTGGTTCGTGGCGAGCATCCGATAGGCAACCAGGCGATAGGTTGGATCGTTCTGTCGCTCCGCGACCTCGATGATCTCATGAGCAAAGTCGAGCGCAGGCTGCATTCTTGCCTTAAGCGTCGCCTCCGAGCAGAGCCCGAACAGAACCGAGACACGCTGCAGATCGGTGCCGACGCCTCGATCGAGCAGCCTCTTGGCTGCGCTCATCACCTCGAACGTTTCGGGTGCGGTAATGCTCTTGAGCGGCACGAGCGCGTAGGCACGTGCAACCAGAAGGGACAGCTCAAGCGCGTCGCGCTCGCGCCCTTCGGGAATGGCCGGGATCAGCGATAATCCCTTGCCGGCATGGCGCTCGGCTTCAACCGGCGCCGACTGCGAGAGCGCGAGCTCCGCCGCGCCGAGCCAGGCCGAGGCGGCGGGCGAAGCGAGGCCGGCTTCGGTGAAGTGATGCGCGATGGTTGCCGGCGGGTATTCCTCGTCGGTGACATGTTCCTGCAGTGCCCAGGCGATCCGAGCATGGATGCCCTGGCGCCGGCTACGCAGCAGCGAACCATAGGCGGCGTCCTGGACCAGGGCATGCTTGAAGACGTAGCTCGCTCGCGGCGGCGTGCCGCGGCAATGGATCAACTCGGATTCCATGAGCTGGCGCAGCACGCCGCGCAACGCTTCGCTCTTGATGGGCGACACCGCCTCGAGCAACGCGTGCGGGAATTCGCGACCGATCGCAGCACCAATCTGCGCGATCTCCTTGATCGGCGACAGCCGGTCGAGCCGCGCGGTTAGGGAGTCGTGCAGGGTCGAGGGGATCGCGAGCGGCGTCAGCGTGGAGGCGAGGACATAGGAGTTTTCTTCCTCGCGCAACAATTCCGATTCCAGCACGCTCTTGGTCAACTCTTCCATGAACAGCGGCACGCCGTCGGTCTTTGCCACGATCTCATCGATAACCTCCTCCGGCAGTTTCTTTCGCGCGGCCACGCCATCGATCATCCTGAACGCGTGCAGGCGACCGAGGCGGTTGAGCGGCAGCAGCGTCACGTGGCTGCCCGACCAGGGCGGGGAGAACTCCGGCCGGTAAGTGATAACGAGCAGGATAGGCAGGTGACGGGCCAATTCCACCACGCGATTGGTCAGATCGAGCGTGCTGGGATCAACCCAGTGGACATCCTCGAGCAGCATCAGGATCGGCGTCTGCCTGCTGAGCCCGGCCGTCATCCCGAGCAGCGCGGAGAACGTCCGCTCCTTGAGCTCCGCCGGCGCCATCTCGAGCGGCGGATAGCGATCGTCGGTCGGGATGCCGAGCAGGGCGGCAAGCGAAGGTGCGACCTCCTTGCACGGCAGTCCGGTCGCCTCGATGATTTTCTCCATCTTGTCGAGCCGCGCTCCGGCCGGCTCGCCGTTGACAAAATTCGCGGCGTGCCGGATTTGTCCGATCACGGGGTAGAAGGCGTCGTTGAGGTGGTGCGGCGAGCATTGATAGCGCATGACGATGTGATGCTTGTCATCGAGCCGATCGCGTAACGTTGCTACCATGCGCGACTTGCCGATGCCGGCCTCGCCCGATAGCAGCACGACCTGGCCTTCGCCTTGGACTGCCTGCCGCCAGCGCTCGCACAGAAATGCGATCTCGTCTTCGCGCCCGACGAGGGGGGTGAGCGCTTCGGATCGCGCGGCGTCGAAGCGGCTGAAATTCTCCTGTTCGCGGATCACGCGCCACGTGACGACCGGCGAGCGGAAGCCCTTCAAGGCGTGCGGTCCGAGCCGCTCCATTTCGAACGCTTTGCCCAGCAGCCGCCGCGTCGCTTCCGAGACCAGGATGGTGCCGGGCGCCGCCTCCGAGCGCAGCCGCGCCGCGAGATTGGCTGTATCGCCCACGACGCCCCGCTCGCGTGCTTCGCCTTCGCCGATCAACTCGCCGACGACGACCAGCCCGCTGGAGATGCCGATGCGAACGTCCAGCGGTGCGTCGTGAGCAAGACCGAGGTTTGCAATCGCATCGATCAGCGCGAGGCCGGCGCGCGCCGCCCGCTCGGCGTCGTCCTCGTGCGCGCGCGGATAGCCGAAATAGATGGTGGCGCCATCGCCGACCCATTTCGCAACGTGGCCGTCGAAGCGCGCGACGGCCGCCGCGATCGCGCCCTGCACCGCGCGGAGGAGGTCGGCCATATCTTCCGGATCGAGCCTCGCGGTGAGGGCGGCCAGGCCGATGAGGTCGCAGAACATGACCGTCATATGCCGGCGCTCGGCGCCGTCGCGCGCAGCCGTTTCCGGCGCAGGCTGGATCTCAATCGGCCTCTGGCCGCCAAGTTCGCGGACGGCGCGCAGGATGCGTAGACGATGACCCAGCGGGACGCCGATGTCGCGAAGCATATGTTCGCTCAGCTCCGAAAGCGCGTCCGCCTCGATCCGGTGCTGTCGAAATACGGCTTCGTATTGGTCGAGGCCGAGACGGCCAAGCCACGTCCCGACGTCCATCGCTGCCAGTCTCCCCTCCCGCGCGGCCACAATGATGGGCCCGGGGACACGTCCTGTCCAGAACCCGAATATCGGCAAATATCCGGTCAAAACCACGGTGGCGGCCGGGCGTCTTCCGTCAGGCGGACGCGCCCGGTTGACTCGTCGGGCAAATCAGGTGCTCGATTGCCATTGTCGCAACAGGCCTCAAAAGCCCGCCCCAATCGGTCGCGGGCTTTTTGCCAGGATGGGTCACTTCACGCTGACGAACGCCCCCCAGACCGCCGCCAATCCGGCAGCGGTCAACACATAGTGCGGACTGTCGCAGAACATGCTGCCATAGCGGCACACGTCGCTGCTGAGCGAGCCGAGCTCATGATTGCCCGCGGCATAAAAGATCCCGGACAGGACAACCAAAACACCGGCGACCAGATACATCGTCGATCTCCCTGTCATCCGTTCATTGCCCGCGCCCAAGACCGGCGCAGGGCCATTTCACAGTATGCAGCAATGCTGTTACGGTTTATCGAAATTTGTTTGTCGCATTTTTAACAAATTTGACTCGTCGGGCAAATCACTGGCACAGTGACATCATCGCGAAAGTCTCAAAGCCCGCGCCGGCAACGGCGGCGGGTTTTTTCATTTCCTGAAATCGGACGGCGGCGCCCTTGCGAGCACGCGACACTCACACGCACCTTGCGTCGTCGCACGCGCCGCCGTCCGAGCGCTCACTGAACTCAGACTACATTGGCCGGCGCGCGCGAACACGCCGGTTGGCAGCGCGCTGTCCGCGCGCGCCCGCGGCCTCCTTGCTCCCGGGGGATAGGGTTCGCGCCCGAAATGATCGCGTCGACCACCCGCGATCAAGCCGCGCATTTTTTTGTTTCGAAAAGGAAGCCCGATGCATGACCGCTTACCTGATTTCGCTCGCGCTCACTTTCCTGATCGCGATCGCCGTGATCGACGCAATGTCATGAGCGCGGAAGCGGTTCGCTTCATCGCGCGGTTCTGTTGCCGTTACGAACTGTTCTCTCGCCGCAATCTCAACAAGTTTGACTCGTCGGGCAAATCACCGGCACAGTAACATCATCGCGAAAGTCTCGAAGCCCGCCGGCAACGGCGGCGGGCTTTTTCGTGTCCTGAAATCGGACGGCGGCGCCCTTGCGAGCACGCCACACTCACACGCACCTTGCGTCGTCGCACGCGCCGCCATCCGAGCCCTTACTGATCTCACACTATTGGCCGGCGTGCGCGAACGCGCCGGCTGGCAGCGCGCCGTCCGCGCGCGCCCGCGGCCCCCTTGCTCCCAGGGGATAGGGTTCGCGCCCGAAATGATCGCGTCGACCACCCGCGACCATGCCGCGCATTTTCATTTTGAAGAGAAGTGCACATCACAAGACATGCCCAAAACCCTCACCGAAATCCGCTCGATCGCGCGGAGTCACACCCGCACCGCCATCAATACCCTGGTCGGCGTCATGAAAGCCAAGGACGCGACCCCTGCCGCGCGTGTCTCGGCCGCGACAGCGATCCTCGATCGCGGCTGGGGCAAACCTGTGCAGGCGCTGGAGAATGGCGACAATGGCGCGCTTGAGCTCATCCAGAAAATCGAGCGTGTCATCGTGCACCCTCAAAATTCCGACAGCGCGGGTGTTTGAGCCGCTGCTCGCGCCCGCCCGCTACAAAGGCGCTTTTGGCGGCCGCGGCTCCGGCAAATCGCACTTCTTCGGCGAGCTCCTGGTGGAGACCTGCCAGGCCGAGCGCGGCACGCTCGCGGTCTGCATTCGCGAGGCGCAGCGCACGCTCGCGCAATCCTCCAAGCGGCTGATCGAGAGCAAGATCGCCTCGCTCGGCCTTGGCCACGGCTTCAAGGTCTACAACGACAAGATCGACACGCCGGGCGACGGCCTCATCATCTTCCGCGGCATGCAGGATCACACCGCCGAGTCCATCAAGTCGCTCGAGGGATTTCGCATCGCGTGGATCGACGAGGCACAGACATTGAGCGCACGCAGCCTTGCGCTGTTGCGGCCGACCATTCGCGCCAATAATTCCGAGCTATGGGCGTCATGGAATCCGCGCCGCAAGTCGGACGCGGTTGACGACTTCCTGCGCGCGCGCAAGCCCGACGGCGCACTCATCGTGAAGGCGAGCTGGCGCGACAATCCCTGGTTTCCGGCAGTGCTGGAGGAGGAGCGAAAGCTGGATCTTTCGCTTTATCCCGATCGCTATCACCACATCTGGGAAGGAGACTATGTGAAAGCCTTCGAGGGCGCGTATTTCGCCGAGCTTTTGGCGGCGGCGCAGCGGGAAGGGCGCATCGGCAGGGTCTCGGCCGATCCGCTGCTGCCGCTCCGCGCCTTCATCGATATCGGCGGCGCCGGTGCGACTGCCGATGCCTTCACGATCTGGATCGTGCAGTGGGTCGGCAACGAAATCCGCGTGCTCGACCATTATGAATCCGCGGGCCAGGTGCTGGCGTTTCATGTCAACTGGCTGCGCTCACGCGGCTACAAGGACGCGATCCTCTATCTGCCGCATGATGGCGTCGCCACCAACAACGTCACCGGCAAGCGTTATGAGGATCACCTGCGCGACGCCGGATTTGCGGTCGAGCCGCCGGTGAAGAACCAGGGGCGGGGGGCCGCGATGATGCGGATCGAGGCGCTGCGGCGGCTCGGGCCCCAGCTCTGGTTCAACGAGGCGACCACCGAAGCCGGCCGCGACGCGCTCGGCTTCTATCACGAGCGCAAGGACGACGTTCGCAATATCGGCCTCGGCCCCGAGCACGACTGGTCGTCACACGCCGCCGACGCGCTCGGGCTGATGGCGGTCTGTTACGAAGCGCCGGGCAGAGCGGCGAGCTTCAACCGGCCGATCAAGTATGCGGATCGGGGATGGGTGTAAGCATTGCGGATCGGGATTGGTCCTTTTCGACTGTGATCTACGTCAAGTTGATGCGTTGGACCCAGGTTAGGTTGGTTGTCGATCTCTGTTGGGAAAAGATCGACAACGCATGTTTATGCCGACGTTTTCAGCATTGTCATCCCAGGCGGCGCGTGCTGTTAATTGCGCAACTTGGGGTTTTTGTTTGCCTATTGCATTTCCAATCGACGGCGACCGTGCCTTGGATGATCTTTTTGTCCGCTTCTTGGGCGGCCGAGCGCTTTATGAAGATTGCTGCGTAAGCAGTCGGATTGACGACGATCCTGCCGAGCCAAATGGACTTTCGAGCGCCGAGCGGCTTGCAATATGGATCTATTCCAGCACAGATCAGCACTGGTACGAGCGAATCAATGGCGAGTTGTGGTCACCGTCGTGCTCGACCGAAGTGCAACAGTTCTCCGAAATTCTGAACGTCGCATTGCGAAAGCTCCCTACCCATGATGGGATTGTGCATCGGGGCTATTATGCAGCGGACTTGGACGAGTTTTGCGAAACCTACGACGTGGGCATCGTCGTACGATGGCCGGGGTTTACCAGCACGTCCGCGGTTCGCGAGGAGGCATTTCCGGGGAACGTCCTTTTTACCATTCGCTCCTACTCTGGCCGGATTCTGGGGCTATATGCCGATAAGCCATCAGAACGTGAGATTTTGTTCCCTTCAGGGACAAGGTATAGAGTTACCTTTATGGAACGCGATGATGACGTTGTCGTTATCGAACTGGAAGAGTACGCTGCGTGACGAACTACGAAACCCGACGAGCAAGTATGGTCTTGCCGTTGTTCTTACAGGGGTTTTTGATGGCATTTGGATGGCTTCGAAAGAAATCCAAGGGCGGTGACAAGAAGTTCACCAAGGGCACGCCCTCCAAAGAAGGCAAGGAGGCGCGGGACGCCTTCTTTGCGGCCAGGAAAGGCAAGGCACATGAGCCGCCTGATCGAAAGAAATTGACTCCGCTCCAGCGGAGAATGTTGTCGGGCAGAGCTTAGACCGACAAAAGAGGCCGCCCGAAATGGCGGCCTCTTTCGTTAGAGCAAAGGCCGAACTGGTAAGCGAATTCGCGCTGATAGCGGCCGTCGAACGGCCCACCCTTTCATCAATTGGCCGCGCTCACGCGGCTAGGACAACGTCACCGGCAAGCGCTACGAGGATCATCTGCGCGACGCCGGATTTGCGGTCGAGCCGCCGGTGAAGAACCAGGGGCGGGGTGCGGCGATGCAGGTTTCGTAGGACTTATCGTCCTTCTCATCGCTTTGTTTGCAGGCGGCCTGCTGATCCGCGCTGCGATCTGACTACTTCCACCTACGAACACCGAAAAAAAGTATGACCATGTGCGACCCGCGCACCAAAGGTGCGGGCGCGCTCCATCGCCGTGGGGCAGCATTGGAAGACGCCGACACACCACGCCACTCACCAAGAGTAACATCATGCCAAAAATGTCGACCTCCGATCTGAAGGCCATGCTGGCTTCGGAAAAAGCCAACGCGCTCGCGGCGATCTCGGCCGCACGGCTCGCCGAGGAGCGGGCCGATGCGATGGACTATTATCTCGGCGACATGCGCAAGGACATGCCGGCGCAGGACGGCCGCTCGCGCGCGGTCTCGACCGACGTCGCCGACACCATCGAAGGCTTGATGCCGCACCTGATGGATATCTTCGCCGGCTCCGACGAGGTCGTGCGCTTCGAGCCGGTCGGCCCCGAGGACGAAGCCGCTGCGCAGCAGGAGACCGATTACGTCAATCACGTCTTCATGCAGCAGAACCCCGGCTTCATGATCCTCTATTCCTTCGTCAAGGACGCGCTGCTCTCCAAGGTCGGCATCGTGAAAGTGTGGTGGGAGGAGCGCGAGGAGGAGAGCCGCGAGACGTATTACGACCTCACCGACGACCAGTTCGCGCTGCTCGCGCAGGCGGTGATGGAGTCTGGCGGCGCGATGAAGATCGTGGCGCACACGGTGCATGATCCCGCCGCGGCACCGGAGAAGACGGAGGCGACGAGCTGACCAGCTTGCATTGAGTATTGGACGGTCGGATGGTTGCGGAATTATAGCCCGGGTTCTTCCAGCATGCGTTTGGGCCGAAGAAAAATATCAAAACAAGGAAGCCATCGGCGATGCAATGGGCCAGGATGCATCGGTGCTTGCATACGTCGACGTAGTGATCCCTCACATTGCCGATGATGCCGCACCGCGATCTCGAGACGCGACGCAACTTGAGGGAGAATTGACATGGTTCCCTGTTTGTTCTAACGAGTGCATCCCGATGCGAACACAGTGGTGACGGGAGTTTTCTTCGATGAAGCGGTTTGGTTGCATCTGCCTCGCGGCTCTGGCGCTGTCGATTTCCACCGCCAACTCATTCGGCGCTGAGGCAACCCTTGAATGGGAAAACGGTGCCGGTTGCCGATTCAAGACCAGGTTCGATCCGGCGAAATATGAAAAGGAAAAGTTCAAGAATACGATCAACGTGATCTTCGTTGACGGTTTCTACGAGCCATTCTCCCCCCTCATTGCGTTGGGGTCGGGCCCGCATGGTCGTCTCACGTCGAACACCGCCGAGTTTCAGCGGCAATGTGAGTCGACAAAAGACAGAATAGCCAATCTTCCGGTGATTGAGCTTCCAGGAATGGAGATCTACCGAAAGCTGAGTCTTGAGGAACTGGAAGATTGGTGCAAATTCAACACGGTTGAGACCCGTGCGGCCTCGGGCGATCCGGCGGCGCTTCGTGAGTACACGCCATCAGCCGCAAAATGTTCGCGCTACATCGATGCGTTGGAGGGGAAGACCGACATACGGACCGTATGGCGCGAAGCCATTGATACCCAGTGTCGGATCACGGGTGATCTGGAAACCTGCAAGGCCAACGTCGTTTCTGGAGAGAAAGATCAGAACACGGAAGAGGCAATCAAGCGCGATGTCCTGGTCGACGGCTGGCAGGCGTGCTCGATTTCATATGTGAAAGGAGCCGAGAGGCGGGAGGTTTTCTCGGCCCGAGCAGCGGTCGAAAAGATCTTCCGGCATCGCTTTAAGGTCAGGTCCTATCGCTGCAGTGATGAGGTGGACTGAACGACTTTTCCAAGTCGCTGCGCTTCCGCCTTGCGGCAAAGTTGCGATTTTATGGGCACATTTGGCGACAGATCGGCTTGCGACGACGATGTTGGTTTTGGAAACGCCATGGCGCTCGAATCCGATTGTCGGAAAATGAACAATTGAATGATCCGGCTATGCGGGGACGGCCCGGAATTGATGTCTCCAACTCCGACCGGAAACAATAACGGAGCAGGCGCATACCCGCTGCTTCGTGCTCTTTGCTATTGGCAACCACCGTCGGCCTGGCGCGTCTCGACGTAAACGGGTTGCAAACGTTCTCATTTCCGTATGCCGAAGCCGTCCTGCTGGACCCGTCCACTTCAGCAAGGACGGCTGTTACGTGTTGATCCAGTTGATCCACTCTGGTGCAGCTTCTGCACGTCCAAACTCTGCGGTGCCAATAATTGGAGCTGAAGATGTCATATAAATATCGGGGCTATGCTAAATATCCGGGCTATGCGCCGACATCGCATGGCTTCCTGGAGAGCCGTCCCGACTCGGTGGGCGGCTATCATGGTGGGGCTGATAATGCGGCTGCGCCGCGGACACCGGTCTATGCTCAATACGGTGGTGAGATATTCAGGAGCGGCCTCATCCATGGCTATGGCATGGCTGTCGTTGTGAAATCAACCGCGCCGGACGGAACCAAGTTCTATCAGCTTTATGGTCATTTGGGCCCTGGCCCATTGCCGGCCCCGGGCACCCCGGTGACTGCGGATCAGCCGATCCCGGGCGCGGTGATCGGCACCAAGGAGTATGTTCAGCGGATGGGAGGCATCACCAGCGGTCCGCATCTGCATCGGGAGATCATTTCCGGCAACGCGCCGTTGAATCCAGACGGAAGGTTCGGAGTTAATTCCAGCGACATAACCTACAAGGCTGATCCGGACACGTTCGACATCAATCATCCGGTCTTCCCGTTCGAGAACCACGAGCCCAAGCCGCTGCCTCAACCTGGTCCAACCACGTCGTCGCCTCGCTCCCCACAGATCCAACCATCTCTTCCAGGCAGCGTACCGCAGCCAGGCAACCCACAATCGGGACCTATGCTGCAGCCTTCGCCCGGCATGCCTATTCCCGGCGCCGAATTTCCGACGTCGATTGGGGGGCCGAATGGTCCGGCACCCTTGGTGCCTCCTGCGCGCTCGCGCTTGCAGGCCTCTCCGAGTCTGAAGCCGCCTGCCGATCCAACGCTGCCGCCGCTGCACTTTGCGCCGGATGCGCCACAGAACTTTGGTCCGTTCGCGGTCCCCGGGCCATTCCGGCCCGACGTTTTGGGCGGGTCTGGTGCCGCGTCGGGCGCGGCGGCGAACAACGCGCCGGTCTTGCCGCCGCCGGCTTTCGGCGCGCCTGGCGCATCGGCGCCCGCGGCATCGCCGGTAGTGCCTGGAAATGCAGGCCAGATCGGCGATGGCAATGGCGTCGGCGATTGGTGGAAAAGTATTGCTCCACCGGCTTCGAACATCAATCCGGCCTCGGTTCGCAGGCTCAGCTCTCCCATGCTGGGCATCGTCGCAGTCGATCCGAACTCACCGCCGCGCGTGTCCGACCCATCACCTGCGATCGCCGGCGGCACGCCTTCGCTTCCATCACTTCCACCGGTGTGGTCTCTGCCCGAGGCGCTACTTGCACCCGATCGCAACCGCGCCATGGATGATTGGACGATGCCGCTGCCTTTTCGTTCGGCTCCACCGCCGACGCAAGATGCACCCGGCGGCATCCCCGGGCTGATGGCTCAGGGCGGCCTCTTCGATCCATCCAATCCGGATGAGCCGCCGCCCGGCGGCCTGCTCCGCCTGATCCGCGACTGGATGCGCAACAATCCGGACGGCGGCTCCGCGCCCTGATCTTGCCACCGCGCGCAACGTCTCACCCGCCTTTTCTCGCGAGTCTCATGAACATGGCTATTCCTATGCCGCTGGCGCCGCCCGCGCCGGCGCCGCTCCCCGTTTCCCACGACGTTACCATCGTCACCACGCGAAAACTCGCGCAGGCGAGGGTGATGGGCGTGCCGCCGGAAGAGTTCGGCATCGAGCGCGGCGCGCGCTCGATTCCTGATTGCAACTACTGCTTCCACGAAGTCGTCACCAGGACCGCGGCGCAACTGATCGCCGAAGGCTTTGACCAAGAGCAGATCCAATCGCTCAACGACTATACCGGCACGACCGAGATCGAGACGCTCGCGCGCGACACCGTCGACGAGCATTTCGTGTTCAATTCCGGTGGGCTCAATTCCGCGGCGCGGCTGGTGCGCATCACCGAGCACTATGTGCGCATGGATTACGAGGGCAACGGGCGGCCCAGCCTCTATCAGGTCATCACCGGTGGCGAGCAATGCGAGATCCTGCGCAAGGGCGGCAAGGAGTGCATCACGCCGTTCGACATGATGCCTTTTGCCGCGACCACGCCGGTGCCGGTGACGCATCGCTTCTTCGGGCGCTCGATCGCGGATCTCGTGATGCCGCTGCAGCGGGAGAAGACAGCGCTCAAGCGCGGCGCGCTCGACAATCTCTATCTGTCCAACAACCCGCGCGTCGAGGTCGCCGAAAGCAATGCCGGGCCGAGCACGCTCGACGACCTCCTGGTCTCGCGGCCGGGCGGGGTGGTGCGGACCAAGACGCCGGGCGGGCTCAATTGGCAGGTGGTGCCCGACATCACCACGTCGATCTATCCGATGCTGCAATATCTCGATGCCGAGCTTGAGATGCGCACGGGGCTCGCCAAGCAGACGCAGGGCATCGATGCTGACGCGCTGCAGAACCAATCGGCGACGGCGGTGGCGCAGGTATTTTCGGCTTCGCAGATGCGCATCAAGCTGATCGCGCGGATCATGGCCGAAGGCGTGCGCGACATCTTCTCGCTGTTGCACGGCACCATCCGCAAGCACGGCCAGCAGCTCCAGACCGTTAGGCTGCGCAATACCTGGATCAACATCGATCCGCGCGGCTGGAAGACGCGCGACGATATGACCATCAACGTCGCGCTCGGCTCCGGCGGCAAACGCGGTTTCGAGAACGTAGCGAGAATCATCAGGCGATGAGTGCGTTGCGCGACGAGGATATCAGGGCGATCGTGCTGCAAACGCTCGCCGAACAGCAGGGGCTGCATCGCGATGATATCGACGCCATTGCGTTGAAAGCGGTTGCAACGACGCTGACCTCCTTCGGGATCGACGAGGATGACCGTCGAGAGCTACGGGCGGACCTCCAGCACCTCCGGCGTTGGCGAAAGAGCGTCGAGCAGGCGCAAAGTTACACCTTCAAAGCTGTGATCACCGTGATTGTCGCGGGGTTGGTCGGAGCGGTTTGGCTTGGTGTGAAGGTCATGCTGGGTAAATGATCGAGAGATCCGCGCGGTGTATCAGATACGGGCCGTAGACGGGGAGGATGACGAGATTTCGGATGTTCTCACCGACCTTCATCGTCTCACATTCTTTGGGAGCGCACCCCTTCCCAGATTCGATTTCGGATATTGGTGGCTTGTGTTTCACAGGCGCGACCCGGTCGCCTTCGCTGATTTGGTCCCATCCACGCACGCCGAAAGCGCCGGCTATTTCTGCCGGGTTGGCGTGTTGCGCGAGCATTGGGGGAGGGCGCTGCAACTCCGCCTGATGCGGGCGACCGAGGCCCGGGCCCGCGCGAGCGGGTGGCGCGCGATCGTTTCTGACACGACGGACAATATCGTCTCGGCCAATAACTTCATCAAAGCGGGCTACAGGCTCTATCAGCCGCGATATCCCTGGGGCTGGCCGCACACGCTGTACTGGCGAAAATCCATCGAAGCGAGGGATCCCGCCTGAAATCATCAAGGTCCACATCCCTCAGATCGCCCGCATGCAGGCATGGGAGCGACATCCGGCCCGGTGGCTATCTGCCACCGGGCCTTTTTGCATTTCTGGCCAGGAGATACTCCCGGCTTTGCAATGGAGATCTGCGTCGAACGGGTGGCGGATGGCGCCCCTTGTGCTCTATCGAGGATAGACCCTAAAGTCTTTTGAAAATATCGATAGACAGAGGAACGCCTGACCATGACTGCTGCAGTGCCGCTGCCCGACCGCTTACCGCGCCCAAAGGGCGCGCCGACTGCGCTGGATGGCCTGCTGGTCGTGGATTTCACGCGTGTCGTCGCGGGACCGGCCTGTACGCAGACGCTCGCTGATTTTGGTGCCGAGGTCATCAAGATCGAGAACCCCGAGGGCGGCGACGACAGCCGTGCCTATGAACATGCCGAGATCGCCGGCGAGAGCGCAGCGTTCCTGAGCCTCAATCGAAATAAGCACGACATCGCGCTCGACTTGACGGTGGCTGCGGCACGCGATGTTGCACGAGAATTGATCTCGCGGGCCGATGTGGTTGTCGAAAATTTCTCCGCCAGCGTGATGGAAAAGTTCGGGCTCGATTATCCGTCGGTCGCGCCTTCCAATCCGCGCCTCGTCTATTGTTCGATTTCTGCGTATGGACGCAATGGTCCGTTCGCCTCGCGGCCGGGATTCGATCCGATCACGCAGGCCGAGAGCGGTTTCATGTCGCTGAACGGATTTCCCGACGGCCCGCCGGTGCGGACCGGGCCGCCGATCGTCGACCTGGCGACGGGCATGTCGGCTTGCAATGCGATTTTGCTCGCATTGATTGCGCGTGATCGGATCGGCAAGGGGCAGCATGTCGAGGTCGCGTTGTTCGACATCGCTATGTCTATGACCGCCTTTTACGGCATGGCCTATCTGATCAACGGCACGAATCCAGGGCGCTTCGGAAACTCACCAAACGGCTCTCCCACCGTTGGTCTCTATGAGGCAGCGGACGGGCCGCTCTACATGGCCTGTGCCAATGATCGACTGTATCGCCGGCTGGTGACGGAGGTGCTTGAACGGCCTGACCTCATTACCGATCCGCTGTTTGTCAACCGCAGGGTAAGATCGGCAAACAAGGAGAAGCTGCGCGCGATCATTGCCGGTGTCTTTGCCACCGACAAACTGGAAAATTGGATGGCGAAGATGAAGAAGGCCAACATTCCGGTCGGCTATCTCCGAACCGTGGAGCAGGGGTTCAGCGCGCCGGAAGCGCGCGAGAGACATCGTCTTAGCCGAATCCCGCATCCGACGGCCGGCATGGTCCCCAATATCGAGACGCCGCTCAATATGGGGCTCACTCCAGCCATTGATCCGACGGCGGCGCCGCTATTGGGCCAGCACACCAACGAAATCCTTCGCAAGACGCTGGGCTATGACGATCAACGCATTGCCGCACTGGCTGAAGCAGGAGCATTCGGAAAACCGCACAGTCCGGGCAAGTAGGCGGAATTGGGCTGTTCCTCACGGCTCGGGCAGCGACCCAAGCAGAGCTGCATTGGCCTCATGCGTACTCGCTTCCCGTACGCTCTAGCTAGCGGGGCCGCCGCATCCCGTGCTTTGATGGCCACGGTTTGATGCCTTAAACGCAAGCCGCAAAAGCGGCGATTAGCGATTATTGCCGCCGGCCTCAAGAAGCCGAAGGGAGGACTGCCTTGGGAACATCTGGCCGTACCATGCTGGCCAAGATCTGGGACCAGCACGTCATCGCGCGGGTCAGCGAAGATACGGACCTTCTGCACATCGATCGGCATCTTTTGCACGATCTCGGCGGATCGCGCGGGCTGCTCGATATCAAGAACAGAGGTCTCAAGGTCCACAGCCCGGAATTGACTTTTGCGACCCCGGATCATGCCATTTCGACCGCGATTGGCCGTGCCGGCACCAGCAAGATCGGGCAGGAGCTATTGGCGGCGCTGCGGGTGGAAACTTCGGCCAGCGGCATTCAGTTATTCGACATCGACGAACCCGGACAAGGCATTGTCCATGTCATCGGACCCGAGCTCGGCCTGAGTCTGCCGGGTTGCACGATCGTCTGCGGGGACAGCCATACCTGCACCCATGGTGGGCTGGGCGCGCTGGCCTTCGGGATCGGCTCCAGCGAGCTGGCGCATGTATTGGCAACCCAGGCGCTGATCCAGCGCCGGCCCAAAACCATGCGTGTAAGGTTTGAAGGCAAGATTCCGCTGGGTGTAACGGCCAAGGATCTCATCCTGGCACTGATTGGGCACGTCGGAGCGGCCGGCGGCACTGGTTATGCCGTCGAGTATGCGGGGAGCGCCATCCGCAACATGCCGATCGAGGGACGGCTTACTATCTGCAACCTCTCGATCGAGCTCGGGGCCAAGATGGGTATGGTGGCACCCGATGAGAAGACATTCGCGTTTTTGCGCGGCCGCCCGTATGCGCCGCAAGGTGATATGCGGGAGCGGGCTGTCGAAGCCTGGCGCCAGCTTCCAAGCGATCCGGATGCGGTCTTCGATAAGGAAGTCGTCATCGACGTCGAGAAGATCATTCCGCAGATTACCTGGGGCATCAGCCCGGAGCATGTCATCGGGGTCGATGGACGCATTCCCGATCCGCAAACGGTTGATGATCCAGCGCGGCGCGCTGCGATGGAGACGGCCCTCGACTATATGGGACTGAAAGGAGGCGCGCCGATCGCGGGCACACCCGTCGATTGGGTCTTCATCGGTTCATGCACCAACAGCCGGATGAGCGATTTGCGCGCAGCGGCAGAAATCGCGCGCGGTCGCAAGGTCGCGTCAGGTGTGCGCGCCTGGGTCGTGCCAGGCTCGGAGAACGTCAAGCGCGAGGCGGTTGCCGAAGGGCTCGACAAGGTTTTCACGGAGGCGGGGTTCGAATGGCGTGAGCCGGGTTGTTCGATGTGCCTTGCTGCCAATGGCGAGACCGTGGGTCCAGGCCAGCGCTCGGTCTCGACGTCGAACCGTAACTTTGTCGGCCGGCAGGGGCCCCGGGCGCGCACCCATTTGGCGAGCCCGGCTAGCGCTGCTGCCGCAGCCATCGCAGGCGCGATTGCCGATGTCCGGAGCCTGGGGCGCTGACCATGCCGAAACCGTTCAACAAATTGACCGCGATCGCCGCACCGATCATGCGCGGCAATATCGATACGGACGTCATCATTCGGATCGAGCGTTTGGTCGGAAATTCGGTTCGCGGCACGCTCGGCAAATGGGCGTTTGGCTCGCTGCGTTATCTGCCGGATGGCTCGGAGAATCCCGCATTCATCCTGAACCGTGAGCCCTATCGTCAGGCCGAGATCCTCGTCACAGGTCCGAATTTCGGCTGTGGCTCCTCCCGCGAAGGAGCGGTCTGGTCGCTGCAGGAGATGGGCATCCGCGCCATCATCGGCTCCAGTTTTGGAGACATCTTTTTTGCCAACTGTTTTCAGAACGGCATTCTTCCGATCGTCGCTGACAAAGAGATCGTTGACTCCCTGGCTGCCGACGTTGAAGCGACGCAAGGGGCAGGGAAGATCAGCATCGATCTCGAGACGCGGACGATCGCCTCGCCATCCGGTAAGCGGTACACCTTCGAGATCGATCCGCGTCGCCGCGAGGGACTCCTGCAAGGCTTCGACGAGGTTGCGCTGACCTTGCAGCGCGACAGCGAGATTCGGGCTTTTCAGGCGGCTGATCGCGCCGCACGACCGTGGATCCATTTTGCGAGGAAATCGGCATGAACAATCGATCCAATACGGTCAAGGTCGCGGTGGTCGGCGGCGAAGGTATCGGTCCCGAGGTTACCGCGCAGTCGCATCGTATCCTCAACTGGTTCATCGCCAAGCGAGGCGCGCCGATGACGCTGCGCGAGGCGCAATACGGCCTCATCCCCTATCTTTCGACCGGCAGGGTGTTGCCGGATGATACGGTCGAGGCGATGGACGAGGCCGATGCGATTCTGTGGGGCGCGACCGGCGGTCCGGAGACCAAGGAAGTACCGGCTTCCGCCCGCAAGGCCGGCAGCCTGCTGTCACTGCGCAGCAAGTACGATCTCTATGCGAATCTGCGACCGATTGTGGCAAGTCAAGCTCTGGTGGATTCGGCGCCGCTAAAGGCCGAAATCCTCGAGGGCGTCGATTTTGTCATCGTCCGCGAACTCACCAGCGGCATTTATTTCGGCGAGCCGCGCGGCATTGAAACATTGCCGGATGGTCAACGGCGCGGATTCAATACCGAGCAATACACTACCAATCAAATTCGCCGCGTAGCTCGCGCCGCCTTCGAGTTGGCGCGGACGAGGCGAAGCAGGCTCTGTTCAGTCGATAAAGCCAATGTGCTGGAAACCAGCGTGGTCTGGCGCGAGGAGGTGACTGCGCTGCACAAGGAGGAGTTCTCCGACGTCGAGCTCACCCATCTCTATGTCGACAACGCGGCCATGCAGATCGTGCGGGAGCCGCGGCAGTTCGATGTGATGGTGACTGGAAACATTTTTGGCGACATTCTCTCGGATTGCGCGGCGATGGCTTCAGGCTCGCTTGGCATGCTGCCCTCGGCCTCGCTCGGTCCCGTCGATCGCTTCGGCCGGCGCAAGGCGCTGTACGAGCCGGTCCACGGCAGCGCGCCCGACATCGCGGGCAAAGGCATCGCCAACCCGCTCGGGTCCATTCTCAGCGCTGCGATGATGCTGCGCTTGACGCTGAATCGGCCCGAGGATGCGGATCTGCTCGAAAGGGCTGTGGCAACGGCGCTCGAGGGCGGCGCGCGGACCGCGGACATTGCCGAGCCGGGCGCCAAGAAGCTTTCAACCCTCGAGATGGGCGACGCGGTGTTGAGTGCGCTCGATAAAGTGGCTGGCAAGGAACGGGAGCGCGCCTGATCCCTGGGTTGCCACAATGGTCTGCATCTGGGACGAGGACTGCGATGGGTATTCAGATCTATGGATTCTGGCGGTCGATCGCTACGTTCCGGGTGAGGGTTGCGCTCAAGCTGAAAGGCCTGTCGTTCGAAGAGACGCCGATCGACATTCTTTCGGGTGAGCAGTTTGAGCCAGGCTACGAGAAGGTCAACGCCGAGCGGGTAGTGCCGACCTTTGTCCATGAGGACCATTCGGTTTTCCAATCGCTCGCCATTATCGAATATATCGAAGACATCAAGCCCGAACCGCGGCTGATACCCGTCGATCCGAAGGAACGGGCATACGCGCGTTCGTTGGCGCTGGTGAACGTCGCTGACGCGCATCCCCTCGTGGTGCCGAGGGTACGCAATCATCTTGCCAAGACATTCGGTGCCGATGCTCATGCGATCGAGCAATGGGGCAAGCATTGGACGACAGAGGGACTTGCAACCTACGAACGGCTGCTGGCACGCCGGACTCCGGCACCCTTCGCGTTAGGCTCGGAGCCGGGGCTGGCCGACATCTGCATCGCCAGCCAGGTGATCGGGGCGCATTTTCTCAAGCTTGATCTGGCCACGTTCCCAATCGTGGCAAAGCTTGCCGAGCAGTGCTTTGCACTGCCGGCCTTCGCAAGCTCGCATCCCTACGAACAGCCCGGTTACAAGAAAGCGGCAGCGGCGCGCTGAGCTTGTTGCCGGGATCAGAGATCGAGGCCCAAGACGCGCGCCGCATTTCCGCCAGTGATCTGCGCCAGTGTGACCTCGTCCATGCCGTCGACGCCCGCGACATGACCGATTGGATTGTACTCGGCCATGTCGAACGGATAATCAGTACCCATGACGATGCGGTCGGGACCAAAGACGTCGATCAAATAAGCCAACTGGTGATAGGTGAAGACGACGGTATCGAGATAGACTTGGCGCAGATAGGTCGTTGGAGGTAGCGGGAGCTCGGCATGACAATCCCGCCGCGCGCCCCAGGCGTGATCGATGCGCCCGGAGTAGCTTGGCAGATAGCCGCCACCATGGACGGCCATCAACTTCAGCTCTGGAAACCGCGCGAGCGTTCCCGAGAAGATGAGGTTGTGCAGGGCCAGCGTCGTGTCCAGAGGATTCCCCAAAACATTGCTGAAGTAGAAATGGGTCAGCCGCTCGCCGTGGGTGAATCCGTTCGGATGCATCATGATGAAGGCGCCGAGTTGCTCGGCTCGTGCGAAGAATGGCTGGAATTTCGGATCGGATAGCTCCTGGCCGCCAACGTTGGTGAGGATCTCGACACCCCTCAGTTTCAACGTGCCCATGATGTAGTCGAGCTCACGCACCGCCAACTCAGGCTCTTGTAGGGTGACGACGCCAAGCCCAACAAACCGGTCGGGCTTGCGAGAGCAATATTCCGCAACGCCATCATTGGCGAGACGATGGGCCGTTTCTCCAATCCTGGGATCGACGGTGTAATAGCACTGGCCCGGCGCAGGGGCCACGACCTGAATGTCGATGCCCATCCGGTCTAGGTGGCTCAATCTTCGATCCATCGTGGTCATCACCTCGCGGAGGTCCTTCTCCTGCTGCGCGTTGACCTCCTTGGTGGCGTCGTCGGCGAAATAAGCGAGCGGAATCCGGCTTATGTCGACATGCGACTGCGCCACTGCAGCGGCCTGCGGAACCACGATGTGCGCATGGATATCGATCGTCGTTGAGGAGGGGCGGCGGGCGAGACTGTCGGCATCGTGAATGCGGGCAGCGGTGCGACCGTAACGGTTCTTGCTGTCGATCATGTTTGACCTGTGCTTCCTGGGGATTGAGCGGGCAGCTAGTGGGTATCACGATTTCGATACGGTCTGCCGTTGCGGCCAGTGGCTTGAAATTGCTGTGGCATCTGCATCGCCTAGACCAGCTGCTTCGGCTTCCTCGAAGCAGGCGAGGGCACTCGTCGCGACTGGAAGCTCGGCGTGGAGCGTGCGCGCGCATTGAACCGCGGTCGCGAGGTCCTTTTTGGCGGCGCTGAGGCCGAAGGCTGTTGGGCCGAGCGGTTCGCCAGCCAATACTTTCGCGATCACGGCGCCACGGCCTTTCATCGCGGTTGGCGTACCCGCGGTATCGGACAGGATATCAATGAGGCGGTCGGGCGGCAGGTTGAGTGACTTGCAGATCGTCAAGGATTCGCCGAGTGCTTGCCAATAGACCAAGAGCGGCAGGTTGATAGCGAGTTTCACCGTCGCACCGGCGCCGAGCGCGCCGACGTGTTCGATGCGACGGCACAATTGTTCCAGCACTGGCATCGCGCGGGCGACATCACCCTTTTCGCCACCAACCAAGGCGAATAGCTTGCCTTCTATTGCAGGGCCGACACTGCCACCTACAGGACTCTCGACAAATGTTGCCCCGTGCCGTCCGACGGACGCTCCGATGGCTTGCATGGTGTCTGGGCGAACCGTGCTCATGTCAATCACAAGCTTGCCGCTCAGCTTTCCCGCCAGAATGCCGTCCGGACCACGATAGACCGCTTCGCTGGCCGCATCGTTGAGGAGCATGACGAAGACCGCGTCACAGCCTTCAACAAGCGCCGCTGGCGTCGGGAACGCCCTGGCGCCCGCCTTGGTCAGTGACTTCGTCTTGGCCTGATTGCGGTTCCAGACGCCGACCTCGTGTCCAATCGCCATTAGTCGCTGCGCGATCGCAGAGCCCATTCGTCCTGTTCCGCATACGCCGATTTTCATTGGTCGCCCTCCGCTCGTAGGTGAACTGTCGGATTAGCGTGCATGGTGTATGCCCAAATTCTGCGCGATCAGGTCATCATTTTTCTGCAGCTCGCCAGTCGTGCCCGTGAAGACGCTGCGTCCCGTGTTGAGAATGACGGCAGAGTCGGCGACGTCGAGCGCGAGCTTGAGATTCTGCTCGACCAGGACGATGGATTGCCTTTCCGTCTTCAAGCGGCTGATGGTCCGGCCGACTTCCGCCACGATCAGTGGCGCGAGACCTTCCGACGGCTCATCCAGCAAAAGCACCCGCGGATTTCCCATCAAGGCCCGGCCAATCGCCAGCATCTGCTGCTCGCCGCCGGAGAGCGTTCCGGCAAGCTGCGTATGTCGCTCGCGTAGCCGTGGGAAAAGATCGTAGATGCGATCCAAAGTCCATGGTGTCGTGCCGGTCTCGCGTCGCTGCGCGGCCACCACCAGATTTTCGCGAACCGTGAGCGAGGGGAAGATGCGGCGGCCCTGAGGCACAAGACCGATGCCGAGACGGGCGATACGTTCGGGGCTGAGGCCCGCGATCGGCTCGCCATGCAGCCGGATTTCGCCTTCTCGTGGCCGAAGGAGGCCGATGATGGTGGAGATACAAGTGGTCTTGCCGGCGCCGTTTCGTCCGAGCAGTGCCAGTACGCTACCGGGAGCTAGGGAGAAGCTGATGCCATGCAGGATATGGCTGTCGCCATAGAATGCGTGGACGTTGGTCAAATTGAGCGCGTCAGGTGCCAAGGTACACCTCCCGCGTTCGTTCATCGGTGATCACGGCGTCGCGGTCGCCGTCTACAATCACCCGGCCATAATTAAGCAGAGTTACGGTCTCGGCGAGGTTGAGCGCGGTATCCATATCATGCTCGATCATGATCACGGTCGTTTCACGCGAAATCGATGCAATCAGTGATTGGACTGTCGAGCGTTCGGTGTTGGATAGTCCGGCGAGCGGTTCGTCGAGGAGCAATACGCGTGGCTTTTGAGCGAGCGCCACCGCCAGCTCGACCCGTCGCCTCTCGCCGTAGGCAATGTCGGAGATCGGATGGTCTGCCAGATGTAGAAGCCCAACTGTGTCAAGTGTTCGGCGGGCTTCTGTTGCAAGATCGCGATAGGCTGACATTGGCCGCCACATCTGCCAGCGTGTCCGCTGCAACCCCAACAGGCCAAGCGAGACGTTATGCTCCAACGTATCGCCGGCAAATAGAGTGATGATCTGATAGGTGCGCGACAACCCGCAATGCGCGCGCTTGTACGGAGGAAGGTAAGTGATATCTGCACCGAACAGTCGAACAAATCCAGAATTCGGTTGCAAATCCCCACTGATTTGATTGAACAACGTGGTTTTGCCTGCGCCATTGGGCCCGATGATCAATCGGCGTTCGCCTGGCCGAACTTTGAGAGACACATCCCGGGTGACCACCAGGCCGCCAAAGGCCTTGTTCAGGTTGAGCACCTCGAGGGCGTACTCGGATCCAGGCGCGGTCATCATGAGCCTCGCCGCAATCCGGACATCAGGCGGCTAACGCCCGGAACGATGCCGGCCGGCATCACCAGGACGATGAAAAGAAACACGAGGCCGAGAAGCATGTTCCAGCGTTCGATGTAGGCCGAGGCGTAGTTTTTCAGGAGCAACACCAGAGCAGCGCCGACGGCCGGACCGCCCAGCGTTCCGGAGCCGCCCGCAATCACGCCAAGTAAAGCCTCGGCTGAGCTGGTGGTCGAGAGCAAGCTCGGATGGATGTACTCGTTATAGTAGACGAACAGCAGACCGGCGACGCCGCCCCAGAAGCCGGAATAGATGAAGGTGATCCAGCGGATCAGCCAGGGATTGAAACCGAGCGCTGCCATGCGGCGCGGTTGATCGCGCACTCCTTTCAACGAAGACCCAAACGCCGACGAGACGAAGATCGTCATCATCAGGAAGGCGATCGTAGCCACAATCAGCGCGAACCAATAGAACGCAAAGGGAGTTTCGAGCGAGATACCGAATGGCGCGGGTCGGGTCAGACCTGTGATGCCATTGTCGCCGTTGGTCACATCGGACATTCTGTAAGCAAGGCCCCACAGCACCTGCGACAACGCGAGGGTGATCATGAGGAAGCCAAGCCCGCTAGCACGAAGCGCGATCACACCGAAGGCCGCGGCCATCGCAACTGTACCGGAGATCGAGATAAGCGCGGCAGTAGCGTGACCGAAACCATATCGGCTGGTCATCAATGCAGAGATATAGGCGGCGACACCAAGATAGGACGCATGTCCCAGCGATGTCATGCCGCCAAAGCCGACCAGCAAATTGAGGCTGAGCGCGAAGATCGCAGCAATCAGGATCTGACTCGCCAGATTGATATAGAAATCTCCGGCGAGGAACGGCGGCAGGAGCAGCGATCCGCCGAGCAGGACTGCGCCTAGCCACTTCATGTACCGACGCGCCCAAAGAGCCCTTGTGGCCGAAATGCAAGGACGAAGATCATGGGCAGGAACAGGATAATGTAGGCCAGTTCCGGAAACAGCGCGGTGCCGAAAGTGTAGATGAAGCCGATCAGAAAGCTGCCGATGAATGCGCCGAGTAGGCTGCCGATCCCTCCGAGGATGACGACGATCAGTGCGAGCGGCAGCATATCAGCGTCAAGGCCAGGGTAAGCTGAAAGGATTGGGCCACCGAGTACGCCGGCTGCGCCTGCAATGCCTGCGCCGAGGCAGAACACGATCGTGAAAAGCTTCGCAACCGGGATGCCGACCGCTCGCGCCATTTGCCGGTCATCGACGCCTGCACGGATCATGGCTCCCAATCTTGTGCGTTCCAGCAGAAGATACAGTGCAACTGCCGCGACGATCGCCAGCCCGACCAGCACCAGGCGGTAGGTTGGAAAAACGAAACCGAACAGGCGTGTCGGTGCCTGCAGGTTTTGCGGCGTCGGAACGGGAATGGAATCGCCACCCCAAATCATCAAGCAGGCATCGGAAATAATGAAGGACATGCCAAGCGTGACCAGCACCTGCCCAAGCGGATTGCCTCTCAGCCGCGTCAGTACCAACCGTTCAAACAGACCACCGATCGCTGCAACCAGGACGCCTGCGCCTAGCGCGGTCACCCAGATGTCCAAGCCCTGGAAGGAGCGGAGCGCCGTCGCGGCGAAATAGGTGCCGAGCATGAAGAAGGCGCCGTGCGTCAGGTTGGCGAGGCGCATGAGGCCGAAAATCAGCGAAAACCCGGACGACAGCAGGAAGAGCAAACCGCCAAGTGAGAGACTGTTGAGGCCCTGGATGATCCAAAACTGCATCGTCGGCCAACCTTGTTCTTGGCGGCTTGCGGGATCTTTCCCGCCGGAGAAGCCGATCTATTGCTCAAGATAGTTGGCTCGCAGCTGCCCGACGCGGATTGGGGCGCTGCTTAGGGCGAGAACAAGCTTGGGAGCAGCCATGCCGGCTGTGCCAGCTCCAGCAGCCCCGTTGACAAACTGTCGTCGCGACATCGTCATGAAATCCTCCCCTAGGATCGGTGCGAATGACGATCTGCTGAGCTTTATTGATTGCGCAATTTATCCGATGGAAGCCGTTAATGATCAAGTGATAACTACGCCGGAGAACGCCCGCGCGTCCGTTTCGCCACATCAATTGGTATGACGCTCCTTTTGGTGCGGTGCGACACCCGGTCTTGCCGTCAACGTCGCGCTGGATTTAGCGGTTTTTGACAATCGTCTTCTTCAAGACCTCGAAGACCGAGGCGGTGTCCTGCTCACCCAATCCCATGGCCATCGCTTCGGCGTAGACAGGCTGTGTCATCGCAAACAGCGGCGTTTCGCAGCCTACCTCGTCCGCGAATTCGGCTATTATCCCCATGTCCTTTTTCCAGACTGAAACCTTCATGGTTGCCGGTTCGTAGACGCGTTCAACCATCATTGGAGCGCGTAGCTGGAACATCCGCGAGCCGCCGGCGCCCGGGCCGACCACGTCGACCACCATCCTTGGATCGAGCCCGGCTCGCTCGGCGAGCAACATCGCTTCCGCGGTGGCGACGTTGTTGATCGCGACCAGGTGGTTGGCAACAAACTTCATCCGGCTGCCATTGCCGTAGCGCCCGAGATCGGCACTTTGCTTCGCAAAATCGGCAAACAAGCCCATACACTTCCTGATCGCTTCGCTGTCGCCGCTGGCATAGACCACGAGATCCCGAAGCTTCGCCTGAGCCCCGGTTCCGCTGAGTGGGCAATCGAGCGCGAGGTGTCCTGCCTGCCGGAGCATCGCTTCGAAGCGGACCTTGTCGGCAAGGCTGAGCGTGCTGAGCTCGATGACAATCCTTGAGGCTTGCCCGGAACCCGCGATTTCCTGTGCAACCCTCTCGACTGCGGCCGGCGACGCGAGGCTGGTCATGATGACGGGTGCGTCGCGAGTAAGCTCGGCGACGCTGCCTGCGATGGTTACCTTCGCTTGGGCGAGCTCGGCATTTCTTGCCGGGTCGATGTCAAAGCCGATCACGCGCCATCCGCGTTCGACGAGGTTGCGTGAGATAGCACCCCCCATGATGCCGAGGCCTACAATTCCTACGGTCTTGTCCATGGTTACCTGCTTCCACCCGATGATTTCTGATTGACGGGCAACGCCGGCCGCGCCTTAATTGGTGATCGTGCGATAAACAATCGCGAACTAACTTTGGCCGGTCAAGCGCGTTTCGAGTTGTCGATCATGCGGTGATCCGGCGGCAAGCAAGCGAGGAACGCCAAATGGCTGGCGTCGGTCAGAAGTCGGTCACGGGCCAGCACGCAATAGCGGGCTCGGATGATCGCGCTTATGCGGCGATGACTGCCCGCGCGAAGGCGCTTATTCCGCGGCTCCGCGATCGGGCTGCGCGCACCGAAGAACTGCGGCGACTTCCGCCCGAGACCGAGCGTGATCTACATGATGCAGGTCTATTCAGAATCGTTCAACCGAAGCGGGTTGGCGGCTCTGAATTCGACTATGTTGCGTTGGTCGATTGCGCCGAACTACTGGCGAAGGGCGACGCTTCCGTAGCTTGGAATTTTGCCAACCTCGCCAGCCATCATTGGATGCTGGGCTTGTTCGAGAAGCGCGCCCAGGACGTGGTATGGGACAAGGACCCGAATGCACTGATTGCCTCGTCCTTCATCTTTCCCGCCGGTCGCGCGCGCAAGGTCGACGGCGGGTACCACCTACGCGGCCGTTGGCCGTTTTCCTCGGGGGTTGCTTCCTCTGAGTGGGATATGCTCGCCAGCGTGGTTTCATCGGATGATGAAGCCGACGGAATCGAGTATCGGATATTCTTGGTCCACAAGAGCGACTACACGATCGTCGACACTTGGAATTCGGTTGGGCTGCAAGGCACCGGATCCAATGATGTCGAAGTCAGCGACGCTTTCGTGCCCGATGCGCTCTCGATTGCGGTGAGCGACCTTGGCGGCGGACCGACCCCCGGGAGTGCCGTCAATCCCAGCGCGCTTTATGCGTTGCCGGTATTTTCGCTGTTTCCCTATGTGCTTTCCGGCGTGGCGCTCGGCAACGCCCAGGCGTGTCTCGACGACTACATCGAAGTCTCCCGGCACCGCGCGTCGACCTACAACCGGACCAGGCTTGCCGATATGCAGAGCACGCAGATCAAGATTGCGGAAGCGTCCGCCAAGATTGATGCAGCCCGTCGGATCATGCGATCGAGTTGCATTGAGGCGATGGCAGACGCCAGGCGCGGCTATATTCTGGACATGACCGCCAAGACGCGGCTGCGCCGCGATGGCGCTTTTTCGGTCAATCTCTGTACTGAGGCGGTGTCGTTGTTGTTTTCCGCGAGCGGCGCGCGTGGATTGTTTATCACCGGCGTGTTACAGCGGCAATTCCGTGATGCCCATGCCATCAATTCACACCTTGCGTTCAACTTCGATGCGGCCGGGACAAACTACGGCCGCGTGGCGCTTGGCCTCCCGTCCGAAAACCTGACGCTTTGAGGCCAGCGAATGAACGACGCGCCGAAGCACCCGATCAATCCCGATCCTGCAAACGAATTGGCCAGCGATCACTCCCCGATCGACCCGCGAGACTTTCGTAACGCGCTCGGCGCCTACGCCACCGGCGTCACCATCATCACGGCCGCCGGCGCCGACGGAAAACCATATGGGTTGACCTGCAATTCGTTCGCTTCGGTGTCGCTTAATCCTCCACTGGTGCTTTGGAGTCTGGTCCTCTATTCGTCGAGCCTTAATGCGTTCCAGAACGCAAGCCATTTTGCCGTCAACGTGCTGGGCGTGAGCCAGCAGGCGCTTGCGAACAGGTTTGCCAAATCTTCGGACGACAAATTTTCCGGTGTCGACTGGAAACCGGGCCTTGGCGGCGCGCCATTGCTTGCCGGGAGTGTCGCGAATTTCCAGTGTCGGGCCGCCGATCGCTATTACGGCGGCGACCACGTCATCTTCCTCGGCGCGGTCGAGGCCTATTCTTACAACCGGAAGGAACCGCTGTTGTTTGCTCGCGGCGGCTATGGTCGGTTCCTAGGGGTGGATGATCGCCGCACAACCGATACGACGTCATGAAGAAGAAGGCCTCACCCGGGCAGGCGCGACCCAAGCAGAAGCGGCTTTCGCCGGATGATCGCCGCAAGGAGTTCGTTGCCAAGGCGACCGAGTTTTTCTCGGAAGAGGGATTCGGTGGCGGTACGCGCGACCTCGCGCGCCGGCTCGGCGTAACCCAGCCGCTGCTTTATCGCTACTTTCCCAGCAAGGATGATCTGATCAAGGAAGTATATCGCACGGTCTATCTCGAGCCGCTCGACACTGGCTGGGAGAAGCTTCTCACGGACCGTTCGCGGCCGCTGCGGGACCGCTTGCTGGAGTTCTATCGCGGATACACCAACGTCATCTTCAAGCGCAAATGGATGCGCATTTATCTCTATTCGGGGCTGAAGGGGCTCGACATCAACCGCTGGTATGTCGGCGTCGTGCGTGAGCAGATTCTGACGCGCATCGTCAAGGAATGCCGTCACGAAATGGGACTTCCGGCCGAGGGCAAGCCGACTGCACCAGAACTCGAACTCGCCTGGGTGTTTCACAGCGGCATTTTCTACTACGGCGTTCGCAAGTACATCTACGAATCCCAGGTGATCGAGAACAAGGAGCAGATGATCTGCGATGCACTGGATGCGTTCCTCGCCGGCTATGATCGGGTGTTTGGCAGAGGCCGTGTAGGCGGCTCTGTTCGCGCGCCAGTAAAAGTCATTGGCTAAGGCACCGCACTTGTCATGCTAGGCCTTCATCGCTGCGCGATACCAGTCGCCGATTTCGCTTGCCGTCATCAGCGCCACCCCGTCATGGCCGATGACATAGTCGAGCAACGCCTCCAGATATTTGATGCGATGCGGCACACCCGTGATGTAGGGGTGGATCGAAATGGCCATGATCCGCGCGTTCTCGGCTCCCTCGAGATATAGCCGGTCGAACTGGTCCGTGCATCGCTTCAGGAATTGCTCGGACGGCAGATGCTGCAGCGCATGGATGACAATGTCGTTGGTCTCGACCGAGTAGGGGATGGTCGTGATGGCGCCATGCGGCGTTGCGATGTCTTGGGGGAGGTCGTCGATCACCCAATCCGCAACATATTCGATACCATTGAGGCGCAGTAGATCGAGAGTTGCGTCCGTCTCGGTCAGGCCCGGGCTCTCCCAGGACCGGGGCGGCTTGCCGGCGAATTTTGCGATGGTCTCGACAGCGAGCTTGATCGCGTCGGCTTGATTTTCAAGCTTGTGCATGGGGCCCTGAACGAAGCCGTGCCCCATGAATTCGAAGCCGGCTTCCAGCGCTGCGGATGCGACGCGCGGATAGGTGTTGCAGACATTGGCATTGAGGGCCAGCGTCACCGGTATCCTGCGATCAGTCAGAGCCTTGAACTGCCGCCAGAATCCCGCGCGCATCCCATATTCATGCCACGACCAGTTGGGCACGTCAGGCAACAGCGGCTGTCCCATCGGCGGGCTCAGCACGACGCGCGGCATCGCGTTCTCGATCCGCCATTCCTCGACGTTGAGAATGACCCAGACCGCAAGCTTCTTGCCGCCCGGCAGCTCAAGCTTCGGCCGGTCGACTTGAGCCTGATAGGGAATGCGGTCACTGAGAGCCACGTCGCGCCTCTTCTATTGGCCGCGAAGTTATTGTGCGGCTTTGGATCGGCCTGATGCGCCAGCGTTGATGCGCGGCATGACCTTTTCGGCCATCAGGATCATGGATTGGCGCCCCAGTTCGCGATCCTTCCAATCCTTGCCGGCATAAAGCAGCGTTCCGAACTTACCCACTTCCTCCTGGAAAGCCAGCATCTGGTCGGCGACGCTTTCAGGCGTGCCCCAGATGACGAGCCGCTCGCAGATTGACTCCAGTGTGACTTCATCGTCGGGTTGATCGCGACGGGTCTTGAACAGCTCGATCCGGCCGCCCTTCTTCAGTTTTGCGAACAGCGAACGATAGTAATAGACATAGGGCCCGTCGGGATCGGTGGCATAGGCCTTGGCGACCGCTGCATCCTCGGCGACAAAGACGCTCTTGGCGACGCGCCAGTTGGCAGGATCGGCGCTGCGACCGCTGCGTTCGCAGCCCTCGACATATCTTGGCCAATGGCTTTTGACCCAGGCTGGCATCAGGAAGTTGGCGGAGATCGGATCCCAACCACGCGCGGCGGCCTCCGTGACGCCCTTTGAAAAAGGCGCAACCGCAGTAACGACAATCGGCGGGTGCGGCCGCTGCAAGGGGCGCGCGATGATCCCCTGACCGATGTCCTTCATCATGGTCTTTTCCGTCGAGATATTCCAGTATTTGCCCTGGATGTTGTAGGGCGCCTCGCTCTCCCAGATCTTCAGGACATCGTTGATCGCTTCGAGGAACATCGCGTTGCGGTCGGCATCCAGGTTTTCAAAAAGCTCGGCATCCGACAGCAGGCCGCCGGGACTGATCCCGAAAATCAAGCGACCTTCAAGCATGTGGTCGAGCATCGCGATCGATGCGGCGACCGTCGCCGGGTGCGTATTTGGCATGTTGATGGTGCCGGTCCCGAGCTTGATCCGCTTCGTTGCCGCCGCGATCCACGCCAGAAAAGCGACGCAGGAAGTAATGTTTTCGGCCTGGTCGGTGACGTGCTCGCCGACATAGCCTTCGGTAAATCCAAGCTCATCGGCGAGTAGGAACGCTTCGCGGTCTTCATTCAGGGAGACACGCCAATCCTTTTCCAACGGGTGGATCGGCATCGTAAAGAAACCTACATTCATATTAGCGCCTCCCCAGGCGTTTATCCTCTATTGGCCAGGCCGCACGTCGCTCAGTCTGACAAGACGGGTCCGAGGTCGAGTGTAGCGAAATAATCGGTCGATAAACAAGCTTGACCTTTGCCGGATTGCGGCCTTCTAATCCGAAAACCGCAAACGTTTTCGGAAGGCATCGTCCATGAAGGCTGCGGCTTTTGGCTATGTGCGCGCCACCAGCGTGGACGATGCGCTGGCATTGCTGGCTGAGCATGGCGATAAGGCGAAAGTTCTTTCTGGCGGACAGAGCCTGATGCCGGCGATGAATCTGCGCCTGATTGCTCCGGAACTGATCGTGGATATCGCTGGGATCGCCGAGCTGCGAGGAATAGCTGTCGATGGCGATATCCTTCGTATTGGCGCGCTGACACGCCATGTCGATCTCCAGCGTTCCCCCGAAGTCGCCCTTCACGCGCCGTTGCTGGCGGAGGCGGTCGCACACGTCGCCCATCCCGCGATACGCAACCGCGGAACGCTTGGAGGCAGCCTTGCGCATGCCGACCCGGCCTCCGAATTTCCAGCCTGCATGCTCGCCCTAGGCGCTACCCTCGTGGTTCGAGGGAGAGACGGCGAGCGACGAATTGCCGCGGCCGACTTTTTCCAGGGGATTTTTCAGACGGCATTGTCGGTCGAGGAACTGTTGGTCGCCATCGAGCTACCGGTCTCGCAGAAAAATTCAGCCCACTTCTTCCATGAATTTGCGCGCCGACATGGCGATTATGCTATCACCGGTCTCGCGGCACAGGCGGTGATCGAAGGCAACGCCCTGAGCTCTCTTTGGCTTGCCTTCTTCGCCGTCGGCGACCGGCCGGTGTTGGCCGGAGCGGCAAATCACCTCTTGAATACGCTCGTCACGCCCGCGTTGATTTCGCAGGTGTCCGTCGCGCTGGGCAAAGAACTAGATCCGCCGGATGACCAGCAGGCTTCGAGCGCAATGCGTCGGCATCTGGCAAAGGTCCTGCTTGGCCGCTGCGTAGCAACGCTGCTCGATCGGCCTGAGCTCGCGGAGGGCCTGGCGTGACCGCGCCGATGCAAATCTCGCTCGAAGTGAACGGCGAACGGGTTGACGTGCAGGTCTTGCCACGCGTCAACCTGGCCGATTTTCTGCGAGAGCACTTGCACCTGACTGGTACGCATGTCGGTTGCGAGCACGGCGTGTGCGGTGCCTGCACGGTGCGCCTGGACGGTGAGATCGTCCGCGCCTGCCTCATGCTTGCGGTGCAGGCACATGGCGGGTCGGTGCAGACCATCGAGGGTCTGTCGGACAGCGACGAGGTCGCCGACCTCCAGGCTGCGTTTCGCGATCGCAACGCCCTGCAATGCGGCTATTGCACGCCGGGCATGCTGATGGCTGCCCAGGATTTGCTGACGCAGCACGCCGATCCAAGCCGCGAGCAAATCCGTGAGCATCTGTCCGGCAATTACTGCCGCTGCACCGGTTATCAGGCCATTATCGACGCTGTCGAGTCCACGGCTCGATCGCGGAGGGAGCGGGTATCATGACCGCATCATCAACAAAGCCGGAATCGCTTTCCGTGCTTGATCGGCCGAATTCGTATATCGGCAAGACGGTCCCGCGACCGAACCTTGACCGGCTCATGCAGGGGCGAGGCCAATATGTTAGCGACATGGTGCTGCCCCGGATGGCCCATGTGGTCTTCCTGCGTTCGCCTCATGCGCATGCAAGGATCATTAGCCTTGATGCGCACGCTGCAAAGCAAATGCCGGGGGTCATCGCGATCGTTACCGGAAAGGAGCTTGCTGCGGTCATCACGCCCTGGGTTGGCGTGCTCTCACATCTGAAAGGACTGAAATCCGCCCCCCAACATGCGATCGCCATCGATCGTGTCTGTTGGCAGGGTGAGGCGGTCGCCGCAGTCGTTGCGACCACCCGGGCGCTGGCAGAAGATGCGGCCGAGGCGGTCGTGGTCGCGTACGAGGAGCTTGAGGCCGCAACGGAGATGCGGACGGCGCTCGATCCGCAGACCCCGGTTATCCATCTGCAGCTCGGAGACAATCTAGCCTTCGAGCGCATCCACGAGGCCGGAGCTGTCGATCAGGCTTTCGCCGACGCGGACGAGGTGGTGGAAGCAGATTTCATCTTCGGCCGGCACACCGGCGTAACGCTCGAGCCGCGCGCGGTCGTGGCCGACTGGAGCTCGGCTGAAGAACGGCTCACGATCTATCAGGGCAGCCAGGCGCCGCATATGGTGCAGAACATCGCCGCGTTGCACCTCGGGCTCGAGGAACGCCAGGTGCGCGTCGTTTGCAAGGATGTCGGCGGCTCCTTTGGTATCAAGGTGCACATCTATGCCGATGAGATGGCGACCTATGCGTTATCGAAGTTGCTGCGCCGGCCGATCAAATTTGTCGCCGATCGGGTTGAGAGCTTCAACACCGACATCCACGCCCGCGACCATCGCTGCAAGGGAAAAATCGGCGTTAAGCGTGACGGAACGATCACAGCATTCGAGATAGACGATCTCACCGGTATCGGGCCTTATTCGATGTATCCACGCACCAGTGCGATCGAGGCGAACCAGGTCGTCAGCCTTGTCGGTGGACCGTATGTCACCAAGAACTATCGAGCGCGCGCTCGTGCCGTGTTCCAAAACAAGAATGTCATGTGCCAGTACCGCGCAGTAGGCCATCCCATCGCCTGCTCCGTGACGGAAGGTCTGGTTGACCTTGCCGCGATGAAGATCGCCATGGATCCGGTCGAAATCCGGCGACGGAATTTGATTGCCGATGAGGCCTATCCCTGCGCGTCGCCGACAGGCTTGCGATTTGAGAAGCTCTCACATCACGCCTCGCTCGCAAAGCTGGTGCAGATGATGGACTATGGCCGCTTACGGGCCGAGCAGGCAGAGCTGCGCAGGCGGAACATCCATCGGGGCATCGGCATCGCCAGCTTTATCGAGATCACCAATCCGAGTGCTGCATTTTACGGGGTCGGCGGTGCAAAGATATCGTCGCAGGACGGTGTTGCTGTTCGGCTGGACGCTCAGGGCTCGGTGATTTGCCAGACCAGCATCACCGAGCAAGGGCAGGGCTCGGAGTCGATGACGGCGCAAATCGTCGGCAGCGTGCTCGGCGTCCCGATGAGGCGCGTGCGTGTCATTCTCGGCGATACCGACAACACGCCCTATGGTGGCGGCACCTGGGCTTCGCGCGGGGTTGGGATTGGCGGCGAGGCCGCGCTGCAGGCGACCAAGATATTGCGGAAGAACATTTTGGACGTTGCGGCTGCAATCCTGCAATCGGCGCCCACCGAGCTTGATATAGCCGATGGCGTCGTCGTGAATTCAAACGATCGGGCGGCGCGGATCGAGCTCCGGGAGCTCGCACGCATCGTTTATTTCCGACCCGATACGCTGCCGCCGGGCATCCAGCCGGAGCTGATGGCGACACGACACTACGTCCCGCGCGAATATCCGTTCGCCTTTACCAACGGTGTTCAGGCGTCTTGGCTGGAGGTCGATACCCACACCGGCTTCATCAAGCTCCTCAAGCATTGGGTGGTCGAGGACTGCGGGACCGTCGTCAATCCGCAACTGGTTGATGAACAGATCAGGGGTGGGGTGGTGCAGGGGTTGGGCGCGGCGCTATTCGAGAAGTGCATCTATGATGAGCGCGGACAACTCACGAATGCCAACATGGCGGACTATCTGGTTCCGATGCCGGGTGAGATGCCCGACATCGACGTCGGCCACGTGGTCTCGCCTACAGCAGAGAGCGAGCTTGGGGCCAAGGGCGCGGGTGAAGCCGGCACGGCCGGTGCCGCGGCCGCGGTCGCCAACGCCGTCAATGACGCCTTGCGGCCGTTCGGCGTGACAACTACCGAGATTCCGCTGACGCCGCAGCTTGTCCTGACCGTGCTCGGGCGAATCTGATCGCTTTACTCCGCCGCACTGGCGATCGCGCTGGTTTCCCGGGCGGTCACCACCACCTTGATCGCATCCTCGACCCGGTCCCGCGCATAACGCAGCGCTGTCGGCAGATCGGCAAGCGGGAACGTGTGCGTATGGATCTTTGTCGCGTCGAAGCGCTTTTCCGCCATTAGCTCCATGGCGCGATGGGTCGCGCTGCGGCCTTCGCCCCTGATGCCGTAGACGTAGATGTTGTTGCGGACAAGGTTCGCGATGTTGGTCATCACCGGTTCATGCGGAAAGGCGGCAAGGCAAATCTTTCCGCCGCGATTGGTCATGTGAATCGCCTGGTCGATGGTCGCCTCCGAGCCAGCGCATTCGATCACGTAGTCCGCGCCGATCCCGCCCGTAAGCTGCTTGACGATATCGACCGGATTTTCGTTGCCGATATTGACGACGCGGTCCGCGCCAAGTTCCGTGCCGATCGCAAGCCGCCGGTCACGCGTTCCCGTCAGCACCACCGGGCTCGCGCCAAGTGCTTTCGCCACGGCCACTGCAAGCAATCCGATCGGGCCGGGGCCAATCACCACCACGCTCTCGCCCGCGACCAGCCCTCCGAGCTCGGTGAGGCCGTACATCGACGTGCCAGCGGTGACCACGAGCGTGGCTTCCGGGTCGCTCATGCTGTCCGGCACACGGATGATGGTGTTGATGTGATTGACGGCGTATTCGGCGAAGCCGCCATCGGTCGTGAAGCCGTTGGCGCGGTGGCCCTTCTCGGGCTTTCCGTAGTTCAGGCAAGAGGTGTACATGCCCTGGCGGCAACGCTTGCACTGACCGCAGCCGGCGTGGATTTCAACCGTAACGCGCTGACCGATCTCGAATTCGTCGACATGTGGCCCGAGAGCTGCGACCGTGCCCATATATTCGTGGCCCGGCGTGAAGTTCTTGTTGAAGGGCAGGCCGCCCTGAATGCTTGCCGGCGATCCGCGGTGGATGATTTCGAGGTCGGTGGCGCAAATCGCGACCGCGTCGATGCGGACCAGAACCTCGGCGCGTCCGGGTATTGGCGTTGGCTTGTCACGCAGGAATAGCTCATCGGGACCCCCAAGTACCCAAGCCTTCATCCGTTCGGGAACAGGAAATTCGGGGGATGTCTCGACGCCCGCTGGGCTATACATGGCAATGTTTCCTATGGCTGGGCCTGGAGACTAGTCGCTCCAGGCGGCGGCGCAATCGGTTTCTCTGCGGCAAAGAGTTCGCGCCGGACATCAACCTCTTTGCGACGCCGAAATCTTGTAGATCTCGAGTGCGTCGACATCGGCGCCGCGCGCGGCCTTGGCCAACCTGAACAGTTGCGCGGCAAGCGAAGCCATGGGCACCGGGGTCGACGTGTCGTGAGCGACTTCGGCCACCGTATCCAGATCCTTCAGCATGGTCGCGATATGGCCAAGCGGCGGCGAGTGGATGCCTTGCACCATTCGCGGTACGAACAACTGCAGTGGGATGGAATCGGCAAAGCCGCCGGCCAGCGC
The DNA here is from genome assembly GCF_035309285.1 of Bradyrhizobium sp. Classification (GTDB taxonomy): domain Bacteria; phylum Pseudomonadota; class Alphaproteobacteria; order Rhizobiales; family Xanthobacteraceae; genus Bradyrhizobium. The sequence goes on along the minus strand of NZ_DATGFH010000122.1, from coordinate 39,659 downwards.
TTCAGGCAGCCGTCCCGCGTCGATCCCCGAGTTGACGGCAAGCCGCGTGGCTTCCGCTAGCACCGCCATGGCGCAGCCGACGATCACCTGATTGCAGAGCTTCGTCATCTGCCCGGCGCCGGTCGGACCCATATGGGTGAGCCGCCGCGCCATCGTAAGAACATAGGGCCGCACGCGCTCGATATCGGCGGTGTCACCGCCAGCCATCACCGCCAGCGTACCTTCCTCCGCGCCCTTGGTACCGCCCGAAACCGGCGCATCGATCCACTTCATGCCGTTCGCGTCGTTCAGGCGCACCGCCACCGCGCGGGCCTTGTCCGGATGGATCGACGAGAAGTCGACCACCAGCTTATCGGCGCTTGGTACGGACGCAAATCCTTCGGTGCCGAACACCACATCCTCGACCGCGGCCGCGTCGGTCACACACATGAAGATGATGGAAGAAGATGCTGCAACTTCGCGCGGATTGGCCGCGGGCTTCGCGCCGGCTTCGGTCAACGCCTTGGCCTTGCCGACTGAACGGTTCCAGACGGTGACCTCGTGACCGGCAGCGAGCAGGCGCCGGGCCATCGGAAATCCCATCATGCCAAGCCCAAGATAACCGAGTTTTTCGTCCTGCCGTCCGCCGGCTCCCATTCCGATCATTCGCCTCTCCGTATTCGAAGGTCTAGTGGCCCAAAGCGTTCAGCCAAATATTCCTGCGGTGTCGGGCGAATACAAGCAGCCCGTCAATAGCTTGCCTGATTGTTTGAACCATGAAAGGTTGTGCTTCAGGAATTGATGGAGGGGCCTGTTCGGCACCGGAAGGCGCCGGGCCTGCGGGAGGCACTGCGGATGATGAAGTGGCGATCCCGGGTAACGACCGACGGCCTCGACCGGGCGCCACATCGCGCCTTCATGCGCGCAATGGGGCTGGACGACGCTGCGCTCGCAAAACCCATGATCGGAGTGGTCAGCATGAAGGGCGAGCAGACGCCCTGCAACATGACTCATGATTTCCAGGTCGAGGCGGCGAAGGAGGGCATTTCCGAGGCCGGCGGCACGCCGCGCGAGTTCGCCACGATTTCGGTCTCCGACGGAATCAGCATGAACCACGAGGGTATGAAGTTCTCGCTGTTCTCGCGGGAGCTGATTGCAGACTCGATCGAGGCCGTTGTCCACGGCCTTGCGTATGACGCGCTGATCGGCTTTGGCGGCTGCGACAAGACGTTACCTGGCGTGATGATGGGCATGATCCGCTGCAACGTGCCCTCGATCTTCATCTATGGCGGCAGCGCGCTGCCCGGCCGGTTCCAGGGCAAGACCCTGACCGTGCTCGATTCCTATGAAGCGGTTGGCGGTTTCATGACCGGCGAGATTGATCAGACAACGCTGACCGGAATCGAGCGAACGTGCCTGCCGACGATCGGCGCCTGCGCAGGCCAGTTCACGGCCAACACGATGGCCATGGTTTCCGAGGCCATGGGACTCACGATTCCCAACGTTGCGATGGTCCCAGGAGTCTATCCGGAGCGCGCGCAAATCGCGCGCCGGGCAGGGCGGCTGGTGATGCAGATGCTGGCCCGCGGCGGGCCGGCGCCGCGTGAGATCGTGACACGCAAAGCGCTGGAAAATGGTGCTGCGATCGTCGCTGCAACCGGCGGCTCGACCAACGCCGCGTTGCATTTGCCGGCCCTCGCCAATGAGGCCGGCATCGCTTTCACCATCGATGATGTCGGCGAAGTCTTTGCGCGTACGCCGTTGATCGGAAACCTGCGTCCGGGCGGAAAATATACTGCCAAGGATGTTTATGATATCGGCGGTACAGCGGTAGTCATTCGTGCGCTGATCGAAAGCGGCCATATCGATGGCACTTGCCTGACCGTCACCGGCCGGACGCTGTCCGAGGAATATAGCGGCGCTAACGCGCCGGATGGCGAGGTGATCTTTCCCACTAGCAAGCCGATCATGCCGGACGGTGGCGTTGCTGTGCTGAAAGGCAATCTTTGTCCTGATGGCGCCGTCATCAAGGTGGCGGGCTTGAAGAATCTCCTGTTCGAAGGCACGGCGCGCGTGTTCGAGGATGAGGAGGGCTGTGTCGACGCAGTTCGTCAACGCCGTTACGCCGCTGGCGACGTGCTTGTTATTCGAAATGAAGGCCCCGTTGGTGGTCCCGGCATGCGAGAAATGCTGGGCGTCACCGCCTTGATCTACGGGCAGGGTATGGGAGAAAAGGTTGCGCTGATCACCGACGGCCGCTTCTCCGGCGCGACGCGGGGCATGTGTATCGGCTACGTCTCGCCGGAATCGTTTGTCGGCGGGCCGCTAGCGCTGGTCCGTGACGGCGACCGTATCAGGATCGACGCGGCGGCGCGGCACATGGATCTGCTGGTCGAAGAGAGCGAGCTTGCCGAGCGGCGCAAGGCCTGGAAACCGCGGCCGCCGCGGCACCGGGCGGGCGGGCTCGCAAAATATGCAAAGCTGGTGGGGCAGGCGCCTGGTGGCGCGGTGACCCACGATGGTGCTGCGGATTGGCCATGGTTCGACGAAAAGCACCGGTGATCGCGTTGCTGAGCCTCACCTTGAACGACCTGTTCGAATTGCCGATCGTGCTTGCTGCGTAGATTTCCGGAAGCCTAGGAGAAGACAACATGCTCGCGGACCGCATCGAGGCGAAATGGATCGACGCGTTCTGCGAAGTGTTCGAACGTTGCGCGGTGAAGGCAGGCGACACCGCTGCGATCTTGTCGGAGACACAGTCCCGTGCGCTCAACGTGCACCTGGCTGAACTTGCGCTACTGCGGATGGGCGCGAGGCCGTTTCATGTCGTGGTGCCGACGCCGCGTAACAAGCAGATCGTGCCCATCCGCTCCACCGGCGCGAGTGAAGCAATTCAGCGGCTGGCGCCGGTCGTGACGGCGCTGCAGCAGGCGGGCTTCGTCGTCGATTGCACCATTGAAGGGCTGATGCACGCACCGGAGACGCCGGATATCCTGAAGGCCGGCGCGCGGATCCTTGTCATTTCGAACGAGCATCCGGAAGCGCTGGAACGCATGGCGCCGGACAGTGCACTGGAAAAGCGAGTGCGTGCGGCGGCCAAGATGCTCCGCGGGACCAAGCGGATGCGCGTGACATCGAAGGCGGGCACCGCACTTGACGTCGACATGGTCGGCGCTTCGAGTGTCGGTGTTTGGGGCTGGACCGACAAGCCCGGCACGCTGGCGCACTGGCCGGGCGGCATCGTGGTCAGTTTTCCGAAAAGCGGCGCCGTCAATGGCATACTCGTGATGGCGGCCGGCGATATCAATCTCACCTTCAAACGCTATCTGACCTCTCCGGTCAAAATGACCCTGAAAGACGATTATGTGACCGATCTCGAAGGCGAGGGCGCTGATGCCGCGATGATGCGGGCGTATCTGGCCGCCTGGGGCGACCGCGAGGCTTATGCGGTGTCGCATGTCGGATTCGGTATGAATCCGGGCGCTCGTTATGAGGCGCTCTCCATGTATGACCAACGCGATACCAACGGCACGGAGCTGCGCGCGGTGTCCGGCAACTTCCTGTTTTCGACCGGCGCGAATGAATTCGCCGGCCGCTATACCGCTGGCCATTTCGACCTGCCCATCATGGGAACGACGATCGAGCTGGATGGCATCGCGGTTGTGCGCGACGGTGTCCTGCAAGATGTGTTCGGCTAGCGCATGATCCGTAAAAGTGGGCACCGGTTTCCGATAAGATCATGCGCAAAAAACGGTTAAAGGACCGGCGGCCGTGCCAAGCCGAAATGGCGGAGCATATTGACCAACTCGGCGAGCCGCATCTCACGATATTCGTCCACGTTGAGACACGAATAGTCGAGAAAGCCGGCGCCGGTACGGAGGCCAATCCGGCCATCGCGCATGTTATTTGAGATCACATCCGGCGCCCGGTAGCGGTCGCTGCCGAGCGCGCCCTCGAGATAGCGGCTGGCGTAATAAAGGATGTCGCCGCCACCCCAGTCGATGAACTCCAGCAGGCCCAGCACCGCATAGCGGAAGCCAAACCCGTAGCGGATTGCCCTGTCGATCTCTTCGGCGCTCGCAACGCCTTCTTCGACCATGCGCGCGGCCTCGTTCATGGCGAGCGCCTGGATGCGCGGTACGATAAAGCCCGGCGTCGCCGCGCACACCACGGGCACCTTGCCGATACTCTCAAGCAAGGTCTTCACGCGAGCAGTAACATTCGGATCAGTCGTTTTCCCCGGCGAAATCTCGACGAGCGGAATCAGATAGGCAGGGTTTAGCCAGTGCACATTGAGGAAGCGTTCGGGGTGTTCGATCGCGGTGGAGAGATCGTCGACCAGGATCGTCGATGTCGTGGACGCGATAATGATATCGGGACCGACCAATCTCGATGCGGCGGCCAATACTTCGCGCTTCAGTTCGGCCACTTCGGGCACGCCCTCAAACACCATGCCGGCGCCGGCAAGCACGGCGTCGCCGGCGCTCGCTGGAACCACGCAGACACGCGCCATGATGGAATCCGCTTCGCTTTGTTTCAGCAGCCCGAACCGCGAGAGGCTGGCCAACGTCTTTCTAACTTCACCCAAGGCCTCGGCTTCGAGCTCTGCGAATTGTTCGACGGAACGTCCCGCCTTGACGTCGATCATGGCGATGGCGTGACCGGCGTAGGCGAAGGCAACGGCAATGCCGCGGCCCATGCGGCCCGCGCCGAGGCAGGCGATGGCGGGACGTGCGGCTCTCATTCGCCAAATCCTTCGTGCAGCAACGTTTGCAATTCGGCGTGATGCAGACCGCCAAAGCCAAGGCTCGCGAGCGTGCGGCCAGTCTTCATGAAATCCTCGGCGCAGATTGCGCCGCCGACGGCGAGAAAGGCCCTTGCCAGCGGCGTGGCGACGCCAGCGAGCTCGGCGACCGAGACCAGCAGTGACAATCCCAGCCGCAAATCCTCAAGCATGTAGCGGTGCTCGGTCAGGACCAACCGCTCGCGCCAGTCGCCGGAGTCGGTGAGCCGGTCATGCGAGCCGCGCCCGTACATCCAGATCTCGCCTTCCTTGGCATAGTGATGTGCCAGCGGAAAATGTGGTGCGGCATAACCGAGCGCCTCCCGCACGGCGATGCGTTCGGCATCGAGCGCATCCGTGACCCGGCGGATGGCGCGTTGCGTGCCTTCCTTGTGGATGTCCCAGCGCTCGAAATGCTCGATCGGGCCCGCATTCATCACGATCAGCGGCGGATGAATGATCGGGCCGGCGTTCATCAGCGCGCCCGATAGCGCATCGCCGCAGCGCTCGATCACGCCGGGAAAGGCCCGGGAGATCACCGCAAGCGCATGATCGGCGTTCGCTAGCGGAAATACCCCAACCGGAAGCCGCCTGGCGCGGATGGTGATGGCCACTTCAAACGGGCCATGCTTGCGAGCCAGCCAGGGCAGCGTCCCGGTTTCGGCAAAGCTCACGTCGGCCCGGTTACCGGCGTCGTAAGCGGCGCGCGCAAAGATCATCGAGCCAAAGGTGGCCGGCGGCAGGAACACCACTTGGCCGTCCCTCAGATACGGCGCGAGTTGCTTTGCGATGTCTGCTTGCGCGAAAGCCGGAGCAGGGCACAGGATCAGCTCGGCATCGCGCACGGCTTCCGAGATATCGGTCGTTACCAGCGCCAGCTTTGCATCGTGTCGGCCATTCACATCCTTGACCAGGATAAGGGAGCCCGCAGCCCGTTGCGCCGCGACTTGATCGGCGTCTCGCCGCCACAGCCGCACCTCATGGCCCTGCAGCGCAAAATCCCCCGCGGCTGCAAAAGAGCCGTTTCCCCCGCCCAAAACCGCGATCTTCAAGTGACGTCCCCCCTCTCAGGCGTCTTAGCGTCGATCTGCTTCAGCATGAAATGCTGGACCTTCCCCAACGCGGTTCGCGGCAAATCCTCCACAAACATGATCTCTCGCGGTATCTTGAACCGCGCCAATTGCGTCTGCATGTGTGTTCGCAGGCTTTCCGCATCGACCGAGCAACCTTTTTGCCGGATCACATAGGCGATCGGCACCTCATCCCAGCGCGCGTCGGCGCGTCCAATCACGCCGCATTCCGCAACGTCGGGATGCTCCAGCAGCACGCGCTCGACCTCTGCAGGATAGACGTTTTCCCCGCCAGAAATGATCACGTTCTTCTTGCGGTCGTGCACCCAGAAATAGCCGTCCGCATCCCGTCGGCCAATGTCTCCGGTGCGAAACCAGCCGTCGTGCAATGCCTCGCACGTGGCTTCCTCATTCCCCCAATATTCGTAGAACACGTTCGGACCGCGCACCGCGATCTCGCCCGCCGCTTCCGGCGGCAATTCATTGCCGACGTCGTCGATGATAATGGCCTCGCAGCAAAGGCCGGGAAGACCAGTCGAGCCTTCGCGGGATAAATCGCCGCCAAGCCGCGTGTAGACCGCAATCGGGCAGGTCTCCGTAGAGCCGTAGACCTGCAGTACGGGCACGCCGCGGGCGACAAAGCGCTGGATCAGATGCGGCGGCACGATGGTCGAGCCGGTCGACATCGCTTTCAGCGACGAGAGATCGGTCGTGGCCCAGCCGGGATGATCGGTCACCGCCTGAATGATGGCGGGCACCAGCACGGTCAAGGTCGGCCGATCGCGCTCGAAGGACGCGAGCGTCGCGTCGGGAGTGAAGCGAGAGTGGATCGTGACCGTCGCACCGTGCTGTAGTGCGGGCGTGGTCTGGATGTTGAGGCCGCCGACATGGAAGAAAGGCAGCACGGTCAGCACATGATCATCGGAGGTGAGGCCATGCATGTGCTGGCTCATCACGCCGTTCCACAGCAACGCTTCCTGCCGCAGCACGGCGCCTTTCGGCCTTCCGGTGGTACCGGAAGTGTAGACGATGAGGAGCGGACAGGAGAGGTCTACGTGCGGGTTGCGTCCGTCGCCGCTCGCTTGCGCGAGCAGTGCATCAAACGCGGTGCCGCTTCCGGGTACGAAATCGAGTCCAACTACCGCCGTTTCGGGCAGGCTCTTCTCGAGTGCGGGCAACACGGCGGCAAACGCCTGCTCCAGCACCAGAACGTTTGCCGCGGCGTCGGAAAGAATGAACTCCTGCTCGGCGACCGCAAGCCGCCAATTGAGCGGTACAAGGATTGCCCCGAGCCGCGCGCAAGCATAGAGCAACACCAAATAGTCCGGTCGGTTCAAGCTCAGGATCGCGATGCGATCGCCCGGGCTTACGCCGAGTTCGGATTTCAAGGCGCGTGCGGTCTGTTCGATCCTTGCCGCGAACGCCGCATAGCTCAGCGTCCCGCCCTCGAAATGCAGCGCGGGTTTGTCCGGCGCAAAAGCCGCATTGCGCTCGATCAGACCTGAGAGATCCACCGTCAGTCGTCCGTTTCGCCTGCCTCGTACAGCGCTTCGCGGCCGATGCGATCGAGGCAGAGTTCGGCGGTCCAGGGCAGCATCAGCGAGCCGCAGCGGCTGTCGCGATAGACCCGCTCCAGCGGCAGCGATTTCAGCATTGCCTGGCCGCCGCAAGTACGGATCGCCAGGGTAGCGATTTCGTTGGCACCTTCCATGACAGAATATTGTGCGGCGTAGGCGCGCAGCACCTGCTCTTTGCTCGGATTGGGGCCGGCCTCGGTGACCGCCTGGAACCAGGTCGCCTTGATCTGCTCCAGCTTGATCTGCATCTGCGCGACCGCGATCTGCTTGGTCGGATACATCCGCCGTTTGACCGGTGGCATGCCCGGCATCTCGCCGCGCAGGTATCGCACCGTGAAATCGTAGGCTGCCTGGGCGAGACCCATATAGGTCGGCGACAGCGTCAGGAACATGTGCGGCCAGCGCTGCGCGGCCTGGAAATACACGCCGCGCGGCATCAGCGCCGCATCTTCCTCTACGAACACATCCTTGAATAGCAGCGTTCGCGATACGGTTCCGCGCATGCCCAACGGATCCCAATCGCCGACGACGGAGACGCCGTCGGCCTTGGCCGGTACGGCGAGGTACAGCGTATTGCGGCGAGACGCCTTTTCTCCTTCCGCAATCTCGGTGCAGAGCACGCCATAGTAGTCGGCGTGGCCGGAGAGGGATGCAAAGATCTTCTTGCCGTTGACGACCCAGCCGGCCTTGACCGGCCGTGCTTCCGTGCCGAACGCGACGCCGCCAGCGGCAGCGGCGCCGCCTTCCGAGAACGGCTGCGAATAGATCGCGCCGTCATCGACGATACGCTTGTAGTGGATCGCGCGGCGGCGCTCGTGCTCGGCGCGCATACCGGCGTCCATGTCGAGATCGTCGGCGAGCGGCCCGGACCACAGCGTCGAGCAGACATGCATGTTCCAGGTGAGCGCGGTCGCGCCGCAATAACGGCCGATCTCGGCGGCGGCGAGGGCATAGGTCTGGTAGTTGGCGCCCAGCCCGCCATACCTCTTCGGAATAGAGATGCCGAGCAGTCCGGCGCGATGCAAATCCCTGTAATTCTCAGTCGGAAATGCCGCGTCGCGATCATAGGCCGCAGCGCGGCCGGCGAACACGCTCTGACCGAGTTCGCGCGCCCGCGAGATGATATCAGCCTGCTCATTGCTCAGACGAAACGCGCCCGGATCGAAGATCGGCGCGTCGAGCGCGACCTTGGCCATTGCGGTTGCACTCTTGCTGACCGGTGCCGTCATTTATGCTGTCACCTCGACGGTCTTAAGAAATTGTTCGAGTGCTGCATCGAAAGCTCTCGGCTGCTCCAGATTGGCTAGGTGGCCGGCGCCCTCCAATTCGACATAAGACGCGGACGGAATATAGGTCGCCATCTTCGCCATCATCGGTGCCGGCGCATTCTTGTCTTTCGACCCCGATAACACCAGTGCCGGCACGGCGATGTTGCCGAGCGCCTTGCGCTGGTCAAAGCCGAGCAGCGCCAGTATCATCGCCCGATAGCTGGCTTCGGGAATGCTCGCCATGCAGTCGCGCGCAATCTCCATTCCGTCGGCATCGGAATTGTCTCCTACCAGTTCCTTCACCAGTGACGGCGCCAGCGTTTTCATGGTCTCGCCGCGGTCGAGGGGACCTAGCCGGGCTTCGATGAATTGCTTCTGCCAGTCGCCGTCGGGCTTGCCGAAGGCCGGGCTGGTTTGCGCGAGCACGATGGCCGCGGCGCTGCGCGGATGCCTGGTGAGCCATTGTTGGACGATCATGCCTCCAATGGAATGTCCGACGAGCACAGGCCGGGATGAACTGGTCTGCTGCAAAAAATCCTGCAAAGCGTCGGCCAGCGTCGCGATGCTGACGGCATCAAGCGGCGCCGAGCCGCCGTAGCCGGGCATGTCCCAGGCGAGCGCATAATAGCGAGCGCTGAAAACCGAGATTTGCGAGCGCCAGGCCCGCGCGGCGCCGCCAATGCCGTGCAGGAACACGAGCGGCGTTTTGGCGGGATCGCCTGCCGCCTCATAGGCAAAGCGGCCATCCCTCGTTTTCATGGGCGTCGTCATTGGATGATGCTAACAGGCCTGCCGCTTTCTTGCAAAAGCTTCAAGTATAAAATATATGCGGAAACCTCGATGCCCGTGAGTTTTATCAGGAGTTCAAGCGAATGTCCGGACTACCGCGTTCGCTGCATGCGCTGGTTACGGGTGGCGGTCGCGGCATCGGCCGGGCCATCGCCGGCCAACTGACGCGTGCTGGCGCGACTGTCACGGTGCTTGGCCGCCAGAGCGCGGTGCTCAATGAGGCGGTGGCTGCGGGCGATGCGCATTTCGCTGACATCGCCGATGTCGCCGATCAGCCGGCCATCAGCGCGGCGATCGCCCGAGCCGCGGCACGGCAGCCCATCGATATCTTGATTGCCAATGCCGGCATTGCCGAATCCGCGCCCTTTGCGAAATCCGATTCAGCGCTGTTCCAGCGCATGATGGACGTCAATTTCATGGGCGTGGTTTATTCGATCCAGGCTGCCCTGCCCTCGATGAGGGATCGGCCGCATGGACGGATTATCGCGGTCGCGTCGACGGCGGGATTGAAGGGATATGCGTATGTGAGCGCCTACAGCGCCGCCAAGCATGCCGTGCTCGGTCTGGTTCGCTCGTTGGCGTTGGAGCTTGCCAATACGGGAATCACCGTGAATGCCGTATGCCCCGGGTTCACCGATACCGATCTCGTCGCCGGCAGCATCGATAACATCATGAAGAAGACCGGCCGCAGCCATGGGCAGGCGGTGGCTGAGCTCGCCAAGCACAATCCGCAGGGTCGTCTGGTCAGGCCGGAAGAGGTCGCTGACGCCGTGGTATGGCTGTGCGGCGAGCGCGCCGGCGCTATCACCGGACAGGCGATTGCGGTTGCCGGCGGCGAGGTTTGAAGATCAAGACAGTCGTCCAAGGGAGATTCCATGAACCGACCCGCTAACCCCGTTACCGTGCCACTCGCCGATTACTCACCGAAGCATTTCCTGCTGGCGGTGGTGGAAGGCGTCGCGACGGTGACGCTTAATCGTCCGGAGCGGAAAAATCCGCTGACGTTTGAGAGCTATCGTGAGCTGACCGACTTTTTCCGCGCCTGCGCCTTCGATGACGAGGTCAAGGCGATCGTGGTTACCGGTGCCGGCGGTAACTTTTCCTCCGGCGGCGACGTCTTCGAGATCATCGGCCCACTGGTGAAGATGGACACCAAGGGACTGACCGCTTTCACCCGCATGACTGGCGATCTCGTCAAGGCCATGCGGGCTTGTCCGCAACCGATCGTAGCTGCCGTCGAGGGCATCTGTGCCGGCGCAGGCGCGATCGTGGCGATGGCATCCGACATGCGGCTGGCAGCAGCGGGCGCCAAGGTCGCGTTCCTGTTCAACAAGGTCGGGCTCGCCGGCTGCGACATGGGCGCCTGCGCGATCCTGCCGCGTATCATCGGCCAGTCACGCGCCTCGGAGCTGCTCTATACCGGCCGCTTCATGACCGCGGAGGAGGGCGAGCGGTGGGGCTTTTTCAGCCGCATCGTCACGCCCGAGCGTGTCTTGCCGGAAGTGCAATTGTTGGCGCGGCAGGTCGCCGAAGGTCCGACCTTCGCCAACACCATGACCAAGCGGATGCTGGCCATGGAATGGGCAATGTCGGTCGAGGAGGCGATCGAGGCGGAAGCGGTGGCGCAGGCGCTTTGCATGACGACGGCCGATTTCGAGCGCGCCTTCGTCGCCTTCTCCAACAAGGTGAAGCCGGTCTTCCAGGGAAATTGAGCAAAATGCGCCGGTCGGGGACTTGCCAATAGATATTTTAAGCTTAAAATATTTCAGATTGCCGTTTCCCCGGAGGCGCTCATGAAAATCGCGATCATCGGTGGCGGACCCGCCGGCCTTTACGCCGCGATCCTGCTGAAAAAGCAGCGGCCAGAGGCCGAGGTCGTGGTCTACGAGCGCAACCGCGCCGACGACACGTTCGGTTTCGGCGTGGTGTTTTCCGATGCCACCCTCGACAACTTCGAGAAATACGATCCGCCGAGCTACCGCCGCATTACCCAGGAGTTCGCCTACTGGGATGATATCGCAGTGCATTTCCGCGGCACGGTGCATCGAGTTGGCGGCAATGGGTTTTGCGGCTGCTCGCGGCGCAAGCTGCTTCTCATTCTGCAGGAGCGCGCGCGCGAGCTCGGCGTCAGCCTGCTGTTCCAGGTCGAGATCGAGGATGAAAAGCGCTTCGCCGATGCCGACCTGATCGTCCTCGCCGACGGCATCAATAGCCGCTTCCGCGACAAGCACGTCGCGCATTTCCAGCCCGAGGTCGACGTCCGCTCCAACTATTTCGCGTGGATGGGTTCGACCCGTCCGCTCGACGCCTTCACCTTCATCTTCCAGGAGACCGAGTGGGGCCCGTTCATCGCGCATGCCTATCAGTATGAGGCAGGCCGCTCGACCTGGATTTTCGAGACTGATCCCGCGACCTTCGAGCGGGCGGGATTGAAGGGCCTGGATGAAAAGCGGTCCGCCGAACGGATGGCGGAGATTTTCGGCTGGTTCCTCGGCGGGCATCAGCTTCTGACCAATCGTTCGATGTGGCGTAATTTTCCGATGATCCGCAGCCAGCGCTGGGTCAAGGACAACATGGTGCTGCTCGGCGACGCCAAGGCTACCGCGCATTTCTCGATCGGCTCGGGCACCAAGCTCGCCATGGAAGACGCGATCGCGCTAGCGGAGGCTATGGAGCACGCGCCGACGATTGGGGCTGCGTTGCAGCTTTACGAGGAAGGGCGCCGCGAGGAGGTCGAGAAAACCCAGCATGCTGCTGACGTTTCCCTCGTCTGGTTCGAGCATGTCGATCGCTTCTGGAAGTTCGATCCGGTGCAATTTGCGTTCGGCGTGATGACGCGGTCGAAGGCTATCACCTACGACAATTTGACGCTTCGAGCGCCGGATTTTGTCACCGATGTCGACAAGGCTTTTGCAAAACAGGTTCGCGCCAAGGGCTTTGATGTCAATGTCGAAAGGCCGCTCGCGCCGATGTTCCAGCCGATGCGGCTGCGCGAGATGGAGATCAAGAACCGTGCGGTCGTCTCGCCGATGTGCATGTACTCGGCAAAGGAGGGGGTGCCGACGGATTTTCATCTGGTGCACTACGGCTCACGCGCGATTGGCGGTGCCGGCCTGATCTTCACCGAGATGACTTGTGTTGCCCGCGACGCCCGGATCACGCCGGGCTGCGCCGGGTTGTGGAATGACGAGCAGGAAGCGGCCTGGAAACGTATCGTCGAATTCGTCCATGCCAATTCGGCGGCGAAATTTGCGCTGCAGCTCGGCCATGCCGGCCGCAAGGGCGCCACCAAGCTGATGTGGGAGGGCATGGACCGGCCGCTGGACGAGGGCGGCTGGGACGTGATCTCAGCCTCGCCGATTCCGTATTTTCCCGACAGTCAGGTGCCGCGCGAGATGGACCGCGCCGCCATGGATGCGGTGAAAGCGGCGTTCGTGGCCGCAGTTGAACGCGGCGAGCGCTGCGGCTTCGATATGCTCGAGCTTCACTGCGCTCACGGTTATCTCCTTGCGAGCTTCATCTCGCCGCTGACCAACAAGCGGACCGACGAATACGGCGGCTCGCTCCAGAATCGTCTGCGCTTTCCACTGGACGTGTTCGAGGCGATGCGCGCAGCCTGGCCTTCGCACAAGCCGATGTCGGTGCGCATTTCGGCAACCGACTGGGCAGAGGGGGGCATCACGGGAGACGACGCGGTCGAGATCGCTCGGGCCTTTGCCGAGCAAGGCGTTGATCTCATCGACGTCTCGACCGGCCAGACTGTGCGCGATGCGCAGCCGGTCTATGGCCGCATGTTCCAGACGCCGTTTTCGGATCAGGTCCGCAACGAGGCGCGGGTCGCCACCATGTGCGTCGGCAACATTACGACGGCCGACCAGGTCAACACTATCCTCGCTGCCGGCCGTGCCGATCTCGTAGCGCTCGCCCGGCCGCATCTGGTCGATCCTGCATTCACGATGAAGGCCGCCGCCTGGTACGGCGCAACCGATATCTTCTGCCCGCCGCAATACCTTCCAGGGAAGGAGCAGATATTCCGCAACAGCTTGCGCGATCGCCAGGATTTCGAGGACCTCAAAATTAAGGCTAAGCCGAAGACGCGGGCCGAGCTCAAGGCGGCGGCCACAAAGCCGCTTGCGGCCGAATAAGGGACCGTGCGACGCTAGGCGGCGTCCTTTTTTGTGTTGAGTGGAGTTTGGGCCATGAAGGCGATTATCGTCGGCGGCGGTATCGGCGGCCTCACCACCGCGCTCATGCTGCGGGCGCGCGGCATCGACTGCGAGCTCTTCGAGCAGTCGGATTCCATCCGCGAGCTCGGCGTCGGCATCAACACGTTGCCGCATGCGATCCGCGAGCTCGCCGCCATCGGCCTGTTGGATCGGCTCGACCAGGTCGCTGTCCGCACCTATGAGCTGTTTTATCTGACCCGTCACGGCCAGCAGGTCTGGCACGAAAAGCGCGGGTTGGATGCCGGCCATGACGTGCCGCAGTTCTCGATCCACCGTGGCCGCCTGCAGGGCGTCATCCATCAGGCCGTGATGGAGCGGCTCGGCGCGGATGCCGTCCATACTGGCTGCCGGCTCGGGTCATTTACGCAGGATGAAGGCGGCATCGCCGCCTATTTCTTCGATCGAAGCGGCGCGCATACCCGCACCGCGCGCGGCGACATCTTGATCGGCGCCGACGGCATTCATTCCAAGGTGCGGGAAACGCTGTTTCCGGAGGAGGGGCCGCCTTGCTGGAACGGCTTGATGCTGTGGCGCGGCGCGACGGACTGGCCGGTCTTCCTTACCGGTCGCTCGATGATCATTGCGGGCGGCCTGAACGCCAAGGCTGTGGTCTATCCGATCGCGGAGGGCTCGAGCCCGGCGAGCCGGCTCACCAATTGGGCGGTGCTGGTGCGGATCGGCGACGGCACTGCGCCGCCGGCGCGCCGGGAAGACTGGTCGCGGCTCGGCCGGCGAGACGAGCTCATGCCCTACGTCAACGGCTTCTCGATCCCGCAGGTCGACTTCACGGCGCTGGTGAACGCCACGCCGGAGTTCTGGGAGTATCCCTGCTGCGACCGCAATCCCTTGCCCTGTTGGTCGAGCGGCCGGGTTACGCTGCTCGGTGACGCCGCGCATCCCATGTATCCGGTCGGTTCGAACGGCGCCTCGCAGGCGATCCTCGACGCACGCTGCCTTGCCGATGCGCTGGCGCGGTCCGAGCATCCCCGCCAGGCGCTGGCGGCCTATGAGCGCCAACGGTTGCCGATGACCGCGGACATCGTCGCGTCCAACCGCCGCGGCGGGCCGGAGGGCGTGATCGATGCGGTCGAGCAGCTTGCGCCGCAAGGCTTCACCGACGTCGACACGATCCTGAATTACGAGGCGCGCGAAGCGATCGTACGTGGCTACGCTGCGAAGGCAGGCTTTGCGGCGCGTGTGGTGTCGCGATAGCCTGGCCTATTGGCCGGGAGGCGGCGGCAGGAAGTGGATATTGTGCTCGGCGGCGAGTTTCACCACATCCTCGGGGTTCTGCTGCTTCATGTTGTGAATGGCCCAGAACAGGTCGTAGAGCCGGCGGGTGGGGGACACCCAGAACAGCGTCTTCGCATTCTGTTGTGACTTGTTGAAGATGCCGTGCGGCTTGCCCATGGGCAGGCGCACCGTATCGCCGGCGGTTGCGAACTCGTCCGCGCCATCGAGAAAAAAGTCGAGTCGGCCTTCGAGGATGTAGAGATATTCATCCTGGTCGGGATGGATGTGCGGCGGCACAAAGGTGCCGGGCGGAAACGTCGCGTGCCAGGAGAAGCTGTGCTCGGTGCGGTTCTTCGGCACATAGGTCTGCCCGAGGATATTCCAGGTGATGCCCTGAATGCCTTCGTTGGCGCGGGTGATGCCGGCGACTTCGGTATTCATACTGTACTTCCTTCCTCGCTCATTTGCCGGGCGTGCAGTCCTTGGCATAGCGATCGCCATAGTTCTCGAACACTGTCTGCACGATCTCGGTCTGGAATTTCCCGTCCGGACGCTTGGCCACCTTGGTCAGATAGAAATTCTGGATCGGATAGCCGTTGGTGTTGAAGTTGAAGCCGCCGCGCAGCGAGGTGAAGTCGGCTTTCTTCAATGCGGCCGCCACGGCGTCCTTGTTGCCGAGGTCACCCTTGACGGCCTTCACGGCGCTGTCGATCAGCATCGCCGTATCGTAACCCTGCATTGCGTAGGTGCCCGGCACGATTTTGTAAGCCGCCTCATAACCGGCGACAAACTTCTTGCTCTGCGGGTTGTCCAGATTGGGCGCCCAATCGGCGCCGCCGAACATCCCGAGCGCCGCATCCTGTTGCGCCGGCAATGTCGATTCATCGACCGTGAACGCCGATAGCACTGGGATGCTGTCGGCTAGACCGGCCTGGCGATACTGCTTCACCAGGTTCACGCCCATGCCGCCCGGCATGAAGGTGAAGACGGCATCGGGCTTCAGCGAAGCGATTTTGGTAAGCTCGGGCTGGAAATCCAGCGTCCCGAGCGGCACGTAGGACTCTTCGACGATCTCGCCCTTGTAGTCGAGCTTGAAGCCTGAAACGGAATCCCGGCCCGCCTGATAGTTCGGCACAAGAAGGTAGACGCGCTTGTAGCCGCGATCCTGCGCGACCTTGCCGAGGATCTCGTGGACCTGGTCGTTCTGGTAGGAGGTCACGTAGAAGAACGGGCTGCACTCCTTGCCGGCATAGCTCGAGGGACCGGCGTTCGGGCTGATCAGGAACGTCCTGGTGTCGATGACGGGCTTGTGGATCGCCAGCAGGATATTGGAGAAGATCGGCCCGACGACAAAATCGACCTTGTCGCGTTCGAGCAGACCCTTGACCTTGGTGACGGCGGCGTCGGGCTTCAACTCGTCGTCGACAGCAATGATCTCGACGTCCCTGCCGGCCATCTTGCCGCCAAGATCCTTCACTCCGAGCGCAAAGCCATCGCGTACCTGCTGGCCCAGCGCTGCGGCCGGTCCCGACAGCGTTACGATCACGCCGATTTTGATCTTATCCTGCGCGGCGGCCGAGCCGCTTGCAAATCCCAGCAAGACCACGAGTCCAGCCAATCCCAAGCGCTGCTTCATTGATCCCTCCTCACCGGCGGCCACGTATATCCGCAGCCAGCTCTGACTTACGCTTCATATCCAAGCTTATTCTGACGATGGTCATCGCTGCAAGCGAGGCGGGATCGAGTTTGCCCCCGGGAAAGAGGTCGAGGAATGTCGCATGCAAGCTGCAGGCCAGTTGTTTGAAACCTAAAGAAATATGACGAGCAACGCCGCGTTTGACTTGCGATATGCCGCAAATTATTTGAAGCTGAAAACGATGGCCAAAGCCGGGGCGAGCACGGGCCGTGACGTTTTTTGGCAAAAAGCTTTTCGGGTAGTAGCAATGGCAAGCATGATCCTTGATTCCGAGACCAAGGCCGTTGAAAACGACCATGGCGACGAGCTCCGGTTGTGGCTTCGCCTCTTGACCTGCACGACGCTCATTGAGGGCACCGTGCGTAGCCGCCTGCGCGAACGGTTCGATGTCACGTTGCCGCGGTTCGATCTGATGGCCCAGCTCGACCGAGCGCCCGAGGGCATGACGCTCTCCGACGTCTCCAAGCGCATGATGGTCTCGAACGGTAATGTGACCGGGCTCGTGGAGCGCCTGGTTGAATCCGGCCACCTCGACCGGCGCACCTCGGAATCTGACCGCCGCGTGCAGGTCATCCGTTTGACCAAGCTTGGCCGCGCTGAATTTCGCCGCATGGCTGCCGAGCACGAAGCGTGGATCGCCGATATCTTCGCGGATCTGACGCCGAAGGATGTCCGCGAATTGATGCGACTGCTGGCAAAAGCCAAGGGCTCGGCGCAGAAGAGCGCCAGCCGCCGAGCACCGTAAGTCGCGTGAGCGGGATCGACTACGAGGTCGAATACAACAACCGGGCGCGGGTTCCCGAGAACCCCGCGCTTATGGCCGGCTGGGCGAGGGATGCTGCCGCTTACCGCCTGCAGCGCGCGCCGCGGTCGATGCGCTACGGACCGGGCAGCCGCAACACCATCGATTTCTTCGCCGGCGATGGCCAGGGGCCGGTCGTCGTTTTCATCCACGGCGGCTATTGGCAGGCACTCGACGGCTCTTCGTTCAGCCATTGCGCAAGAGGGCTCAACAGCCACGGCATCGACGTTGCGGTGCCCACTTACGATCTCGGTCCGCTGGTCAGCATCGATACCATCATTCAGCAGATGCGCGCCGCGGCACG
Source organism: Bradyrhizobium sp. (assembly GCF_035309285.1). Classification (GTDB taxonomy): domain Bacteria; phylum Pseudomonadota; class Alphaproteobacteria; order Rhizobiales; family Xanthobacteraceae; genus Bradyrhizobium. Next base: position 21,932 of record NZ_DATGFH010000122.1, on the reverse strand, counting down.
TGAGTTGGCGCGGCTTGGTCGGCCGCTGGTGATCAGCGGCCACTCGGCGGGTGGGCATCTGGCGGCCTGCATGCTGGCAACCGATTGGCCTGCGCTCGACACCTCCTTGCCGACGGAATTGGTCATTGCGGCCTATGCCATCTCCGGCCTGTTCGACCTGGTGCCGCTGGTCGAAACCTCAATCAACAAGGCGCTTGGGCTCGATGGCGAAAGCGCCAAAGCCGCCAGCCCTCTGTTCTGGAGACCGCCGGCACAGGGCATCCTCGATGCCGTGGTCGGCGAAAAGGAGAGCGCGGAATATCACCGCCAGAGCCGCACCATCGCCGAGTCCTGGGGAGCGGCGGGAATTGCGACGCGGTCGGGAACGATCGGCGGAGCCAATCACTTCACCGCGATTGCGCCGCTGGCGGAAGGGGGTTCGCCGATGGTGTTGCGGCTGAAAGCCCTGGCGCGGCGCTAGGTCGGGTGCGAAAATCCCCTTTGGACGAGCCGGATTTGCCCTCTTGCGTCCAGATATTTTAAGTATAAAATATTTAAGGATAAAGCGCCTGCCGGGCGTTTTCGAACTTTGGTCCTGGCCTTTCAGAAAGCGAGGGACAAATGTTGGGTAGAACTTTGAACCTTGGCCCTTCAGGGCATGTCGACGATTTTGCGCGGCGCAACCTGCCGCCGCCGGAGCAATGGCCGGAGCTTTTGCGCGATCGGCCGGAGTTTCAATACCCGGATTATCTCAACGCTGCCGTCGAGCTCACCGATCGTATCGTCGAGCGCGGGATGGGCGACAATATCGCGCTGATCGGCAATGGCCGCCAGCGTACCTACAAGGAGCTGGCGGATTGGTCGAACCGGCTCGCGCATGCACTGGTCGAGAACTACGGCGTCAAGCCCGGCAATCGCGTCCTGATCCGCTCGGGCAACAACCCGGCGCTGGTGGCGGCATGGTTGGCTGCGACCAAGGCGGGAGCCGTGGTGGTCAATACCATGCCGATGCTGCGTGCGGGTGAGCTCGCCAGGATCGTCGACAAGGCCGAGATCGCGCTGGCGCTGACCGACAGCCGCACCGCCGACGAACTCGTCGCCTGCGCCAAGACGAGCCGCTTCCTCAAGCAGGTCGTCAATTTCGACGGCACCTCGAACCATGACGCCGAGCTTGACCGTGTGGCGCTGAACAAGCCGGTCAAGTTCGAGGCGGTGAAGACCGGCCGCGACGATGTCGCGCTTCTCGGCTTCACGTCGGGCACTACCGGTGAGCCGAAAGCGACCATGCACTTCCATCGCGATCTCCTGACGATCGCGGATGGCTATGCGAGAGAAGTGCTGAGGGTTACGCCCGACGACGTCTTTGTCGGCTCGCCGCCGCTGGCCTTCACCTTCGGGCTCGGCGGCCTTGCGATCTTCCCCTTGCGCTTCGGCGCCACTGCCACGCTCCTGGAAAATGCAGCGCCGCCAGAGATGGTCAAGATCATCGAGACCTACAAGGCGACCATCTGCTTCACTTCGCCGACTGCGTATCGGGCGATGATGGCGGCTATGGACAAGGGCGCCGATCTTTCATCACTGCGGCTGGCGGTCTCCGCCGGCGAGACCTTGCCGGCCCCGGTGTTCGAGGCCTGGACCCGCAAGACCGGCAAGACCATCCTCGACGGCATCGGCAGCACCGAGATGTTGCATATCTTCATCACCAACCGCGAGGGCGATGCGGCGGCGGGTGTGACGGGACATCCCGTCACCGGCTACGAGGCCCGGATCGTCGACGACGAGATGAGGGAATTGCCCAATGGCACCGTCGGCAAGCTTGCCGTGCGCGGACCGACCGGCTGCCGCTATCTCGCCGACAACAGGCAAGCGAATTACGTGCGGGACGGCTGGAATCTGACCGGCGATGCTTTCGTGCGCGATGAGAAGGGACGTTTCTCCTTTGTTGCGCGCGCCGACGACATGATCATCTCCTCCGGCTACAACATCGCTGGCCCCGAAGTGGAAGCGGCGTTGCTCTCGCATCCCGCCGTCGCCGAATGCGGCGTAGTCGGGGCGCCGGACGAAGCCCGCGGCATGATCGTCAAGGCTTATGTCGTGGTCGCTGCCAACGCGAGCGCCGGCGAGGCTCTGGCGACTGCCTTGCAGGAGCATGTCAAGCGCGAGATCGCCCCTTACAAATATCCGCGCGCTGTCGAGTTCGTGACCCAGTTGCCGAAGACGGAAACCGGCAAATTGAAACGGTATGCGTTGCGCCAGATGGCGCAGGCCCAGGCGACGTCGCGAGGCGTCGCCGCAGAATAGATCAACGGAGATTTTCGTGAATACGACGGAAGCGCCCAGCCTCGCGATCGAGACGAGCGCGAAAGGGGAGAGATCGGCCTCAGCGCAGGTCCTGCAGCCGAGCGGCTGGCCCGCGCCGAAGGGCTACGCCAACGGCATGGCCGCCGAGGGCCGCATTGTGGTCACCGGCGGCGTGATCGGCTGGGACCGACAGGAGAAGCTCGCGCACGGCTTTGTCGCGCAAGTCCATCAGACGCTCAGCAACATCGCAGCGATTCTCGCGGAAGGCGGCGCACGGCCGGAGCACCTCGTGCGTCTGACCTGGTATGTTGTCGATATGGACGAGTATCTGTCGAATCTGAAAGAGCTCGGCAAGATCTATCGCGAGATCTTCGGCAGCCACTATCCCGCGATGGCGCTGGTGCAGGTCGTGCGCTTGGTCGAGAGGGCCGCACGGGTCGAGATCGAAGCTACCGCGGTAGTGCCGCGTTAGAGCATGATCCGGAAAAGCCTGCCCAGCACTTGAAGCGGGGCGGACACCGGTTTTCCGAACAGATCATGCTCAAACAAAAAAGCTAAAGCGCGATAGCGGGCAGCTATCGCGCTTTAGCTGTACCACCCGTGGGTCAATCAATTCCGATATGAGGCGTCGACGCGGTTGAGCTTGCGCAGCAGCGCGGGCCAGGCGAGATCGCCGTTGCGATTCGGCTTGTCCGGCCACGGCTTCACCCTGTCGAACGTCTTTTCAAGAATCTCGGTCGAGGGGATGATGAGCTTGGTGTTGCAGGACAGCGCCATCACCTGCACCTCGCACGACCGCTCCATGCGGTACAGCAGGTTGAACGTCGCGGGAATGGTGCGGCCGACCACCAGCAGACCGTGGTTGCGCAGGATCATTGCCTCGTGATTGCCGAGGTCACGCACGAGCCGCTCGCGCTCACCGATATCGTCGGCAATGCCTTCGAAGTCGTGATAGGCGATATGGACGAAGCGCATGGAGGTCTGCGCCAGCGGCAATAACCCGCATTCCATCGCCGACACGGCCATGCCGGCCGGTGTGTGCGTATGCGCAACGCAATCGACGTCGTGACGCGCCATGTGGATGGCGCTGTGAATGACGAAGCCCGCGACGTTGACATTGTAGTCGGTGACGTTGAACAGCGTGTTGCCTTCGACATCGACCTTGATCAGGCAGGACGCGTCGATCTCCTCATAGAGCATGCCGTAGGGGTTGATCAGGAACTGGTCGTGATGGCCGGGCACGCGGCAGGAGATGTGGTTCGCGATCATCTCTGTGTAACCGTACATCGCGACGAGGCGGTAGGCGGCGGCGAGATTGACGCGGGCGTCCCACTCTTCGGGGCTCACCTGCTCACGGACTGATTTGACGATCTTGATCGCGGGCGCATTGACCGGCGGGTTCATGAACTTCCTCCGTTTGAACGGGACGTCTTCTGGCGGCATTCCCTGCGGCGAGAGGATATCTGCAACTATCGTCGCATCGCAAGGCACGTCCGGCCCAGTATGCACCCCCGAGCCTTGTTGCAGGGCAAAACAGCGCCGTCGCAAATCCTTCGTGCGCGGCCTATAGTTGGAGTGGAACATCGGCGATCTTGCCCGAAAAACCGGAGCTTTCTCATGAAGACCATCCGTTTTGCCTTGCTCCTGCTGGCGCTGGCTTGCCTTGCGCCATGGCAGTCCGCCAAAGCGGCTGACGTCATCTGTTACAACTGTCCGCCGGAATGGGCGGACTGGGCCTCCATGCTCAAGGCTATCAAGGCTGATCTGCATTACGACATCCCTCTCGACAACAAGAACTCCGGCCAGGCGCTGGCGCAGATTCTCGCTGAAAAGGCTAATCCGGTCGGCGACATCGGCTATTTCGGAGTCAATTTCGGCATCAAGGCGAAAGCACAAGGTGCCCTTGAGCCCTACAAGCCGGCGAAATGGGACGAGGTACCGGCGGGCCTGAAGGACCCGGACGGCTACTGGACCACGATTCATTCCGGCACGCTCGGGCTGTTCGTGAACAAGGACGCGCTCGGCGGCAAGCCGGTGCCGGCCTGCTGGAAGGACCTTCTGAAGCCCGAATACAAGGGCATGGTCGGCTATCTCGATCCGACCTCGGCTGCGGTCGGCTATGTCGGCGCTGTCGCGGTCAACCTCGCCCTCGGCGGTTCATCAAAGAACTTCGATCCCGCGATCAACTACTTCAAGGAATTGCACAAGAACGACCCGATCGTTCCGAAGCAGACATCTTACGCCCGCGTGGTCTCGGGCGAGATCCCGATCCTCTTCGACTATGACTTTAATGCCTACCGCGCAAAGTATTCGGAGAAGGGCAATTTCGAGTTCGTCATCCCCTGCGAAGGCTCGGTGGTGTTTCCCTATGTTGTCGGCCTCGTGAAGAACGCGCCCGACAAGGACAAGGCCAAGAAGGTCTTGGACTATCTCCTGTCCGACAAGGGTCAGGCGATCTGGACCAACGCCTATCTGCGCCCCGCGCGCCCGATCGAACTGCCTGCGGCGGTGAAGAGCAAGTTCCTGCCCGACAGCGACTACGCCCGTGCCAAGGCCGTCGATTGGGGCGAGATGGAAAACACCGAGAAAGGCTTTGTCGACCGTTATCTCGCCGAGGTCCACTGATTGCAGTAAGGTGCCCTCGGTGCTTTAAGGGCTTGGGGCGCCATCGCTGATGTCGAATAGGTCCTTTATCCGGCTATGCCTGCTGCCGCTCGCGGTGGTCACCGTGGCCTTTTTCCTGCTGCCGATGGCGCGCCTTGTCGTGACCGGCGCGGAAGGACCGCAGGGGCTTGCCGCGTATCTCGCAATCCTGACGGAGCCGCGCTACCGCGCGACCTTGATCAACACGGTGTTGCTGGCGGCTGCGACCACCGCAGTGACGCTGATCGTGGCCACCATTGCCGGCATGTTCCTGCAGCGGCATCGTTTTCCCGGCCGCGCGGTGCTGATCGCGATGTTGACCTTTCCGCTCGCTTTTCCAGGCGTTGTGGTCGGCTTCATGATCATCCTGCTCGCCGGTCGCCAGGGCATGATCGGCGACCTATCCAGTCATCTGATCGGCGAGAAACTGGTCTTTGCCTATTCGATCTACGGGCTCTTCCTCGGTTACCTCTACTTCTCCATTCCGCGTGTGATCCTCACCATCATGGCCGCGGTGCAGAAGCTCGATGCCGGGCTCGAAGAAGCCGCTCGCTCGCTCGGCGCAGGCCCCTGGGCGGTGCAGCGCGATGTCGTGCTGCCGGCGCTGGCGCCGGCCTTCGTTGCCTCCGGCGCGATCGCCTTTGCGACCGCGATGGGCGCGTTCGGCACCGCGTTTACGCTCGCGACCAATATCGATGTGCTGCCGATGCTGATCTATACCGAGTTCACGCTGGCTGCGAATTTCGCGACCTCCGCGGCGCTGTCGGTCGGGCTCGGCCTCATCACCTGGTTCTTCCTGGCGCTGGCCCGTTCGTTCTCGGGCAGCGCGGTCGCCGCAGCCGGATGAGATCATGCGCGATCGTCTGATTTTCGCCGGCCAGTTGCTGTTCACCCTGATCGTCGCCGCATTCCTGGTGGTGCCGGCATGGCTCTCAATCATGGCCGGCGTCACCGTGAATTATTTCCGCGGCATTCAATCCGGCGTCACCCTGCAATGGGTGGCGCAGGTCTGGGACCTCTATGCCGAGACGATCCTGCTTTCTTTTGTCATCGCCTTTGCGACGCTGGCGGTGACGTTGCTGGCCGGCGTACCTGGCGCCTATGCTCTGCATATGCGGGGAGGGCGGCTGTCGCGGATCATTGAGGAGCTCATCACGCTGCCGCTTGCCATCCCTGGGCTCGCGATCGCGCTTGCGCTGCTCCTTACCTATGGTGGCTTCGGCGAATTCCGACGCTCCTGGCTGTTTATCATGGTCGGGCATGTCGTCTTCACCATGCCCTTCATGGTGCGATCGGTGATGGCGGTGTTCGCCGCCGTCGACATTGAGACGCTGGATGAGGGCGCGGCTTCCCTTGGCGCCTCACCCTGGCGCCGGTTCCGCGACGTCATCATCCCCAATGCCGTGCCCGGCATCCTGGCCGGCAGCCTGATGGTGGTGACGCTTTCGCTCGGCGAGTTCAACCTGACCTGGATGCTGCACACGCCGCTGACCAAGACGCTGCCGATCGGCCTTGCCGACAGCTACGCGTCAATGCGGCTGGAAGTCGCCTCCGCCTATACGCTGATCTTTTTCATCATGATCATTCCATTATTGGTGGCGATGCAGCTCTTCGCCGAGAAGGAGCGCGTGCGATGAACGGGACAGCCGGACACGGTGTCGCTGTGCACGTCGACGGTTGTGGCAAAACCTTTGCCGATGGTACGCGCGCGCTTTTGCCTGCAACGCTCGACATCGCGCGCGGCGAAACGCTGGTGCTGCTCGGCCCCTCCGGCTGCGGCAAGACCACGATGCTGCGCATCATCGCCGGCCTCGAAGTGCCGGACGAGGGCGGCCGGGTGCTGTTCGACGGCAAGGACATGACTTCCGTGCCGATCGAAAGGCGCAACGTCGGCATGGTGTTTCAGTCCTATGCCCTGTTTCCGAACATGAGCGTAGCGGCAAACATCGGCTACGGGCTGAAGGTGCGCGGCTTACCCAAAGAGGAGCGCGCCGAGCGCGTCGCCGAATTGGTCGCGCTGACCAATATCTCCGGTCTCGAGAACCGCAGGATCGATCAGCTATCCGGCGGCCAGCGGCAACGTGTGGCTCTGGCACGGGCGGTTGCGATCCGCCCCGGCGTCTTGCTGCTCGACGAGCCGCTCACTGCCTTGGACGCCGCCTTGCGCGAACGCTTGCGCGGCGAGCTCAATCGGCTATTGCGCGCGCTTGGCATCACTGCGATCTACGTGACCCATGATCAGTCGGAAGCCATGGAGCTCGGCGACAGAATTGTCGTCATGAGCAAGGGCGCAATTGCCCAAGTGGGTACGCCGCGCGAGATCTACTTCACGCCGCGCAACCGATTTGTGGCCGAGTTCATCGGCGCGGCCAACATCATCGAGGCATCGGTCGAGAACGGTCATTTGCTGTTGCCGGGTGGACGACAGCCCATCACCAGCCACGTCAATCGGGCGGTCGTGGTCGCCATGGTCCGCCCGGAATCGATCCGGCTTGCCGAAGTGGACGCCGCGGCCTTGACGGGCACGATCAGCAGCGTCGCCTTCAACGGCGACCGTCAGCGCCTCGTCGTCAGCGGCGCCGCGGACAAGCCGTTGACGATCGATGCGCCCAACACCGTGCAGGCCAAACCCGGGGACCGCGTGGGCCTGTCGATCCCGCCGGAAGCTGTCCGCCTGTTACCGCTTGAGGATTGACCTGACCGATGCCGAAACAGCTTCGCATTGCCCAGATTTCCGACCTGCATATCAAGCCGCCGGGCAAGCTCGCCTATGGCCGCGTCGACACCGCCAAAGCGCTGGAGCGCTGTGTGGCGACATTGAATGCGTTCGAACCGGCGCCGGATTTCCTGGTGATCTCGGGTGATCTGGCCGACACGCCAACCGTGGAGGAATATGATCATCTCAAGCGCCTGCTCGCGCCGCTGAAGCTGCCCGTTGCCGCTATTCCCGGCAATCACGACAGCCGCGAATTGATGCGCAATGCGTTCCCAGACGCTCCCCATGCCTTTGCATCCGGCGCGCTTAACCAGAAGATCGAGAAAGGCCCGCTCGATCTCGTGCTGCTCGATTCCAGCGTCCCCGGCAAGCCGCATGGCGAGCTTGACGCGCCGACGCTTGAGTGGCTCAGCGAAACGCTCGCCTCGTCACCGGAGCGGCCCGCGTTGCTATTCCTGCATCATCCGCCATTCATCGCGGGCATCTGGCATATGGATCGACAGAATCTGCGCAATGCAAACAAGCTGGCGGCGATCATCCGGCGCCATCCGCGGGTGCAGATCGTGGCGACCGGCCACATCCATCGCGCCGCGTTGACGATGTTTGCGGGCGTGCCCTGTACGATATGCCCCGCTCCCAATCACGCCGTCGATCTCGATCTTGCCCAGTTGCGCGCGCCTTCATTCCGGATCGAGCAGCCCGCATTCCACCTCCACACATGGTTCGAGGACGACGGCTTGGGACAGGTGGTAACGCACCAGGTCCCGATCGGGAAATTCGACGGGCCGCATCCGTTCTTCGGTCCGGATGGCAAACTACTGTGAGCGACCAACCGCGCGATAACTCATCATCGCGCATTAGCTCTTCGCTTGCGCATGATCCGTCGGGTCAGCCCGAGGGCGGGCTTCAGCCGGCCAGGTCCCCGTCGGCTTCCAGGGGCTGGGGCTCGTCGCGCCGCTGGTGCGCGGCGGTCAGCTTCGCTTGATCGGGGTCTGCACGCCGAAGCGGCTACCGCAGTTTGCCGACGTACAGACCATCGACGAATCCGGGCTGCCTGGCTTGTTCTTCAATTCGTGGTTTGCGATTGTCGCACCCGCCGGAACGCCAAAGGCGATCGTAGCTCGCCTCAATGCCGAGATTCTGAAGGTGCTTAGCGACCCGGTGTTCGGCGCAAGCTTGATGGATTGGGCTTGGTCGTGCGCGGCAGTTCGTCGGAGGAGCTGGGTGCGATCACCCGCGATCAGCTTGCGAAATATGGACGCGTAACAAGGGAGATGGGAATCAGCAGCAAGTGAAATCGCTCCCGCGCGTGTGGCGGCAACGGCGTCATTGGCGACGCCGGGCGTCCCGACATCGCAGCGTGCATGCACCGTTGTGTACTACCGTTGTCTCCCTGTACTCATCCGGTTCGGTTCAACCGATAATCATTCGCATGGTGGCAACCTGCACGCTGCGCATGATGAGCCCACAGAGATCACAGGCCCAAGCGCTTGTTCTACCAAGATCTTTCGCTAGTCTGGCCCGGATGGTTGGAGGAAGCTCGGGGTGTTTTGCCAGGTCTGTTCATCGACCCTGAAAGCTGGCGACCTCTATTGTTCGTTCTGCGGTGCCGTCGTGCCGGACCACCTGTCCCGGCCGCGGGCCGACGTTCGGATTGCGGGCGAGCGGAAATATCTCACCGTTCTTTGTGCCGACCTGCAGCGCTCGACCGACCTGATTTCGGAGCTTGATCCCGAATCCGCGATCTCGCGGCTTGAGCCTGCGCTCAACGCCATGCGCGTCGCGGTTCGCCGCAACCGGGGCATCGTCAGCAAGGAAGGCGGCGACGGCCTGATTGCCCTGTTCGGCGCGCCGCATGCGGACGACAATCATGCGGTGATGGCCTGCCAGGCCGGCCTGGAGCTCGTTCGGCGCATCAAGCTATTGAATGATCCCGCACTTCAGGTCAGGGTCGGTATTCACTCTGGCTACGTGGTGACCCACGTCATCGAGGCCGATCTCTCCTCAATCTACGAAGCGGGCGGGCCCGCGGTGCATCTGGTCAAGCGGCTCGAAGGCGCCGCCCAGGCCGGTCAGATCATCGCGTCGGAGTCCTGCCAGAACCTGTCATCCGGGCTCGCGGTCTTCAATGCCCTGCCGCCAAAGCGGCTGGAAGGATTTCCCGCGCCGGTGCCATGCTACGAACTTGTGGAAATCAGCGGACTGACGCGCTGGCATGCCCGCTCGGCCAAAGGACTCTCCTCCTTTGTCGGGCGCGCCGACGAGCTTCTCCAGTTGCAGCGAGCGGCAGGCGAGGTCGATGCCGCGTCCGGGCGGGTCGTCGCACTGGTAGGCACCGCGGGCATCGGCAAATCCCGCATGGCGCATCAATTCCTTGGCGGCCTGCGCCAACAGAACTGGCAAGTCCTGGAGGCCGACGGCAATCCGCTCGAGCAGGCCGTTCCCTTTGCGCTGTTCAAGAAGCTGCTGCAGAGCGCCCTGGCGGCGGGCGATCTTGCGCTGACCGATGCGGCTACGGTGTCGGCCGCAGAGCCGCCGCCGCACTCCGATCTCTGGCCGGCCGCGCTTCAAGCGATCCTCGATCAATCGGTCACCGATGCGCGTTGGGGCGAACTTGAGCCCTTGCTGCGGCGGCGGGTGATCGGCGACGCCGTCCTCAACGCCATCGACAAGGTCGTGGCAACGCGGCCAACCGTGCTGCTGCTGGAGGACCTTCACTGGATCGACGGACAAAGCGAAGCCGCCATCGAAGGCGTTCTATCGCTCGCCGCACACCGCCCGCTTCTGGTGCTGCTCACCTGGCGGACGGAGAATACGCCGGGGTGGCTGGCGCGGCTTGACGTCCGGCGGATCTGGCTGCGGTCACTCGATACCGAAGCGGCGACGGCATTGCTTGACGGCATGCTTGGCGTGGGCGCCCACCTCGATGACATCAAGGGACATGTGCTGCGTCACACCGGACAGGTGCCGTTGTTCATCGAGGAAGTCGCAAGGCAGCTCATTGCGGGTGGCCTGCCGCCGGCCAACGGAGCTGCGTCGCTCTCGAAGGCTGCCTGGGAGGCACTGGGCATTCCTCCCACGGTGCAGGGCGTGATCGCCTCCCGCATTGACCGCCTGCCCAACGAGGACAAGACCTTGCTGCAGCTTGCCTCGGCGGTCGGCCCGCTGGTTTCGCCGCAATTGCTGGCGGCGGTGACGGGAATGCCGATGGCGCCGTTGCAGAGCCGGCTGTGGTCGCTCGAGATCCTGGACTTCCTGGTAGAGTCACGATGGTTGGCTTCGGTCGAGTATGTGTTCGCTCACGATCTCATTCGCCAGGTGGCCTACGACTCGATCTTGCGCTCACAACGGGGCGAACTGCACCAGCGCATTCTGGCGGCAATGGAGACTGGCGCCGCAGGACGCGAGGAAGAAGTCGTCGAGGCGTTGTGCCAACACGCGGTGAAGGCGCAGGATTGGGCCAAAGCCGACCGCTACGGGCACCTCGCGGCGAAAAAAGCGTTCGCCCGTTCGGCCTTTCGCGATGCAACGGAATACTTCCAGATCGCCATGGATGCGGTCGACAAGCAGCCGGAGTCGACTGTTCGCGAGCGACGGGCGATTGATTTGCGGATCGAGTCGCGGGTTGTGTTCGGTCCATTCGGCAAGATGGAGGAGTGGTTCGGCCTTTGCCGCGAAGCCGAACAACGTTCCGAGAAAATGCAGGACGAGGGGCGTCGGCTGGCGTCGATCGCGATGCGGGCCGCGGCGCTGAATTTCTACGGCACTCCCTATGAAGGAATTGCTGCAGGAGAGGAGGCCCTTGCGCTTGTCAATCAGTTGGCAAATAGAACCTGGCTTGGCTTCGTCGAATTTGGCCTGGGACAATCTCACTTTCTCGCCGGAAGATTTCGCGAGGCCGAGCGGTGGTTGGAAAAGGCAAGCACGCGCTTCGCTGGAGCGCCTGGCGATGTGCCGCCCGGAGTTACGGCGTCAAATCTGCTTGTCCTATGTTGCATGATGAAATCGATCGTCTACGTCTGGCTTGGCGAATTTGAGTGCGCGGAGAAATGTGCAGATGATGCGCGCCAACTGGCGCAGGCCGAAGGCAGACAATACGACCTCATTTCAGCATGCTACGCCCATGGCGTGCTCGAGCTGTGGCGAGGCAACTTGCCGACAGCGGAAGAGGAGCTTGGTCACGCTCTCAAATTGGCGCAGGACAATGAGGTACGGCAGTTTCTGCCGCTCGTGATGGGAAGTCTTGCCAACGTCCATACACAGATGGGCAACGCGACGGGCGCGGAAGCTTTGCTGCTCAAGGCCAAGGAGGAGGCGGAGTCCCTAGGCCACCAGAGCAGCATGGTTGTGATCCCTGCCTATCTCAGTTCGGCCTATAACCAGCTTGGTGACAGCTTGCGAGCTATCACGTTGGCCCGCGCTTGTCGTGCAGGTGCCAAGCAAAGGGGCTATGTCGGCATCGAGGCGCTCGCCGCGCTCGCTGAGGCCAACGCCTTGGCGGCGAAAGGGGCGGGGGCCGATGAAGCGATCGACTGCTTCAAGCAGGTCATTGAGCTGGCCTCAAGGATCGAAGCGCGGCCCTTGCTTGGGCTTGCAAGGAGCGCGCTCGGCCGCCTGTTGGCCGATTCCGGAAGGATGGCTGAGGCTCAGGAGGAGCTTTTCCAGGCCATAGCACTTTTTGATCGATCAAAAATGACCGCTCAACTGGAAAGTGCTAGAAGTCTCCTTTCGAGGTTTTGAAAGGTGTTTTGGAACACGGCGATTTTAGCCGCATGTGGCAGGAGCAAAGCATGTCTGGAGTGGTTTATAGCGGCAAGTTCGAAAAGAAGATCAACGAGTTATACAGCCCGAAAAACATTGGCGAGACGGCCAAGAAGTTTGCCGAATACGAGAAGCAGCATGGGCCCTACAAGTTCGGCCAAGGCTACACCAAACACATCGTGCCGAAAGCCGATGACTGGGCGGATGAGTCTGGATCGACCGCCGGACACAAGAATTGGGAAAAACATTCCGGCGACATTCCCGAGCACATCCGCAACCGGCTGACCGAGGTGATCTCCTCAAACCTCAAGTCGGCCCATCCGCTGCCGATGGTGCTGAAGGTCGGAGAGAATGTCGACAAGACGCACGACCTGCACATACGGACTTTTGTCCACAAGGGCCATGTTCATATCGGCATGCATATCCTCTGCCCGAACAATTCGCTTAAATAGTCGATAATCGGACATCTCTGTCGTACCAAAACCGGCAGGACCCGCCCGGTTTTGGGGGCCGCTGGGGTTTCGGCAGCATGTCAGCACAAGTCCGCATCGGCGGCCCGGACTTGCCAGCGCTTGGGCGTTCTGCCCGCAAGCCTATCCCTGTCTTTGCAGCCTCCAAATCCATCTCACGGAATTTGCTGGTCGGCCTGCCCCGGGTGGCATTGTGCTGTGCGGTGGCTGGCTTCTGGTCCGTCCTCTGGCCCCCGACTGCGCCTCAAAAACCGGTTTCCGGTTGAAATTGCGACCGCCGTTGACTACGGAAGGAACGGACTTGGCGTTCCTTGTGGAGTTCGAACCGGCGTGCCGCACGATAACACAGGAGATGCTCGCCGCCCACCGAGCAGCAAAGTGTCGGTGCTGCGCAAGCATGAGATCTTCAGCGACCTCGATAACGAGGCGCTCGAGCAGCTCGGGCGCTACGCCAAGCACACAGTCCTCAAGCGCGGCGCGACCATCTTTTCCAAGGGCGATCCGGGCAACAGCCTGTACGCGGTGATCTCGGGGACGGTGAAGATCAGCATCTCTTCGCCAGACGGCCGTAACGCCATCCTCAATCTGATCGGTCCTGGCGAGACCTTCGGCGAGATGAGCGTGCTCGACGGCCAGACGCGGAGCGCGGACGCGATCGCCAACACCAATTGCGAGATCTATGTCATCGACCGCCGCGACTTTCTGCCGTTCATGCGCAGCCAGTCGGCACTCTCCATGAAGTTCATCGAGCTGCTGTGCGCGCGGTTGCGCTGGACCAGCGACCAGGTCGAGCAGGTGATCCTGCAGGATCTGCCGGGCCGGCTCGCAAGCGCGCTGCTCGGGTTGACCGAAAAGCGCAAGCTCGAGCCCACAAGCCAGACCATCGCCATCACCCAGCAGGAAATCAGCGAGATGGTCGGCATGACCCGTGAGAGCATCAACAAGCAGTTGCGCGCGTGGGCGGCACGGAGCTGGGTCCGGCTCGAGCACGGCGCCATCGTCGTGCTCGATACTGCCTCGCTTCGCGAACTCGCCGAGGCCGGCGCCGGCACGGACGACTGAAGCGCGCCCCGCGCGCGCCGATTTTCTGATCATTCGGTGAAAAATTCATCGCGGATCGTGCGCGCGCGGATAGACCGGTCGCCCCGCAAACACTCAACCGTCGATGATCGCAACCGCGCGCGTCCAGCCGGCGGACGCGCGTTCGATCTTCACGGGAAAGCACGACACCGTGAAGCCGGTGGAAGGTAACAGTTCGAGATTGTGCAGCTTCTCGATGTGGCAATAGCCGATATGTCGGCCGGCCTTGTGGCCCTCCCAGATCAGGCTCGCGTCCTTGGTCTCGGCATATTTCTTGGCGGTGTAGACAAACGGCGCATCCCAGCTCCAGCCGTCGATGCCGGTCAACCGCACGCCGCGCTCCAAGAGATACATCGTCGCTTCATAGCCCATGCCGCAGCCGGAATTGACGTAGTCGGGCCGACCGTATTTGGCGCCGGCCGAGGTATTCACCACGACGATCTCCAGCGGCGAGAGTGTATGTGCGATGCGCTTGAGCTCGTTCTCGACGTCCCTGGCGGTTGCGACATAGCCGTCCGGCAGGTGCCGGAAGTCGAGCTTCACGCCGGACTGAAAGCACCATTCGAGCGGCACCTCGTCGATGGTCCAGGAACGCTCGCCGCGATTCATCGTGGGATGAAAGTGCCAGGGCGCATCGAGATGCGTGCCGTTGTGGGTGGAGAGCGACACCTGCTCGACCGCCCAGCCCTGACCATCGGGCAGGTCCTCCTTCTTCAAACCTTCGAAGAACTGCAGCATGCGCGGCAGCCCCTGCTGGTGATCGATATACTGGATGGTCGGATGATTGCCCGGCGGGTCGGCCGGCACGTCGTTCTGCAACGGCACGGAAATGTCGATCAGCTTTCGCGCCATTGCGCTTGCTCCCGATTGTCTCGATGAAGGTTAGCGCAATTGCGGCCCGCGTCTCAAAGGCCGAACACTGCCACCGCGCGGATCGGAGAAGCCGTACCCTCACGCCACTTCATCGGCAACCCGATAAAGGTGAATTGGCCCTCGCCGAGCAGAGCCTCGAGGTTGCAGAGACTCTCGATATGGGTGATATCGAGCTCAAGGCAAGTCTTGTGCACCAGGAGATTCTCGGCACTATCGGTTCCGGGCCGCATCGAGTCGATGCCGAAATGGACGATGCCCTGCTTGGCGAGCCATTCGGTCGAAGCGACATTCACACCGGGATTGTCGGTCGAATATTCCTTGCGTGGGAACGTGCGTTGGTGATGGCCGGTGCAGAGCAGCACGGTGCCGCCTTTCGGCACGCCGACGCCGGCCTTCTTCACGGCGGCCTCGAGGTCTTCAGCCGTGATCTCCGTCTTCGGCGTGATATGGCGCAGATCGAGGCAGATGCCCGGCACGATGCATTTTTCGAGCGGGTATTGGTCGATCGAGATGCCCTTCGGACCGAAATGCCGGGGCGCATCGATATGCGTGCCGCCGTGATCGGCCATCGAGATGAACATCGATGCCAGCCCCCAGACGTTGCCGGAGGCGGCAAGCCCATCGGCATGGTTCTGCCACACGCCGTGGATGATGGGCGGATGTCCGGGATAGCTCGGGGTACGGTGATAAAGCTCGCGACTGAGGTCGACGATTTTCATGAAGGGCCTTCCGGGGAAACATTGCGCCGAGAGTCTAGCGCAGGACGTGCCCCGGGAGCCACAGCGAGATTTCAGGAACGTAGGTGACGAACATCAGCACGATGAACATCACCGCGTAGAACGGCCAGATCCGGCGCATCACCTCCTCGATGGAGACCTTGCCTACCGCGCAGCCGACGAACAGGATCGAGCCGACCGGTGGATGGCAAAGCCCGATGCCGAGATTGAGCAGCATGATCATGCCGAAATGCACCGGATTGACGCCGAAATTCTGCATCACCGGCAGCAGGATCGGGGTTGCGATCAGGATCGATGGCGCCATGTCGACCAGCGTCCCGAGCAACAGCAGCAGGATGTTGATCATGAACAGGATGACGTATTTGTTCGATGAGATCGACAGGAAGAACGCCGTGAGCTTGGCCGGCATCTGCGTCAGCGCCATGATGTAGCCGACGCTGGAGGCGCAGGCGATCAGCGTCATCACCATCGCGACCGTACGAAGCGTACGATGCAGCAGCACCGGCAGGTCGCGCCAGCGATAGTCGCGGTAGATGAACATGGTGACGAAGAACGCCCACATGCAGGCGACGGCGCCCGCTTCGATCGCGGTGAAGATGCCGCCCAGGATGCCGCCGAGGATGATGACGAGCGTCACCAGTCCCCAGGCCGCGTCGATCGAGATCTTGATCGCGTCCTTGACCGGCACGCTCTGCCCCTGCGGATGGCCCTCGCGATAGGCGATCACGAGGCACAGGATGATGAGGGAGAAGCCGAGCAGCAGGCCGGGGAAGACGCCGGCCATGAACAGGGCCGAGATCGAGATCGTGCCGCCGGTTGCGAGCGAATACAGCACCGCGTTGTGGCTCGGCGGCACCAGCAGCGCCTGCACCGAGGAGGAGATGGTGAGGTTGGTCGCGAACACGCGCGGATAGCCGGTCCTCTCCATCTGCGGGATCATCACCGAACCGATCGCCGAGGTATCGGCCACCGCGGAGCCGGAGATGCCGCTCAGGAAGGTCGTTGCCAGCACGTTGACCACCGAGAGGCCGCCGCGCACACGGGTGAAGCCGACCAGCACGTCGGCAAAGGCAACGAGCCGCCGCGCCATGCCACCTTCGGCCATGATCGCACCGGCCAGCACGAAGAAGGGAATGGTCAGCATCGCGACCTTGCTGACGCCGTCGGAGATCTTCAGCATCAAGGCTTCCAGCGGAATCCCGATCCACATGGCGCCAACGATCGCCGCCATCGCCAGCGCATAGGCGATCGGCATGCCGATCAGGAAGCAGACCACCATCGTTCCGAGCAGGATCAGGATGTCCATGGATTGGCCTTTCAACCGCTCATTCGAATGGCGCGGCTTCGGAGTGGTGGGCGATCGGATCGGGTGGGGCGCCCAGGACAATGCGCTCGATGATGAAGAGCAGGAGGCACGCGCCGCCGACCGGAATCGGCATATACGTGATACCGACGGAGAGGAAGGGGAAGTCGGCGATGGTGTTGTACCAGGTCACTTCGACCAGCTTCTCGCCCCAGATCACCATGAACAGCGCGATGACAGCCATCAGCAGCTGCACCACGAGATCGAGCAGCCGCCGCGGCAGCGGCGGCAGCTTGTCGGCGAAGTATGAGATGTTCATGTGCAGATTGAGCCGGTATGCCGCCGCGGCACCGATGAAGGTGAGCACGATGGTGAGCAGGATCGCCAGCGGCTCCGGCCATGACGCCGCGCTGTTGAGCACGTAGCGGGTGAACACCGCCCAGGGGATGATCGCGGAGATCAACACCAGGGCGATGCAGCCGACGAGCACGCACAACAGATAGAGATAATCCATGATGCGGCGATACAACGCGGCCATGTCGGGACTCCAGGATTAAGAGATTGCGCTTTCAGGCGATCTCCTGGACGCGCTTGATCATGTCCTGGTACTTCGGACCGTATTTGTCCCACACCGGCTTGACTGCGGCCTGGAACGGCGCCTTGTCGGCAATCTCGACGATCTCGCAGCCCGCAGCCTTGGCCTTCTCCATCGCGGCCTGCTCGTACTTGTTCCAGAGCTCGCGCTCTTCCATCTGCGCTTCGCGCGCGAACTTCTTGATCAAGGCCTGGTCGTCGGCCGAGAGCGCCGTCCAGGCCTTCTTGGAGAAGGCGAGCACTTCGGGAATGATGAGGTGCTCGGTCAGCGAGAAGTGCTTGGCTGCGGTGTAGTGATTGCTGAAGACATAGCTCGGCGGGTTGTTTTCGGCGCCGTCGATCACGCCGGTCTGCAGCGCGCCGAACACCTGGTCGTAGCCCATGGCAATGCCGTTGGCGCCGAGCGCGTTCATCATGTCGATGAAGATCGGATTGCCGATGACGCGGATCTTCAACCCTTTGAGGTCGTCGATGGTTTTGACCGTCTTCTTGGTGTTGTAGACGCTGCGCGCGCCGGCATCCATCCAGCACAGCCCGACCAGTCCGGCATTGGCGTTGGCAGTGATCTTGTCGAGCAGGGCCTGCCCGACTGGTCCGTCCATCATTTTGCGCGCATGCGCCGTGTTCTTGAACACGAAGGGCATGTTGACGACGTTGATGTCGTCGACGATCGGCCCCAGCGCGCCGGCCGAGACGCGCAGCAACTGGATCGCGCCGATCTGGGTCTGCTCGATGGTTTCCTTCTCGGCGCCAAGCTGCGCCGAAGGATACATCTGCACCGTGAGCCGGCCCTTGGTCGCGGCGTCGAGCTTCTTGCCGAGGTTTTCGGTCGCCGCCACCGTCGGATAGCCGGCCGGCTGCACGTCGGCGGCCTTGAACACGGTTTTCGCCTGCGCGTATGCGGCCGAGAATGGGGGCAGCGTCGCAACAGCGCCAAGACCTACGCCAGCACTTGCGCTCAGTTTGAGAAAATCACGTCGCTTCATGTGCAGTCCCTCCCTTGTATCGTTGTTTGATGTCTCAAGCCGCCGGCCATATGCCCGGCGGCCGTTCAGTCTTCATGCTCGGTCGTCAAAAAACTCCGGATTGATGTCCTTGATGCCTTCGATATCGCCAAGCAGGCGCTCGATATGTTTGGTCATCGCCTTCGCCGCGCCGTCGGCATCATGCGCCTCGATTGCGGACAGGATGCGCTCATGCTCGGCGATGACGGTCGCCATTCGTCCCGCCTGCGGCAGCGTCAGTTGGCGGAATCGATCGACATGGACCTTCACCTGCAGGATCAGCTTCCAGATGCCGGGATATTTCGCGATCTCGGCGATGGTGGCATGAAACAATTCGTCGGCCTGGTGAAACGCTTCGCGATCGTGCGCGGCATCGGCCTCGCGCTGCCGCTGCACGATCGAACGCAACGCCAGAATCTGGCTCGCGGTCGCATGCTCGGCAGTCAGCCGCGTGGTGGTTTCCTCGAGCGCCCTGCGGATGACGATCGCTTCCGGCAGCGCTCTGATCGGAATACGGGAGACATTGATGCCGGACTGCGGGAAGATTTCGATCAAGCCTTCGTCCGATAATTTTAGGATCGCTTCGCGAACCGGCGTGCGGCTGACGCCATAGGATTGCGCGATCTCGCCCTCCGAGATCGCTTCGCCCGGCCGCCGGGCAAGCGAGACCAGCTCGGCGCGCAAGTCCGCGTAGATGCGCGACGCAGCCGTCGCCGTGCGCGGCCGGCCGTTGCGGCGGACGATGACCGCGGGCGCCGAGGCCTCGGCTTTTTTGCTCGCGCGTGCGCGCATGCTTGCTCCCTAGACTAATATATTAGTATATGAATAAGCAGATGAGGGCAAGCGGACTTATTTTGAGAGTCTGCAAGGAGCTTTGACGTGACCGACTATCGCAAACTGTTCGATCTTTCCGGAAAAACGGCCGTGGTGCTGGGTGCGGCGTCCGGGATCGGCAAATCCTCCGCCGAGGCATTGGCTTCGCTCGGCGCCAGCGTGCTCTGCGCTGATCGCGAGGCTGCTGGCGCGGAGGCGACCGCCGCCGGCATCGGCGAGAGGGGTGGATCGGCGTTCGCGGCCGCCTGCGACGCCGCAAGCCGCAGCGACGTGGCGGAGTTGGCGAAGGTCGCGCGCGGGCAATTCCCGCGGATCGACATCGCGGTGACGACGCCGGGCCTCAACATCCGCAAGACCATCCTCGACTACACCGAGGAAGACCTCGATCGCGTGGTGAATCTCAATGTCAAGGGCACGGTGTGGTTTTTCCAGGCCTTCGGCGGCATCATGGTCGAGCAAAGGGGCGGGAGCCTGATCGCCTGCTCCTCCGTGCGCGCGGTGACAATCGAGCCGGGGCTTGCGGTCTATGGTTCGACCAAGGCTGCGATCGGCTTGCTCGTGAAGGGCTTTGCCTCCGAAGTCGGGCGCGCCGGCGTGCGTGTCAATGCGATCGCGCCGAGCATCGCCGAAACCGCGCTGACCGGGCCGTTCAAGCGGCGGCCGGATATTTACAATCTCTATGCTGGACACACCGTGTTCAACCGCTGGAGCAGCGCCGACGAGGTTGCGACGGCAGTGGCCTATCTTGCCTCAGATGCAGCAAGCTACGTCTCAGGCTCGACATTGTTTGTCGATGGCGGCTGGACCGCGGTCGACGGGCCTCCGACCGGACTCACGCAGCTCCACAAATCATAGGAAGCCGGCAAGGGCGCGAGCGTCGCGCGCCTCGGCGCTGGTGAGCAGATTGATCAGCGCCTGCGCTTCGCGCTCATGCGCGGCGCTGGTGGTGGTGCCTGCCGTGTACATGGTCGCGAGCTCGCATCCCTTGGGCAGTGCGCCGCAGAGTTCCACGCCGCTGGTCGAAATGATCTCAGTCGACTGCGTGCAGCCGATCGGATGCTTTGCGGTGGAAGCCGCCAATTCGCGCATTGCAGTCGCTCCGTTCGGATAGATCTTCAGCCGCGCAATCACCTCATCGGTGATGCCAAGCTGCGCCAGCACCTTTGCGACATGGATGCCGGCGGTCGACGCCTTGGTGTCGGGCACGAAGATCGCATCCGCTGCCAAAAATGCGGCGCGCAAGGCATCCGCATTTTGAGCGTACACTCTGGGACCGCCGCTCCGCACCGCGAGCGCGGTCTCGACCAACCCGACATCCTTGATCGAGGAGGAGACCACCAGCTTCTCCTCGACGAGCTTCGCTACCAACGCCGACGTCAGTATGATGATGTCGGTGGCGACCCCACTGCGCAATTTCTCCGCCATGCCGCCGACGGCGCCGAACTCGCCCTTGATCTCGAAGCCGGTCTTCGCCTTGAAGGTGGGCGCGAGGCTTGCGATCAGGCTGTGCGCCGCACCGCCGCTCAGAATATTCAGATGGCTCATGAAGACTGTTCCATCGCCGCGATCAGGCTGTCGCGCGTGATCGGCAGCCTGCGCACGCGCACGCCGAGGCAGTCGAACACGGCGTTTGCGATTGCGGCCGTCACCGGCCCGTGCGCGGCTTCGCCCGCGCCAACCGGGTCGATCTCCGAGCGCTGGATCACCTCGACCTCGACCTGCGGTACTTCGGAGAAGCGCAAAATCGGATATTCGGTCCAGCTATTGCTGGTGATGCGCGCCCGATCGAACCGCACGCGCTCCTTCAACACCCAGCTTGTGGCCTGGATCGCGCCGCCCTCGATCTGGTTGATCACACCGTCGGGATTGATGGCCTCGCCAACGTCGACCGCGAGCGTCAGCTTCTTCACGCGGATCTCTTCATCGCCCTCGATCTCGGCGATCGCCGCGCAATAGGCGCCGCTGTTCTTGTAGCGGGAATAGCCGATGCCATAGCCGGTGCCGGGCCTCGGTGCGGGTTTCCAGTTCGTGCGCCTCGCCACCGCCCGGATCACGTCGCGAGCGCGCTCGTCCTTCAAATGCCGCAAGCGGAACGTGACGGGGTCCTCGCCGAGGCCGGCGGCGATCTCGTCGAGAAAGCATTCGATCGCGAACACATTGCTCTGCGCGCCGAGCGTGCGCAGCGCCGAAGTGCGAACCGGCATGGTGAGCAGGCGATGGCTTTCGATTTTCCAAGCCGGGAAGTCATAGAGCGGGACCGAGTTGCGGTCGCCGCCGCCGCCATTGGCCTGCAGCGGATTGCCCGAGATCGCGATCGGAAACGGGCTTTCGATCTCGTAGCCAGCGAGCAGCGTTGGCTTGGTGCCGCGGCCCGGGCGCGCCGCATGCCCATTGCTCCAGATCGAATGCCGCCATTCGACGATCTCGCCCTTCGCATCGAGATCGGCCTCGATCTCGATCGCCATCGCCGCGCCAAACGGGCCGTGCGTCAGCTCGTCCGCGCGCGACCATTGTACCCGCACCGGTCTGCCGCCGGCGGCTTTCGCCAGCAGCACCGCGTCGAGGGCGACGTCGTCGGCCGGGTTATGGCCGTAGCAGCCGGCGCCTTCCAGATGCTCGACCGTGATGTTCTCGAGC
>NZ_DATGFH010000121.1:0-14171 GCF_035309285.1 Bradyrhizobium sp. | reverse complement strand
GGCAAGCGCACCGCGCTGGTCGCTTCACTCGATATCGGCACCAGCAAGATCGCCTGCATGATTGCGCGGCTGAAGCCGTGCCCGCCGAGCGAGACGCTGCGCGGGCGCACCCATGCGGCCGAGTTGATCGGCTACAGCCAGATCCAGTCGCGCGGCGTGAAGGCCGGCGCGGTGGTCGATCTTGGCGAATGCGAGCAGGCGGTGCGCCAGGCAGTTGCGCTCGCCGAGCGCATGGCCAAGGTCCGCGTCGAGTCGGTTTTGCTCTCGGTCTCCGGCGGCCGCCTGCAGGGCCAGTTGATTGAAGCTGCCGCCGACATCCGTGGCAATACGGTAACGCCTGCCGACATCAGCCGTGTTACCTCTACCGGCATGCATCACGCGACCGGAATAGGCCGCACGGTCGTGCATGCGCTGCCGGTCGGCTATGCCATCGACGGCGTCAAGGGCATCCGCGACCCGCGCGGCATGGTGGCCCGGCAATTCGGCGTCGACATGCACGTCGTCACGGCGGACGCAACCGTCGCCCGAAACCTGATGCTGGTGGTCGAACGCTGCCACCTCAATGTCGAGGCCATGGCCGCGAGCCCCTATGTGGCCGGCCTTTCCGTGTTGACCGACGACGAAGCCGATCTCGGCGCCGCCGTGGTCGAGATGGGGGCGGGGACCACCACGATTGCGATCTATTCGGGCGGCCGCTTCGTGCATGCCTCCGGCTTCGCGGTCGGCGGCCAGCACGTCACCATGGACCTTGCGCGCGGACTGTCGGCATGCATTGCGGATGCCGAGCGAATCAAGACGTTATATGGCACCGTACTGACCGGTGGGTCCGACGCGAGAGAGTTGATGTCCGTGCCAGCGGCGGGCGACAACGACAGGGATGTTCCACAGATCGTGTCACGCGCCACGATCGCAAACATCGTCAAGCACCGCGTCGAGGAGATTTTTGAAATGGTCCGCGACCGGCTTAAGGATTCCCCCTTCGCGGCGGAGCCCAAGGCACGGGTCGTGTTGAGCGGCGGCGCCTCGCAACTGACAGGCATTCCCGAGCTCGCCACCCGGATCCTCAACCGGCCGGTGCGCGTCGGCCGGCCGCTCGGCTTCGGCCGATTGCCGAACGAGGCGAAGACCGCGTCCTTTGCCGCACCCACCGGGCTGCTGGTCTACCCGCAATACGCGCACCTTGAACACACCGAACCGCGGCCCACGCGGCAGCTCAAGACGGGGACCGGCGGCTATTTCGGAAAGGTCGGACGATGGCTCAGGGAGGGCTTCTGATGACCATTTCACAAATCTTGCGAATTTCTCCAACTCCCGCGGCCGAGGGCCGGGGCGAACCCACGCGCGCGTGAACGAGAGGCAACCATGGCACTCACTATTACCCCCCCTGACATTCACGAGTTGAAGCCCCGGATCACCGTCTTCGGCGTCGGTGGCGCGGGCGGCAATGCCGTCAACAACATGATCACCGCTGGACTCCAGGGGGTCGATTTCGTCGTCGCCAACACCGACGCGCAGGCGCTGACGATGTCGAAAGCGCAGCGCATCATCCAGATGGGCACGCAGGTGACCCAGGGCCTCGGCGCCGGCTCGCAGCCGGATGTGGGCGCTGCCGCCGCGCAGGAAGTGATCGACGAGATCCGCGACCATCTCTCCGGCGCCAACATGGTGTTCGTCACCGCCGGTATGGGCGGCGGCACCGGCACCGGCGCCGCACCGGTGATCGCCAAGGCCGCGCGCGAGATCGGCATCCTCACCGTGGGCGTGGTGACCAAGCCGTTCCACTTCGAGGGCCAGCGCCGCATGCGCACGGCGGAAGCCGGCATCGCCGAATTGCACAAGGTGGTCGACACGCTCCTGATCATCCCGAATCAGAACCTGTTCCGGGTCGCCAACGAGAAGACCACCTTCGCCGACGCCTTCGCGATGGCCGACCAGGTGCTCTATTCGGGCGTTGCCTGCATCACCGACCTGATGGTCAAGGAAGGCCTGATCAACCTCGACTTTGCCGACGTCCGCGCCGTCATGCGCGAGATGGGCAAGGCGATGATGGGAACCGGCGAGGCCTCCGGCGACAAGCGTGCGCTGACGGCGGCGGAAGCGGCGATCGCCAATCCGCTGATCGATGATTCGTCGATGAAGGGCGCCCGTGGTCTTCTGATCTCGATCACCGGCGGCAAGGACCTCACTCTGTTCGAGGTCGATGAAGCCGCAACCCGCATCCGCGAGGAGGTCGATCAGGACGCCAATATCATCGTCGGCGCCACTTTCGATGAGGCGCTGGATGGCCTGATTCGCGTCTCCGTTGTCGCCACCGGCATCGAGCAGGCGCAGATCATGCGGAACTCGGCTCCGGCAGCGGCGCCTTCGGCACCCGTGGCGGCCCCGAGTGGAGCTCCGGAGAATCGCCTTGCCGACCTCACCGCGCGGCTTCGCGCCGACAATGCCCGGCTTGCCGAGCGCGCCGCCAAGCTCGAAGCGACCCCGGTCGCGGCTCCGGCCGCCGCCGCATCGCCACAGCGCGGCTCGAGCAATGTCGAGCGCGCGGCGCTGGCCGCGATTGCCGCGGCTGTCGCGCCAGAGGTCCCGCCTGCGCCGGCGCAGCAGGTCTATGGCGACGTCACGGTGCGCCCCATTGCGCAAAAGCCGTCGCTGTTCCCCGACCACGACGTGGCGCGCGCGGAGCCGGCCGAAGAGCCGATGACGCCCGAAACGTTCATTCCGCAGGCGGCCGAGCGCCTGGCGGGTCGCTCGCCGCGGATGCCGAAGTTCGAGGACCTGCCGATGCCGGCCCAGGCCGAGATTCGCCAGGCGCGGGGCGAACAAGCTCGTGGCGAATCGGAGGAGGAGCACCCGCAGAAGAGCCGGCTTTCGCTGTTGCAGCGCCTTGCCAATGTCGGTCTCGGCCGGCGCGATGAGGAAACCGAGCCGCCGATCGCGGCCCGCGCTTCTAGTCCGGCGATGCCGGCGATGCCGCCGCTGCCGGAGCGCAAGCCCTCGAAGCGGACGGTTCAGGAGCAGATCGCGGCTAACGAGCCGGTATCAGAATACGCTCGTCGTCCTGCGCCGCAGGGTCTGGACGGCCATGGGCGTCCCGCACCTGTTGCCGCGGCGCCACAGGGAGACGATCATCTTGATATCCCCGCTTTCCTACGGCGGCAGGCCACCTGAGAATTGTTACAATCGTGGCAGCGAAAGGGGCCCCGGCAAAGCGTTGCCGGGGCCTTTGCTTTTATTCCTCCGCCTCTATCGCGGATGCAGCAAGCAACTGATTTTAAATCATGAATTATGAATTGCCTGATTGGATGGCGCGGCTGAATTCGGGGCGAGCGGAGCCGGAATTTGGTTAACCTTTGGCGCGAATGCGGCACAGATGGGGTAACAATCGGTAAAGAACCGTGAGTTGGCGCTGTTTGAGGCAAAGTTTATGGTTGCTGCGACTTGGGGATACCTAGAGCGAGATTCGGTCAGGGCTCACGGGCTGGTGAGCCGGTCTGGCTTTGGGTAGGTAGTGGGCGGTCGTCGCATGAAATTCAGCCGGCAAACAACGCTTCGTTCGCAAGCCACGGTATGCGGTATCGGCGTACATTCCGGTTCTCCTGTTAGTCTCACGATCGGGCCTGCATCCGTGGATGCGGGTCTTATTTTTGTGCGGACTGGTCTTGAGGGCGGAGAGCGCGAGGTGCAGGCCACTGCACGGTCCGTGATTGCTACCGAATTCGCAACCGTGCTCGGGGATAGCGAAGGTCCACTGGTTTCCACCGTCGAGCATGTCCTCGCTGCGCTGCGGGGCATGGGCGTCGACAACGCCACCATTGAAATCGATGGCCCCGAAGCGCCGATCATGGACGGCAGCGCGGCGGCCTTTGTCGCCGCGATCGATCAGGCCGGCGTTGTCAGCCAGTCGGCGCCGCGCCGCTATATCCAGGTGCTGAAGCCGGTTCAGGTCGCGGTCGGCGATTGCTTCGGCGAACTGCGCCCGTACGCGTCGGGCTTCCGCGCCGAGGCTGAAATCGACTTTGCCAACCCGGTGATTGGCCGCCAGACTTATGCGCTGGAACTGAACCCGGAGGGGTTCCGCCGCGAGGTCGCTCGCGCCCGCACCTTCGGCTTCATGAACGACACCGCGCGGCTCTGGCGCGCGGGATTTGCGCTTGGCGCGTCCTTCGAGAACTCGGTCGTGTTCGATGAGGAGCGGCTGCTGAACCCCGAAGGCCTGCGCTTCGCCGACGAATGTGTCCGCCACAAGGTGCTCGACGCGGTTGGTGATCTCGCGCTCGCCGGCCTGCCACTGCTTGGCGCCTATCGCTCGGTCCGTGGCGGCCACAAGCTCAACCACGCCGTCCTGACCGCGCTGCTCGCCGACCGTACTGCCTGGCGCGAAGTGGAAGCCGAAACGGCGCGCCGTCCCCGCGTGCAGGCCGAGACCGGCCGCGGCGTCGTCGGTGGGCGGATTGCCGCAGCCTTCGGTCCGGACGTGTCCTAAGGCAGTCTTTGGGCCGATTCCCGCTCAACCTGGGCCGGTCGTCATCTTTGGTAACCACGTTGGCTGCAGGTCCGGACGGACCGCCTTAATCCGGGCGAAATGCCTGCCTATGCGGTTGGTTAACGAGGAATTTTTAGATAGACAGGGCCTTGGTCGCACGGCAGACGCCATGGCCAAGTGAATATATGCGTCATGAGCGAACTTGTGGCGCAAACAACGGGTACCGCACGAAGCGCATAATACGAAGCGCATCAGGGGCGTCAGGTTCTAGAGGGTCATGTCGGTACAGCGTGGAATGCGCGGATTTCACAAAACGGTGGCGCAGCGGCTGCGGCTCGCCGTATCGCTGATTCTGCTTGCGCTGCCCTTGAGCGGCTGCGGCACCGGCGCGCTGTGGGACAAGTTCTTCGCCAAGGACCCGGATTCCTTCCCCGACGAGCCTGCGGACAAGCTCTACAATGAGGGCTTGTACCTGATGAACGAGAAAAAGGATGACAAGGCGGCCGAGAAGAAGTTCGAGGCAGTCGACCGCGAACATCCTTATTCCGATTGGGCGCGCAAATCGCTTCTGATGTCGGCCTATGCGTCCTACCAACAGGGCGACTATGACAACTGCATCGGCTCTGCCACGCGCTACGTCACTCTGCACCCGGGCAGCCCCGACGCGGCCTATGCGCAATATCTGATCGCGGCTTCGCAATACGACCAGATCCCCGACATCTCCCGCGACCAGGGGAGGACCGAGAAAGCGATGGCCGCGCTGCAAGAGGTGGTGCGCAAATATCCGACCTCGGAATACGCCATCAGCGCCAAGGCGAAGCTCGAGGGCGCGCGCGACCAGCTCGCCGGCAAGGAAATGGCGATCGGTCGCTACTATCTGCAGAAGAAGGACTACATCGCGGCCATCAACCGCTTCAAGACCGTGGTCACGCGATACCAGACCACGCGCGAGGTCGAGGAAGCCCTCGAGCGGCTGACCGAAGCCTATATGGCGATGGGCATTGTCGGCGAAGCGCAGACCGCGGCCGCCGTGCTCGGGCATAATTTTCCCGACAGCCGCTGGTACAAGGACGCGTATAATCTTGTAAAATCCGGCGGTCTCGAACCGAGCGAGAATCAGGGGTCCTGGATCAGCCGGGCCTTCAAGAAGGTTGGTCTCGGCTAGGAACTGGGTTTCCATGCTGGCGCGTCTGTCGATCCGCGACATCGTCCTGATCGAACGCCTCGACATCGAATTTTCGAAGGGGTTGGCGGTGCTCACCGGTGAAACCGGTGCGGGCAAATCCATACTGCTCGACGCTTTTGCGTTGGCGCTCGGTGGCCGCGGCGATGCGGGCTTGGTGCGTCACGGCGCCGAGCAGGGGCAGGTCACCGCCATGTTCGATGTGCCGAAGGGCCATCCCGCGACCAGACTTCTTTCCGACAACGGCCTGGAGGACACCGGCGAGATGATCCTGCGCCGCGTGCAGCTCGCCGACGGCCGTACCCGCGCCTTCATCAACGACCAGGCGATCTCGGTGCAGACGCTGAAGGCGGTCGGCTCCGCCCTGGTCGAAATCCACGGCCAGCATGACGAGCGCGCGCTGGTCGATGCCGCGACCCACCGCCGCCTGCTCGATGCCTTCGCGGGGCTCGAGAAGGACGTCGCGGCGCTGGAGAAGCTCTGGGATGCGCGGCGGATCGCTAATGCGGCGCTGCAGGAGCATCGCGCCGGCATGGAACGCGCCGCGCGCGAGGCCGACTATCTGCGCCACGCGTCGGATGAGTTGAAGGTGCTGGCGCCGCAGGACGGCGAAGAGACCGCGCTTGCGGGCCGCCGCACGGTGATGATGCAGGGCGAGAAGATCGCGGCGGACCTGCGCGAAGCGCAGGATGCCGTCAGCGGCGATCATTCGCCGGTCGCGGCATTGTCGGCGGCGGTGCGGCGCCTGGAGCGACGCGCGGCGAATTCGCCGGCTCTGGTCGAGCCCGCGGTGAAAGCGATCGATAGCGCGATCAATGCGCTGGAAGAGGCGGACCAGCATCTTGCTGCCGCGCTCGCGGCGGCCGATTTCGATCCGCTGGAGCTTGAGCGCATCGAGGAGCGGCTGTTTGCGCTGCGGGCTGCTTCCCGCAAATACAACACGCCGGTCGATGGGCTCGCTGCACTCGCCGCGAAATATGCCGCCGATGTGGCGCTGATCGATGCCGGCGCCGAGCAATTGAAGAAGCTCGAGCAGGCCGCGGGTGAGGCCGACCAGCGCTACAGCGCGGCCGCAAAGAAACTCTCGCTTGCCCGCGAAAAATCCGCCGAGAGGCTCGACAAGGCGGTCAATGCCGAGCTCGCGCCGCTGAAGCTCGAGCGCGCGGCCTTCACCACCCAGCTTGAAAGCGATCCCGGTTCGCCGGGCCCGCAGGGCTTTGACCGCGTCGAGTTCTGGGTACAGACCAATCCCGGGACGAGGCCGGGCCCGTTGATGAAGGTCGCCTCCGGCGGCGAGCTGTCGCGCTTCCTGCTGGCGCTCAAGGTCGTGCTGGCCGATCGCGGCTCGGCGCCGACGCTGGTGTTCGACGAAATCGATACCGGGGTGGGCGGCGCGGTCGCCGATGCCATCGGCTCGCGGCTGTCGCGCCTCGCCTCCAGGGTGCAGGTGATGGCAGTGACGCATGCGCCGCAGGTTGCCGCCCGCGCCAACCAGCATTTGCTGATCTCCAAGGACGCGCTCGACAAGGGCAAGCGTGTCGCCACCCGCGTCAACGCGCTCGCCGCCGATCACCGCCGCGAGGAGATCGCGCGCATGCTCGCCGGCGCCGAGATCACCGCGGAAGCGAGAGCCGCCGCGGAACGGCTCCTGAAGGCCGCCTCCTAGCCGTCATTCCGGGGCGCGCGAAGCGCGAACCCGGAATCTCGAGATTCCGGGTTCGGCCCTGGCGGACCGCCCCGGAATGATATTAGCTGCAGATGGACTCGTACAAATCGAGCCACTGCGGGTTCTGAGCCTCGATCAGCTGAACCTTCCAGCTCCGCTTCCACTTTTTGAGTTCTTTCTCTCGCGTGATGGCGGAGATAGGATCGTCGTAGGTTTCGAACCAAACGAGCTGTGTGATGTTGTATTTGGACGTGAAGCTGGAAACAGCCTTTGTCCGGTGTTCGTAGACGCGGCGCACGAGATCGTTGGTTATCCCGATATCGATTGCTCCATCTCGCCGGCTTGCTAGAATATAAACCATAGTACGCCATGAGCCTCTACCCCCACCGCACTGTCAGTCCGGGGGTGCGCGAAGCGCGAACCCTGCATCTCGAGATTCCGGGTCCGGTCCTTCGGACTGTCCCGGAATGACGGAAAACTATAACGCGAATTGCCATGGCAAGAGCAGCAACGACAAAGGCCAAAACGCTTCCAGACGTCGCCGACCTCACCAAGGCGCAGGCCAAGGTCGAGCATACGCGCCTTGCGCTGGAGCTCGAGGGGCATGACAGGCGCTATTACCAGGACGACGCGCCGTCGGTCACCGATGCCGACTATGATGCGCTGCGCCAGCGCTTCAACGCGATCGAGAAGCGCTTTCCCGAATTCGTCTCTGCCGAGTCGCCGTCGCAGAAGGTCGGCGCCGCGCCATCGGGCCGCTTCAAAAAAGTCCGGCACGCATTGCCGATGCTTTCGCTCGACAACGCCTTCGCCGAAGCGGACGTGCTCGACTTTGTCGGCCGCATCGCGCGCTTCCTGAAGCTCTCCGACGACAAGATCGATTTCTCCGCCGAACCCAAGATCGACGGGTTGTCGATGTCACTGCGCTATGAGGGTGGTGAGCTGATCACGGCGGCGACGCGCGGCGACGGCGCCGAAGGCGAGGACGTCACCGCCAACATCCGCACGCTCGAGGATGTGCCGCAAAAGCTCAAAGGGCGCAACATCCCCGACATCTGCGAGGTGCGCGGCGAGGTCTACATGACCAAGACGGGCTTCCTGGCGCTGAATGAGCGGCAGAAGGCGGCCGGCGAGCAGACCTTCGTCAATCCGCGCAATTCGGCAGCGGGCTCGCTGCGCCAGAAGGACCCTTCCATCACTGCCTCGCGGCCGCTCGGCTTTTTCGCCTATGCCTGGGGCGAGATGAGCGCGATGCCGGAAGCGACGCAGACCGGCATGATCCACTGGTTCGAGCGTTGCGGCTTCAAGACCAATCCGCTGACCAGGCTTTGTCATTCGGTGGAGCAGCTCGTCGTCTTCCACCGCAGAATCGAGGAGCAGCGCGCCGAGCTCGACTACGATATCGACGGCGTCGTCTACAAGGTCGACCGCATCGACTGGCAGGAACGGCTCGGCTTCGTCTCGCGCACGCCGCGCTGGGCGATCGCGCACAAATTCCCCGCCGAGCGCGCCATGACGGTGCTGCGCGACATCGAGATCCAGGTCGGCCGCACCGGCTCGTTCACCCCAGTCGGCAAGCTCGAGCCGGTCGGTGTCGGCGGCGTCATCGTCCAGAACGTGACGCTGCACAACGAGGATTACATCAAGGGCGTCGGCAACAAGGGCGAGGTGCTGCGCGAGGGCCGCGACATCCGGATCGGCGATACGGTCGTGGTTCAGCGCGCCGGCGACGTGATCCCGCAGGTGGTCGATGTCGTCATCGACAAGCGGCCGAAGGGTGCGAAAGAGTTTCACTTCCCGAAGAAATGCCCGTGCCCGCTGCACACCGACGTGGTGCGCGAGGAGACGGCGACCGGCGAGGAAGGCTCGCGCGCGCGCTGCAGCGGCGAGTTCGCCTGTCCGTTCCAGAAGATCGAGCATCTGAAGCTGTTCGTGTCGCGGCGCGCCTTCGACATCGACGGTCTCGGCGAGAAGCAGCTTCAGTATTTCTTCGACGAGGAGTGGGTGAGGGAGCCGGCCGACATCTTCACCCTGCAAAGGCGCAACAACAAATTGAAGCTCGAGGAGATCGAAGGTTACGGCGAGACCTCCGTGCGCAATCTCTTCGGCTCGATCGAGGCGCGCCGCAACATCGCGCTGGAGCGCTTCATCTACGCGCTCGGCATGCGCCATGTCGGCGAGACCACGGCGCTGGCGCTGGCGCGTGGCTATGGCTCCTGGCAGGCGTTCCACGATGCGGGGCTCAAGGTCGCCAAGGGCGACGAGGAGGCGATCGCGGAGATGGATGCGCTGGATCAGATCGGCGACACGGTGATCCAGAGCGTCGCCGCCTATTTCGGCGAGAGCCATAACCGCGGCATCGTCGAGCGGCTGACCAAGGAAGTCACCATCCTCGATGCCGCGAAGCCGAAGAGCAATTCGGCCATCGCCGGCAAGACCGTGGTGTTCACGGGCTCACTGGAAAAGATGACGCGCGACGAGGCCAAGGCCATGGCCGAGCGTCTCGGCGGCAAGGCGGCCGGCTCGGTGTCGAAGAAGACGGATTATGTCGTCGCGGGTCCCGGCGCCGGCTCGAAGCTCGCCGAAGCGCAGAAGCACGGCGTGACCGTGCTGACGGAAGATGAGTGGCTGAAGCTGGTGGGGGGATAGCTCCGCCGTCATTGCGAGCCAACGGGTCCGCGCGAACGCGCGGCCCGATGACAAGCTCCGCGAAGCAATCCAGAGTAGCTCCGCGGAGACGGTCTGGATTGCTTCGTCGCTTCGCTCCTCGCAATGACGGTCACAGCATCCCGCTCTCTTCCTCTTCCGCCTGTTCAATCAGCTCCTCGCTGAGAATGACCTCTCGCCGCGGCACGAGGAAGATCATGGACGCGGCGCAGAGCAGCGAAATCGCTGCGATCGGAAGCGGTGCCGGCGGCTTCGGGGCGGACGCTGATCGCGCCGGCCGCGGAGTTCGCCATCACGAAGGCGTTGCCGACCATTACGATCATCTGCGCGCCGAACAGCCAGAGTGGCGCCTGGTTCACCCCCGCAAGGCCTACGCGGCTGTTATAATAACGGACAGGGGATGCAACTCAGTTCGTCATTCCGGGATACGTGCGAAGCACGCAGGCCCGGAACGACGACGGAGGAGGGGATCACACCGGCGCGGTCGCGGCGTCGAGCCAGCGCTGGTCGGCGTCGTCGAGCTGCGCGCGCACGATCTCACGCACATGGGCATGATAATGGTTGAGCCAGTCGCGTTCCGCAGCGCTCAGCATCGAAACATCGATCAAACGCCGGTCGATCGGTGCGAAGGTCAGCGTCTCGAAGGCATTCATCGGCTTTTCCGCGCCGGCCACCTCCGCCGCCGTCACCAGCTCGAGATTCTCGATGCGGATGCCAAAACCGTCGGTCTTGTAATAGCCGGGCTCGTTGGAGAGGATCATGCCGCGCTTGAGCGGCGCCGTTCCGAGCCTTGAAATCCGCGCGGGCCCCTCATGCACGGAGAGATAGCTGCCGACGCCGTGCCCCGTGCCGTGCTCGAAATCGATGCCGGCCTGCCACAAAAATTGCCGCGCCAGCGTGTCGAGCTGCGCGCCCGTGGTGCCGTCGGGAAACACTGCGCACGCGATCGCGATGTGGCCGCGCAGGACGCGCGTGAAGCGGTCGCGCATCTCGATGGTGGGCGCCCCGACCGCCATGGTGCGGGTGACGTCGGTGGTGCCGTCCTCATATTGCGCGCCGGAATCGATCAGCAAGAGATCGCCCGGCACGATGCGCCGGTTGCTCTTGCGGGTGACACGATAATGCACGATGGCGCCGTTCGGTCCGGTGCCGGCGATGGTCGGGAAGGAGACGTCTTTCAACGCGCCGGTGTCGCGCCGGAACGTCTCCAGCGCCTCCACCGCGTCGATCTCGGTGAGCGTGCCCTTCGGCGCCTCGCGGTCGATCCAGGCGAGAAAGCGCGCCAGCGCCACGGCATCGCGCCGGTGCGCGTTACGCGTGCCCTCGATCTCGGTCGGGTTCTTTACGGCCTTCAACAGCGCGACGGGATCGCTGCCGCGCACCGGCTTGCCGCCGGCCGATGTGATCAGGCGGCTCAGTGCGTCGGCGGCGGTAGCGCCGTCGAGCGCAATCGAGCTGCCGGCCTTGGCCAGCGCGGTGAGCTGCGGCGTCATCTCGCCGGGCTCGCGGACGTCGGCGGATTGCTCGAGATGATCGCGGGTCGCGTTCGAGAGTTTCCGGTGATCGATGAAGACAGTTGGCCGGCCCCCTTTCGGCACGAGTGCATAGGAGAGCGGCAGCGGCGTGTGCGCGACGTCGGCGCCGCGGATGTTGAAGGTCCAGGCTACCGCGTGGCTGTCGGAGAGCACCAGCGCGTCAGCGCCCAGCTTTGCAAGCTCGTCGCGGATGCGCCCAAGCTTGGCGACCTCCGCTTCGCCTGAAAATCGTGGGCCGTGGACGGACACCGGCGCGATCGGCGGCGGCGGCCGTTCGGTCCAGATCGAATCGACGGGGTTGGAGTCGACAGCGACCAGCTCGGCGCTGGCCTTGGCGCAGGCTTGGGCCAGCCGTTCGGCCGCGGCAGACGTATGCAGCCAGGGATCGAAGCCGAGCCGGTCGCCGGCCTTCAGATGCGCGGTGATCCAGCTCTCCGGTGGCGGCTCGACCAGCGACTCGATCGTCCAGGCCTTGCCGTCGACCTGCTTTGCGGCTTGCAGGGTATAGCGGCCATCGACGAACACCGCCGCCTCCTGGGCCAGGACCACGGCAAGGCCCGCCGAGCCGGTAAAGCCGGTCAGCCAGGCCAGCCGCTCCTCGGACGGCGCGACATATTCGTTCTGCTGCTGGTCGGCCCGCGGCACCACAAAGCCTGTCAGCTTGCGGCGCCCCAGCTCCTCGCGAAGGGCCGACAGCCGCGCCGACAGCGCGACGCCGCCTTCGGGCTCCTCAAAAGTCTGGAAACGGGCTTCGAACATCATCCGTTACTTTAGGAGGGCGCAAGTTAACCGGCAATGTGATGAAATTGACGAAAATCCGCGCGAAGCGAAGAATCCGCTTGCAATCATGTGGATGGAGCGATTTGCTGTCATGCAGCGTTCATCCAACGAGATGGCGTAGGGGAAGCTTCCAGGAGTGTCTCAACTCGACGGCGAGGGGATTCACTATGCCTGCCTTTAGCTTTGAGAAGATTTCGCCCCCGGTACGCCGCGTCTCCAAGACGCCGGCCGAAAAGAAGCAGCGTGGCGTGATCGTCCAGCTCCTGGATCGACTTGTCGAGCGCCGCGGCAAGCGCAGCCGGAAAAGCGATCAGAGCGTTCCCGCCGAGCCGAAGCCCAAATAACGCGCATAACCAGCCTCAATCGTCCGCGATCTCCGCGCTTCTCGCCACGGTCGCCCCGACGACCGGGTTGCAGTCGCCGCATGTTCGCGCTGTCATTCAACCGCACGCAACAAGAGGCTACTCCAGCCTTCTATTTTGAGATGCAGCACCGGCACCAGGCCGCGCGCGCGGTAGGCGGCGATCACGGCTGGCGCCTGATGGTTCAACAGCCCCGACAGAATGACATGCGCCCCGCGTGCCAGATGCCGCGACATCGGGCCCGCGAGCTGCCGCAGCGGATTGGCCAGGATATTCGCCAGCACCAGGTCGAACGGGCCGTTGGCTGCAAAGTCCGGTGCCGCGAAGCCGGTGGCGCGCACCGCATGCACGCGGTCGCCCACGCCATTGAGGTGCGCATTCTCGCGCGCGACCATGACCGAGGGCGCGTCGATGTCGCTCGCTAATATGCCCCGGTGCAGCGCCTTGGCGGCGGCGATCGCGAGCACGCCGGTGCCGGTGCCGAGGTCGAGCACGCGGTTCGGCACGTGCGCTTTCAGCACATGATCAAGCAGGAGCAGGCAGCCGCGCGTGGTGCCGTGGTGGCCGGTGCCGAACGCCAGCGCCGCCTCGATCTCGATGCCGAGCTTGTTTTGGGGTACGCGGGCGCGGTCATGCGCGCCGTGCACGACAAAGCGCCCCGCCGGGACCGGCACGAGGTCTTCGAGGCTGGCCTTCACCCAATCCTTGGCCTCGATGGTGTCGAAGGCGAGCGTGCGGGCCGCGTCCTCGCTCGCTGCATTGGCGACGAGCCGGCGCACCAGCGTCTGATCCGGCGCATCGGCAAAATGCACGGTCACGTCCCAGCGGCCGTCAGGCCGCTCGAACGCGGCAACCGCGGCCTCGCCCTCGAAGAAGATCTCGGTGAGCACATCGACGACGCGCCTCGCCGCACGTTCGTCGCCGATCGCAAGGCTCGCGCGGTGGGTGGCGGGGGTGAGGGTCGAGGTATTCACGGGCTATCAACAGGGAGGGGGCAGGAGTCTTCCAGCGGGGTGAATACGAGACATACCGCGATTTCTCACCGGAACGATCCCGAATTTTTCGCACGCTGTCCCACCCATTCTCCACAGAGCCGGCGCCGCCTTTTGGCGGCGGCTCGAAGGCACTTCTCCATCATCTTCCCACAGGCTTTTCAACGACTTGCACACATCCCGGAAAGCATTGCTGCGCGAGCTTTCGCGCAAATTTGAGGATTAATCGCGCTGCAATTTACGCAAAAATTGCAGGGTTCCGATTTACGCAACCTTAGATCATAGCCCGTACACATACGGGGCCGGCACGTCCGGCCCAAAGACGAAGTGGAGGCGGAGTTGAAGCATCACATTCTCAAGTTCTTTTCCGACGAGTCCGGGGCGACCGCCATCGAATACGGCTTGATCGCGGCGGGCATCTCGCTTGCGATCATCGCGGTCGTGAACGGCCTTGGTACAACCCTGAATACCAATTTCACGTCGATCTCGAGCTCCTTGAAGTA
>NZ_DATGFH010000120.1:0-17865 GCF_035309285.1 Bradyrhizobium sp. | reverse complement strand
CTGCGGGCCTTCGCAGCCCTCCGGAACTCTACCAACAGCGTTCTGAGCGCTTTATGGACCTACAGCATGCCCCCGCAGGCCGTTTGCCCTCAACAGCAGGCTCAACTGGCCTGACGACAAGTTCTTGCCCTGCCTCGACGGGGTCCGTCATTTCTGATTTTGCGAATTCATGTCAAGCCTCTCCGCGAAAAATATTGTGCTTCCGTTTTTCGAAAAATTGTGATTCATTCCGCGCTGTCCCGACTCGGCAAGAGGGGCGTTACGCGTCGTCACGAACGCGGGGCGGGATGCGATGGACGCGGGCGGCATCACGCGACGAGTGATGGCGTGCGCGGACGGCAAAAGCGTGTGGTCCTGGTCCCCCGATGCTGGGATCAAGTCGCGCGGTGATCACCGCGAGACGACGGGGGCTATCAAGCCCGGTACCCCGAGGAGAGCGCGCCATAAGCCGTAAACCATCGCGCAGGGAATGCCGGTTGTTCTGGCTGCCCTGTTGTTGCCTGCGTGCGCAAGTGCACTTTCTTTGCACGCAAGGCTCACGGGTGCGGCCTGCACCCGGCATTCCCTGCGCCCTCTCATTCGATCGGGGCGTTCACTTTGCAAAGCCTCGGGCAGATCATGCCGCGGGAACACTGATTCATGTCCTCCACCTGCTGTTTGACAGCCAAATCGGAAAAGTATCTCCACAATGCGAAAGGCCGCCCGAAGGCGGCCTTTCGCTGAAACTGAAGTTTGGCTCAGCGGACCATCGATGTGTCCGAGCTCGTCACGGCCACCGGCTTGCCGGCCTTCATGACGGTAGCGGTCTGGGTGTAGTCGACATGGCTGCGGGTGGTGATGCCGAACGCTGCCACCGCGATACCGGCGACCAGCGCCATCACCACGATCTTCAGATGGGTCGCACGATCGGCGGAATGAATGGAGTGGTTCATCTGAGCCTCCCGGCGTCTGAGACGCCTTGTTGGGCAGAAGGCCTACGCCCCAACTGTTTCAGAGTGGTTTCGTCAGTTCCGCCAAATGGTTTCGTGGAAGAGCCGAATTGATTTCATGGTTAAGCGTGCGGGCCGTGAGGTTTGAAAAACAACAATGAAATCAATGGACCCGACCTGCAGAAAGTTGCCCGGAGCCGTATCCGCCTGGATTACCTACCGCGTAATCGCAGGCGTGATGTCCCTTTGTCATGATTGATCCATCGGCAGCGAATGGCGCGCCGAGCGATCAGCGAAGGGAGAAGCACGATGAATCGTCGAACTGTCCTCGAAGCCGGGTTTCGCGGCGACATTGGACCCGCGGTCGCGGCTTCAGCCGCGTCCGCTCAGCCCGCCATTGCGAAGCGGGAAACGCGTGCGCCGTATGCAACTGCCAAGGATGGCACGCGGCTTTTCGTCCAGGATTGGGGCTCCGGCCGCCAAGTGCTCTTTCTTGCTGCCTGGACCTTCAATTCCGACGTCTGGGGCAGCCAGATCGCGGCGCTCACCGCAAAGGGTTATCGCTGCATCGCGCCCGACCGGCGCGGTCACGGCCGGTCCGAGTTGCCGGCGATGGGCTATGACCTCGATACGCTTGCCGACGACGTCGCTGCCGTCATCGAACAGCGCGAACTGAACGACGTGACGCTGGTGGCGCATTCGATGGGCGCCGTCGAAGCACTCGGCTATCTCGCGCGGCACGGATCGGGGCGGATTTCGAAGCTCGTCCTCGTGGCCCCGACGACACCCTTTCTCATGAAGACGGAGGATAACCCGGACGCGATTCCTGAAGCCATGATCGAAGCGCAAATCGATGCAATCGCGCGGGACTTTTCGAAATGGATGGCCGAAAACGAAGCACCCTTCTTCATGCCGGATACGAACGAGGTTACACGCGCCTGGGTCAGGCAGATGATGTTGAGCGTACCGCAGCCGGTGGCATTGGCGTGCCGGCGGACCATCGCCGGGGCCGATCTGCGCGCGGCCGCCGCCAAGGTCGATCGCCCCACGCTCATCGTGCAGGGCGACAAGGATGCGAGCGCGCCGCTTCCGCTCACGGGCGCCAAGACGGCGAAGCTCATCAAGGGCAGCAAATTGACGGTCTACGAGGGCGCGCCGCACGCGCTCCCGCTGACCCATGGCGAGCGGTTCAACGCGGACCTGCTCGCCTTCCTGGCGGCATGACCAGGCTAGATCGCCCGCTTGATGTCGGCGCGGATGAACCGCGCCGCCCATACGAACAACAGCGCGCCGAGCGTGGTCGTGACCGCGGCCGACAACAGCGAATAGCGCACGGCGTCGTTGCCGTAGCTCCCCTTGAGCGCGTCGTTGATCATGCCGACCGCAAGCGGACCGACACCCTGGCCGAAGCCGGCTGCCGTCAGAAGCATGAAGGCGGAGGCCAGCGCCCGCATGCTCGGCCGCGCTACCGTCTGGGCGATGGCGAAGATGGGCCCGAGGTGGAAGCCGACCAGGAAGGAGGTCAGCGCCAGCATCGCGACCATGGTCGCGAAATCAGGGGTCAGCATGCAAACGGCAAACACCGGGCCGGCGAGGCCGGACATGATCGCCGGCGCCCACAACTTCCAGCGGTCGTCGCGCTTCGAGATTCGCGCCACCACGACGCCGCCGAGGAGCGTGCCGGCCATGCCCGCCAATCCCTTGAAGGTGCCGGCATAGGTGCCGATCTGGACGCTCGAAAGGTGGTGCACGCGCGCCAGGAACGGGGGGGATCCACGCGGCCGTGGCATAGTTGGTGTAGGTCGTCAGGCAAAAGCCGATCATCACAATGATGAAGCTCGGCTGGGTCGCAAGAAAGCGCAGCGTCGGTGCGAGCGGCTCGCGCACGAAATTTTCCGCCATCGTGCCGCGCTTGGGCTCGGCGATCGTCAGCCACAGGATCGCGGCGAGCGCCACGCCGGGAAGTCCGGCTGCGAAGAAGGCCATCCGCCAGCCATAGTGCTGATTGACATAGCCGCCGACGAAGTAGCCCATGAACACGCCAAGATACGTGCCGATGGCGTAGATGCCGAGCGCGCGCGGGCGCTCGTTCTTGGTGAAGAGATCAGCGATCAGCGATTGCGAGGCCGGGGTGCCAGCGGATTCGCCGATACCGACCCCGATCCGCGCGAGCGCAAGGGTCGCGACGCTGGAGGCCATGCCGCAGAGGAAGGTCGTCGCGCTCCAGAAGGCAAACGCTATGGCGACGATGTTGCGGCGGTTCAGCCGGTCGGCGATGCGCGCGATCGGAATGCCGAGCAGCGAGTAGAACAGCACGAAGCCGAAGCCTGCGAGCAGGCCCATCGTGGTGTCGCTGAGCGAAAACTCCTTCTTGATCGGCTCGATCAGGACATTGAAGATCGTGCGGTCGAGGAAGTTCAGGGCGTAGACGATCGTCAGGATGGCGAGAACGTAGTACCTGCGGGCCGACGGCGCGGCGTCAGCCTGCACCGATGCGGCCGCCTGCGGCGCGAGATCGACCATGGTTTCCCCCCGATTTTCCCCGTTATGAGCGAAAGCTGCCTTCACGCTTCGCGAATGAAATTCCCCGCTTCGAACTCGATCGGCTTTGCGGTCGCGTCGAACGACACCCCGATCGGGTCGCGCCCCGCCGCGAGCGCCTCGAGCTGCTCGGTCATCATCCGCCGCACCATCAGGACGCCGCGGTCGCTCTGGCCGAAATGTTCTTCCGAATGCAGCGTCACCGCGCCCTGGCCGGTCTGCGCCTCGTAATCGCCGGGGAAACGCTGGTGCTCCTCCTCCGTCATGTCCCACCAGAACTTGCCGTTGAACTTCGAGCGCATGCGGCCGATATCGCCGGAGTTTTTCACACGGCCGGCGACATAGATGCGGAACGATGTGTCGTCGATCGGCAGTGTCCAGCCGATCGACTCGACGCGGGCAAACTGCGCCACGCGCGGATTCGGCACGACGCGCAGCGTAGGGAGGGCGGCTTCGGTCACGCGGTAGAAGATCCTGCCGTCGTCCTGCCTGCGGATCGAGCGCACGGTGACGCCGCGCGGCGACATCTCGAATTTCACCTCGGGCATCGACGCCATCATGTTGGTGAATTGCGGGCCGCTGAACGAGCCGTGCAGCACCGGCACGTGGTAGGGATCGACCACGTTCTCGAAATGCTGCAGCCAGTTGCAGGGGATGATCGCCGGCCCGCCGCCGCCGATCGAGCTGTCATCGGCCTCGACGAACTCGCCGTCGTCCATTTTCTCCAGGCAATCGTAGCGCGGCAGCACGGGCCGTTTGTCGGCGGGGCCCATATAGGCGAAGATCAGCCCGTAGCGGTCCTCGACGGGGTACCAGGGCTGGCGGACCTTGTCCTTGAACAGGCCGCCTTCGGGCTCGCAGGGCTGCTCCAGGCAGCGACCCTCAGTGTCGAACTTCCAGCCGTGGTAGCAGCAGCGGATGCCGTCGTCTTCGACCTTGCCGTAATAGAGCGTGGTGCCGCGGTGGCAGCAGCGCGCGTGCAGCAGCCCGGCGCGGCCGAGCCGATCACGAAACAGGATCAGATCCTCGCCCAACACCTTCACTTTCCTGGGGATATCGGTCGCGTCGGAGGTCAGCCCGACCGGGTGCCAAAAGCGCCGGAGGAGCTCGCCCATGGGCGTGCCGCGGCCGACCGCGGTGAGTTCAGTTCGTGTCGTCGGCGGCTTCAGGGCGTAGGCGGTGCCGAGATCTCGATCGCGCTGAGTGATGGTCATCGCCGTTCCTCCCCGCTGCTTGCTTGGCTTGGTTAAGCGGAGATGAAGGCAGATCGATGACAATGTCAACGATTGATTGATGACAATGTCAACGATTTGCTCTTGGCAGCGGCTTGCTTTGTTGGCAGAGGTTTCAGGATGAGCCGGAAACCGAAGCGAGCCGAACCGCCGGAGGCGGGCGCCGAACCTCTCCGAGACGAGGAACTGGCGCCGATCACGGCCATGATGTCCTCGCGCCTGATGGTGCTCGCCAATCTGCTCAAGCGCGGCGCGATCCTGCGCTACAAGCGCCTCACCGGGCTCTCGTCGGTGGAATTTGGCCTCGTGGCCTCGCTCGGCCGCCGCCCGCCGATGAGTGTCGTTCGGTTGGCGGAAGCGGTCGGCATGGACAAGGGCCAGATCAGCCGCGCACTGGCGGTTCTGGTCTCGCGCAAGCTGGTCGCCAAGGCGGTCAATCCGAGGGACAACAGGGAAGTGCTGATCTCGCTCACCCGGAGCGGGCTTGCTGCCCATGACGCAATCGTCGCGGGCGCCCAGGAGCGCAATCAGCGCCTCCTGGAACAGTTGGATCGCGGAGAGATCGAGATGCTGCTCGACCACATCGACCGCCTGACCCGCAAGGCTGAAGCGATGCTGGCGGTTGAAAAGGAGCTGGGCTGACCATAGCTCGAGAGCTGAGGCGGCGCAGCCTCCAGTGACTGCCCAACTCGATTGCAGCGGCACGGCCCCGAGGGGCGAAATTGGGTTTTCCCATGCCGCCGAGAGCGTCAAAATAGCTTGTCTTGCGCCCCCTGTTGCGCTGCGCTAAGCCTCAGAACCATTCCAGATCGTCGAATCTGCGGACCCTCCCGAAACCGCGGAAGAAGGTAGTGCCGATGACGGGCATCCTGCACAATTATCTCCCCCTTGTCGTGTTTGTCGGCGTGGCCGGCGTGATCGGCCTGGCGCTGCTGATCGCGCCGTTCCTGGTCGCGTTCCAGCAGCCCGACCCGGAAAAGCTGTCGGCCTATGAGTGCGGCTTCAACGCCTTCGACGACGCCCGCATGAAGTTCGACGTCCGCTTCTATCTGGTTGCGATCCTCTTCATCATCTTCGATCTCGAAGTGGCGTTCCTGTTCCCGTGGGCCGTGGCGTTCGGCAAGCTGGGCGCAACCGGCTTCTGGTCGATGGTGGTGTTCCTGGCCGTGCTCACGGTCGGCTTTGCGTATGAATGGAAGAAAGGCGCGCTCGAATGGGATTGAGCCCTACGACGTCGACAGGGCCGGCGATCGCCCCGGCTCCCAAGGGCATTCTGGATCCCGCAACCGGCAAGCCGGTCGGCGCCAACGACCCCTATTTCCGCGAGGTCAATCACGAGCTCTCGGACAAGGGCTTCTTCGTTGCGGCGGCCGATGACCTCATCACCTGGGCACGCACGGGCTCGTTGATGTGGATGACGTTTGGTCTGGCGTGCTGCGCCGTCGAGATGATGCAGGTCTCGATGCCGCGCTATGACGTCGAGCGCTTCGGCTTTGCCCCGCGTGCCTCGCCGCGGCAGTCCGACGTGATGATCGTGGCCGGCACGCTCACCAACAAGATGGCGCCGGCGCTGCGCAAGGTCTACGACCAGATGCCCGAGCCGCGCTACGTGATCTCGATGGGCTCCTGCGCCAATGGCGGCGGCTACTACCACTATTCCTATTCGGTGGTGCGCGGTTGCGACCGCATCGTGCCGATCGACGTCTACGTGCCGGGCTGCCCGCCGACGGCGGAGGCGCTGCTCTACGGCGTGTTGCTGTTGCAGAAGAAGATCCGCCGCATCGGCACCATCGAACGCTGAAGGTTTTGTCAAAATGGACGACGGCAAGCTCGACGCCTTGGGCCAGACGATCGTGAGCGCGCTCCCGGGCGCGGCCAGTGGACATTCGGTTGCCTTTAACCAGCTCACCGTGACGGTGCGGGCCGAGAAGATCGTCGACGTCGTGAAGTATTTGCGCGACGACCCTTCCTGTCGCTTCATCAACATCACCGATGTCACTGCCGTCGACTATCCTGGCCGCGAGAAGCGTTTCGACGTGGTCTATCATCTGTTGTCGCCGACGCTGAATACGCGCATCCGGATTCGCGCCGAGGCGGATGAAACCACGCAGGTGCCCTCGATCATCGAGGTGTTTCCGGGCGCTGACTGGTTCGAGCGCGAGACCTACGACCTCTATGGCGTGATCTTCACCGGCCATCCCGACATGCGCCGCCTGCTGACTGACTACGGATTCGACGGGCATCCCTTGCGCAAGGATTTCCCGCTGACCGGCTTTGTCGAGGTACGCTACGACGACCAGGAGAAGCGGGTCCTGTACGAGCCTGTCCGCCTCAATCAGGAATTCCGCAAATTCGACTTCCTGTCTCCTTGGGAAGGCGCTGACTATCCAGTGCTGCCCGGCGACGAGAAGGCAGGACCGAAGGCCTGATCATGAACGAGCAACCGCAACACCTGCGCAATTTCACCATCAATTTCGGACCGCAGCATCCGGCGGCGCACGGCGTGCTGCGTCTCGTGCTGGAGCTCGATGGCGAGGTGGTCGAGCGGGTCGATCCGCATATCGGCCTGCTCCATCGCGGCACGGAAAAACTCATCGAGCACAAGACCTATCTGCAGGCGATCCCGTATTTCGACCGGCTCGACTATGTCGCGCCGATGAACCAGGAGCATGCCTTCTGCCTCGCCGCCGAAAAGCTGCTCGGCATCGAGGTGCCGCGCCGCGCGCAACTGATCCGCGTGCTCTATTGCGAGATCGGGCGGCTGCTTTCACACCTCCTCAACGTCACCACGCAGGCGATGGACGTCGGTGCGCTGACCCCGCCCTTGTGGGGCTTTGAAGAGCGCGAAAAGCTGATGGTGTTTTATGAGCGCGCTTCCGGCTCGCGCATGCATGCGGCCTTTTTCCGCATCGGCGGCGTGCACCAGGATCTGCCGCCGAAGTTGATCGACGACATCGAGGCGTTCTGCGATCCGTTCCTGAAGGTGGTCGACGATCTCGACCGTCTCTTGACCGGCAACCGCATCTTCAAGCAGCGCAACGTCGATATCGGCGTGGTGACGCTGCAGCAGGCCTGGGAGTGGGGCTTTTCCGGCGTGATGGTGCGTGGCTCCGGCGCGGCCTGGGACCTGCGCAAGGCGCAGCCCTACGAATGCTATGCCGAGATGGACTTCGACATTCCGATCGGCAAGAACGGCGACTGCTACGACCGGTATTGCATACGCATGGAAGAGATGCGCCAGTCCGTGCGCATCATGAAGCAGTGCATCCAGAAGCTTAGAGCACCCGACGGGCAGGGGCCCGTCGTGGTTCAGGACAACAAGATCGCGCCGCCCCGTCGCGGCGAGATGAAGCGCTCGATGGAGGCGCTGATCCATCACTTCAAGCTCTATACCGAGGGCGTTCACGTACCGCCCGGCGAAGTCTATGCCGCGGTCGAAGCCCCCAAGGGCGAGTTTGGCGTCTATCTCGTCGCCGACGGCACCAACAAGCCCTACAAGTGCAAGATCCGCGCCCCCGGCTTTGCGCATCTGCAGGCAATGGACTTCG
This sequence comes from Bradyrhizobium sp., assembly GCF_035309285.1. GTDB lineage: Bacteria > Pseudomonadota > Alphaproteobacteria > Rhizobiales > Xanthobacteraceae > Bradyrhizobium. The sequence continues at coordinate 9,615 of NZ_DATGFH010000120.1, read as the reverse complement.
TCTGCAAGGGGCATCTGCTCGCCGACATCTCGGCGATCCTGGGCTCGCTCGATATCGTGTTCGGTGAGGTCGATCGGTGACGCCGCCTGCGCCCATCCAGTTTGACCGCGCCTCAGGTGCCCTGGAAGGGGCCAACCTGTGGGAGCGGACGGCTGCGCTGGCGCTGGTGACAGGATCGAAAATCTCCTCCCACTTCTCGCATCGCGGCTACATCTCCTGCGCCAATCTGCTGCGCAAGACGCTGCCCGAGCGCAACATCGCAATCAAGCTCAACGCGGATGCGGTGTTCGAATTTCCTTACGGCGATGGCTACTGGAGCAAGCTGCTCAACCGCTCCTACAATTACGAGGACGAGCTGGAGCTGTTATTCCGCGACTCGGCCGGCGTCGACTACACGCTGATCGATTGCGGCGCCAATTACGGGTACTGGTCGGTGCTGGTCTCCAGTCGTCCGTTCGGCTCGCACAAGGCGATTGCGATCGAACCGTCGTCGCAGAACTTTCCGAAACTCGCCAACAACGCCCGCGTCAACAACGATCGCTTCGAGCTGATGAAATGCGCCATCGGCTCGGCGCGCGGAACCGCGCATCTCACTGGCACCAAGCACGAGGCCTTCAGCATCGCCGGCAGCAACAGCGGCGGAGAAGAAGTCCCGGTGATCGCGCTCGACAATCTGATCGATGACGGCAAGGTGCCGCCGAACGGCAAATACCTCATCAAGCTTGACGTCGAGGGCGTCGAGATCGAGGCCATCAAGGGCGGTTCGCGGCTGCTGCAGACGGACAGCGTCCTGCTGTGCGAGGAGCACGGCAGCGACCGCGAACACACGGTGTCGCGCTATATCCTGGAAAAGACGCCGCTGACACTGATGGTCTATGACCCGCGCTCCAGCCAGCTCGAGACGGTCAAGGAGCTGTCGATTCTCGACCGCATCAAGGTTTCCTCCCACGTCGGCTACAACGTATTCGGCACCGCAAGCGCGTTCTGGCAGAACCGCATCAACTTGCTGAACGCGAATGCCGCGCGTCGCATGCAATGAAAGACTAGACCACAATGTCCGTTCGCCGCCTCGCCCCGAAGGAATTGCAGCCCGCGAGCTTCACGTTCACGGACGAGAACCTCGCCTGGGCCAAGAAGGAGATCGCCAAATATCCACCCGGCCGGCAGGCTTCGGCGGCGATCGCGATCCTGTGGCGGGTGCAGGAGCAGCACGAGGGCTGGGTCTCGGAAGCCGCGATCCGCGCGGTCGCCGACCTCCTGGACATGCCCTACATCCGCATGCTGGAGATTGCGACCTTCTACACGATGTTCCAGCTCTCGCCGGTCGGCAAGAAGGCACATGTGCAGGTCTGCGGCACCACGCCGTGCCGGCTGCGCGGCGCGGGCGATATCATCGACGTGTGCAAGAGCCGCATCCATCATGATCCCTTCCATCTCTCCAGGGACGGCAACTTTAGCTGGGAGGAGGTGGAGTGCCTTGGCTCCTGCGTGAACGCGCCGATGGTGCTGATCTGGAAGGATACGTACGAGGACCTGACCAAGGAGAGCTTTGGCAAGGTGCTCGACGGTTTCGCCTCCGGCAATCCACCGAAACCAGGCCCACAGAACGGCCGCCAGTTTTCGGCGCCGATCACCGGGCCGACCACGCTCAAGGAAGTCACCTGATACGGCACGTGCGCGTGAACCGCTGACCGGAGAATCTGTTTAGTCATGCTCGACGACAAGGATCGCATCTTCAAGAATCTCTACGGCCTCCACGATTGGGGGCTCGAGGGCGCGCGCAAGCGCGGCGCATGGGACGGCACCAAGGCGATCATCGACAAGGGCCGCGACTGGATCGTCAACGAGATGAAGGCGTCGGGCTTGCGCGGCCGCGGCGGAGCAGGATTTGCGACCGGCCTGAAGTGGTCGTTCATGCCCAAGGAATCCAAGGACGGCCGACCGAGCTATCTCGTGGTCAATGCCGACGAGTCCGAGCCCGGCACCTGCAAGGACCGCGAGATCATGCGGCACGATCCGCATCTGCTGGTCGAAGGTTGCCTGCTTGCGAGCTTCGCGATGGGCGCGCATGCCTGCTACATCTATGTGCGTGGCGAGTTCATCCGCGAGCGCGAGCATCTGCAGGCCGCCGTCGATCAGGCCTATGAGGCGAAGCTGATCGGCAAGGACAATGTCAACGGCTGGCCGTTCGATCTCTATGTCACCCACGGCGCCGGCGCCTATATCTGCGGCGAAGAGACCGCGCTGCTGGAGAGCCTCGAGGGCAAGAAGGGCCAGCCGCGCCTGAAGCCGCCATTCCCGGCCAACGTTGGCCTGTTCGGCTGCCCGACCACCGTGAACAATGTCGAGTCGATCGCGGTCGCACCGGATATCCTCCGCCGCGGCGCTGCCTGGTTCTCGGCGATTGGTCGGCCGAACAATGTCGGCACAAAGCTGTTCTGCATCTCCGGCCATGTCGAGCGGCCCTGCAATGTCGAAGAGGCGATGGGGATTCCGTTCCGCGAGCTGATCGAGCGGCACTGCGGCGGCATCCGCGGCGGCTGGGACAATCTGAAGGCGGTTATTCCCGGCGGCTCCTCGGTGCGCATGGTGCCGGCCGAACAGATCATCGACACGCCGATGGATTTTGACAGCCTCGGAAAGCTGCGCTCGGGCCTAGGCACCGCGGCCGTGATCGTGATGGACAAGTCGACCGACCTGATCCGCGCGATTGCGTGCATCTCCTATTTCTACAAGCACGAGAGCTGCGGTCAGTGCACGCCCTGCCGCGAGGGAACAGGATGGATGTGGCGGGTGTTGACCCGGATGGCCGAGGGTCGCGCGCACAAGCGCGAGATCGACATGCTGCTGGAAGTCACCAAGCAGGTCGAGGGCCATACGATCTGTGCGCTCGGCGACGCCGCGGCGTGGCCGATTCAGGGCCTGATCGCCCATTTCCGTCACGAGATCGAAGCACGGATCGACGAGTATTCGCACAAGGCTGACATCGACGATGTCGGCGTCCGCGACCCCGTCAGCATGGCCGCGGCGGAGTAGCAGCAATGACCAAGATCATCGTCGATGGCAAAGAGATCGATGTTTCGCCGGACTACACGCTGTTGCAGGCGTGCGAGGCCGCGGGCGCCGAGATTCCGCGTTTCTGCTACCACGAACGCCTGTCCATCGCCGGCAATTGCCGGATGTGCCTCGTCGAAGTGAAGGGGGGGCCGAAGCCGGTCGCAAGCTGCGCCTGGGGCGTGCGCGACTGCCGCCCCGGTCCCAAGGGCGAGCCGCCGGAAATCTCCACGCGCTCGCCAATGGTGAAGAAGGCACGCGAAGGCGTGATGGAGTTCCTGCTGATCAACCATCCGCTGGACTGCCCGATCTGCGACCAGGGCGGCGAGTGCGACCTGCAGGACCAGGCGATGGGCTATGGGGTCGACACCAGCCGCTTTGCCGAGAACAAGCGCGCAGTCGAGGACAAATATCTGGGCGCGCTGGTCAAGACCTCGATGAATCGCTGCATCCAGTGCACGCGCTGCGTCCGCTTCTGCGCCGAGATCGCCGGCGCCCCCGAGATGGGTGCGACCGGGCGCGGCGAGGACATGGAAATCACGACCTATCTCGAGCACGCGCTGACCTCGGAGCTGCAGGGCAATCTCGTCGACATCTGCCCTGTGGGCGCGCTGACCTCGAAGCCGTATGCCTTTGCGGCGCGGCCGTGGGAGCTCGGCAAGACGCAGTCGGTTGATGTGATGGACGGCGTCGGCTCAGCGATTCGCGTCGACACCCGCGGCCGCGAGGTGATGCGCATCCTGCCGCGCCTCAACGAGGCCGTGAACGAAGAGTGGATTTCCGACAAGACCCGTCACGTCGTCGACGGTTTGCGCACGCAGCGGCTTGACCGGCCCTATATCCGCGAGGCCGGCAAGCTTCGTGCGGCGTCCTGGACAGAGGCGTTCAGTGCGATTGCAGCGAGGGCCGGTCGTATCGACGGCAAACGCATCGGCGCCATCGCCGGCGATCTCGCGGGCGTCGAGGAGATGTTCGCGCTGAAGGAGCTCCTCGCCAAATGCGGCTCGGCCAACGTCGCGGTGCAGGGCGGCGATGCCTTCGATCCCAGGGCGGGCCGTGCATCCTACCTCTTCAACCCCACCATCGCCGGCATCGATCAGGCCGATGCGCTGCTGATTATCGGCTCGAATCCGCGCAAGGAGGCTGCGGTCCTCAACGCGCGCATCCGCAAGCGCTGGCGCAATGGCCCACTCAAGGTCGGTCTGATCGGCGCCAAGGCCGATCTGACCTACCCTTACGATCATCTCGGCGCAGGCACTGACTCGCTTGCCGGGCTCGCGAGCGGCAAGGGGGCCTTCCTCGACGTCCTGAAGAGCGCGCAGCATCCGATCGTGCTGATTGGCGCCGGCGCCACGTCGCGGCATGACGGCGCAGCGGTGCTCGCACTCGCGGCGAAACTCGCCTCCGATGTCGGCGCGATCAAGGATGGCTGGAACGGCTTTGCGGTGCTGCACGACGCGGCGTCGCGCGTCGGCGCGCTCGATATCGGCTTTGCGCCCGGCACAGGCGGATTGAGCGCCGCGCAAATGACGACTTTCGGCACCCTCGATATCCTGTTCCTGCTCGGTGCCGATGAGGTCAAGGTGCCCGACGGCACCTTCGTGGTCTACATCGGTACGCATGGCGACAAGGGCGCGCACCGGGCCGACGTGATCCTGCCGGGCGCGGCCTACACCGAGAAATCCGCGATCTATGTCAACACCGAAGGCCGCGTGCAGATCGCCGGCCGCGCGGCGTTCCCGCCGGGCGAAGCGCGCGAGGACTGGGCCATCATCCGCGCGCTGTCTGACGTTTTGGGCAAGAAGCTGCCCTATGACTCCCAGCACGCGCTGCGGCAAGCTGTCTTCAAGCAGGTTGCGCACCTGATCCGGATCGACCAGATCGAGCCGGGCAAGGCGGAAGACATCAAGGCGCTTGCGGCCAAGGGCGGCAGTGTCGAGAAGACGCCGTTCAAGTCTTCGGTCGAGGATTTCTATCTGACCAACCCGATCGCGCGTGCATCGGCGGTGATGGCGGAATGTTCGAGCCTCGCCTCGAAGCGCATGCTGACGGCGGCGGAGTGAAGCGATGAAGGTGATCGGCCTCATCGGCGGCATGAGTTGCGAATCCACCGCGCATTATTATGCGCGGCTGAACGGGCGCGTCCGTGAAGCGCTTGGCGGTTTGCACTCGGCCGAGATCCTGATGTGGTCCGTCGATTTTGCGCCGATCGCGGAGATGCAGGCGGAAGGCCGCTGGCAGGAGGCGGGCGCGCGTCTGGCTGCGATCGCGAAGCGCCTGGAAGGAGCAGGGGCCGAGGTGATCGTGCTTGCCACCAACACCATGCACAAGGTGGCGGATGCGATCGAAGCGGCGATCGGCATTCCCTTCCTGCACATTGCAGATGCGACCGCGATGAAAATTCGCGAGGCCGGCAAACGCCGGCCCGCGATCATGGCGACCCGCTTCACCATGGAGCAGGATTTCTATACCGGCCGGCTTCGCGAGAAGTTCGGCCTCGAGCCGATCACGCCGGACGAGGCCGACCGAGCGCTGGTGCATCAGATCATCTATGACGAGCTCTGCGTCGGACACGTCACCGAGACGTCGCGTGCCGCCTATGTCGACGTCGCACGGCGCCTCGCGGCCAAGGGCGCCGATTGCCTCGTGCTCGGCTGCACCGAGGTCGGCATGCTCCTCAACGAGGGCAACTCGCCGCTTCCGATCTTTGACACCACGCTGATCCACGCCGATGCCGCGGTGAATTTCGCGCTCGGCCACCTCCCAACCGCGCAAGCAGCAGAATGAGCGTGACCTGATGGCTGATTTTCTCGCAAGCTCATTTTGGACTGGTTTCCTCTGGCCGCTGATCGTGATGGTCGCGCAGAGCGTACTGCTGCTCGTCGTGCTCCTGATCGCGATCGCCTACATTTTGCTCGCCGACCGGAAGATCTGGGCGGCAGTGCAGATCCGGCGCGGCCCGAACGTCGTCGGGCCCTGGGGCCTGTTGCAATCCTTCGCCGACCTCCTGAAGTTCGTGCTGAAGGAGCCGACCATTCCGGCGGGCGCCAACAAGGGCGTATTCCTGCTGGCGCCGCTTGTCTCCTGCGTGCTGGCGCTTGCGGCCTGGGCGGTGATCCCGACCAATCTCGGCTGGGCGATCTCCGACATCAATGTCGGCATTCTCTACATCTTCGCGATCTCCTCGCTGTCGATCTACGGCATCATCATGGCGGGCTGGTCGTCAAACTCGAAATACCCGTTCCTCGCCGCCCTCCGCTCGGCCGCACAGATGGTCTCCTACGAAGTCTCGATCGGCTTCGTCATCATCACCGTGCTCTTGTGCGCCGGCTCGCTCAACCTGTCGGCGGTGGTGGAGGCGCAGAAGCTGCACGGCTTGGCGAGCCTCATCGGACTGCCGCGGCTCACCATCCTGAACTGGTATGTCTGGCCGCTGTTGCCGATGTTCGTGGTGTTCTACGTCTCCTCGCTCGCGGAGACCAACCGGCCGCCGTTTGATCTGGTCGAGGCCGAGTCTGAGCTTGTCGCGGGATTCATGGTCGAATACGGCTCGACGCCATATCTGTTGTTCATGCTTGGCGAATATGTCGCGATCACCACGATGTGCGCGCTGGCGACGATCCTGTTCCTGGGCGGCTGGACGTCGCCGATCGACGTGTGGCCGTTGAACTGGGCACCCCTGGGGATTGTCTGGTTCGCGCTGAAACTGTTCTTCATGTTCTTCCTGTTTGCGATGGCGAAGGCGATCGTGCCGCGCTACCGCTACGATCAACTGATGCGGCTCGGCTGGAAGGTGTTTTTGCCGCTGTCGCTGGCGATGGTGGTCATCGTCGCCGGCGTGCTGCATTTCGCCGACATCGCGCCGAAGTGAGGTCATCATGGGTGTCAACGTCAACGCCACCGCGCGCTCGCTGCTGTTGTCCGAATTCGTGTCGGCTTTTTTCCTCGCCATGCGCTATTTCTTCCAGCCGAAGCCGACGCTGAATTATCCCTTTGAGAAGGGGCCGATCTCGCCGCGCTTCCGTGGCGAGCATGCGTTGCGCCGCTATCCCAACGGCGAAGAGCGCTGCATCGCCTGCAAGCTGTGCGAGGCGATCTGTCCCGCGCAGGCGATCACGATCGAGGCCGGTCCGCGCCGGAACGACGGAACCCGCCGTACCGTGCGCTACGACATCGACATGGTGAAATGCATCTATTGCGGGCTGTGCCAGGAGGCCTGCCCGGTCGACGCCATCGTCGAGGGCCCGAACTTCGAATTCGCGACCGAGACGCGCGAGGAACTCTATTATGACAAGGCCAGATTGCTCGCCAATGGCGACCGCTGGGAGCGCGAGATCGCCAAGGCGATCGAGCTCGATGCACCGTACCGGTGAGGTGAGGGCAGCATGATCCTTCCCGCGTTGTTCTTTTATCTGTTTGCCGGCATCTGTGTCGCCTCCGCCGTCATGGTGGTGGTGTCGCGCAATCCCGTGCACTCGGTGCTGTTTCTGATCCTCGCCTTCGTCAACGCCTCCGGCCTGTTCGTGCTGATGGGAGCCGAGTTCCTGGCGATGATCCTGATCGTGGTCTATGTCGGCGCGGTCGCAGTCCTGTTCCTGTTCGTGATCATGATGCTCGATGTCGACTTTGCCGAGCTGCGCGAAGGCTTCATCCAGTATCTGCCGGTCGGCATCGTGATCGGCGGCATCTTCCTGTTCGAATTGCTGCTGACGGTCGGCGCCTGGGTCATCAACCCGACCGTCGGCAAGACGATCACCGCGCCGATCCCGAACAATGTCAGCAACACCGAGGCGCTCGGCCTCGTGCTGTATACGAAGTACATCCATTACTTCCAGCTTGCCGGAATGGTGCTTCTGGTCGCGATGATCGGCGCCATCGTGCTGACGCTCCGCCACAAGGCCAACGTCAAGCGGCAGGACATCAATGTGCAGAACGCGCGCACGCCCGAGCTTGCGATGGCCGTGCGCAAGGTCGCTTCGGGGCAGGGGCTCCTGGAATCGGACGCGGCGGAGTGGGTGAAATGACGATCGGGCTCGGACATTATCTCGCGGTCGCGGCGATCCTGTTCACGCTCGGGATCCTCGGCATCTTCCTGAACCGCAAGAATATCATCGTCATCCTGATGTCGATCGAGCTGATCCTGCTCGCGGTCAACATCAACCTGGTCGCGTTCTCGACCTTTCTCGGCGACATCGTCGGCCAGGTGTTTGCGCTGATTGTGCTGACCGTTGCCGCTGCTGAGGCGGCCATCGGCCTTGCGGTGCTGGTGGTCTATTTCCGCAACCGCGGCTCGATCGCGGTTGAAGACGTCAATCTGATGAAGGGCTAGGGCAGCGCATGATCCGGAAAAGTGGGGACCGGTTTTCCTTCGCGACAAACGCGGAACGCGTTTGCGCGGAGATCATGCGCAAAGGGATAAGCTAATGGTTCAGGCAATTGTTTTCCTGCCGCTGCTGGGCGCCATCCTGGCCGGCCTCATCTCACTGGTCGGCGCGCACGGGCGCTGCCTGAGCGGCGATACCGTCGAGCATCATGACGATGCGCATGGCGATCACGCGCACGCCGCGGAGGCCCATGACGGGCACGACGACGATCATGGCCACGACGACCACCACGTGAGCGAGCCCGCGGCCGCCGGCTCGCGCGCGGCCGAGTTCATCACGACGGGGCTGTTGTTTGTCGCCTGTGCGCTGTCCTGGATCGCGTTCGTCGATGTCGGCTTCATGCACCACGACGCCCGGATCCCACTCTTCCCGTGGATCATCTCGGGCGACCTGCAGGTCAACTGGTCGCTGCGCGTCGATACGTTGACGGCGGTGATGCTGGTGGTCGTCACCACCATCTCCTCGCTCGTCCATCTCTATTCGATCGGCTATATGGACGAGGACCCGTACCGGCCGCGCTTCTTCAGCTATCTCTCGCTGTTCACTTTCGCGATGCTGATGCTGGTGACGGCGGACAACCTCGTGCAGCTGTTCTTCGGCTGGGAGGGCGTGGGCCTCATGAGCTACCTGCTGATCGGCTTCTGGTACCACAAGCCGTCGGCGAATGCGGCGGCGATCAAGGCCTTCATCGTCAACCGCGTCGGCGATTTCGGCTTTGCGCTCGGCATTTTCGCCGTGTTCATGATGCTGAACGCGGTTGATTTCGAAACCGTCTTCCACGGCGCGCCCGGACTTGTCGGCAAGACCATCGATGTCCTCGGCTGGCATGCCGATGCGTTGACCCTGATCTGCGTGCTGTTGTTCATGGGCGCGATGGGCAAGTCGGCGCAGTTCCTGCTGCACACCTGGCTGCCGGACGCCATGGAAGGCCCGACGCCGGTGTCGGCGCTGATCCATGCCGCCACCATGGTCACGGCCGGCGTATTCATGGTGGCGCGGCTGTCGCCGTTGTTCGCGCTGTCGCCCGATGCCCAGACCGTCGTGACGGCGGTCGGCGCGACGACCGCGATGTTCGCCGCGACCGTCGGCCTCGTGCAGAACGACATCAAGCGCATCATTGCGTATTCGACCTGCTCGCAGCTTGGCTACATGTTCGTCGCGATGGGCGTCGGCGCCT
>NZ_DATGFH010000119.1:0-5576 GCF_035309285.1 Bradyrhizobium sp. | reverse complement strand
AGCATCGCGACGAACTGATTCTGCGTGCTCAGCCGCCGCACCCGCTTGTTCGTTTGATATCTCTCCACAAGCCGATCCAGCACACCCCACGGCACCAGCTTCAGAATGCCGTGAATTACTGTATTGTGGTGGCGCATGGCGGGATCTTCCTTGTGTGTCTCGAACATTTGGCGATGCTCAAGACCGCAGAAGAATCCACGCCATGCGCCATGTCCACCAAAATTAAACCGGACAGCCGTGGCACAGGGCCGGGCATGACGAAACTCAAACAGGGAGGCGCTGGTCAGATTCTTACGACGCCGGCGGCGGCTTCATCATTGCGACCTTGAGCATCGTATCCAGCAGCGTCTCGACGTCGGTGCCATCAGGCAGCCGCTGCAGAATGTCCTCGAGCCGGCCGTCAAGCATCAGCATGGTAAAGCCATGCACCAGCGACCAGGCGCGCGCAATCGCCGCCGCCTGCTCCAGCGTCAAGGCCTCTTTCTCGATTTGCTCCTGCCGGCTCGCCGCGATCGCGCTCGCCAGTCCCGAGAACGAGGCTTCGGCCGCCTCATGCAGCGAGGGTCTCGAATAATCGAGCCGCTCAGTGCGGAACATCAGCCCGTACATGCCGGGATGCGCCTTGGCGTAGCCGACATAGGCCTTGGCGCGCGCCAGCCCCTTCGCCGGATAGGCCACATCCGACGAGCAGGCTGCGGCCATCGCCGCGTTGAACTGCTGGAAACCGATCGCGGCAAGCTCGCTGACGAGACCGGTGAGATCGCCGAAATGATGGGTCGGCGCCGCATGCGACACGCCGGCTTCGCGCGCGACCGCGCGCAACGTGAGGCCAGCGAGCCCATCGCGCTCCAGCACCCGCTCGGCCGCCTGCAGCAAAGCGTCGCGCAGCGCGCCATGGTGATACGGCGCAGCCTCCGAGGCTCCGCGCCGTCCGCGCCTCGTCTTGGCGGCGCGCAAGGGCGCAGCGCGGGCGCTCTGCCTTCTGAGGTTTCGTGCAGGTGCTGCTTTCTTCATCATAGGTCGCGTTATATGACCTTATTTTTACACTGTAAAGATTTTGCTTGACCACTGCCACTGTCCGCTATACCCATATCTTTACGTTGTAAAGATCAAATGGAGGGAGTGTGCGATGCAACAGGAGAGCGCAATCCGGGCCGAGTGGGCGAATCGCGGCCCGATCCCGATGGAATGCGACGCCCCGTTCCTGAAGGTGACCGGCGAGTTGCCGCGCGAATTGAACGGCACGCTTTACCGCAACGGCCCCAACCCGCAATTCGATGCACCAGGCGCGCACTGGTTCGTCGGCGACGGCATGCTGCACGCCTTTCATCTCGAGAACGGCCGTGCCTCCTACCGCAACCGCTGGGTCCGCACCCCGAAATGGCAGGCCGAGCATGACGCCGGCCGGGCGCTGTTCGGCGGCTTTGGCCGCAAGCTGCCGGGCGCGCCGGCTGATCTGACCGACGGCGGGGTCGCCAATACCAACATCATCTTCCACGGCGGCCGCCTGCTGGCGCTGGAGGAAGCGCACCTGCCGACCGAGATCGAGCCCGGCACGCTTGCGACCCGCGGCTATTGCAACTATGGCGGCCGTATCGCCGGTCCTTTCACCGCGCATCCGAAGATCGATCCGTCGACCGGCGAGATGGTGTTCTTCGGCTACAACGCCTCCGGCCCGTTCACGCCCACGCTTTCCTTCGGTGCGGTCAACGCTTCGGGCAAGGTCACGCGCTTCGAGCGCTTCGAGGCGCCCTATGCCAGCATGGTGCACGACTTCATCGTTACCGAAAATCATCTGCTGTTTCCGGTGCTGCCGATCGCCGGCAGCATGGCGCGCGCGATGGGCGGACAGCCCGCTTATGCCTGGGAGCCGGAGAAAGGCGCGCATGTCGGGGTCATGAAGCGCAACGGCCCGACCGAGGACATCGTCTGGTTCCGCGGCGAGGATTGCTACGTCTTCCATGTCATGAACGCCTGGGAAGACGGCAGCCGCATTATCGCCGACGTCATGCAGTTCGAGGAAGCGCCGCTATTCCCGCATCCCGACGGCAGGCCCACCGACTCGAAGAAGTCGCGCGCGCGGTTCTGCCGCTGGACCTTCGATCTTGCCGGCAATACCGATCGCTTTTCGCAGGTTTATCTCGACGATCTCACCGGCGAGTTTCCCCGCGTCGACGACCGCCGCGCTGGAGTCAAGAGCGCGCACGGCTGGTACGCCTGCGCCAATCCCGATCTGCCGACCTTCGGTGCGCTGTCGGGCGTTGTGCACGTCGATGGCAACGGCAAACGGCGCGGCAAATATCATTTGCCCAGCGGCGATGTGATCTCGGAGCCGGTCTTTGTCGAGCGCGGCAAGGATGCCGCGGAGGGTGACGGCTGGCTGCTCGCCGTGGTCTATCGCGCGCGGGAGAATCGCAGCGACCTCGCCGTCTTCAACGGCACCGATGTCGAGGCAGGTCCCGTGGCGCTGGTGCATCTTGCCCATCGCGTTCCAGACGGTTTTCACGGCAATTGGGTGGGGGCGAACTGAGCACGCTCCCCCGTCATTCCGGGGCTCGCGAAGCGAGAGCCCGGAATCCATAACCACGGACTGGGGTTATGGATTCCGGGCCCGCGCCTTGCGGCGCGTCCCGGAATGACGGGACGATTTATATAAGCCGCTGTACAGCCGACAAATTTTCAACCTCAATCAACTAATGTTGACGTTGTAAAGATACCCCTTGACCGCCATTGCTTTAGCCTCTATTCATCTTTCCAATGTAAAGATTGGCCCGGAGAGGCTGATGTCAATGACAATTTTCTTGATCCTTGCGCCCTATGGCGCCTTCGCGACGCTGATGCTGCTGCTGTCGTCCACCGCGAGCCTGCTGACGGCAGCCGGGGTGAGCCTTGCCACCATCGCCATCGACGCTGTTCGCGGCCGCTCGCTGAAAATCCTGCCGGTCAGCTCGGCGATCGTGTTCGTCGGCATCGCCGCCTATCTCAACCTCATCGATCCCAGCATGAGCGGCAAAGCCGTGAAGCTCGCGGTCGATGTCGGCGTGTTCGCCGTCTCGCTCGGCTCGATGCTGCTGCGTTACCCCTTCACCACGCAATATGCGCTCGAATCCGTGCCGGCCGAGATCGCGGCGATGCCGGGCTTCCAACGCGCCAACTACATCATTACCGGCGTGTGGACGGCGTCCATGCTCCTGATGATGCTCGTCAACGCCGCCATTCTCTACGTGCCGGGCCTGCCGATCTGGCTTGGACTTGCAGTCGCCTTCGCCGCGCGCAACAGCGCGGTGTTCTTCACCAAATGGTATTCGGCCCAGCGCCGCACCAGAGACCTCGCGCCGCCGGCCAACGCGCTGCCGAAGGCGCAATAGACACGCGACCCGGAGAAATGCCGATGAAGGACGTCTTCGCCCGCCTTGCCACCGACTTCTTCTCCACCATCGTCTTCCTCATCGTCTATTTCGCCACCGATAGCATCGTGCTCGCGACCGCGGTCGCGATTGCGGGCGCGATCGCGCAAGTGGCCTATAGCCGGATCAAGGGCAAGGAGCTGGGCTTCATGACCTGGGCGAGCCTCGGGCTCGTGATCGTGTTGGGCGGCGCCACGATCCTGACCAGCGACCCGCGCTTCGTGCTGGCGAAACCCGCCATTGCGCATTTCGCCATCGGCGCGATCATGCTCAATCGCGGCTGGATGCTGCGCTACGTGCCGCCGCCGGTGGCCGAGACCATTCCCGAATATGTCACCTTCGCCGGCTTTGCCTGGGCGGTATTGATGTTCGCGCTTGGTGCCGGCACGCTCGCGATCGCGGCGACCGGCGATATCAAGCTGTGGACGATGTACGTCTCGGTGGTCGCCCTCGGCGCCAAGGTTGCGGCCTTCGCGATCCAGTATGCGGCTTTCCGCCTGTTGGTCAGGAGCCGCGTCCGCACGGCCGGCGCTTAAGGCGCGTCACGCCGTTAAACCGATTGGGCTTGCGCGGCGATATAGGCTATACCGCCGCGCTAGCCGTTTTGCAGCGATGACGAGGAGAGACGAATGGCGGTGGACGGAAACTGGAATCTCACCATGACGACGCCGATGGGCGACCGCAACGCGACGCTGAGTCTGAAAAGCGCCGGCGCCACGCTGACCGGCACACAGGGCGCCGATGGCAATTCCACCGAGATTTTCGACGGCACCGTCAACGGCAACGACGTCGCCTGGAAGATATCCATCACCGATCCGATGCCGCTGACGCTGGAGTTCAAGGGCACCATCGCCGGTGACGCCATCTCAGGCGAGATGGGTGTCGGCTTCATGGGCAACTTCCCGTTTACGGGGATGCGGGCTTGACGGTGTCGCCCTTGCGGCTCGCTCAATACCAAATCTGCATCGGCAATCCATACGCATCGCACCCCGTCATGTCCGGAGGCACGCATCCTTCGGGCTCGCGTGCGGCGATCGCGACCGCGCAGGCGTCGAGCACATCGTCACGCTTGGCGCCGGTGCCAATCCGCGCTTCGCCGAGCCACTGATCGATCTCGCGAAATCCCTGCCTTTTGAGGAGCCTGCGGCGCAGCGAATCTCCCTCCTCCGACTTCTTCGGCGGCAGCGGCTTGTGGCCATTGAGCCGCCAGAACACCAGCTCGGGGTGAACTTCACGCACATCGAGCGCAGGCTGGGCGCGCACGAACGCGTCGACCTCCATGATCTTGCGCCCGAGATGCCAGAGCTGGCGCGAGACGCGCGTCTCGTCACGGCGCAGCGCCTCGCTGTTGGCCCGGTCGGGATCGGAAAATTCCTGCCAGAGCCAGCGCCGCGCGCCCGTGAAAACGCGCGAGACATGCGGCCGCAGCTTGTCGCGCGCAAGCAGGTCGCAGGCGCGCTCGCCGTTCTCGGTCATGCCGATGGGAATGTCGATGCCGGCGCGATCGAACGGACCGCGCAGCGCCTCGGAAACGCCGGCGTGAAACGAGATTGTCCGCGTCTCGCCGTCGAGGCCGACCGCAACCCAGCCGCGCGAAAAGCCGTCGAGGCCGATCGCCCTCAACCGAGATTGAGCTCCTTGAAGAAGTCGTTGCCCTTGTCATCGATGATGATGAAGGCGGGGAAATCGACGACCTCGATGCGCCAGATCGCTTCCATGCCGAGCTCCGGATATTCCACCACCTCGACCTTCTTGATGCAGTGCTCGGCGAGGTTCGCCGCCGCGCCGCCGATCGAGCCGAGATAGAAGCCGCCGTGCTTCTTGCAGGCCTCGCGCACCGCGACCGCGCGATTGCCCTTGGCCAGCATCACCATCGAGCCGCCGGCGGCCTGGAACTGATCGACAAAGGAATCCATCCGGCCCGCGGTGGTCGGACCGAACGCGCCGGAGGCATAGCCTTCCGGCGTTTTCGCCGGGCCCGCGTAATAGATCGGATGGTTCTTGAAATAATCCGGCAGCGGCTCGCCTTTCTCCAGCCGCTCGCGCAATTTGGCATGCGCGGAGTCGCGCGCGACGATCATGGTCCCGGTCAGCGACAGCCGCGTCTTGATCGGATGTTTCGAGAGCGTCGCGAGAATGTCCTTCATCGGCTGGTTGAGATTGATCTGG
>NZ_DATGFH010000118.1:0-18384 GCF_035309285.1 Bradyrhizobium sp. | reverse complement strand
TCGGTCGTGCGCACGCCGCCAGGGGCTGCGCGATAGAAATGCGCGACCTTGCTGTCGGCGGAGCGCTTCACGTCCCAGCGCGCCAGCGCCTGGTCGAGCGACGTCGCATGGACGGAGGGGACTGAACGGTTGATCAGCCCGGCGCGGTCCAGTTCGCCCAGAATGCCGAAGATGCCGCCGGCGCGGTGGACGTCCTCGACATGGACGTCGGGCACTGAGGGCGCCACCTTGCACAGATTGGGCACGCGGCGCGACAGCCGGTCGATATCGGCCATGGTGAAATCGACCTCGCCCTCATGCGCCGCCGCCAGCAGGTGCAGCACCGTATTGGTCGAGCCGCCCATGGCGATGTCGAGCGTCATGGCGTTTTCGAAGGAGGTGCGGCTGGCGATGTTGCGCGGCAGCACCGAGGCATCGTCCTGTTCGTACCAGCGGCGCGCCAGGTCGACGATGGTCCAGCCGGCCTCGACAAAGAGCCGCTTGCGATCGGCATGGGTCGCCACCACCGTGCCGTTGCCCGGCAGTGCCAGGCCCAGAGCCTCGGTCAGGCAGTTCATCGAATTCGCCGTGAACATGCCGGAGCAGGAGCCGCAGGTCGGGCAGGCCGAGCGCTCGATGACCAGCGCCTCCTCGTCGGAGACGGTCGGGTCGGCCGCGGCGACCATGGCGGTGATCAAATCGACGGCGCGGCTCTTGCCGTTATGGACGACCTTGCCGGCCTCCATCGGGCCACCGGAGACGAAGATCACGGGGATGTTGAGCCGCATCGCGGCCATCAGCATGCCGGGCGTGATCTTGTCGCAATTGGAGATGCAGACCAGTGCGTCGGCGCAGTGCGCGTTGACCATGTACTCGATGCTGTCGGCGATCAGCTCGCGCGACGGCAGGCTGTAGAGCATGCCGTCATGGCCCATGGCGATGCCGTCATCGACGGCGATGGTGTTGAACTCTTTGGCGACGCCGCCGGCCTTCTCGATCTCGCCGGCCACGAGCTGGCCGAGATCCTTCAGATGCACATGCCCGGGCACGAACTGCGTGAAGGAGTTGACGACGGCGATGATCGGCTTGCCGAAATCCTCATTCTTCATGCCGGTCGCACGCCACAGGCCCCGCGCGCCCGCCATGTTGCGGCCATGGGTGGTGGTGCGGGAACGATAGGTCGGCATGGGTGAATCCTCTGGTCTTGTCGCGGGGTCTCAAGGCCCGGCCGTAAATCGATGTTCAGACAAGGCTTTACAGGCAAGCGAGAGGAGAGGCGACCCTCAATTTCGGTTGGTAGCTATTTCTGGTCCAGATAGGGCGCGACAACCTCGTCGCGTCTTGGATGCGGACGCCTGCGGCGTCTTCACGACTTGCGCAGGAACACATAGTCCGCGGAATAGGGCATGCCTTCACCCGCTTTCTCGCGGTCGCATGAGCCCTTCAGCACGCCGCCGACAGTGTTGATCCGCTGCACCGTGGTGACGTGGGAAAGCAGGCCCGAGCCCTTGTGGGTGTCGACTGCGAGCTTCAGCCAGGGGACGTCGTTGGGGTTCTTGCCCGGCGCATTGCCGACGGCCTTGGCGGTGATGCTGCTGCCGTCGGTCAGCTCCCAGGTTGGGCCCTCGGTGTGATAGCCGGCGATCTTGCTGCCATTGGTCAGCGTCGCCTGCGGCGAGTTGAAGGTCCAGGCCAACTTGCCGTCAGACCCCGCCTTGCAGTCGTAGAACTGCATGCCGACGCCATGCACCTTGAGCACGACCGTCTCGCCCGGTGCCGCAATCGCGGCGGGCAGCGGCTTGTCGGCCGCGTTGGCGCCGCCGGCGAGCAGCGGCAGGAGCAGGAAAGGTGTCGCTTTCGCTATCGGCCGCATGGGGTGCCCTCAGTTGATGTTGGTCGTCATTGCGAGCCAACGGGTCCGCGCGAACGCGCGGCCCGATGACTGGCTCCGCGAAGCAATCCAGAAATCCTTCCGCGGAGACGGTCTGGATTGCTTCGTCGCGTCGCTCCTCGCAATGACGATTGTGGTTGCTGCGCTACGCCGTCGCCATCGCCTTCACGAGGTTATCGGCAACCTTGTCGAGGAAGCCGGTGGTAGAGAGCCAGCGCTGGTCGGCGCCGACGAGCAGCGCGAGGTCCTTGGTCATGTAGCCTTCCTCGACCGTTGCGACGCAGACCTTCTCCAGCGTGGTCGCAAATCTCGCGAGTTGATCGTTGTTGTCGAGCTTGGCGCGGTGGCCAAGGCCGCGCGTCCAGGCGAAGATCGATGCGATGGAGTTGGTCGAGGTCTCCTTGCCCTTCTGGTGCTCGCGATAGTGGCGGGTCACCGTGCCATGCGCGGCCTCGGCTTCCATGGTCTTGCCGTCCGGGGTCATCAGCACCGAGGTCATCAGCCCGAGCGAGCCGTAACCCTGCGCCACCGTGTCGGACTGCACGTCGCCGTCGTAATTCTTGCAGGCCCAGACATAGCCGCCGGACCACTTCAGCGCCGCGGCAACCATGTCGTCGATCAGGCGATGCTCATAGGTGAGCTTCCTGGCCTCGAACTCCTTCTTGAATTCGCGGTCGTAGATGTCCTGGAAGATGTCCTTGAAGCGGCCGTCGTAGACCTTCAGAATCGTGTTCTTGGTCGAGAGGTAGACCGGATAGTTCCTGGCGAGACCCATGTTGAGGGAGGCGCGGGCGAAGTCCGCAATCGAGTCGTCGAGATTGTACATCTCCATGGCGACGCCGGCGCCCGGGGCCTTGAACACTTCCTTCTCAATGACGGTGCCGTCTTCGCCCACGAATTTCAGCGACAGCGTGCCCTTGCCCGGAAACTTGATGTCGGTGGCGCGGTACTGGTCGCCGTAGGCGTGACGGCCGATGATGATCGGCTTGGTCCAGCCGGGAACGAGGCGCGGCACGTTCCTGCAGATGATCGGCTCGCGGAACACGACGCCGCCCAGGATGTTGCGGATGGTGCCGTTCGGCGACTTCCACATCTCCTTCAGGCCGAATTCCTTCACCCGCGCCTCGTCGGGGGTGATGGTGGCGCATTTGACGCCGACGCCGACCTTCTTGATGGCGTTGGCGGCGTCCACGGTGATCTGGTCGTTGGTCTTGTCGCGGTGTTCCATCCCGAGGTCGAAATATTGCAGGTCGATATCAAGGAAGGGGTGGATCAGCTTGTCCTTGATGTACTGCCAGATGATCCGGGTCATCTCGTCGCCATCGAGCTCGACGACGGGTTTGGTCACCTTGATTTTTGCCATGATCGGGAAGGCCTCTTGCGGAACGCTTCTTTTTGAAGAGCGGGTGGGCGGGGAAAGGCGCGTCATAGCACTGCGGAACGGCGGGCGGAAGCCAAGGCGGTATGCAGTTTCGGCCCATCTTTTGGCGGGAGCCGCAGGAAGTGGTGGGGCGGCTCAGGTCAGCTTCAGCAGCGATTCAAAAGCCGAATCTAAGCTCATATTTTGCTTGAGAAATTCGCCCCAGCCGGGCAATCGGAAGCTGACAACAGGCCGCATTGAATCGGTTTCTCGGAAACGCGATTCAAGGCCCTGATTTTGAATCGGAACGTAAAGACCACGCGCCATGTCGGGCACCGACAAGACCAAGACCGGCTTCGACCTCGACGGCCCTGCGATCATTCTGGTCGAGCCGCAGCTTGGCGAGAATATCGGTATGGCGGCGCGCGCCATGGGCAATTTCGCTCTGAGCCGATTGCGGATCGTCAACCCGCGTGACGGCTGGCCCAACATCGCCGCGAGCCGCGCGGCGGCCGGCGCCGATCACATCCTGGAGCGCGCCGAGCTGTTCGAGACGGTCGAGGCCGCGGTTGCCGATCTCGATTTGTTGTTTGCCACCACCGCCCGCGCCCATGACCAGGCCAAGCCTGTGGTCGCACCGGACGCCGCCGCGCGCGAAATATCCGGCCACGTCAGGGTTGGCGGCAAGGCCGGCATCCTGTTCGGCCGGGAGCGCTGGGGCCTCACCAACGACGAGGTCGCCCGCGCCAACCGCATCATCACCTTTCCGGTCAATCCGGGCTTCGCCTCGCTCAACCTGGCGCAGGCGGTGCTGCTGATCGGCTATGAATGGTTCAAGCTTTCGACCGAAGGCCAGCTACCCTTTGCGATGCCGGAGCGCTCGGAGCGCGCCTCCCAGCACCAGATGGAGGCCTTCTTCGAGAACCTCGTGCGCGAGCTCGACCGGGTTGAATTCTTAAGGCCAGCGGAAAAGCGCGACACCATGCTGGTGAACCTGCGCAACATCTTCTTCAGGATGGAGCCAACCAAGCAGGACATGCATACGCTGCACGGCGTGATCATGGCAATCGCGGAGGGGCGCAAGGGACCGGCCAAGGGCGGCGTGCTCGACAGCGGGCAGGCGACGCGGTTGCGTGCGCTGCTCGCCGAGCAAGGGCAGGGCGCGCCGGCGAACGAGCATAGCGGTACGGTGCGGGGGCTGGCGCGGCTGCTTCGCCGTAACCCGACCGATGCCGAACGCATGCTGTGGCAGGCGTTGACCCGCGACCGCCGCTTTGCCGGCCGGTTCAAGCGTCAGACGCCGGTCGGCCGGCGCATTCCCGATTTTGTCTCCTTCGTTCACCGGATCGCGATCGAGCTCGTCAATGCCAACGAGTCCGAGGCCATCGCCGCCGACCGCGCCTCGCGCCGGGCGTGGCTCGAGCAACGCGGCTATCGCGTCATCGAGATGAAGGTCGGCGATGTCGAGGCCGATCTGGAGGCGGAACTGGCACGGCTGGCAGGGATGCTCGCGGACGCGAAGTAGGAGATCGCTAGAGCGCATGAGCTACGATTTCATGATAATGAAGCCAAAGGCTGCGATGGGCGAGATCGTGACGATGGAAGATCTCGGCGAGCATGCGCTGCTGCGGCAGGATCCCTCGGCCGTGGTCGAGGCTTTGTCGTCGCTGTTTCCCGAACTCGCATGGCGTGAGGAGACCGATGGCGGCTGGTTCGGCTCGTTGCAGGGCGACGATACCTGGTATGAGTTCAGGATTGGTGCGGAGCCGGACTTTGCCTGGTCGGTGTGCGCATCGCATCACGCGGCAACGCGCAGCCTGATCCCGATCATCTGCGATACGCTCGGCCTTCTCGCCTTTGACGGCCAGGTCAATGCGCTGATCTGGCCAGGCCCCGCCGGAGAGGCCGGCCGAGGCTGATCGCAGCTCGGACCGCGTGTCCGGCGGCCTCACTGCGCGCCGCACAGAACAGCGTGGATTGCCGGCCGCGAACCGACTATCGTGACAGAGCCGGGATCGTTGTGACCATTTTTCGCGCGCGCCAGCGCTGTGCGCGCACCTTCAGGAGACGCCCGATGAAGCGATCCGACCTCACCGAAAAGCTGCTCGACATCAAGCGCGAGAAAGGCTGGAGCTGGAAATATATCTGCGAGAAGGTCGGCGGCTATTCCGACGTGCTGATCGTCGGCGCCATCCTCGGCCAGATGAAGCTCACGAAGCCGCAGGCCGCCAATGCCGGCGAATTGTTCGGCCTGTCAAAGGCCGAGATCGCCATGCTCAACGAGACGCCGATGCGCGGGCAGGGCGTGCCGATACCGCCGACCGATCCCCTGATCTATCGCTTCTACGAGCTCGTGATGGTCAACGGCCCGGCCTGGAAAGCGCTGATCGAGGAAGAGTTCGGCGACGGCATCATGTCGGCAATCGATTTCGACATGGTGCTGGAGCGCCAGCCGAACCCGAAGGGCGACCGCGTCAAGATCACGATGTCCGGCAAATTCCTGCCATACAAATATTATGGCGCCAGCGGCAATGTGCCGGAATATGGGTTCAAGGAGGGGTGAAGGCCGCGCTCAGTTAATGCGCCCTGAAGCGGCAGCAGGAATTTCACGGGCGATCGTTTGGTATTTTGCAATCCGGGATTGATAAGAGCGCGGTCGTCGCGTCAAATCCCGGAGTGTCCCATGTCGTCAG
The DNA here is from genome assembly GCF_035309285.1 of Bradyrhizobium sp. Lineage (GTDB taxonomy): Bacteria > Pseudomonadota > Alphaproteobacteria > Rhizobiales > Xanthobacteraceae > Bradyrhizobium. The sequence continues at coordinate 12,461 of NZ_DATGFH010000118.1, read as the reverse complement.
TTCGATTTGCCTTCATCCCAGTCATGACCTTGTTTTTGATGGCGCCGGCGATGGCGCAGACGGTCGGGCAAGCCGCCGGACAACGGCAAGAAACCTGGGTGCGTGTGCAAACGTCATTCAACTTCTTTGTCCCGGGGCCGGCCGGCGACAGCGAGGAAGCGCGGAAATCAGGCGAAAGTGCCCGGCGTTCGATTTATCAGATGGCCGCGCACGAATGCGACGTGCTTCGAGAAGTCCTTGCGAAAGACTGCCGCATCGAGTCGCTTTCGACCAACATCGGACGACAGTTCGGGCAGCAACAGCAGGAGGGCTACACGGTAAATGGTTCGATGAACTTTTCGATTACAGTGAAATAGCGCAGTTGCGCCGAACTCAAGTCCCCGCCTTCACCTGCGCGATGGCGATCACGAGCAATTCGGCCATGCGCTGGACAATATCCGCTTCGCCGACCGCAACGCCGCGAGCGGAAAGGTCGCCCATCAGCTTGCGCAGCACAGCCTTGTCGCCGCCCTCCTCGAATTCGGCGGCGACCACTTCTTTTGCGTAGGCGTCGGCGGCCGCGCCGCTTTTTCCGAGTTTTTCGGCAACCCACAGGCCCATCAGCCTGTTGCGGCGGGCGATCGCCTTGAAGGTCTCCTCCTCGTCGAGCGCAAATTTCTTCTCAAAGGCCTCTTCACGCTTGTCGAAGGTGGTCATGGCGATGGGTTCCGAATCGATGCCGGAGGGCCGTCCCGGCAGGCGCGTTGCAGGTGCTTGCCGCAACACCTAGATATTTGGAGAAAATGGCAAAAACAATGGCCGGAAGGCCTAAAGGCAAGACGGTAAAACCGGACCAGATCGATTGTGCTGGATAGCGCAATCAGATAGCTTGCATGCAGGTCCGGTTCTTGTTCTGTTTCCCTCGGTTCCAGACCTTCACGGCAGCTCCGTCGTGGGTCCAGTCCCTTGTCATCCGGAGCACACCAAATTGATGGATTTCAACAACACACGGTACATCCCAATGAGCCGTCGACGCCGCATCTATGAAGGCAAGGCCAAGGTCCTCTATGAAGGACCGGAGCCGGGAACGCTGATCCAGCACTTCAAGGACGACGCGACAGCGTTCAATGCCAAGAAACACCAGGTTATCGAGGGCAAGGGCGTCCTCAACAACCGGATTTCGGAGTACCTGTTTCAGCACCTCAACGACATCGGGGTTCCGACGCACTTCATCCGCCGTCTCAACATGCGCGAGCAATTGATTCGCGAGGTCGAGATCGTGCCTTTGGAAGTCGTGGTGCGGAACGTCGCGGCGGGCTCGCTGTCGCAGCGGCTCGGCATCGAGGAGGGCACGCAGCTCCCGCGCTCGATCATCGAGTTCTATTACAAGAACGACCAGCTCAATGACCCCATGGTGTCGGAAGAGCACATCACGGCCTTCGGCTGGGCGACGCCGCAGGAGATCGACGACATCATGGCGCTCGCCATCCGCGTCAACGATTTCCTCACCGGGCTGTTTCTGGGCATCGGCATCCGTCTCGTCGATTTCAAGATGGAATGTGGGCGGCTGTTCGAGAACGAGATGATGCGGATCATCGTCGCCGACGAGATCTCGCCGGATTCGTGCCGGCTGTGGGATATCAAGTCGAACGAGAAGCTCGACAAGGACCGCTTCCGCCGGGATCTCGGCGGCCTGCTCGAGGCCTACACGGAAGTGGCAAAACGCCTCGGCATCCTCATGGAAAACGAGCGGCCCGCGGGTTCGGGGCCGGTGCTGGTCAAGAGTTGAAGGATTCAAGAAAAGTGAAAGCGCGCGTCACCGTCACGCTGAAAAGCGGTATTCTGGATCCGCAAGGCAAGGCCATCGAAGGGGCGCTGAAGTCGCTCGGCGTCGAGGGCGTCGCCAGCGTGCGCCAGGGCAAGGTGTTCGACATCGAGCTTGCTGGCTCCGACAAGGCCAAGGCGGAAGCGGCACTGAAAGCCGCCGCCGACAAGCTGCTCGCAAACACTGTAATCGAAAACTACCGGGTCGAGCTGCTCTAAGATGAAATCCGCCGTCCTCGTCTTCCCCGGAATCAATCGCGAGCGCGACATGGCGCGCGCGCTCAAGCTTGCCTCGGGCCGCGATGCGGCAATGGTCTGGCATGCCGAGACCTCGCTGCCCAGGGGCACTGATCTCGTGGTGCTGCCCGGCGGCTTTTCCTATGGTGATTACCTGCGCTGTGGCGCGATCGCAGCGCGCGCGCCGATCATGGATGCGGTGCGCACCTTTGCCCGCGACGGCGGGCTCGTGCTTGGCGTCTGCAACGGCTTTCAGATCCTTTGCGAATCCGGGCTTCTTCCCGGCGTTCTGATGCGGAACGCACGGCTGAAGTTCATCTGCACCGACGTGCATATGCGGATCGAACGCTCGGATACGCCGTTCACGCGCGGCTACAATGCAGGGCAAGTGATCCGCGTGCCGGTCGCGCACGGCGAGGGCAACTACGAGGCCGATGAAGAGACGCTGAAGCGGCTCGAAGGCGAGGGCCGTGTGCTCTATCGCTATTGCTCGCCGGAGGGCGTCGTCGATGACGCTTCCAACGTCAACGGCGCCGCGCATTCGGTCGCGGGCATCGTCAACGAGCGCGGCAATGTCTTGGGTATGATGCCGCATCCGGAAAACCATGTCGAAGAGATCATGGGCTGCACCGACGGCCGCGGCCTGTTCGCCGGCCTTGCCGCGCATCTGGACAAGGCGGCGTAGGCGCTATCGCACCCGCCGCAGCCACCGCTTGATCCGCTCGCTCGGAATGGTCATGGCGGCGACGCCGATCATGACCAGCACCAGGCCCGCGGCGAGATTGGGCGGCACGGATTCTCCGAGCAACCACACGGACAGGCCGACGCCGATCGGAATGCGCAAGTAGGACTGCGCGTTGGTGGTGAGCGTGCCAAGCCGCGCCAGGCACATGTAGAACAGCATCAACCCGAGCGCGCTGGAGAAAATCCCCATCGCCGCCGCGGCGACGACCGATTGCATGGTCGGATGCAGTGTCCAGGGATGCTCGACGATCAGGGACACCGGCAGCAGCAACAGCCCGCCGAACAGGAGCGAGCCCGCCGCGACAACGGTCGGCTGGTAGCCCGACATGCGCAGGCCAAAGATCGTGCCGGACGCAAACGAAAGCGTGGCAAGAAGAATGGCGATCTCGGCCACGATCTCGTGACCCAGGCTTGTCAGCGCATCGAGGCCGATGATCACGGCGGTGCCGACAAGGCCCAGGATCGCGCCGGCCAGCTTGAGCAGCGTGGCAGGCTCGTGTCGCGTGATGCCCCAGGTGATCAGGAAGGCGAAGATCGGTGTGGTCGCGGCCAGCACCACGGTGTTGGAGGCCGGCACATATTGCTGCGCCCAGGTGATGATCAAAAACGGGATGGTCGAGTTGATGATCTGCTGGAAGGCGAACAGCTTCCAGGCCTGCAATTCTCTCGGCAGCGAAATGCCGCGCAAGCGCAGCACGACGAGCAGGAACGCCGCTGCGATCAACGACCGCGTTGCGATGAAGGTGATCGGCGGGATCGACTGCAGGCCGATCTTGGTCAACGGATAGGTCGAGCTCCAGGCACAGGCGAGCAGCAGGAGGAGCGAATAGTCGCGAACGCCGCGATGCGAGGGAGCCACCGAAAGGGAAGCCGCTGCGCCATCATCCGCTGTCGTGCTCTCTGGCAATTTCGTTTCCTGGCGCGATTTGGGACCTTAAGGACTGACTGCCGAAATCCTGCGCGCGACGCGCTTGATGGAGCCGGAAAAGGAAAACACCGGCTTCTCCGCCGAGGTCAGCATGCCGCGCAGGAAGACGATCGAGTTGCCGGCCCGGGTGATTTCGCAGCGCCCTTCGATCAGTTCGCCCTCGCGGACGGCAGCGAGAAACTCGCAGGCAAAGGACAGCGTGACGCCGGGGCCCTCCAGGATGGGAGTCGCGGTCGCAAACAGGCAATAATCCGCAAACGACATGAAGCAGCCGCCATGCACGTTCCTGCCACCATTGAGGTGCTTCTTCTCGACCCGGAACGCGCAGAGGATGCTGCCGTTATCCTCCATCCGGTGCCAGAACGGCCCGTTATGGGTCTCGAACGGATCGCGGCTCCAGGTGCGCCATCCCGCAAATTCGCCCTCGGTACCGACGTGCAGGTCGGGGCGATTGAGGAATGCGGTTTTGGCAAGCTCGTTCACGGGAGGTGGCTCTTCAATGGCGGGGCAAAGCCCTTAAATCCGATCCGCAGGCGATGCGCAAACCCACCTCGTGCATGGGCTATGTGCAAAGCTCTGGACAGCGCAAAATTGGCCCCTAAAAGGCCTTTTCCGGCCCCTCCGATCTCCCTATGAACGGCAAATGCAGACCAACGAACCCAAGATCACCCCTGAACTCGTCGCGGCCCATGGGCTCAAGGTGGACGAGTATGAGCGGATCCTGAAGCTGATCGGGCGTGTGCCGACCTTCACCGAGCTCGGCATCTTTTCCGCGATGTGGAATGAGCACTGCTCGTACAAATCCTCGCGCATTCACCTGCGGGGGCTGCCGACCAAAGCGCCTTGGGTGATCCAGGGGCCCGGCGAGAATGCCGGCGTGATCGACATCGGCGACGGCCAGGCGGTGGTCTTCAAGATGGAGAGCCACAACCACCCGAGCTATATCGAGCCCTATCAGGGCGCGACCACCGGCGTCGGTGGCATCCTGCGCGACGTCTTCACCATGGGGGCTCGCCCCATCGCCTGCCTCAACGCGCTCTCCTTTGGTGCGCCGGAGCATCCAAAGACGCGGCATCTCGTCTCCGGCGTGGTCGCCGGCATCGGCGGCTACGGCAATTCCTTCGGCGTGCCGACGGTCGGCGGGCAGCTGCGCTTTCATACCCGCTATGACGGCAACATTCTCGTCAACGCGATGGCGGTCGGCCTCGCCGACGCCGACAAGATCTTTTACGCCGCCGCCTCCGGCGTGAACATGCCGATCGTCTATCTGGGCTCCAAGACCGGGCGCGACGGCATTCATGGCGCCTCGATGGCATCGGCCGAGTTCGACGACGCTTCAGAAGAGAAACGCCCGACCGTGCAGGTCGGCGATCCCTTCGCCGAAAAGCTCCTGCTGGAAGCGTGCCTGGAGATCATGGCGGCCGATTGCGTGATCGCGATCCAGGACATGGGCGCGGCGGGCTTGACTTGTTCGGCGGTCGAGATGGGCGCCAAGGGCGATCTCGGCGTCGATCTCGATCTCGACGCGGTGCCGACGCGCGAGACCGGCATGAGCGCCTACGAGATGATGCTCTCGGAAAGTCAGGAGCGCATGCTCATGGTGCTCAAGCCCGAGAAGGAAAAGCAGGCGGAAGCAATCTTCAGGAAATGGGGGCTCGATTTCGCGGTGGTCGGCTACACCACGCCGAGCAAGCGTTTTCGTATCACACATGGCGGGGACGTCATGGCCGATCTGCCGATCAAGGAACTGGGCGACGAGGCGCCGGTCTATGATCGGCCGCACGTGGCCTCGCCGGCGCTGCCGGTGATCCACGCGCGCGAGGTGAAGGCGCCGATGTCTGTTTCGGCGGCGCTGGAGAAGCTGATCGCAACCCCTGAGCTGTGCTCGAAGCGCTGGGTCTGGGAGCAATACGACCACGTCATTCTCGGCAACACCGTACAGCGCCCCGGCGGCGATGCCGCGGTCGTACGCGTGCAGGATGGACCAAAGGGACTCGCGCTCACCGTCGACGTCACGCCACGCTATTGCGAGGCCGACCCGCATCAAGGCGGCAAGCAGGCGGTGGCGGAGGCCTGGCGCAACATCACGGCGGTCGGCGGCAGGCCGCTTGCGATCACCGACAATCTCAATTTCGGCAATCCGGAGCGGCCCGAGATCATGGGCCAGTTCGTCGGCTGCCTGAAAGGCATCTCGGAAGCCTGCCGCGCGCTCGACTTCCCCGTCGTCTCCGGCAATGTCTCGCTCTACAACGAGACCAACGGCCGCGGCATCCTTCCGACGCCTTCGATCGGCGGCGTCGGCGTGCTCGACGATTTCACGAAGTCCGCGACGCTGGCCTTCAAGGCCGACGGCGAGGCGATCCTGTTGATCGGCGACACCCAGGGTTGGCTCGGCCAATCCGTCTATCTGCGCGACATCTGCGGCCGGGAAGAGGGCGCGCCGCCGCCGGTTGACCTCGCCGCCGAAAAGCGCAACGGCGATGTGGTGCGCGGCATGATCCACGCGGGCACCGCAACATCGGTGCATGACATTTCAGACGGTGGCCTCCTGATCGCGCTTACGGAAATGGCGATCGCGGGCGGCATGGGTGCACAGCTACTTGCCACACCGGCCTCAATCGTGCCGCATGCCTATTGGTTCGGCGAGGATCAGGCGCGCTACATCGTGACCGTGCCGGCCGAGGAGGCGGGTCGCGTGCTCGCAAAGATGAAGGGCGCGGGAGTGTCTTGCGCACGCATCGGCACGACCGGGGGCGATGCTATCGCGATCGCCGGCGAGGCGCCCGTACCGGTGGCCGCGCTGAAAGCGGGCTTCGAGCACTGGTTCCCGGCCTATATGAGCGGCGCCAACTGACGTCGCGCTTGCGGCTCACAGCACGGTTCACAGCACCTGGGTCGCGCCCGGAATCCTGCGCAGCGCCGCGACAGCGGCCCAGCTCACAGCCAGCGTCAGCACGAAGACGATCACCGCCTTGATGATCGCCGTGATTTGCTCGACAGGGCCAAAGCTCATGCCGAACATCAGGTATTGCAGCCACAACACCGGCACGTAATGCACGAGATAAATGCCGTAGGCGCTTTCGCGCAAGGGATCGAGGATGCTCGAGCCTTCGTTGTCGAAACGCAGGAACAGCGCGATGATGTTGAAAGTTTGCGACGCGCTGTAGCAGGCGAAGGCCGTCGCATAGGTTATTTGCCACCAGAGCGGTTGATGGTTCACGTCGGGCAACACCGAATGCTTGATGTAGATCAGCGCGACGATGCAGCCATAGCTTGCGATGGTGGCGCCAAGCCAGGCCGGCCAGCGCCGCGCCATCTCGCCGTCGGCGGCGAGCAGCCCGCGATCGAAGCTCGCCGCGCCAATGCCGCAGCCGGCGAAGAAAAACAGCAGGTAGAGCAGGATGCGGCTCGCCTGGATCGCGACCGGCCCAAGCGCGAACCAGCGTGATGCACCGAAATAAAACACCGACGGCACGTACACGACGATCGAGCCAATCAGCAGCGCCCAGAAGAACAGTGCCGGCCGCCCAAAGCTTTCGAGCGACAATTTGCCGATCGCCTCGACCCAGCCGGACAGTGCGTAGTAGACGACCGCAGCCAGCGCATCGAGCGCGAGCAACACCCAGACGAACCACGCCGGGCCGCTATTCCAGGGCCCGACCGTGACGGTCCTCCACCAGAACTCCGCAAATGTCGTGTTGGGGTTGTGCAGTTCAAGCTCGATCGCCCAATAGGCAAACGGCATCAGGAGCAGCGCGCAAACAATGAAGGGCAAGCCCAGGCGCCAGCAGCGATCGCGCAGGAACCAGCTAATGCCCTTGCGCTGCAGGCTCGGCCATACGAACAGGCCGGACAGGAAGAACATCGCGGCCATGAAGAAGCTGTCGTTGAACAGCACGATGAGATCGAAGCCGAGGAAGCTCTGCTTGTCCGTATGACCGTAATAGGTATAGGCGATCACCGAGTGGTGGACCAGCACCAGCATGGTGATGAAGGTGCGGGCGCGGTCGAGCGCGGCGTTGCGCGCCTTGGTCTTTGGTGCCGCTCGAACTCCTGCGGACGCCGCCGTCGGTGAAATGGTTGTCATGAGCGCCCCGCCAAAGTGTTTTGGCGCAATGTTGCCGCCGGGAAGGGGATAGAGCAAGGGCGGAATTTGCGCCGGTTAGGACCGGCTTGCTGAAGTTCAACCAAAGCGGGCGTGGGCCTGGAACAGGAACCCGTCCCTTTGCCGGACGTTAGCCTCGCGATATCGACGCGTCGGCGGCGCGCATATTGGAGTAATATCCCATGACCCTTCTCAGATGGGCGCTGCTCTTCTTCCTGATCTCGATCGTTGCCGGCATTCTCGGATTCACCGGCATATCGGCTGCAGCCGCCGACCTCGCCCGCATCCTGTTTTACATCTTTGTCGTGATCTTCCTGGTGCTGTTGATCCTGGGGCTCACGATCTTCAGGGTGTAGCGCACGAGCCGCCACTGTCCGCTTCGTCAAGCCCGGCCATGACGAGGAGTGAGCTATGCCGCCACTTCCTCGATCTTCACCTTGTCCGGATAGAAGGCGAGATGGCCGGAAATCTCGGCCATGGCCGGAAACGGCGTCTCGTAGGACCAGATCGCGTTGTCCAGCGTCTTGCCGTTGGCAACGATGGAGAAATAATTGGCGTCGCCCTTGTAGGGGCAATGCGTCACCCGGTCGGTGCGCTTCAACAGATCCATCTTGGCGTCGGTCCGCGGCACATATTGCACAGCGGGATAGCTCGCTTCCTTCAGCGTGAGCGCGTGGGTGGTCTCGGCGATGACGACGCCGTCGACGAGAACGCGAACCCGCTTCGGATTGGCGGTGATCGTAATGGGGTGATCGGGACCGGGAAGTTTCATGCGTTTCAGCCCTTTGCTCAGCCTGTCGTGATCGCTACTCGCGGCGATCCGGCGATTTTTAATGAACCTGCCGGGGAATATAGTGTCACAATAGGTGACCTTCCAAGCGTCCGGCGCTAGATTTGCATGTCACGGTCGGGTGAGGCCGGCCGCGATTCGAGCCGGGAGCTTTTGGGAAACTGGGAAGAGGAGACCGACTGGGATGCCGATGGACGCCCGCGATATCGAATCGATGATCAAGGCCGCGATCCCCGACGCTCGCGTAACGATCCGCGATCTCGCCGGCGATGGCGATCATTATGCGGCGACGGTGATCTCGGAATCCTTCCGCGGCAAGTCGCGCGTCCAGCAGCACCAGATCGTCTATCAGTCGCTGCGCGGCCAGATGGGCGGGGTGTTGCACGCGCTGGCCTTGCAAACCGGAGTGCCGGAGGGCTAGCGCATGATCCGGAAAGGTGTGCAGCGGTTTTCCGAAGAGATCATGCGCAAACCAAAAAGCTAGCTGATGGCGGAGGACAATCCGCGCGGCACGATGTTCCGCGTCATCATGCCGAACCAGCACAGCCGCGTCACCAACGCCGAGCTGTTCTTCGACCTCGTCTTCGTGTTTGCGGTCACGCAGCTCTCGCACATGCTGCTCGGTCGCTTCACGCCGCTTGGCGCTATCCAGGTCACGTTGCTCTTTCTCGCGGTCTGGTGGGCGTGGGTCTACACCACCTGGATCACCAACTGGCTCGATCCGGAGCTCACTCCGGTCCGCATCCTCCTGTTCCTGTTGATGCTGGGCGGGCTCGTGCTGTCGACCTCGATCCCAACCGCGTTCGAGGGCCGCGGCCTGTGGTTTGCCGGCGCTTATGCGCTGATACAGGTCGGCCGCACGTTGTTCTGGTTGATCGCAACGCCATCGCACCGCACGCTGGTGCGCCATAACGCGATCCGGATCCTGACCTGGCTGTGTTGCTCGGCGGTATTCTGGGTTCTCGGTGGCTTTGCCGAGGGGCCAACACGGCTTTGGTTCTGGATCGCGGCGCTCGGAATCGAATATGTCGCGCCGGCGGTACGGTTCTGGACGCCGGGATTGGAGTTTTCCTCGATCGAGGCCTGGGCCGTCGAGGGCAGCCATATGGCCGAGCGTTGCGCCGGCTTCATCATCATCGCGCTCGGCGAAGCCATCGTCGTCAATGGCGCGACCTTCGCCGACCTGACCTGGACGCCGGATATCGTCGCGGCCTTCCTCGCAGCGCTGGCCGGCAGCATTGCGATGTGGTGGATCTATTTCCACCGCGGCGCCGAGGCGGGCTCGGCGATGATCTCGAAATCGGAGGAGTCGGGCCGCGTGGCGCGTCTCGCCTACACGTATCTGCATATGCCGATCGTTGGTGGGATCATCCTCACCGCCGTGGCCGACGATCTGGTGCTGACGCATCCGAACGGCCCTTCCGACCTGAGGGTAGCTGTGAGCGCGATCGGCGGGCCGCTGTTGTTCCTGGTCGGCACGATCCTGTTCAAGCACACCATCCGCGGCTTCCTGCAGCTCTCCCATGGTGTCGGGATCATCGCATTCGCCGTGCTGGCGTTCTTCGCCTCCGGGCTTTCGTCCTTGCTGCTGTCGGCGCTGGCCACCGCCATTCTCGTCATTGTCGCCGTCTGGGAATCGCTCTCGCTGAGCTCGCCGGCGAGGGAAGCGTAGCGATTTGCCGTCAGCCTTCTGTCGGCGCCGCAACGGCCGGCTCCGGCGCAACGGCACGGTTCTCGAAAGTCTGCGCGACCTTGCCATCGACGATATGGAGGCGCCGGTCGGCGCGCGCCGCGAGCGCGGGATCGTGAGTAACGACCACTACGGTGCGTCCCTGGTCCGCGATCTCGCGCAGGATGCCGAATACCTGTTCGGTCGAGGTGGTATCGAGCGCGCCGGTCGGCTCATCCGCAACGATGATCTCGGGCCGGTTGGACAGCGCCCGCGCGATTGCTACGCGTTGCCGCTGGCCGCCGGACAGCTGGTTCGGCCGCTTGCCCGCGTGGTCCTTCAGTCCAAGCGAGGCCAGCAGCTCGAGCCCGCGCTCGCGCATCTCCTTCTCGCTCATCTTTCCGGCCGCGCGCATCGGCAGCAGCACGTTTTCCAGCGAGGTGAACTCCGCCAGCAGGAAGTGGAACTGGAAGACGAAGCCGCATTTGGTCAGCCGCACATTGGCTCGCTCGTTCTCCGAGAGTTTCGAGGTCGGCTGGCCGCAGATGATGACTTCGCCGTCGCTCGGCGCATCGAGCAGGCCGAGCAGATACAGTAGCGATGATTTGCCGGAGCCGGACGGACCGGTGATGGCGAGAAATTCGCCCCTGTTGACGGAAAGGTCGATGCCGTTGACGAGCGTATGCGAGACCGCGCCGTCGATCCGGCGTACAAGTCCCACCGCCTGCAGCGCAATCTCGCTCATGAGGCGCCTCGGATGATTTCCACGGGATGCACCCGTGTCGCCTTGCGCGCGGGAAAGAAAGCCGCTCCCGTGCAGCAGAGCAGGGAAATGCCGCCGGCGACGATGTAATGCAGCGGCGAATAGAGGATCGAGATCGGGACATTGGTCCCGGTCAGCGTGTTGTAGATCGTGATCTGCGACCAGCTATAGCAAAGCAGATATCCGATGATCCAGCCGAAGACGATGCCGACGATGCCGATGATGGCGGCCTCGATGATGAAGATGCGGCGCACCGAGGTCTCGCGCATGCCGAGCGACTTCATGATCGCGATGTCCTGCCGCTTCTCGTTGGTGATCGTGGAGATGATGTTGTAGGTCGCAAAGGACGACGTCAGCAGCATCGCGCCCATCACCGTCAGGACGATGAAATCACGCACCGCGAAGCTGGAGAGCAGGTCGGAATTGGCCTCCTCCCACGATACCGATTTGTAGCCAGTCTGGCCCTCGACTTCTTTTGCAATCGTCTCTGCGCTCAGGGGATCGTCCAGGCGGAGCCGCAGCTCGTTGATGATGCCGGGCTGTCCCATCATGATCTGCGCGGTCGAGATCAGCGCGTAGATCTGCCCCTCATCGACGCGCTTCAGGCCCGACCGGAAGATACCGACCACGGACGAACTCACCTCGGTGCCCTGGCCACCGATCAGACTCACGGTGTTGCCGGTCTTGATCGCAAGCTTCTCGGCCAAGGCCTGGCCGATGATGATGGCGTTCGGCGCTCGCTGCAGGTCGGTGATCCGTCCCTCGCGCATCTGCGAGGCGAGCTTGGAGACCTTGACTTCCTGACGCGGGTCGATGCCGATGAGCGTAATGCCGACGCGGCCGTCATGATCAATGATCGCCGTGGTCCTCACCGAGGGAGCGACGTCGCCCGGAAGCCATGAGCGCAGCGAGGCCATCACCGATTCCGGCGATTTGATGCCGGGTCGGTTGTTGACATTGGCAACGTTCGACATCTGCACGGCGCCATATTCCCGCTCGGCAGGCTGCTCCGGCGCGGTGCGGCGCTCGTCCTGGATCGTCACGTGCGGCATGGTGTCGACGAGCTGGTGCAGGAAGTCGATCTGCGAGCCCTGCATCAGGCCAGCCATCATGATGGTGAAGCCGACGCCCATCGCGACACCAGCCATGCCGACCAGCGTCTGCCGGACCCTTGTCGTGACGTGGGTCCAGGCGATGTTGAACAGGAGATTCGCGGCCATGTCCGGTCACGCCCGATCAGCGATTGGTAGTCAGTTTCGAGACATTGCGCCTGGCGTCGTTGACGACAGAATCGATGTGGGCTGAGATCGCCGTCGAAATCACGGCATCGTCCGGGTCGCTGCTCGCAGGGGCTGGAGATACGGGCATGGATGCCACCTGCGTGCGATCGGCCGGTGCCTGATCCGGCGCTGCGTCGGGCGA
>NZ_DATGFH010000117.1:0-2299 GCF_035309285.1 Bradyrhizobium sp. | reverse complement strand
GAATACCGCGGCGATGCTGACGACCTTCAACGAGGTCGACATGACCGCCGTCATGCATCTGCGCAATCAGTACAAGGATTTGTTCGAGAAGAAGCACGGCGTGAAGCTCGGCTTCATGGGCTTCTTCGTGCGCGCCTGCGTGCAGGCGCTGAAGGAAATTCCCGCGGTCAATGCCGAGATCGACGGCACCGATATCGTTTACAAGAACTACTATCACATCGGCATCGCGGTCGGCACCGAGCGCGGCCTGGTCGTGCCGGTGGTGCGCGACTGCGATCAGAAATCGATTGCCGAGATCGAGAAATCGATCGCCGATTTCGGCCGCCGCGCCCGCGACGGCTCGCTCAAGATCGAGGAATTGCAGGGCGGCACCTTCAGCATCACCAATGGCGGCATCTACGGCTCGCTGATGTCGACCCCGATCCTGAACGCGCCGCAATCCGGCATCCTCGGCATGCACAAGATCCAGGAGCGGCCGATGGTTGTCGGCGGCAAGGTCGAGGTGCGTCCGATGATGTATCTGGCGCTGTCCTATGATCACCGCGTCATCGACGGCAAGGAAGCCGTGACCTTCCTGGTGCGCGTCAAGGAGAGCCTGGAGGATCCGGCCCGCCTGGTGCTGGATCTCTAAGGAGGGGTCGATGGAGGAACCGTCCCTTCTTCTTTCGCTGCTGCCGTTTCTGCTGAGTATCCTTAGTTGCTTTTTCTTTGCGATCCCAATCAGTCGCAGGAAGGGTAAGGGTATTGGCTTTGCCGCTTGGTGCCTGATTCCGTTCCTCACTCCCTTCATTCTCTTCTGTTTGGTCAGCCTGACGGACAAGTCCGTGTTGGATCGATTGGCGGCTCTTGAGGGCAAGACCTGATGGTGCAATCGCGGTGAAGGAAAGATAGGGGTGGGTTTGACCGACAGAGTAGCCGTTATCACCGGCGGCAGCCGCGGCATCGGCCGCGCCACCGCACTTGCGGCCGCCACGCGCGGCTTCCGGATCATTGTGGGCTACGCCAGCAACCAGGCCGCAGCGAAGGAGGTCGTCTCGCAGATCGAGGCGAAGAACGGCAAGGCGGTCGCAGTGAAGTGCGACGTCGGCGAGGAGCACGATATCCTCAAATTGTTCGAGGCCGCCGACAAGTTCGGCGCGCTCGGCGCGCTGGTCAACAATGCGGGCATTATCGGCAAGAGCGGCGTGCGCGTCGACGAAATGCCGGCCGAGCGCATCCAGCGCATGATGGCCATCAACGTCACCGGCAGCATGCTTTGCGCACGTGAGGCCGTGAAGCGGATGTCGACCAAGCATGGCGGCAAGGGTGGCGTCATCATCAACGTGTCGTCGATCGCGGCGAAACTCGGCGGAGCCAACACCTATATCGACTACGCCGCTTCCAAGGGCGCGATCGATTCCTTCACCGTCGGCCTCGGCCTTGAGGTTGCGGGCGAGGGCATCCGCGTCGCCGGCATCCGGCCCGGCCTGATCGACACGGAAATTCACGGCTCGGGCGGCGAGCCCGACCGCGCCCATCGGCTCGCGCATACGGTTCCGCTGAAGCGGGTCGGGAGTGCGAAGGAAATTGCCAACGCCATCGTCTGGCTGATGTCGGATGAGGCTTCTTACGTGACCGGCGCCATCCTCGATGTTTCGGGCGGGCGCTGACACCTGCCACTTTGGTTCAGCTACAGGATTTAGACCATGGCCACTTACGATCTCGTCATCATCGGCACCGGTCCCGGCGGCTATGTCTGCGCGGTGCGCGCGGCGCAGCTCGGAATGAGGGTTGCCGTCGTCGAGAAGAATGCTCTTGGCGGCACCTGCCTGAATGTCGGCTGCATGCCTTCGAAGGCGCTGTTGCATGCGTCCGAAATGTTCGAGGAAGCCGGTCATTCCTTCGCGAAAATGGGCGTCAGCGTGCCTCCGCCCAAGCTCGACCTGCCGTCGATGATGAACTTCAAGCAGCAGGGCATCGACGGCAACGTCAAGGGCGTCGAGTTCCTGATGAAGAAAAACAAGATCGACGTCATCCACGGCGCCGGCAGGATCGTTTCCGCCGGCAAGTTGGAGGTGTCGGCCGGCGGCAAGACGCAGACGGTCGAGACCAAGAACATCGTGATTGCCACCGGCTCCGACATCGCGCGGCTGAAAGGCATCGAGATCGACGAAAAGCGCGTCGTGTCGTCGACCGGCGCGCTGTCGCTCGACAAGGTTCCCGGCAAGCTTCTGATCGTGGGCGCCGGCGTGATCGGGCTCGAGCTTGGCTCGGTGTGGCATCGGCTTGGCGCCAAGGTCACCGTTGTCGAATTTCTCGA
>NZ_DATGFH010000116.1:0-2052 GCF_035309285.1 Bradyrhizobium sp. | reverse complement strand
CGATTGGACGCACCGGCTCGGATTCCAGAGTTGTCGACGGAACACTATCACCTGATTTGAATTTCATGTTCATTCACTCCTTTAAGCAGTTCGCCACGACACTTTCGAGTGCCTTCAACAACTCGGCGGGCTCGAGCCGGTGCGTCCAATCGGCGTCGACAAATGCAAGCCGGATGATGCCGTCCTGAGCGACGATGAACGTTGCAGGCATGGGCAACTCCCACGACTCGTCGCCGTTGCCGGCGGAGATGCCGGGGTGCCGAGCCGCTTCGGGGGTCACGAACACCAGGCCGTACTTGCGCGCCACCACATTACCGACGTCGCTGAGGACGGCGAACGTCAGCTCCTTCTTCTCGACCGTAGTGAGCGTGCTGTCCGGGGTTTGCGGTGAGATGGCGATCAGGGAAGCGCCGAGGGCCGTGATCGAGGGCAAGATGCGCTGGTAAGCACGGAGCGTCAAATCGCAGTACGGGCACCACTCGCCGCGGTAGAAGAGGACCACCGCCGGACCGCGCTGCAGCACGGAATGCAGTGAGACGGTATCGCCGATCTGGTCCGGCAGTGAAAAATCCGGTGCCTTCTGCCCGACGTCCACGGCATGAGCGGTGATGCCGTCATTCACAAGAGTCTGAATGGCGCCCTGAAATCCCTGCAGCATGTCGGCCGGCAGTTGCCGCGCCAGATTGGCCTCCAAGTGCGCGATCTGATCCGCCAGCTCTTGCTCTTTCATTTGATCGATTGCCAAGGTGTTTATGCTCCTGTCCTGTTTGGGTTTGCGCGCGCAACTACCGGTCAACCTTGACGGCTGACACGTCGATACGCGCGGACCTTTCGGAGTTCAACCGACGTGTACTGTGTCGGTTGTCACTGGCTTAGACACGCGCCGCCCGACAAAGTGGGCGGTGGTGCCTCCGGCGAACATTACGCCGGCCGGCGCGGCAACGTGCGCGGCAAGCCGAACCGCGAGAGCAGGCCGGACTCGAAGCGGCTCATTGCCGAAATGCGATCGCCCGCGAGCGTGAGCACCAGCAGTCCAACGCCGTGAAGAATAGGCGCACGCGAATCCGGCTGGTAGAACCCGAACGCCGGCTGGCCGTTTGCGCGCGTCGCCACGAGCTGTTGTCCCGGCTGCAGGACAGCACCAAAAACGTCTCGCGCACGCGCATGACCCTGCCACTCGAAGGGAATTGGGGGCATGCTGATCCACACATCTTCGGTCAATAGCTCGACCAGGGCTTCGATGTCAGCGGCTTGGAATGCGCGCGTGAATCGCTCGACCAGCGCCCGTTCCTCGGGTGACTGAGGAGGTGGGGCATGTTGACTCGCGGAGTCAGGGCCGCGCTGGCGGAGCGTTGCTCGGGCGCGCTTCAGCGCGCTGTTGACGGATTCTTCGGTTGCATCCACCATCTGCGCGACTTCCGTCGAATGGAAGCCAAGCACATCTCGCAGAATGTGGATGGCCCGCTGTCGGGGCGGCAGCAGCTGCAGCGCGGTGATGAACGCCAGAGACACCGCCTCGGTTGTTTGATACAGCGCCTCCGGCCCAGGCGCTCGATCGGCGACACGATCGATGAGCGCATCCGGATACGGTTCTATCCACAGCACCTCGCCGAGGCGAGTCGGCCGCGGAAGTTCGGGCGGCTGCATCAGTCCTTCCTCTCTTGCACGGGCACGACCCGAGCGCAGCATGTTCAAACAGCGGCTGGTTGCCACGCGATACAGCCAGGTGCGTATCGATGACCGGCCCTCGAACGTACTTAGTCCACGCCAGGCCGCGATCAGCGCCTCCTGGAGCGCATCCTCCGCATCGTGAAACGAGCCGAGCATGCGATAGCAATGCAGGTGCAGCTCGTTCCGATGGGCATCGACGAGCTCGCGAAAGGCCGCTTCGTCTCCCGCTTGGGCGCGCTCGATCAGGTCTGGTGACGAGTCCATATCGATTAGACACCCTGCCGGACCGAAACTGGGCGCCCGAGCCGGGTTGTGGTCAGCCTGTTCAGGCTGCTGTCGAGACGTGGCCGAACCTGCTGAGCATCGTACAACCACTCAGCG
>NZ_DATGFH010000115.1:0-25412 GCF_035309285.1 Bradyrhizobium sp. | reverse complement strand
GAATTACTGTATTGTGGTGGCGCATGGCGGGATCTTCCTTGTGTGTCTCGAACATTTGGCGATGCTCAAGACCGCAGAAGAATCCACGCCATGCGCCATGTCCACCAAAATTAAACCGGACAGCCGTGGGCTTGACCCGGCAATCCATCCCTCGTCAAGAAATCTTTTGATAAGATGGACGCGCGGATCAAGTCCGCGCATGACACTCGTCATTCCTTCGCCAGCGAGATGTCCGGTGCGTCGGGCCGCTTCATGCCGACGACGTGGTAGCCGGAATCGACGTGATGCACCTCGCCGGTGACGCCGCGCGAGAGATCGGACAGCAGATAGAGCGCGCTGTCGCCGACCTCTTCAATGCTCACGGTGCGACGCATCGGCGCGTTGTACTCGTTCCACTTCAAAATATAGCGGAAGTCGCCGATGCCGGATGCGGCCAGCGTCCTGATCGGACCTGCCGAGATCGCATTGACGCGGATGTTCTTCTCGCCGAGATCGGCGGCGAGATAGCGCACGCTTGCCTCCAGCGCGGCCTTCGCAACGCCCATGACGTTGTAATGCGGCATCCATTTCTCGGCGCCGTAATAGGTGAGCGTCAGGATCGAGCCTCCGTCGGTCAAGAGCTTCTCCGCGCGCTGGGCGATCGCCGTCAGCGAATAGCAGGAGATCAGCATGGTCTTTGAAAAATTGTCGGCGGTGGTTTCGAGATAGCGGCCGTCGAGCTGGTCCTTGTCGGAGAAGGCGATCGCGTGGACGACGAAATCGATCTTGCCCCACTTCTCCTTCAAGACATCGAACACCGCATCGATGGTCGCAGGATCGGTGACGTCGCAATGGCCGAGCAGGAGGCCGTTCAATTCCTTGGCGAGCGGCTCGACGCGTTTCTTCAGCGCATCGCCCTGCCAGGTGAGTGCAATCTCCGCGCCCGCCGCATGGCAGGCTTTCGCGATGCCCCAGGCTATCGAACGATTATTGGCTACGCCGAGCACGACGCCGCGCTTGCCCTGCATCAGACCTGTATGTTGCATCCCACGACCCATCAAGCTTGGAAAAGTTTGCGTACACCAGCCGCACGCTTGGGTATAGCCCAAATCGGTACCCCGTTCGGGCCGTTTACCTCAAAGCGTAACAGGCGGAATAGGCTTGCAATTTGGGTGTTATGCTTGAGGCAAGCTTTCACCACACAGACGAGCTTTCATGAGCGCGTTCCGACATAGTGTTGAAGCCATGATTCCGGCGTTGCGGCGGTATGCGCGCGCGCTGGCGCGCGATGTCGATATCGCCGACGACCTTGTGCAGGACACGCTCGTGCGTGCGTTGCGCTCGGAGCGGTTGTTTCTCGGCGGCGACGTCCGGAGCTGGCTCTATACCATCCTGACCAACCTCAACAAGAACCGGCGGCGTTCGCTCGCGCGGAGGCCGCAATTCATGCCGCTGCTCGAGAGCAATCCCGATGCAAGCGGCACCGAAGCCGAGGGCCGCGACATTGCGCGCGCGCTGTCGACCCTGGTGGAAGAGCAGCGCGCTGTCTTGCTGCTCGTCATGCTGGAGGGACTGAGCTATCGCGAAGTCGCCGACATTCAGGGCGTGCCGATTGGCACCGTAATGTCACGGCTTGCGCGGGCCAGGGCTCATGTGAAGGCTTCGCTCGAAGGCGAACGCCCGGCGCTGCGCCGGGTGAAGTAGCAGATAATGGCAAGGCGCATGCGCCGATATTTCTTGACCTGAATTGGATAGAGACGACGACGATGACAAACCCGAAAATTCCCATCACCGAGGATGAGCTGCACGCTTTCGTCGACAAGGAGCTGCCGTCCGAGCGCCGCGACGATGTCGAGACGTGGCTCGCCTCGCATCCCGAGGATGCGGAGCGGGTGCAATCCTGGCGCGCGATGGCGGACGTGCTGCGCGCCCGCTACGATTCGGTTGCGAACGAGCCGGTGCCGAAGCGGCTCGAGCTCGAGCGACTGGTGCGGCCGCCGCGCCGCTGGATGTACGGCGCCGTTGCGGCGTCGCTCTTCGCCTTCATCGCCGGCACCGGTACCGGCTGGCTCGCGCATGGCGCGGCTGCCAAGCCCTCGACCTTCAAGGCCTTCACCGAAGACGCGCTCGATGCGCATCGCCTCTACGTTGTCGAAGTCCGCCATCCCGTCGAGGTGCCGGGCGATGAGCGCGCTCATCTGCAGGCCTGGCTGACCAAGCGCTGCGGCTGGACGGTTCGCGCGCCCGAATTGGGCTCGACCGGATTGAAGCTCGTCGGCGGTCGGCTCTTGCCGGGACCGACCGGACCGGCGTCGTTCCTGATGTATGAGAGTGCCTCGGGCGAGCGCTTCACGGTCTATACCGCCAAGGCTTCCAGCGATAAGGCTTCGACCGAGACGACGCAGATGCGCTACATCACCCAGGACAAGAACGGCGCCAAGGACGGCGCGCTGTTCTGGGCCGATAACGGCGTTGGCTATGTAGTGTCGGGTGCCAGCAACCGCGAGCGCCTCGCCCAGGTGGCCAGGCTCGTCTACGACCAGGCCGAGAAAAGCGGTGGTTAACGGGCTGTTACGGAAAGGTCACCGACGGTGTCCCAATTCGGACATTGAATTTCTGGAATCAAGTCATGGGTGCGTCTCATTATCGCACCGGATGATCACGAGAAAATGAGGAGCGTTCGATCCGCCGATCGACGCACGCGGCCTCGAGTTGGGGTTTTGTACCGCGCTGGTCCCCCTCTCGAGGCCGCACCCGTCTTTCCGGGCCCAACGGGCCCGAAAAAAATCAGCTACGTACGATATTTCGATTGGCTTCAGTCAGGTGAGGTCATTCCGAGGGTTATAGGGGTGTCCATCGCGCCATTTTTGCATCAACATCTCAAGCTCGGCATCGTTCCCGTCCGGTAGCATGATGCGGGTGGTCACGAAGAGGTCGCCCGGAGTTCCGGTCGGCCTCGGCAGTCCCTTGCCCTTGAGCCGGAAAATCCGGCCACTCGATGTGTTTCTGGGGATCGAGAGTTCCACGGCGCCGCCAAGGGTCGGCACCCTTACCTTGCCACCCAAGACCGCCTCATAAAGGGTGATCGGCAGATCGACCCTGAGATCGCTGCCGTCGACCTTGAAGAATGGATGCGGTGCGATCTGCACGGTGATCAGGAGATCGCCCGGCGGATGGCCCGGCGCGGTCTCGCCCTGCCCGCGCAGACGGATCTGCTGGCCTTCGCTGACGCCGGCCGGAATCTTGATGTTGACTTCCTTGCCGTTCGGCAGCCGGACACGCTTCTCGCCGCCCTTGACCGCCTCTTCGAGCGACACCGACATCGACACGGTAACGTCAAGATCGAGCCCGACGCCGCCGGTATCGAACTCGAACGAACTCGCCCGGCCGGCACCGCCTGCGCGCCCGCGGCCGGCATTGGCGAACATGCTGTTGAGGATGTCCTCGAACCCGCCCGCACCGCCATCGGAGCGGAACGTATAGCTCTCGAAACCGCCGGGACCGGAGCGACCACCCGCCCCCCCGCCGCCGGGAAAACCGGTGAAGCGCGGCTTGCCCTCGGCGTCGATCTCGCCGCGGTCGAACTGCTTGCGTTTCTCCTCGTCGCCGAGGATTTCGTTGGCGGTGTTGATCTCGGCGAAACGCGCCGCTGCTTTCGGATCGTTCTTGTTGCTGTCGGGATGATGCTTCTTGGCGAGTTTGCGATAGGCGCTCTTGATAGCCGCAGCGCTGGCGCCCCGCGGCACCCCCAAGACCTCATAGGGGTCGCGCATCCGTCACGTCTCCTTCAGGGAATATCAATTTATAATCCAAGGGCAGCCCGCCCGCTGTTGATTTCATCTGGGGATTACGTTGTATTTTTGCAACGGGTTCCGTGTAGCGCGTTGGCGCCGATGCTTCTGATCGCCATGGCTTGGCTTGGCTTGTCCCGGCCATCCACGACTTTTCGCGCGGAAACCAAGACGTGGATGCCCGGCACAAGGTCAGGCATGACGAGTTTTCTGCTCAGCTCTGCCGCCACGGCTTCAGCGTGTGGATTTCCCAGCGGCCGTTGGCGGCATGGCAGGCCGAGCCTTGCAGCCAGTCTTCGGTCTTGCCGTTGACGTAGCTTGCGAGGAAATCGCGGCAGGTGCGGCCATCCTCGTCGGAATAGGCCTGGGCGAGCGGAGTGACCGAGCCGCGCGCGCCGGTCTTCGGATTTTGCCAGGGCTGGCTCGCATCCTTGTCGCCCTTGGTCAGCACATCGGAGGCGGCGATGCGGGCAAAGGCGAGATCACTCTCGGTCGGCGTCGGCTTGAGGGTGCCCGTCACCTCATCGTCTGTCATCTGGGCGAAGGGTCCACCTGCGCCGCCGCGGGTCAAGCTGCAGCCCGCGGCCGAAAGCCCGATCAGAATGATGGTCAGCGCTGCCCCCTTCGGCGCGAACGCCAATAGGCCAACGCGCGCCCATGCCCTATATAGGGTTTGGCCCCATTGGGGCGGCAACGCGTTCCAGGACGCGGGCGGACGCAATTCGGGCTCCTGACATGACCGACACCACCTCCATCAAACACCCCCCACCCTTAACATCTGGTGATTTCACCGCAGCCCAGGAGCCGTTTACCCTGTTCGCAGAATGGTTTGCGGAGGCCTGCAAGAGCGAGCCGAACGATCCGAACGCGATGGCGCTCGCCACCGTCGACACGAACGGCCTGCCCGATGTGCGCATGGTGCTGATGAAAGGCTATGATGCCGAGGGTTTTGTCTTCTACAGCCACATTGCGAGCCAGAAGGGCCGCGAACTCGCCGCAAATCCTAAGGCCGCGTTACTGTTTCACTGGAAGTCGCTGAGACGACAGGTGCGCATCCGCGGCACTGTGTCGCCGGTGACGGACGCGGAGGCCGATGCCTATTTCGCCACCCGGCCGAAGCAGGCGCAGATCGGCGCCTGGGCGTCAAAGCAATCGCAGCCGCTGGAGAGCCGCTTCGCCTTCGAGCAGGCGATTGCAAAAGTTGCAGCGAAACATGTGATCGGCGAGGTGCCGCGCCCGCCCGGCTGGAGCGGATGGCGCATCACCCCGCTGCGCTTCGAGTTCTGGCACGATCGCCCGTTCCGCCTGCACGACCGCATCGAGTTTTCGCGCGACACGCCGGCCGGCGCGTGGTCGAAGACGCGGCTGTATCCATGACCGAAGTCGTCATTCCGGGGCGCACGAAGTGCGAACCCGGAATCTCGAGCTTCCGGGTTCGATGCTTCGCATCGCCCCGGAATGACGGAGTATAAGAACCACATGCCGACTTCCGCCAACACGCCACGGCGCACCCTGCTTCTGACCGGCGCCAGCCGCGGCATCGGGCACGCCACCGTGATCCGCTTCTCCTCCGCCGGCTGGCGCGTCATCACCTGCTCGCGGCATCCGTTCCCCGAGGAATGTCCGTGGGACGCGGGGCCGGAGGATCACATCCAGGTCGACCTCGCCGATCCCACCGACACCATCCGCGCCGTGGCTGAGATCAGGAAGCGTCTTGAGGGCGGCGCGCTGCATGCGCTCGTCAACAACGCCGCGATCTCGCCCAAGGGCAATGGCGGCTCAAGGATGGGCACCGTTGACACCGACCTCGACACCTGGACGCACGTGTTCCAGGTGAATTTCTTTGCGCCGATCATGCTCGCGCGCGGGCTGATCGAGGAGTTGAAGAAGGTCAAGGGCTCCGTCGTCAACGTCACCTCGATCGCGGGCTCGCGCGTGCACCCGTTCGCCGGCGCGGCCTACGCAACCTCGAAGGCGGCGCTTGCCGCGCTCACGCGCGAGATGGCTTCCGATTTCGGCCGCATCGGCGTCCGCGTCAACTCGATCGCGCCGGGCGAGATCGACACCGCGATCCTCTCGCCCGGCACGGAAAAGATCGTCGAGCAGCAGATCCCGATGCACCGCCTCGGCACGCCGGACGAAGTCGCGCGGATCATCTACGTCTTGTGCACCGAGACCGGCTCCTACGTGAACGGCGCCGAGATTCACATCAATGGCGGCCAGCACGTGTGACAGTGCATCGTCATTGCGAGGAGCGAAGCGACGAAGCAACCCAGACTGTCACCGCGGAAAGGCTTTGGATTGCTTCGCTTCGCTCGCAATGACGGAGCCCACCAACCACACCATCCTTTGATCCGCCGCGGACTGGCGTCGATCGCCGCAGCACCCTAGGCTCGCTCCATCTCCGGGGCAACCCGTGATAAGGACGTTGCCATGGGACGCTTCGCCTCCACCGCTGAATTCTACGAGCAATTCCGTCAGCCCTACCCGCACCAGTTCTTCGGCGCCGTCGCGCAGACACTGAAGCTGTCGAAGCAGCACACTTTGCTCGACATCGGCACCGGGCCGGGCCTGCTCGCGATCGGCTTTGCGCCCTATGCCGGCGACGTCACCGCCATCGATCCGGAACCCGCGATGCTCGCGGCAGCTCGCGAGGCGATGGCACGCGCGGGGCGAACGGTCCATCTGGTCGAAGGCCGCGCCGAGGACCTGCCTGCCGATGCCGGACCTTTCGATGTCGTGACCATCGGCCGCGCCCTGCACTGGATCGACCGCGAAGCGATGGGCCCGCTGTTTCTCCGCTTGCTCAAGCCGGGTGGCGCGCTCGTCATTTGCGGCTCCTCCTCCGCGCGCGATGCCCGCAACCCCTGGCTCGAGCCCTACAACACCGCGCGGGCCGCGTGGTCGGACCCGGCGATGTGGCAGGAATCAGGAAAGGGCGAGCGAACGCATCGCCAGTTGACCGCCCTGATGGATCACGCCGGCTTCAAGGCGGCCGATGTGGTCAGGTTAGAGACCGTGCACGAGGTAGCCGTGAACCATCTTGCCCAACGCATCCTGACCTTCTCCCCCTCCTCGCCCGCCGCGCTCGGCGACAAGGTCGACGCGATGCTCGCCGACGTCGAAGCCATCCTCGCGCCGTTCAGCCATGATGGATTGATCACAGAGACGGTGGTGTCGAGAGCCGACATCGCGCGGCGTTAGATCAACTTTGACTCGCCCTCATCTCCTCCCGCCCACCTCATCGATATGATCCAGCAAATCCGCCGGATCTTCGTACACGCGGATGGCGCCGGCCTGCCGCAACTCATCCGATCCGTAGCCGCCTGAGAGGAGGCCCACGCCGAGTGCGCGGCAGCGGGTGGCGGCGAGCATGTCCCAGATGCTATCGCCGACCACGATGGCGCGCTCGATATCGCTCTTGAGCCGATCGGCGGCGGCGATGAAGAGGTCGGGGTCGGGCTTGGCGTATTTCACCTGGTCGCGGGTGACGACCGCGCAGGTATCCGGATCGACGCCGAGCGAAGCGAGGTTCACCGCCGCGGTCTCCATTCTCCCGCTCGTTGCGATCGCCCAGGGGATTTTCTCCTGCGTCAGGAACGCGAGCAGCTCGCGCGCGCCGGGCAGCGGGCGGATGTTGCGTCCGAAACCGCGATAGGCCTCAGCATGCGCGCGCCGCAGCCGCTCGCCGCGCGCGGGGTCGATCGGCACATCGGTCTCGCGCAGGAGCTGGTTGGTGAAGAGACCGCCGCTCATGCCGATCTTGCGGTGGATGCGCCAGACCGAGAGCTCGATGCTCTCGGCGTCCAGCGCAGCCTTCCAGGCCAGCACATGTTGATAGACGCTGTCGACCAGCGTGCCGTCGAGGTCGAAGAGAAACACCGGTTCGATGCGCATCGAGAGCCTCCTGTCGCCGGCCGCCGCCGTTGGCAGCCTTTTCCGCATCACGCTCTAACGGATGCCCGTGACAGGAGTTTCTTGTCGGGAAAAGGGCGCAGGCTCGCAGATCGGTCGTGGCGGCGCGAGCGAGGCAATCCAGGATTTACGCCGCTGCGACAGTCTGGATTGCCTCGCCGCTTTCCCCCCGCGCGCTCGCGCGCTCAGGGGGACAACTCGCTCCCGCCTTCGCTCCTTGAGCTTCGGCGGACAAGCCTCGCCGTGACAAAGGCGTGGCTCAACCGATCAACGTGACGTCAGACCAACCCGCGCAAAATCTGCGCGGCCTGCCAGCGCAGGCGCAGCGCGTCGGAATTGAAGGCGCTGGAACATTCCTCCTCGCGCTCGCCCTCCAGCAGCACCGCGCTGCAATGGCGGCATATCCGCGGCGAGAGCGCGGGCGCGCGGACGCCCGTGGTGCGCTCCCGGTAGCGCGAGAGGTCGACGACGTTACGGGATGCAGTTATGGGTTTCTCAACCATGGTGTCCTCTTGAAGCGCCGGATAGTCCGGCAAGCCGGGCTTGATCCTGCGCTGGCCAAGTCGCGATTTCTGTCGCGCCTTAGCGTGTTGTTGAGCATGACCGCCGCGAAATCCGCGCCCGCTTCCGCCGTCGCGCTCGTGGGCAATGTTATCGCAGAAAAATTTCGCTCAAACGTTCAGTGCAACGCTCAAATTTTAGGTGAGGAATTGAGGCAGGTTGGCTGCCTCAGCTTTCGCGATTCAACGCAATGGTTCGATAAGGATTTTGCCCCGGTCACAGCCACTTCTTCAGCTTGAAGATGGACTAGGGAACGACGCCCGCCGGCACCTTGGCGACGAGCGCGAGCGGAGCCATGCGGCCATTCGAGCTCCGGCATGCCCTTGAAGTTCATGCCGTAGATCGAGGCGATCAGGGTCGGCGGCATCAACACCACCGCCATGACCGAGAACAGCTTGATGATGTTGTTCTGCTCGAGATTGACGACGCCGAGCATGGCGTCGAGCACGAAGGTGATCTTGCTGGAGAGATGGGAGGCGGTGGTCGGTGAGCGAGGCCACGTCGCGCTGCCGGGTCTTGAGCTGCTCGCGCATGTCCTTCGACCATTTCACGCCCTCGATCGCCGCCGACGGGAAGGTGACGAGGCGGCCGATCGGGACCAGGCTTTCGCGAACCTTCGAACTCAGGTCGCCCTGGCGGCCGATCGCGATCAGGATCTGCGAGTAACGCCTGGCGTTGCGGCGGCGCTCGCTGCCGGGCTCGAAGATGTCGTGGGCGACGGCGTCGACGTCGGCGCTGATGCGCTCCAGGAGCAGTCGATCTCCGATGACGGGAATTTAACCGGCCATCGTTATTTGTGGCAGGTTGGTGGCTGCAAAGCGGCCCGGATTCGGCGATCCGGACAGATTTGCTCAAGAATTGGCCGAAATCGGCACACCTTGCGGCAAAAAAGACACAGACTAGGTCTCGCAGTGCGGGATGGGTCGTTAAGTTCTGGAAGTGTGGCAGGTTTAGACGATAATAAGGCTTAACTGAATCATGGCGTTTGGGGCGCAGGATCGGCACCTCGAGCGCAAGGCTGTCGATCGGAAGTGCACCATGCCGTCGCTGAAGGTGAAACTTGGAATCATCATGGCCGCCATCGCCGGCCTGATGTTGTCGGGCTGCGTGGAAACGACCTATGAGGCGACCAACACCGCCGCCTTCAAACCGCGCGACAAGGAATACCTCTCAAAAATTCGCTACACCAACGTTCCTATCCCCGAACCGTTCCGCCGCGCCATCGTCGACTATCACCGCAAGGAAGCGCCTGGCTCGATCTTGGTCGATTCCGACAACCACTATCTCTACTACGTGCTGGATGGCGGCAAGGCGATCCGCTACGGCATCACCGTCGGGGAAGAGGCCATGGCATGGTCCGGCATCGCCAAGGTCGGCGCGATGACCGAGTGGCCGCCGTGGCATCCGACCAAGAGCGAGATCGAGCGTCTGGGCGTGCCGAGCTTCGTGCCGCCGGGGCCGGACAATCCAATGGGTTCGCGCGCGATGTATCTCTATGCGAACGGCAAGGACACGCTGTTCCGTATTCACGGCACCAACCAGCCGGAATATATCGGCGCGTCGATCTCCTCGGGCTGCATCCGCATGACCAACGAGGACGCGATCGACCTGTATAACCGGGTCAAGATCGGCACCATCGTGGTGGTGCTGGAGCCGCATCACGGCGACTCCCCGTACAACTCGCAGATGGCGCTGGAGGGCGGCAGAGACGGCACGTCATCGTTCCAGTAAGCCGCCGTTCAAGCTTGAGGTAAAAAAAGCGCCGGTTCGCCGGCGCTTTTGTTTTGGGAATTTCGCACGCACTTCCGATGCCGGGACTGCGCGATCCTCTATCTCCCCCTGCGCCGAGCCTGCTTCAAGCTTTTGGGCGTCGGCACTGCGGGCGGAGCCGCCGCTTTTGCCGCGGGCTCGGCCGCCTGAGGCTTTGCCGCATCGCCCTTATTGCCATCTTCCTTCCCGGCCACCGCGCGCGGCGGTGCCTCTTCCGGCCGCGCGGCCGGCATGAGCGGCGCGATCTTCGGCAAGGGATCGAGCACGTCCCATTCGCAGATCTTGTAGTTGTTGTGTCGCCCCATCAGGTCGAGATGGATGTGCTCCTCGTGGTACCAGTCCGAGTCCGGACCAAGCACCGTCATGAAGCGCGTGCAGACCGAATGCAGCACGCTCTCGCGAAAATCCCGCGACACATCGCGGTCGGTCAGCACGATCGAGCGGCCGTCGGCGAGCTTGAAGCCGTGCACGTCAAGCGCATCAGCGCGGCCGTGCTCGGAGAGATGCGCGCCGGCGATGCCGTTGAAGCTGCGGCAATCGTAGGAATCGTAGTTGTCGAGCCCGCTGATCTCGCTGCCGAGCTTGTCGGCGAGCGGCGCAACGTCCGTGCGGACCCAGTCGGCAATCGCGGTCGCCGTCGGGCAGCGCAGCGTCGCCGGCGGCGTCACCGCGACGCGATGCTTGTCAGGCAACACGATCGCATCCAGCCGCACGAGGTCGCTGCCGCCGCAGCCGCCGGGGCCCTGGATGTCGGGGATGCTCGGCGCAATCGCGATCTCTTCGGTGAGCGCAAGCCGGCAGGCCGAGGGCTTTGGCGCTGGAGGTGGGCTCGGCTCCGCGGCCGGCTTCTCACCCTCGGCGGGTTTCTCTGCTGAGAGCTTCCCGGTCTTGGCCGCCGGCGCCTCCGCCGGGCGCGGCCGCGGCAGCGGTATTTTCGGCGCATGGATCGTCCTGTGCGGTCTTGGGCGCCCTCCGCCAAAGAAATCGAACAGACTGAGCGGCCTTGCGGCTGTCGCCGGGCTGGCTTGCATGCCAGCAAGCACGGAGACGGCGGTTACCATAGTGGCCGCAGCGCGCCCGAACGCACCATATGGCCACTTGCGATGTCCGTTTCCCGCGATAAGGTTCATCTCAAATCCAGGATTTGAGCGCCTTTCCCGCGGCTTCCGAGGCGGCAAGGCGCAAGCAGATAACTCGCGAGGAGGACATTCGGATGCTCGGTTTGATGCAAGATTGGCCTTTGCTGTGCCACCGGATTATCGAGCATGCGGCGACGTATCACGGCACCCAGGAAATCGTCACGCGTTCGGTCGAAGGCCCCATTGTCCGGACCAATTACGCCGAAATTCACAAGCGCGCGCTCAAAGTCTCACAGATGCTGCAGCGCGACGGCATCAAGCTCGGCGACCGCGTGGCGACCATCGCCTGGAACACCTGGCGCCACTTGGAATCCTGGTACGGCATCATGGGGATCGGCGCGATCTGCCACACCGTCAATCCGCGGCTGTTCCCCGAGCAGATCGCCTGGATCATCAACCACGCCGAAGACCGCGTGGTGCTGACCGACCTCACCTTCGTGCCGATCCTGGAGAAGGTCGGCGACAAGCTCAAAAGCGTGGAGCGCTTCATCGTGCTGACCGACAAGGCGCACATGCCGGAAACCACGCTGAAGAACGCGATCGCCTATGAGCAATGGATCGGTGCGGCCGACGGCGACTTCGCGTGGAAGGACTTCGACGAAAATACCGCCGCCGCGATGTGCTACACCTCGGGAACAACGGGCGATCCGAAGGGCGTGCTCTATTCGCACCGCTCCAACGTCATCCATTCGCTGATTGCCAATTCGAAGGACGCGCTCGGCACCTCCGCCAGCGACGTCATGCTGCCGGTGGTGCCGCTGTTCCATGCCAATAGCTGGGGCATCGCCTTCTCCGCGCCGATGATGGGCACCAAGCTCGTCATGCCGGGCCCGAAGCTCGACGGCCCATCCGTCTACGAACTGCTCGACACCGAGAAGGTCACCCATACCGCCGGCGTGCCGACGGTGTGGCTGACGCTGCTGCAGCACATGGCCGCCAACAACCTGAAACTGCCGCATCTCGAATTCGTCGTCTGCGGCGGATCGGCGATGCCGCGCACGATGATCAAGGCCTTCCTCGACATGGGCGTCACCGTGCGCCATGCTTGGGGCATGACCGAGATGAGCCCGCTCGGGACGCTCGCCGCGCTGAAGCCGCCCTTCACCGAGCTCGAGGGCGATGCAAAGCTCGACGTCCTGCAGACCCAGGGCTTCCCGCCCTTTGGCGTGGAGATGAAGATCACCGACGATGCCGGCAAGAAGCTGCCTTGGGACGGCAAGACCTTCGGCCGGCTGAAGGTCTCGGGCCCCGCGGTCGCAAAAGCCTATTTCCACGTCAACACCAACATCCTCGACGAGGAAGGCTATTTCGACACCGGCGACGTCGCCACCATGGATCCACACGGCTACATGCGGATCACCGACCGCTCGAAGGACGTGATCAAGTCGGGCGGCGAATGGATCTCCTCGATCGATCTGGAAAACCTCGCGATCGGTCATCCGGCGGTCGCCGAAGCCGCCGTCATCGGCGTGCATCATCCGAAATGGGACGAGCGGCCGCTCCTGATCGTCCAGCTCAAGCAGGGCCAGAAGGCCACCCGCGAGGAGATCCTGACCTTCATGGAGGGCAAGATCGCCAAATGGTGGATGCCCGACGATGTCGCCTTCGTCGAGGGCATTCCGCACACCGCAACCGGCAAGATCCTGAAGACCGCGCTGCGCGAGCAGTTCAAGGCCTATAGTTTCCCGAACGCGATGGCGTGAGCCGGGCTCCCGGCATCGGTCGAATGGCCTCCCCGGCTAAGGCCCCGGTAAGGGAGGCCCTTTTTGGCCTTGCGGTTCCATCATCGTCCATGGTTGCCTGTATCCGCCGGCAGCGACGAAAGGCCAATTGGAACCCCCGTTCCCGCTCACTAGTTTGCAACCGCTTTCGAAACCGAAAAAGCAAGGAAAACACCCAGTATGACAAAATCAATCGCGCTACGCGCTTTGCCGTGGCTGCTGTTTGCTTCAATGACCGCGACCACCGCACAGGCAGCCGGCAACAAGGTGGTGATTGGCGACATCGATGACATGTCCGGCCTCTATGCCGACGTGATCGGGCCGGGTGGCGTGGAAGCCGCCAAGATGGCGATCGAGGATTTCGGCGGCAGCGTGCTCGGCAACAAGATCGAGCTTCTGACCTCCGACCATCAGAACAAGCCGGATCTCGGCGCACAGAAGTTCCGCGAATGGGCCGACCGCGACGGCGTCACCATGGTCCTCGGCGGGTCGAACACCGGCGTCAACCTCGCGATGGCCAATGTGGCCAAGGAAAAGAAGATCCCGTTCATCGCGATCGGCGCTGCCGGCGCCTCGCTGACGGGCAAGGACTGCACGCCATACACCGTGCACTACGTCTATGACACGACCGCGCTCGGCAACGGCACGGCCAAGACCATGGTGAAGCAGGGCGGCAAGACCTGGTTCTTCCTCACCGCCGACTACGCCTTCGGCACGCAATTGCAGGACGCCGCGAGCAAGGTGGTCGAAGCCAATGGCGGCAAGGTGGTCGGCTCCGTGCGCGTTCCGCTGTCGACGTCGGACTTCTCGAGCTATCTGCTGCAGGCCCAGAACTCCGGCGCGCAGGTGCTCGGCCTCGCCAATGCCGGCAACGACTTCACCAACTCGATCAAGGCGGCCGATGAATTCGGCATCGCCAGGACGATGAAGCCCGCAGCGCTGCTCGCCTTCATCAGCGACATCCACTCGCTGGGCTTGAAGACTGCCCAGGGCCTCTATCTCACCACTGGCTGGTACTGGGATCTCAACGACAAGACCCGTGCCTTCTCCAAGCGCTATTACGCGAAGACCAAGCGCGAGCCGACCATGAACCAGGCCGGCTATTATTCGGCGACCATGACCTATCTCAACGCGGTCAAGGCGGTGGGCTCCACGGATTCCGACAAGGTGATGGCCCAGTTGAAGAAGATGAAGATCGACGACATGTTCACCAGCAACGGCAAGATCCGCGCCGACGGCCTGATGGAACACGAAATGTACATCATGCAGGTGAAGAAGCCCGAGGAGTCGAAGTATCCCTGGGACTATTACAAGCTGGTGCAGACCATGACGGGCGAAGAAGCATTCGGAAAGCTGTCCGACTCCGCCTGCCCGCTGGCCAAGACGCAGTAACCTTCTAAGTCTTGACTCGACGCGCCCCGCCCAACGGGGCGCGTCTGATTCTCGCCGCTTTTCCGGCGTCGCCGCGGCACAAATTGCTTCACAGTCGGCCGGAAAGTGCGCTAGGTCACCTGCATGCCCCTGGGCCGTTAGGCCGAATGCGGGCTGCCGAATCCACGCCGGATTAGTTCAGGATGGCCCGCAGGTTTTCCGCTCCCTACCAGTCGGAGCCCTTCTCCCGGCTCGCCACCTGGGCGCGCAACCTCGCCGCTTTCTCGGTGATCGCGGTCATCGTGTCGATCCTGATCGTCCGCTTCGGCTTTCTGGAGATGAAGCCGGCGCTCGCGACGTTCTTCGGTGCGCTCGGCTGCGCCGGCCTGTCCATCCTGATCGGGCTCCTGGGCTTTGCCGCGATCTGGCACAACGGCACACGCGGCATGAGCCGCATCCTGCTCGCCTTCCTGATCGATGCGCTCGTGCTCGCCTACCCGGCCTATCTCGCGGTCCAGTACCGCAGGCTGCCGCCGATCCACGACATCACCACCGACCCGATCAATCCGCCGCCCTTCGAGGCGCTGGCGCAGCTGCGCACCGGCGACGGCACCAATACCGCAGTCTATGCCGGCCTCTACTCCGCCGAGCAGCAACAGAAAGCCTATCCCGACATCGAGCCGGTGGAACTGCAGATCCCGGTCGAGCGCGCCTATGCGATCACGCTGAAACTCGTCCACAAGCGCAAATGGCTCGTCATCGACGAGCGCGCGCCGCAGCCGCCGCGGCGCATCGGCCGCATCGAGGCGGTGGCGCGCACGCCGATCATGGGCTTCCGCGAGGACGTCGCGATCCGCGCCGTGCCCGATGGCGATGACTCACGCGTCGATATCCGCTCCTCCTCGCGCTATTTCGAAAGCGACCTCGGTTCCAACGCCGCGCGCATCGCCAAGCTGTCCGACGACCTCAACGCCGCAGCGGAGGCCGATGCGCTAAAGCCGGTGAAAAAGGCATCGCCTCCGCCGCCGCCCAAGGGCAAAGGCAAGGGCGCGAAGACCGTGAGCGCGAAGGTGAATGCGAAGACGAAGAAGAGATAGCGAGTGGCGAACGGTGAATGGCGAATAGTGATCGCCTATTCGCCACGCCCTACTCGACATTCGCCAATCGATACGTCCCGCCAATCACCGGATCGCCGTCGGTCGCCACCACGCCGCGCGCGACAAGGTCCTCCAGATGCGCCAGCACCGAATAGCCGGCCGCGGTGGTGAGCCGCGGATCGATGCCGATATAGATCGCGCGCACCATGGTCGGGATGTCGGCCTCACCCTTGGAGAGCCGATGCAGGATCGAGGCCTCGCGCGCCTGGCGGTGGCGGATCAGAAAGCGCACGTAGCGCGGGCCGTCGGGGATTTCCGGACCGTGGCCGGAGAAATAAAGGTCCTCCTCGCGCGCGGCGAGGCGATCGAGCGAGGCCATATAGTCGATCATCGAGCCGTCGGGAGGCGCCACGATCGACGTCGACCAGCCCATGACGTGATCGCCGACAAAGCTGATCTTCCGCTCCGGCCAGGCGAAGGCAAGATGATTGGCGGTGTGGCCCGGCGTCGCCACCGCCTCCAGCTTCCAGCCCGCGCCTTCGATCGTGTCGCCGTGATTGACCCGCACCTCCGGCCTGAAGCCGCGGTCGGCGCCGGATTCCGGATTGTGCTTCTCGCTCTCGAAGCGCGGCCTTGAAGCGCGGTGTGGACCCTCGGCATAGACGGTGGCGCCCGTCGCCTGCTTGATGCGCGCGGTGTTCGGCGAATGGTCGCGATGGGTGTGGGTCACCAGGATATGCGTCACGGTCTCGCCGCGCACGGCGTCAAGCAGCGCCTTGGCATGCGTCTCGCTGTCCGGTCCGGGATCGATGATCGCGACCTTGCCGTGGCCTACGATGTAGCTGACCGTGCCGGTGAAAGTGAACGGGCTCGGATTGTCGCAAAGCACGCGCCGCACGCCGGGGCGTACCTCCTCGACTACACCGGGTTTTAGAGGAAAGTTGCGGTTGAACGGGACGTCGTCGGTTTCGGCCATTGATTTTCTGACGTCATTCCGGGGCGGTCCGCAGGACCGAGCCCGGAATCTCGAAGAGAGGGAAGGAACGCGGCCCCAGATTCCGGGTTCGCGCTTCGCGAGCCCCGGAATGACGGAGCCTTTGCTTAGGAAAACGCCTGAATGCCCGTGATCGCGCGCCCCAGGATCAGCGCGTGGACGTCGTGGGTGCCTTCGTAGGTGTTGACGGTCTCCAGGTTCGCGGCGTGGCGCATCACATGATACTCGATCTGGATGCCGTTGCCGCCGTGCATGTCGCGCGCCATGCGGGCGATGTCGAGCGCCTTGCCGCAATTGTTGCGCTTGACGAGGGAGATCATCTCCGGCGCCATCTTGCCCTCGTCCATCAGCCGGCCGACGCGCAGCGAGGCCTGTAGCCCCAGCGTGATCTCGGTCTCCATGTCGGCGAGCTTCTTCTGCACGAGCTGCGTCGCCGCAAGCGGCCGATTGAACTGCTTTCTATCCAGTGTGTACTGTCGTGCACGGTGAAAACAGTCTTCGGCGGCGCCCATCGCACCCCAGGAAATGCCGTAGCGGGCGCGGTTGAGGCAGCCGAACGGGCCCTTGAGCCCGGAGACGTTCGGCAACAGCGCGCTTTCCGGCACCACGACGTTGTCGAGCACGATCTCGCCGGTAATGGAGGCGCGCAATGAAAGCTTGCCGCCGACCTTCGGCGCCGACAGGCCCTTCATGCCCTTCTCCAGGATGAAGCCGCGGATCTGGTTGTCATGCGCCGCTGATTTTGCCCAGACCACGAACACGTCGGCGATCGGCGCGTTCGATATCCACATCTTGGCTCCGTTGAGCCGATAGCCGTCCGAGACCTTCTCGGCGCGGGTCTTCATGCCGCCGGGATCGGAACCGGCATCGGGCTCGGTCAGGCCGAAACAGCCGACCCATTCTCCGGTCGCGAGCTTTGGCAGATATTTCTTTCGCTGGATTTCATCGCCATAGGCATAGATCGGATACATCACCAGCGAGGTCTGCACCGAGTTCATCGAGCGATAGCCGCTATCGACGCGCTCGATCTCGCGCGCGACCAGGCCATAAGCCACATAGCTTGCATTGGCGCAGCCATATTCTTCCGGCAACGTGACGCCGATCAGGCCGAGCTCGCCCATCTCGTTGAAGATCTCGCGGTCGGTCTTCTCCTCGAGATAGGCCTTGATCACCCGCGGCAACAGCTTGTCCTGCGCATAGGCCCGCGCGGTATCGCGGATCAGCCGCTCGTCTTCGGTAAGCTGATCGTCGAGCAGGAACGGATCATCCCACTGGAAAGAAGCCGCGGCCGGCTTGTCCTTGGCTTGGGGGCGCACGTTCATGAAAAATCCTTTCGCAACGTCCTGTGACGGAATTGGTCGTTAAATTAAAGCGCTATCGATCGAAGCGCAATTGCATCGGGGTGCTTGTCATTCCGGGATGGTGCGCAAGCACCAGACCCGGAATCTCGAGATTCCGGGTTCGCGCTTTCGCGCGCCCCGGAATGACAGCCGCGCTCAAACTTCGAGCCGTTCGTTCGAGACGATCTCGATGCCGAACCCGGATAGTCCCTTGTAGTCATGCACCGATGACGTCAGGTTGACGATCGAGGTGACGCCAAGGTCGCGCAGGATCTGCGCGCCGACGCCGACCTCGCGCCACTGCCTGTTGCGATCGGCTTCCGCCGTCACCGCCTCGCCCAGCGGCTGGACCGGAACGCCCGCCGCGCCGTCGCGCAGATAGACCAGCACGCCGCGGCCGGCCTTCTTGAAGTGCTGCAGCACGATCTGCATCCTGGCCTGCCCGGTGAAGAGGTCTTTCACGATGTTCGGCTTGTGCAGCCGGGTCAGCACGCGTCTGCCGTCGCCGATGCCGTTATAGACGAACGCCACGTGGGCAATCTCGTCGAACGGCGAGCGATAGGCATAGCCCTGCAACGGCCCGATTGGGCTTTCGGTCACGAAAGTCGAGACCCGTTCGATCAACTTCTCGCGCGCCTGCCGGTAGGCGATCATGTCGGCGATCGTCACATGCTTGAGCTTGTGGGCTGCGGCGAAGCGCGCGACGTGCTCGCCCTTCATCACCGTGCCGTCGTCGTTCATCAATTCGGAGATGACCCCGACCGGCGGTAGCCCGGTGAGCTTGCAGAGATCGACGGCGGCTTCGGTGTGGCCGGAGCGGAGCAGCACGCCGCCGTCGCGCGCGATCAGCGGGAAGATGTGGCCAGGACGGGCGAAGTCGTTGGCGCCGGCGTTGGGATTGGCGAGCGCCCGGCAGCAGGAGGCGCGTTCCTCGGCCGAGATGCCGGTGCCGCCGTCCGGCTTGTAGTCGATCGAGACCGTGAACGCGGTGGTATGGGCAGAGTCATTGTGTGCGACCATCGGATCGAGCCGGAGCCGGCGCGCATCGTCGGTCGTGATCGGCGCGCAGACGATGCCGGAGGTGTGCCGGATGATGAACGCCATCTTCTCGGCGGTGCACAGCGAGGCCGCGACGATCAGGTCGCCCTCGCCCTCGCGATCATCGTCGTCGGTCACGACCACAAGCTCGCCCCGGGCGAACGCCTGCAGCACTTCGGGAATCGTATCGGCCATCCTGCAAATGTCTCTTTGGTCTTACCGGCCTGCCTTAGCCGGGTTCGAATGCCTCCGCCAGCCCCATGACGCAGGGCTGCACGGCACAGGTATCACAGCGCCGTTGACGACAGGGGCTTTAGACTTGTCTAAGATCGGAGCCAACAAAGAACAAGGGAGACGCCGCTGATGACCTCACCCGCCTTCGACTACGCGCCGCTGTTGCCGCCCGGACTGCCCCAGCCGGCGGTGCGATGGACGGGACTTGCCAAATACAGCTTTGTCGGCGGCAACAACGACCCCGAGCAGGTGCCGGTCGACGGCCTGATCGAGGCGGTCAATGCGGTCCTGAAGCGCGAGGGCAGGACGCTCGCCACCTATGGGCTCGCGAGTGGCCCGCAGGGCTACCGGCCCTTACGCGAATTTCTCTCTGCGAAATTGAAGCGCGATGCCGGCATCACGGCAACCGCCGACGACATCATGATCGTCTCCGGTTCGCTCCAGGCGCTCGACCTCGTCAACCAGACGCTGCTTTCGCGCGGCGATACCGTGATCGTGGAGCAGGAAACCTATCAGGGCGCGCTGAACCGGCTGACCAGGCTCGGCGTCAGTGCCATCGGCGTCCCGCTCGACGGCGAGGGCATGCGCTTGGATGTGCTCGCCTCGACCCTGGCCGATCTCAAGGCCAGGGGCATCCGGCCGAAATACATCTACACCATTCCGACCGTGCAGAATCCGACCGGAACCATCCTGCCGGAATCCCGGCGCGCCGAGATGCTGAAGCTGTCGCTACAATATGGCGTGCCGATCTTCGAGGACGATTGCTATGCCGACTTGATCTGGGACGGCAAGCGGCCGCCCGCGATCCATGCGATGGCGAAGAACGGCGGCGTGATCCATATCGGCTCGTTCTCCAAGTCGATCGCCCCTGCGCTTCGCGTCGGCTTCATCGTCGCGCCCTGGGAGATGATGTCGCGGATGCTCGCGCTGAAGACCGATGCCGGGTCCGGTGCGCTCGAGCAGATGGTGCTCGCCGAATATTGCGCGCCGCATTTCACGACGCATGTGCCGAAGCTGACGCGGGGGCTCCGCCGCAAGCTCGACACGCTGATGGAGGCGCTGAACGAGCAGTTCGGCACCGCGGCGGAGTTCGCAGATCCCAAGGGCGGCATCTTCCTCTGGGTGAAGCTGCCCGACAATGTCGATACGTTGAAGCTCTACCAGGCGGCGCTCAAAGCCGGCGTCGCCATCAATCCCGGACCGGAATGGTCGACCAACAAGGGACATTCCGGCAGTCGGCTCCGGCTCTGCTTTGCCAGCCCCTCCGAGCAGCAGATCCGCGAGGGTGTGGCCGTGCTCGCCGATGTCTGCCGCAAGGAATTCGGCGTGCCGGTGCGGATCGCCAATGTGGAGAAGCGGGCGTGAGGCGGATCATGCGACGTGGAATTCAACGTTGACCTGGCCGCTGCCGCTGGAGGGAAAATAGTCGCAAAGCTGCTCGGCCGCGCCCTCGTAATCATACCAGCCAAGGGCCGCGAACAGCATGATGGTGTCGGCCATGCCGCCCTCACCGTTGCACTTGATGGCGTAGTCCGGAAGCATGTCGATGAACTCGCGGTAGCGGCGCTGCCGCCAGAGCTCCAGCACCCGCAGGTCGACCTGACGGTTGAATTCGCTCGCAACCGAGGTCCACGCCTCCGGTCCGAGCTTCTTGTTGGGCCAAAGCCGGTGCGACAGCGACCCGCTGGCGAGGATCGCCACCCGCTCATTCGATCGTTCGATCGCCCGTCGAGTCGCCTCCCCGAGCAGACGGCTCTCGTCCAGCGACGTGAACAATGGCGAAGCGACCGAGACCACCTTTGCCCACCCCGAGGGGTTCATGTAATGCATCGGCACGATCGTGCCGTATTCCAGCCCAAGGCTCTCGACCCGGTGGGCGATCACGTTGAGGCCGGCTCCGACTGCCTCGTCCGCAATGGCAGAGCCGAGTGCACCGTCGCCGGGAAAATCGTAAGCCAGGTCCCGGATCATCTGCGGCGCCTCGTGGCTCGTGAACGTGCCGCAATGCCGGGGATTGGCGTTGACGTGGTAACCGAAGTTCGAGAGCCAGTGGGTATCGAACACGATAAAGCTCGACACGTTGCGCTCTCTTGCGCGGCGGCCCAGCTCACGCAACGCCGCCACGGCGTCGGCGCGTGCGGATTTGAGCGGGCTACCCTCGGCTTCCGACAACATGAGCGACGGCACGTGACTGACCTTGGCGGCGAGGACAAACTGTCCCATCGATGCGTCTCCGGTTTGCAAGCCTCGTCAGGCCGTTCCGCGGACCACCCTGATGATCCGCAGCAGCAGCACGATGGAGACGTTGCCCCTGCCGGCCTCGATCTCGGCGACATAGCGCTCCGAGATGCGGGACCTGCGCGCAAGCTCCCGGCGCGACATATCCAGCGCCAAGCGGGTGTTGCGCAAGCGCTTGCCGAGCTCAAGCAGGAAGCCGGCTTCCGCGGCCGACGGCCCTCCATGCGCTTTCGCCGCCCGGCTTCTGGCGCCGCCTGGTGTCGCCGCTCTGGCCTTGAATCCCGCGTCCATCATACTTGCCATCGTCGCCGGCCATTCGCGGACTGCATTGACGAGGATCAATGACGATGCGTGTGCCTCGGCCTGACTCCCCCGCCTGGTCTGATCTCAGGCGCACGGCGCAATTTCGATACAATTCAAAGCCATTGAATGCCGGACCGCGCATCGCGCAATGGAGCTTGTGGTGATCGGATTTTTGGGCCGGCTGTTGCCGGCGGCGATTCTATTGATGGTTGTTTTGCCAGCTTCTGCCGAGACGGTCGCGGAGACCGCCAAGCAATGGGGCCTGATCGGCCCGTGGTCGCTCGATTGCTCGTTGCCGCCGGATCATGCTCGCGGTGCGGTGCTGTCCTATGAGATAGGCGTTGGCGATCGCCTGATGTACCGCCGCGATTTCGGCGATTCGCAGGACGAAGCCGAGGTGCTCTCGGCCACCGTCTCGAACGACGGCGTCCTCAACTTGCGCGTTTATTTCCCCTCCGTGAAGCAGACGCGCGAATACGGCGTGAAGCGTCTCGACGACGGCAGCATTCGCGCGGTCTATAACCGCAATGCGCAGAACCAGTATTCGATCAAGGACGGCAAGTTCACCGCCAACGGCCAGCCGACACCCGTCCAGCACAAATGCGATTCTCCGCCGGCGTGAGCGATGCGCCGCGTTGGCAGCCCGGTGCCAAGCTGAACATCCGTTCAGCTTTCTCCTTTAAGTTCCGGCGGAACGTTCCTCCTCAATTGAGGTTTAATCTCCCACTGAGAGTGAGGAGGACATCATGAAGAAGTTCGGTTATCTCGTCGCGGTCCTTGGCGCGATCGCGGTCGCGGCGCCGTCGATTGCAAGCGCCGAGACCATCGTGATCAGGCATCACGGCTACGGATACCATCATGACTGGGGCCGTGCCCACGCCGAGTATCGCATGCACAGGGACAATGGTTTGCACCGCGGCTGGTGGCATGATCGTGACCGTGATCGCGACCGCGTCGTGATCCATGAGCACCGCGAACGCGCGTACCGGTACTAGAACGTAACAACAAGGCCGACACAACGAATGGCCCCGCAAGGGGCCATTCGCGTGTGCGTCAATCAATCCCACGCCGGCGCGAAGCCGGGGCTGACGAAGCGCTGATTCTTCGGCAGGCCGGCGATGTTCTTCCGATCATCGTCGTCGAGTGTGAGGCTGAGCGCGTCCCAGTTCGCCTTCTGGCTCTCGTGGCGCGAGGCCTTCGGAATCGCGGCGACGCCGCCCTGGTCGAGCAGCCATTTGAGCGCGACTTGCGCGGCGCTGGTGCCGTACTTCTTGCCGATCGCAACAAGCGTCTCGTTGGAAGCGGCGCGCCCCTGCGCCAGCGGGCAATAGGCCACCAGCGGAATGGACTTTGCGTCCATGTATTGCTTCACCTTCGACTGGTTGAGCATCACGTGATATTCGATCTGGTTACAGGCGATCGGCGCCTTCAATTCCTCGACCACGGTCTTGAGCAATGCGATGTTGAAATTGGCGACGCCGATGGCTCGCGCGCGCCCCTCCTCGCGAAACGTCATCAGCGTCTCGAACATCGACGGCAGGTGCATGCCGGGTTTCGGCCAGTGCACGAGATAGAGATCGACGACGTCGAGACGCAACTTCTTCAGGCTGGCGTCGAAGGCCCGGCGCATCGCGTCGGGCGCGAGATTCTCGTTCCAGACCTTTGTGGTGACATGCAGCTCGCTGCGCTTGACGCCGGAGGCGGCGATCGCAGCGCCGATCGCGTCCTCGTTGGCATACATTTCTGCAGTATCGATATGGCGATAGCCTAGCGCGAGTGCGCTCTCGACCGCCGCGCGGCAGACATCGCCCTGCATGCGATAGGTGCCGAGCCCGAGCCGCGGCAGGCGGATGCCCTGGGTTTGAAAGGTCTCCATGATCACTCCCTGACGAACCGCGCCGCCAGGCGCACGCGGACAAGGCCGCAAAAACGCATTGTTGTTGGGACGAATTGAGCGGCGGGCGGGATCGAGAGGATAGTCTGCCCGGAACGATAGGGCCAAATCAAGAT
This sequence comes from Bradyrhizobium sp., assembly GCF_035309285.1. Classification (GTDB taxonomy): domain Bacteria; phylum Pseudomonadota; class Alphaproteobacteria; order Rhizobiales; family Xanthobacteraceae; genus Bradyrhizobium. The sequence continues at coordinate 1,911 of NZ_DATGFH010000115.1, read as the reverse complement.
GCGGTCAGGGACCCGCCACGTGCTCCACTTGCCGCACATCGGCGAGAGGCTCGATAGAAATCAGCCGGAAGCCTGCTACTTCCAGTCGCAAATGCCGCCGCCGGACCGGCACGGCCATTTCTGGATGCGCGTATCCATCGCCTGCGCATTGAGCGGGTTGGAGTGCCGGTGAGCGAGTCTGATCCGCGCGGCTCCCTTCCTGGGCTTGACGCCCGCGACATGCGCGCCACGGTGCGGGCGCGTCACATGGACGTTCTCCGCAGCCACCGTCTTTGGTTCGGCCTTCAGCGCGTTGCGGGCCCAGGCCGGCTCGCTCGTGTGATCGGTCTTCGCCTCGCCCTTGTCTTCGACCGCAACCGGCGCGAATTCGGTCGGCGGACCAAGCCGCTTTGGCGACAGCACGGCTTTGGTGAGATCGAGCCCCAGGAACTCGTCGGGGCGATATTCGTCGCCCAACGCAACGCTGCCAGCCGCCAGCAAGGCGGCGGCGACAAGGGCGGGAACCACAGGTTTCAGGACCATGACCTGTCTCCTGAACAGACAAATAACCCGCCCCTGTTGCGTATATTTAGGCGCCCGGCGGTTCAGTTCCAGCGCAAAATTGCCTCAAGGTTACTGTGCGGAGTTGCCGCACCCGGCTGCATCTGCGAAGAAATCGGCCATCAAGCCGAGATTGCCCTCGAACATGCCGATACCAGTCTGAATCCGGCAGCCTCTTTGCCGGGCGGCCACGAGCAGCGGCGTCATGTCCGGCACGGTGACGACGTCGCCGACAAAGGCCGACGGCTTGAGACGCCTCACGTCGACCGGCAGCGGATCGCCCGGCTTCATGCCGAGCGGGGTTGCATTGACGACAATGCCGGCGTCGCTCGGATCGGCCGAGCCTGCGACGACGCGGTTTGGAAATTTCGCTGCAAGTTTGGCGATCAGCGCCTCGCGCCGTTTCGTGTCGACGTCATGGACGGCAAGTTGCGGCACGCCGCGATCGAGCAACGCGAGCGCGATCGCGCTCCCCGCCCCGCCGGCGCCGACCAGGAGCGCGCCGTTAGCTTTGATCTCGCAGCCCGCCTTGGCCAGCGGATCGGCAAAGCCCTCGCCGTCGAGCATGTCGCCATGCCAGCTCAGGTCCGCATTGCGGCGCGCGACGTTGACCACCCCCAGAAATTTCGAGCGCTCCGACAGCGTGGCGCAGCGCGCAGCAACCGCGAATTTGTGCGGAATGGTTGCGATCAATCCGTCAACATTCTTGGCGCGCGACAGCGCCGTAACGGCGGCATCGACGTTGGCGGGCGCAAGTTGCAGCGGCACCACGATCGCATCCCGCCCGCGCCGCGCGAACTCGCCGGTCAGCCCGAATGGCGCTTTCACCTGCGCGATGGGGTCGCCGAGGATGAAAATGACGCGCGTCGCGCCACTGTAATGATCCAACATGGATGTATTCCGCACTATGCTCCGCCCGCCAGCGCCTTCACGAGGCGATAGAGATATTCATCGCGGTTATAGAACGACTTCATGGGCACGCGCTCGTCCCTGCCATGAATGCGCGAGGAGTCACCGGCTTCCATCGCCATGCCGGAATGACCGTAGGTGGGAATGCCAGCGTTGCGCAGGAAGGCGCCGTCGGTCCCGCCGGTGCTCATGGTCGGGACCACCACAGCGCCGGGCCAGTATTCCTGCGACAGATTTTCGATTGCGCCGACGATCTCCTCGTTCAGTTTCGAGGGCTCACTCGTGACTTCCCGGTCGATCTGCGTCACAGCGATCTGATCGTCGAGGCAGGGCAAGAACTTGTCGTCAGGCCAGTTGAGCCTGCTGTTGAGGGCAAACGGCCTGCGGGGGCATGCTGTAGGTCCATAAAGCGCTCAGAACGCTGTTGGTAGAGTTCCGGAGGGCTGCGAAGGCCCGCAGATG
>NZ_DATGFH010000114.1:0-2452 GCF_035309285.1 Bradyrhizobium sp. | reverse complement strand
CATCTCGGCGCGCGCGGCGGCGTCGACATGATGGTGGCGATGAACCCGCAGACCTGGGACAAGGACGTCGCCGGAATCGAGCCCGGCGGCTACCTGTTCTACGATTCGACCAAGCCGATGCCGTCGTCGAAATTCCGCACCGACATCAACATCATCGGTGTTCCGCTGACCGCGATCACCAACTCGACCTACACCGATCCGCGCCAGCGCCAGCTGTTCAAGAACATCATCTATCTCGGCGCGCTCTCGGCGCTGCTCGACATGGACCCGAAGGTGATCGAGCAGCTCATCGGCGAGCAGTACAAGGGCAAGGAGAAGCTTCTCTCCTCCAACGTCCACGCGCTGCATCTCGGCCGCGACTGGGCGCTGCAGAACCTGAAATGCCCGATTGGGCTTCGCGTGAAGAAGGCCGACAAAGTCGGCGACCGCATCTTCATCGAGGGCAACAGCGCAGCCGCGCTCGGCGCCGTCTATGGCGGCGCTACCGTCTGCGCCTGGTATCCGATCACGCCGTCGTCCTCGCTCGCGGACGCCTTTGCCGGCCATTGCAAGCGGCTGCGCCATGATCCCAAGACCGGCAAGGCGAAATACGCCATCGTGCAGGGCGAGGATGAGCTCGCCTCGATCGGCATCGTCATCGGCGCGTCCTGGAACGGCGCACGCGCCTTCACTGCGACATCGGGCCCCGGCATCTCCCTGATGACCGAGTTCATCGGCCTCTCCTATTTCGCCGAAATCCCGGCGGTGATCATGAACGTGCAGCGCGCCGGTCCCTCGACCGGCATGCCGACGCGCACCCAGCAATGCGACATCATCGCCTGCGCCTATGCCTCGCACGGCGACACCAAGCATGTGCTGCTGCTGCCTGAAGACCCCGCCGAAGCCTTCGAGTTTGCGGCGGTTGCGTTCGACCTCGCCGAGCGGCTGCAGACCACGATCTTCCTGATGCTCGACCTCGACATCGGCATGAACCATCGTCTCTGCCGTCCCTTGAAATGGGACGACGCGCGGCAATATGACCGCGGCAAGATCATGACCGCGGAGATGCTGGAAGAAGGCCGCGACTTCGGCCGCTATCTCGACGTCGACGGCGACGGCATCCCGTTCCGTACCTATCCCGGCACGCATCCGACCAAGGGCTCCTATTTCACGCGCGGCACGTCGCGTGATCGCTATGCGCGCTATTCGGAAGAAGGCCCGGTCTACGCCGACAACATGCAGCGCCTGGTGCGCAAGTTCGAGACCGCGCAGGACCTCGTGCCGCGGCCGCTGCAGGCCAATGCGGTGAAGCCGACCAAATACGGCGTGATCTATTTCGGCTCGACCTCCCCCGCGATGGACGAGGCGATCGGGCTACTCGAGGCGCGCGGGCACCTGCTCGATCGGCTCCGCATCCGCGCCTTCCCGTTCCACTCCAGCGTCGCAAGCTTCATCGCCGATCATGACTTTGTGTATGTGGTCGAGCAGAACCGCGACAGCCAGCTCCGCCAGCTCATCGTCAATGAGAACGGCATCGATCCGGTGCGGCTGATCCCGATCGTGCACTACGACGGCACGCCGATCACCGCACGCTTCATCGCCAAAGCGATCGGCGACCATCAGGACCATCTCAAGGTGACCCCCCTCCGCAAGGCCGTGTCATGACCTATATTGCCAAGCCCAAATTTCATCATCCGGCCCTGAAGAAGAACGAGCTCGGGTTCACCCATCGCGATTACGAGGGCAAGATCTCGACCCTGTGCGCCGGCTGCGGCCACGACTCGATCACGGCCTCGATCATCGAGGCCTGTTACGATCTGTCGATCGAGCCGCATCGGGTGGCCAAGATCTCCGGCATCGGTTGCTCGTCCAAGACGCCCGACTACTTCCTCGGTAACTCCCACGGCTTCAACTCGGTGCACGGCCGCATGCCCTCGGTGCTGACCGGCGCCAACCTCGCCAACCGCGACCTGATCTATCTCGGCGTCTCCGGCGACGGCGATTCCGCCTCCATCGGCTTCGGCCAGTTCGCGCATTCGATCCGGCGCGGTGTCAACATGACCTATATCGTCGAGAACAACGGCGTGTACGGCCTCACCAAGGGCCAGTTCTCGGCCACCGCCGACCGCGGCTCGAAATCCAAGAAAGGCGTGACCAATACCGACAACGCAGTCGATCTGGTTGCGATTGCGCTTCAGCTGGGTGCGAGCTTCGTGGCGCGCAGCTTCTCCGGCGATAAGACCCAGCTGGTGCCGTTGATCGCGGCTGCGATCGAACACAAGGGCGCGGCCTTCATCGACATCATCAGCCCTTGCATTGCGTTCAACAACCATGCCGGCTCGACCAAGAGCTTCGATTATGTGCGCGAGCACAACGACGCGGTGAATCGCCTGGACGTGCTGACCGGCGCCAACCTCGCCAACCGCGACCTGATCTATCTCGGCGTCTCCGGCGACGGCGATTCCGCCTCCAT
>NZ_DATGFH010000113.1:0-7257 GCF_035309285.1 Bradyrhizobium sp. | reverse complement strand
CTAGCCGGGATTATTCATCGGCAGCGGTTTTTTGGTTGGCGATCGTAGCGTAACCATCTGATTTGGTTTAGAGAAAAGGTGCTTAGTCAACCCTCTAGACCAGACAGGAAGCGCCACGACCGCCATGGCAGACGATAGCGGACTCTCATTTTCATTCCCAGCAATTCATCGCCGAAAAGTCACCGCAGCATTCGATGGTGGCAGGCTGACGTCGGACGGAGGCGTGCTGTTGCTGGCCCAGGCCGAACGCCGGCTGGGTATCGCCGCGCGACTGGCCGTTTGCATCGCCGACCCACGCGATCAGAGCCGTGTCGTGCATTCTCTCGCCGATATCCTGCGCGCCCGCATGTTGGCGATTTCCTGCGGCTATGAGGATGCCGACGATCTCGACACGCTCCGCCACGATCCCGGGTTCAAGCTGGCTCTCGGCAAATTGCCGGATGGGCTGGTCGGCCTGGCGAGCCAGCCAACGATGTCGCGCTGGGAGAATGCGCCGACGACACGCGAGCTGGCTCGCCTGACCGGCACCTTGGTGGACCTCTACTGCGCGAGCTATCCCGCGCCGCCGGTTGCGGTCACCCTCGATATCGATGACACCGTCGATGTCGTTCACGGCATGCAGCAGCTGTCCTTCTGGAACGGTCATCACGGCGAGCGATGCTTCCTGCCCATCCATGTCTATGACACCGCGACGGGCCGGCCGGTCGCGATGCTTTTGCGGACCGGCAAGACCCCGTCCGGTGCCGAGGTCGCTGCTCACATCCGGCGGCTCGTGCGACGCATCCGCCGGCATTGGCCCGATACCCGGATCACCTTGCGAGGGGACGGTCATTATGGCCGCCCCGAGCCGATGCGGTGGTGCGAGGAAAACGGCATCGACTATGTCTTTGGCCTGCCGGGTAACACCACCCTGCATGCTGACCCCATCATCACGACCGAAGCCGATGCCTGCGCCACAGATCGTGCGACCGGCGGGCTGGTCGAACTGCGCCGCTACACCGAGACCCGCTATGCGGCGAAGAGCTGGGGCGACCACAAGCGCCGCGTTGCCGCTCGCATTGAAGCCAGCCCACTGGGCCTCGATATCCGCTTCGTTGTCACCTCGCTGACCAGCGGCAGCGCCGAATATATTTACGACACGCTCTACTGCGCTCGCGGACAGGCTGAGAACCTGATCAAGCTTCATAAAGCCCAGCTCAAAAGTGATCGCACGTCCTGCCGATCGGCCAACGCCAACCAAATGCGCATCATCCTGCACACCGCCGCCTACTGGCTGATGTGGGCCGTTCGCCAGGCCATGCCCGCAAACACCCCGCTGCGAACCGCCGAGTTCACGACCATCCGCTTACGCTTGCTCAAGCTCGGCGCCCGCGTCATCGAAAACGCCAGTCGGATCCGTGTCGCTTTCGCTAGTGCCTGTCCCGAAGCCGCGCTCTTCCGCACCATCTCGCTCAACCTGCGCGCGGCGGGGCCCTGAATTGCGCGGCAGGGCCGCTACCCGCAACCCGTCCGTTCAACCTTGCCAAACCACCGTCATCCGCGATGAAACAGGCGCCTTGGGATCGCGCGTTCACAATTTGCTCATCGCGCCCAACCCTCTCATCCCAACGCTAAAACCTCCCTCTCACGAATAAGAGCGGTTAGGTCACTAGACGGCGGCTCGTCGTTATCGCCGGGTTCGCCATCGTCCGCGTCGCGAGCAAACGGACGGAGCAACACTGGATCGAACTGCATCTTTACTACTGTTCCGCCTCCTATTCGATCTGCAAAAGCGATTACGCCGAAATGTTCGTCGACCACTTTCTTAACAATCGCCAAGCCTAGCACTACTTTGGCACTTTTGCTTCTGTGGCGTCTGCCAGGAGCATTTCACAGTGAGGGCATCGCAGGGGCGGAGGCCGTGCGAAGAGGTCGAGAATGGCTTGTCTGATCGCCGGCATGCTCTGTTGTGGCGGCGGTCCCCCGACTCTTTTTTTTCCGCCCCGCCGCTTTAAGGCGGCGGGCTTGGAGGAAGGCGTAGGCGATCATCGTCATCAAGGCGTGTCGGTGTAGTCCCGTCCAGGATCTGCCTTCAAAGTGGTCGAGACCGAGTTCTTCCTTGAGCTGCTGGTGCGCCTGCTCACAAACCCATCTGGCTTTGATCGTGGCGGCAAGCGTCTTGAGCGTGGCATCGGCCGGCAGGTTCGACACATAGTATTTCTGCTCCCCGGTTGAACGGCGTTCGCCGACGAGCCAGACCTCGTCCCCCGGCATGGCCTGAACGCGGTTGTCGAGCATGCGATGCTTATGCCCGTCGGCAACCCGGACTCGGCGAAGCGCGAAAAGGCACGTCAGCCGACCTTTGGTGCCCCGCCGCCAGCTGACCTTTTGCCATTTCTCATCGGCCAACATCGCCTCGGCGGAAATCGGCGGCCTGTCAGGGATGTGGTACTTGCGACGCGTTCCGACCTTCGCGACGGGGAAGATCAGGCCCACGTCCGCCGGATAGACGTTCTGACGTCGCGACAAGCCCATCGCCCACAGCAGGCCGCGCTCACTCAAAGCCTGGCGGAAAGGCCCACTGGATCCGTAGCCGGAATCGGCCAGCACGCAGCCGAAGCGCGCGCCCGAGGCGATGACACGATCGATCTCTTCGATGGCAATCTCCGGCTTTGTCAGGGCGACCTGGCGATCCTTCGGGACACGCGCCCGCGCCATGCGCTCGGGATCGTCTGTCCAGATCTCGGGCAGGAAGAGGCGCAGGCCCACCATCACCGGCACCTCGCGCGACGCCAGCGTCACCGACACCAGCGACTGACAATTGGCCGTCTTACCAAGCGAGGAGGCGTATTGAGGCGCGACGCCCACCGAATGACGCCCCTTCTTCGGCAGCGCGGTATCATCGATGACGAGGAAGCCCGCCTCGTCACCGACCAGGCGATTGGCCTCCTTCAGCAGGGCAGTCTCGAGGGGTGCGCTGTCCCAAACACCCGCGGCGACAAAATGGTGAAGCTGGTCATAGCCGAGCTCGCCAGCACGCGCCGCCATGGGCTGCACGCTCTTCCGGTCCCCGGGGCCGATCAGACCCGCGATGTAAGCCGGGCACATCCGACGACGCAGCGGGCTCACCGCTGCCGTGGCATCAGTCATGGGATGGTCTCCTGGTTGAGAGTTGGTCCAGCAACCAAATCTTCTCATCAGGAGGCCATTCCGGCCAATACGCACGCCGCTCCCGCGTCAGCGGGTTGGTTCAATCCGTTTTGTCAATATCGCCTAAGTAAATCCTCTCAAAAACATTTTGTTGCCGCAGAGAGTGCAGCGGTTCGCGCGCTTACTGGCGATCTCTACAGCGTAGTGTTTGAAACGAAGCTCAGCCCGACGTCATATCCGGACGTTTCGCTAGCCGCGCATTCCCAATCCGCGGCTAGCGTGAGGCTGTGTGTGACCCAGCTTCGTTGCGAGCAAATTCCTGGAAATCCGCTTTGAACACGAACACCAACTCGTTGTTCGCCGCCTCAGCGTCCTCTCCGGGCTTGGGCGGGAAGAGCTTGAGACCGTTGCCGCCCCAGCCCTTATAGATGCGGGTCGCGGTCGGTGACGCGCCAAACTCGCGATAGATGAACAGCGTCTTCAGAGATCGTCCATAGATCGCGGCATTCTGGTAGAAAATATCGGCCACGATGAGCTCGGAATAGCATGGCGATTTGGATTCGGATCGACGTGTCTTGATATCGTTCACGGTGTGTCGCGTCAGTGGCTCGTTATGCTGAATCACCGTCGCCGACTGCTGGTGAAGTAGACCGGCGAGATCGAGGGATGCGAGTGCTGCGACCTGGTTCGGACTGTCGAGCGCGTCGGCCATCGACGACTTGCGCTCCCGATCCCCCTTGGCATGCGCTGCCGCATCGATCAGACCACCACCAAGCCAGCCGGTCGTGATCGCACTGAACCGCTCTGCCGGCCACACGTGGAGTTCGCAGACCTGGCCCTCTGACGGCTGTGGAGTAGAAGCTGGATTCTGTGCACTGGCAACAGGTGCAATGGAGAAGCAGGAAAACGCAAAAATGGCCAGTCGAGTAGCCGCGATACGCCGCGATGCCATTAATGTACTCCTCCACATGTTGTGGCGATATTATTGTGAGTATTTTGTCTGTCAATGGTGGCGGTCATTCGCTTAGCGTTGTTTCGGAGGTGCCTTTCGCCAGTAGGCTGCGAAAGCGAGAACGTCTGTCCGAAGTGCGTTGCGTAACTCGTTGCGACCGCTTTCGGCATCGCCCGGCGCCTTCCATGGAAAAAGCATGAGAGGCGTATCTGCCGTGCTAGCGAATCTATGCGTGACAATGTCACCTGCGCCGAACACTCGGAGGGTGAAAAAGCCCTGAAGCGCCCCTCCTGCAAGCGCGTTCTTGGCATAGACCAGCCGCCGGATGACGAACTCGGCATAACATGGCGCGGTCGATCCCGTCCGCCGGAGCACTGCCGGTCCAGGCGTGCTTGTGGGTAGAGGATCGGAATGCAGTATCAGTTGGGCGCCCCCCAGTTCGAAGGCACCCGCCAGGTCAAGCGTGGCGATCGCGTCAAGCTGCATCTTCGGGCCGAGTGCGTCGGTAAGTTGCAAGGGGTCGCCCGTGCCGTCATGCAGGGCTTGATTGCGGGTTTGATTCCGAAACCAGCCTTCGGTCATGCTCTCCAAGCCTGGAGATGGCCATATATGCAACTCACATGCAGTTGTTGTTGCTCCAGCCGAGAGCGGCGGCGGTGGTGATGGGTCTTGCGCGAAAACAGGTATTGCCACGCTCCATGCCCCAAGCAATATCAATGCCTGCTTCATTGCTCGCCCATGCCTTTCTTGTCAGCGATGAGAATTGATTATTCCTCGGCGGCGACGATTGTCGAGATGCCTTGGCGAAAGTCGCTACTCTCAACGGCACGAGGTTCTCGCGTCCGCGGAACAGGTACGTCGTTTAGAGATTTCTTTCTCTCGAAGCCGCCGACTTTGTGCATCCGTGCGTTGCACCGCCCGAGCGCTCCGCATAGGTTGAAGGCATAGGCCTTATCTTTGCAGGACATGATGCTCGAAACGCGATCCCCTCAGGACGAGAAGAATCGTCTCGCCAGACTTCAGGCGTTTCTTGCTGAGGATCCCGATAATGCGAAATTGATCGCTGATGCGGCCGAGGCCGCTTACGAAGCCCAGCAACTGGAGCAGGCCGACGAACTGCTTCGCCGATTGAACGCGCTCGGGGCCCTGTCGGATCGAGACATCAACCTGAGCGGCTTGGTAGCGTTGCGGCTCGGTCGCTACTTCGACGCGGTCGCGACCTTTAGCCGGCTGATCGAGACGGGATCGGACAATGGCGCGCTCCGCTTCAATCTGGCCTGGGCGAACGCCATGGTGGCACGCTATGAAGAGGCGCTAGCCTGGCTCGACGAGGAGGCATTGGCGGCCTCGCCTCATGCACTCCGTCTCAAGGTTCAGATGCTGCATCACCTCTCGCGGTTCGAAGAGGGATTGGCGCTGGGTGACGAATTGCGTCTCGACGCGGCCGGTCATCCGCATGCAATGGGTGCTCTCGCGCTGCTCGCCATGGATGCCGAGGATATCGAGCGGGCGCGCTCCTTTGCCACGCTGGCTGGCGACGATCCGACAGGCATCGCTGTCCTCGGGCTCCTGGCGCTCGCTACCGACGAGCAGGAGAAAGCGGGGCCGCTGCTCGATCGCGCTCTCGCGCTTCAGCCCGACAATGCACGCGCATGGGTTGGAAAGGGACTGTCGCTCCTGGGACAGGGCGCGTTCGATGAAGCCGCCACTGCCACGGAACGTGGCGCGAAGCTTCTTGGCACACATCTTGGTTCGTGGATCGCGGCTGGCTGGGCGCATTTCGCAGCCGGCAACATGGAAGCGGCGCGCGCGGATTTCGAGCAGGCCCTCACGCTCGATGCCAATTTCGCGGAGTCTTATGGCGGGCTCGCGGTCGTAGACATCGTCGCGGGCGATCTCGATCACGCACGTCAACGTACCCAGGTTGCACTTCGTCTCGACCGCAATGCACTGGGCGCGCAACTCGCCCAGATTCTCTTGCTCGAGCAGATCGGCGAAACGAAGACCGCCGATCTGATCCGACGAAAAGCGCTCGCCGCTCCGATCGGCGTTGGGGGACGCACGCTTGGCAATGCGTTGGCGGCGCTCGCCCTTCGACGCCACTGAACGGATCAATCGGCCCGGAGGCTCGATACCGCCTGATCGAGCAATCGGGCGGCGACGGGATCCTCGCCAATTGCATCGACGACGCGTGTCACGATCTGCTGGAACTGGGCGTCATTGAGCAACGAGCCGCCCAACTGATCGGCCAGCAGCGCCTGGATACAGGCCCGCCGCAACTGCCTGCTGTCCGCGCCCTCGAGTGCAGCAAGGCCGGATAGTCCGGACACGGCGGGCTCGGCCTGAGGCGAGCCGCGTCGCGCAGGCTTCGTGGTCTGCGTTCGGGTGCGCTCGCGCAAACGCTGTCGCAGGATCGCGACCAGGCGATCGGTGTGGGAGATCGGATCCATAGACTGCGTCTTGCTTCCACTTGCCCTCAGTGCCGGGTGGATTTGAGCGCGGCTTGCTGGAGGAGTTGCTGTGCCGCGGACGCAACCGACACGTCGCCGCCATCATCACCACCCACACCTGCCTGGCGCGCCCGCATCTCGCCGATGAGCAGCCCCATATCATGATTGAGCGGCGCATTCTGCGTGTTGACTGCCATGCCTCGTTCGAGGAGGCGGATCGCCTCGTCGAATTCATCGCGGATCAGATGATCGAGCCCTTCGACGAAGAAACGCAACGGATCTTCTCCTTGTGCATGGCGCAGGCTCGCCCACGTCGCCCGGGCGGCATCGGGCCGGCCCGACGTCAGTTGCAAGAAACCGAGTTGAAAACGCGCGATGGCGAAGGATGGAGCCAGTTCGATCGCGCGCGCCATGGCTTTTGCGGCGGCCTCATAATCTCTGCCGGCGGCGAGAAGCGAGCCTTCGAGAAAATGGAGGCGCTCGTCACTGGGATAGGCCCGGATGAGGTCGACGACACGCGCCGCGAGCTCTGCATCGTTCGTGCCTGCCAGTCCCAGCAGTTGGGCGATATCGGCATCGGGGCATCGATGGGACGGATTCTGGTTCATCAATCAATTCTCATCGTTCGAGGGAGAAATGGCCTTGCCGGGCCAGGCGTTTTCGAAGCGTGTCGAGGGCTCCGCGATGCAATTGGCTGATGCGGCCTTTGGAGAGCCCCATCAGATC
>NZ_DATGFH010000112.1:0-26064 GCF_035309285.1 Bradyrhizobium sp. | reverse complement strand
CTCAAAACCTCATGCAGCGACGGCGGATCGATCGCCTCCTCGATCCGCCTCCGCCAATCATCAAAGATCAGCGACAGATGAGCCTCAGCCTATGCCAAAGCTAAACCGGACAGCCGTGGGTCAAGCCCGGCAATGACAGTCAAAGCTGACTTACAAATCAGTTATCCAGGAAGCTCCGCAGCTTCCTGCTCCGGCTCGGATGCTTCACCTTCCTTAGCGCCTTCGCTTCGATCTGGCGAATACGCTCTCTGGTCACCGAGAACTGCTGGCCGACTTCTTCGAGCGTATGGTCGGTGTTCATGCCGATGCCGAAGCGCATGCGGAGCACGCGTTCTTCGCGCGGGGTGAGCGAGGCCAGCACGCGCGTGGTGGTCTCGCGCAGGTTGGACTGGATCGCCGCATCGATGGGCAGGATCGCGTTCTTGTCCTCGATGAAATCGCCGCGACAAGTCACCTAACGGTGCATGGTGATTTGGATCACGGGCGGGCGCCGATCTCGCGCTTATACACCGCGCGCAGTCGAAGCGGATGGTCGCTTCGCTTCACAACAGGAGATAAAGACGATCATGAGCTACGCCAAAGGCCTAAGCCTCGCACTTGCGCTGGTAATGGTATGCAGTGGCCTCAGCAATGCGGTCGCCGGACCCGTCACGAACAGGAATAAAGGGAAAACGCCGAGGGTGTATGTCGGCGGCATTTTCAACGACGGCGGCGGCACTATCATTACGCCGGACAGGACTGGTCGCGTGTCTATCAAGCAGGTGCCGCCGTATTCACCGCCCGGCATGCGATACAGCGCAATACAAATCAAGCACGACCCGAACTTTCCATGCTGTCCGCCGCCGCCGCGTCCGGACCTTGGCGACGCTCTTTCGACAGCCCGCTGACGAGTCATCGCCTCGCCAGCTTCCCGAATTCTCGAAGGAGCTATGTTAGCAGATAATATTTCGAGGAAGATGCCGAGAGCGTGCTTCCTCAGTTATCCAAGAAGCTCCGCAGCTTTCTCGACCGGCTCGGATGCTTCAGCTTCCGCAGCGCCTTCGCCTCGATCTGGCGAATACGCTCTCTCGTCACCGAGAACTGCTGGCCGACTTCTTCCAGCGTGTGGTCAGTGTTCATGCCGATGCCGAAGCGCATGCGGAGCACGCGTTCTTCGCGCGGGGTCAGGGACGCCAGGACGCGCGTGGTGGTTTCGCGCAGGTTGGACTGGATCGCCGCATCGATGGGCAGGATCGCGTTCTTGTCCTCGATGAAGTCGCCGAGGTGGCTGTCTTCCTCGTCGCCGACGGGCGTTTCCAGCGAGAGCGGCTCTTTCGCGATCTTGAGGACCTTGCGCACCTTCTCCAAGGGCATGCCGAGCTTCTCGGCCAGTTCCTCAGGCGTCGGCTCGCGGCCGATCTCGTTCAACATCTGGCGCGAGGTGCGCACGATCTTGTTGATGGTCTCGATCATGTGCACGGGGATGCGGATGGTGCGCGCCTGGTCGGCGATCGAGCGGGTGATCGCCTGCCGGATCCACCACGTCGCATAGGTCGAGAACTTGTAGCCGCGGCGGTACTCGAACTTGTCGACCGCCTTCATCAACCCGATGTTGCCTTCCTGGATCAGGTCGAGAAACTGCAGGCCACGGTTGGTGTATTTCTTGGCGATCGAGATCACGAGGCGGAGGTTGGCTTCCACCATCTCCTTCTTGGCCTGGCGCGCCTCGCGCTCGCCCTTCTGCACGCCGTGCACGATCTTGCGGAACTCGCCGATCTCGAGCCCCGTCAGCGCCGCCAGCGACTGCACCTCGTGGCGCAGCTCCTTGATGCGGTCCTTCTCGTGATGGACGAAATTCTTCCAGCCCTTGGCGGAGAGTTTCGAGACGCGGTTGAGCCAGCGCGGATCGAGCTCCGAGCCCTGATAATTGCGCAGGAAATCGTCGCGCGCGACGCCGTGGCTGTCGGCAAGGCGCATCAGCCGGCCCTCGTGGGACACGAGGCGCTTGTTGATGTCGTAAAGCTGCTCGACCAGCGAGTCGATGCGCGCCTGGTTCAGCCGCAGCGACTTCACCTCGACGATGATCTCGTCCTTCAGCTTCTTGTACTTGCGCTCCTGCGCGGGCGAGAGCGTCTCGTTCTGAAGCTGGTTGGAAATATCCTGCTCCTGCAGGCGGCGCAGCTTCTTGTAGTTGTCAGCGATCTTGTCGAAGGTCTCGACGACTTTCGGCTTGAGCTCGGCCTCGATCGCGGCAAGCGACATCTGGTTCTCGAACTCGTCGTCCTCCATGTCGGCTTCGGCGGCGGCCTCACCGGGATCCTTCTCCTCGCCATCGCTATCGATGGCACCCGGTGCGGCAGCAGCAGGCGCGGGGCGGAACGGCGTCGGTGACGGCGGCGCCGCGGGCGGGGCGACATGCGCGGGCGCTGCGGCCTGCACTGCAACCGCAGCGGCGTCCCCGTTCACGACCGGCTGGCCGTCAGGACCAACGGGCGCGCCGATGATGCCCGGATTGTTCTTGGCGTCGGGGCCGGCATAGGTCGCTTCGAGATCGATGATGTCGCGGAGGAAGATCTTGCCTTCGTTGAGCTCATCGCGCCAGATGATGATGGCCTGGAAGGTCAGCGGGCTTTCGCAGAGGCCAGCGATCATCGCCTCGCGGCCGGCCTCGATGCGTTTCGCAATCGCGATCTCGCCTTCGCGCGACAGCAGCTCGACGGTGCCCATCTCGCGCAGATACATGCGCACGGGATCATCGGTGCGCTCGCCGGGCTCGCTCTTCTTGACCTCGGTGACAGCCTTCTGCGTGACCTCGACGAGCTCGTTGTCGGTATCGTCGTCGCCGGCCTCGTCCTTGTCCTCCTCGCCGTCACTGTCATCGGCTTCGGTGACATTGATGCCCATGTCGGAGAGCATGGACATGATGTCCTCGATCTGCTCGGGCGAGGTCTGGTCGGAGGGGAGCACTTCATTGAGCTGATCGAAGGTCACGAAGCCGCGCTTCTTGGCCTGCTTGATCATCTTCTTGACGGCAGCATCCGAAAGGTCGAGCAACGGCGACGGCGCGTCGGGGGCATCCTTCTCGGGGGCGTCCGCTGCCTTGTCGTCTTTTTCCTTGTCCTTGACTTGCAGCGTCTTTGCCTTGGTGGCCATTCAGTGTTCTCCGAAACGCGCTTTCCACGTGAGGCGCGTTGCCGCGCCCGCTTGTTCTCGCTTGCGCCGGTCTCGACATCTGGTGCCTAGACTTATGACGCATGGTCCCCTGGAAAAATCCGTGCTTTCCGGGATATGCGTCAGACGCATAAAGGGCGGCGCAAATCATCGCCACCCCCGAATCTCTCTAGGTAGGTTCGCAACTCCGATTAATGGAGTGATATTAAGCCTCGCTTAACCCTGTTCTTGCAGCCAAACCCCGGGTTTGGCGAGTCATTTCACAGCAAGGCTACCGCCCTTCTGCGCCATTCTCTCCTTAAACCGACTTCTGGAACCGGCCGGACAGCTCGCCAAATCCCTCGATCAGGGCCTCGGTGCCGTCGACCTCGGCCATCCGGCCCTTCACATCGCGCAACCAGGCCAGATTGGCCTCGCTCGCCTCCTCGCCCAGCGCCAGCTCAGCATCTTTCAATTCCCTAAGTAGGGAATGCCATTGCCGATGCAAGGCAACCAGTTGATGCCACGTGGAAAGAACATCATCCCGCGCCGCACCTTCGCGGGCCGCCCACACCGCCGGCGTCGTGATCGAGCGGTCAACTCTTTGAAGTAATTGCGTAAATCCGGCCGCCGCGAGGTCGACCCGCATCTTCTCGGCCTGCTGGTCCGGATCCGCGGCATGGTGATGGTCGTTGGCGAAGGCCGCGATGATGGCTGCGCGGAGCTTGTGGGCTTCGCCGTGGGCCAATTCCAGCGCCGCCACCTCCTCCAGATGCTCGTGCAAAAGCCAGGGGTGGTTGATCAGGCATTGCAGGATCAGCGCCTCGCGGCGGGAGAGCGCCGAGCGCTGGCCGCGCATGATCGGGCTGTTGGCAAGCTGGGGCGATGCGGCTTGGTAAGGCCCGCGGCCCAGCGTTTGAGCGGGAGCGAAGCCCTGCCCGCGGCCTGTGGAAAACCGGCTCCCGGAGTTGGGGAGGCGCTGTGGAAAACGACGTGATTCGCGAAAATAGCCCTTGCCGGCAAAGCCGCGCGGGGCCTCCGGCGCGAAGGTCTGCTGAAGCCGGCTCGCGAAATCCTGGCGATAATAGCGCCGCACCACTTCGTCGCGGATCGAATTGGCAAGCTCGCCGATGCGTGCTTCCAGCGCCGCGCGACGCTCGGGCGTGCCAAAGCTGCCGCTTTCGATCTCGCGCGACCACAACACGTCCGCGAGCGGACGGGATGCGCCGATCACCTCCTCGATCGCGCCGCGCCCGCCGGAGCGCGCGAGATCGTCGGGGTCCTGGCCTTCCGGCAACAGCGCGAAGCGCAGGCTCTTTCCAGGCTGAAGCAGCGGCAGCGCGAGGTCCGCAGCGCGCCAGGCCGCCTTCTGTCCGGCGCGGTCGCCATCGAAGCAGAGGATCGGCTCGTCTGCCATCTTCCAGATGAGCGTGAGCTGGTTTTCGGTGAGCGCAGTGCCGAGCGGCGCCACCGCGCCGCCGAAGCCCGACGTCACCATGGCGATGACGTCGACATAGCCTTCGACGACGATGAGGCTCGCGCCGTTATGCGCGGCCTGTCTTGCGCTCGCGAGGTTGTAGAGATTGTCGCCCTTGTGAAACAGCGGCGTTTCGGGCGAGTTCAGATATTTCGCCGGCACGTCCTTCTCCAGCGCGCGGCCGCCGAAGGCGATCACCCGGCCGCGCGCGTCGAGAATCGGAAACATCACGCGGTCGCGGAAACGATCATAGGGCACGGGAATGTCGTCGCCCGCAATCAGCAAGCCGGTCTCGACCATGTCCTCGACCGGAATGCCCTGCGCACCCAGAGATTCCTTCAAGGCAAAGCGATCCGGCGGCGCATAGCCGAGGCGGAACTGCAATTGCGTCGCGGGCGAAATGGCGCGGTCGCCGAGATAGCCGCGCGCCTTCGCGCCGTTGCGCGACGCCAGCGTGTCGGCGAAGAATTTTGCGGCGAGTTCCATGACGTCATAGAGCGTCTTGCGGCGCTGCTCGACGCGTGCGGCATCAGCCGTCACCGCCGGCAGCGGCACACCGGCCATCGACGCCAGCCGCTCCACGGCTTCCGGGAACGTGACGCCCTCGGTCTCCATCACGAAGTCGAAGATGTTGCCGTGCTTGCCGGAGGAGAAGTCGTGGTAAAATCCCTTCTGGTCGTTGACGGTGAACGACGGCGTCTTCTCCTGCTGGAACGGCGACAGCCCCTTCCACTCCCGCCCCGCCCGCTTCAGTTTCACGCGCTTGCCCACGACTTCCGAAACCGGAAGCCGGGCACGCAGTTCGTCAAGGAATTGGGGCGTGAAGCGCATGGGGCGAATTTTCGCTGAGTCGCGGGTTTATGTCTTGGCGCGGTTTGCAACCGGCTAGGCATATCGGGAGAACCGCTTGAAGTATGGGAAGAGTCCACGTTGTCCGGGCTATTCACAGGTCCATCCACGTCGTCATTCCGGGATGCGCCGCAGGCGCAGGCCCGGAATCCATAACCACAGCCGGGGGATATGGATTCCGGGCTCGCGCTCCGCGCGCCCCGGAATGACGACCTTTGGAGCTATTTCCCCAAAAACCTGCCCGACTCGATCCGCGTCAGCTTCGCGACCGGCCAGTTGTAGAGGTAGGTCCAGGCTTCGCTTTCCGAGCCACCGGCAAGCGTCACGGAAAACATCTGCCGGACATATTGCGTGGGCTCGGGAAAGCCCTCGCCGCAGGCTTCGTACATGTCGAACTCGCGGAGCAGCGCTTGCGCCTCGCGCAGGCGATAGAGCTCGCCGTGGACGATGTCGGCGGCATCATCGGAGAGCACCAGTCCGGGATAATGCTTCACCAGATAAAGCCGACCGCGGCAGCTCGCTTCGCCCAGGAAGTCAGCATTGGCCGATAACAGTTTTGCCATCGGATGCACATAGCCGCGCATCAAGGTGCCGTAGACGAAGAGGCGGTCGGAGGTCATGTAACGTATCCGTCATTTCGGGGCGATGCGACCCGTCTACGCTCGCCACGCGAGCTTCGCCGGGTAGGAGTCCGCCGAAGCGCCCTCGCGCGTAGGCGGAAGCATCGAACCCGGAATCTCGACGTTGTTGAAGAATCGCAAAACAATCTCGAGATTCCGGGTTCGCCCTTCGGGCGCCCCGGAATGACGGAATGCTCAGACAGATGAATCGCGGGCCTCGACATCGTTACAATATCTTCGTGATATGATCGAGTTTCTTGACGTGATTCTTGGCGCCCTAATCTACAGCGCTCGCTGTCCAATTCCAGATCGTCTACTCACCTTCGACAGGCAATGAAAGATGGATTCCGAGCTCGCGCGCGAAACATCGCTGCTCCTTGGCGTTAACGACGTTGATCCGGTCCTGGAGCAGAATGCGGAAGGGCGCTCGCCATTCCTGCTCACGTCGGACCACTACGGCCGCAGGATTCCGAAAGCGCTGGGCGACCTCGGCCTGCCCGAGAGCGAGCTTTCCCGCCACATCGCCTGGGATATCGGCATTGCCGGGGTTGCCGAGCGGCTCGCCAAGCATCTCGATGCGCATCTGATCGCGCAGCGCTACTCGCGGCTTGTGATCGACTGCAATCGCCCGCCGCATGTCGCAAGCGCGATTCCGTTGCTGAGCGAAGCCACCACCATTCCGGGCAATGAAGGGATTTCGCGCGAGGATGCCGAGATGCGGCGGCGCGAGATCTTCGATCCCTATCACCGCCGCATCGACGCGGTGATCGACCGGCGCCTGCGCGAAAAGCGTTCGACCATGCTGGTGTCCCTGCACAGCTTCACGCCGGTTTATGCCGGCGTGGCGCGGCCCTGGCACATCGGCACGCTCTATCATCGCGACAAGACGCTGGCGCCGCTGCTGTTGCAGGCGTTGCGCGCGGAGGGCGATCTCGTGGTCGGCGACAATGAGCCCTATGCGGTCGGCGAGGAGACCGACTACACCATTCCCTTGCACGGCGAGGCGCGCGGGCTCGCGAATACCGGCATCGAGATCCGGCAGGACCTGATCGCCGATGAGAGCGGCCAGCAGCAATGGGCGGAACGGCTCGCGCGCATCCTCACCGCGATCGCGGAGACGTTGAGTTCCGGCGTGAGCGGCCAAACTAAGTCAAGCTAGCGCCGCGGTGACAAATCACCTCTCCCCTTGTGGGAGAGGTCGGATCGCATCGAAGATGCGATCCGGGTGAGGGGTATCTCTCCGTGCGACAATTGCTCCTTGGACTCGCGGATGCATACCCCTCATCCGGCGCGAACTACGTTCGTGCCACCTTCTTCCACAAGGGGGGAAGGAAGGAAGCTCGCCTCCGCAATCTCGACGCCAGGCGTCTATTCCGTGACATCGGTCTCCTCCGGTCGCGCCGCCAGCAACGCGGCAAGGCGCGTCAGCGCCTTGCGCAACTCGGCATGGCTCGGCAGGCCGAGCGCGAGACGCACCGCGTTCGGCGAATGGCCGGGTGCGACGGCAAACGCGCTAGCCGGCGTGATCGCGATGCCGGCGCGCGCCGCGGCGGCGGTGAGCGCCTCGGCGCGCCAGCCCTCCGGCAGCTCGAGCCAGACATGATAGGAGCGTGGATCGGTTTCGATGCGTTGGCCTGCGAGACAATCGGCAACGATAGCCTGGCGGGCAAGCGCATCGACGCGCTTGCGCCGCGTGATCTCGGCTGCGGTGCCATCCGCCAGCAGCCGCATGCCAAGGGAGAGCGCAAGCGGCGTGACCGACCAGGTGCCGGTGCGCAACGCCGCCGCAACGCGCTCCCGGGTTTGCGTCGGAACGTGCAGGAAACCGACGGCGATACCCGGCGCAAGCCGCTTGGAGAGGCTGTCGACCACGATCGAGCGCTCCGCGGCCTCGGCGGCGAGCGGAGGCTCATCGGCCAGAAAGCCATAGATCAGATCCTCGATGATCACGAGGTCGAGCTTGCGCACCGCGCGCAGGAGCTCGTCGCGCCGCACTTCGCTCATGGTGCGGCCGAGCGGGTTCTGCATGACCGGCTGCAGATACACAGCGCTCAGCGCGCCGGTGCGATGCGCCTTGGCGAGCGCATCGGGCCTGATGCCCTCGCCGTCCATTGCGATCGGCACCAGCGTGACGCCAAGTCGCGCCGCGATGCCCTTGATCATCGGATAGGTCAGCGCCTCCACTGCAAGCCGCCCGCCGACCGGCACCAGCGCCGCCACGGCCGCCGCAATCGCCTGCCGGCCGCTGCCCGCAAACAAAAAATCCTCCGCGCGCGGGCGCCAACGGTTGCTCATGAAGAAATCGGCGCTGACGCGAGCGGCTTCAGTGAGCCGACGCTGCGTAACGGGCGCCAGCGCGCTGCCCAGCAGCTCCGGCTGCTGCCAATTGGAAAGCGACTTCGCGATCAGCGCGGCCTGATCCGCCAGCGTCGGAAAGTTGAATTCGAGATCGATGCGGCCATCGAACGGCTCCGCCCGAAACGGCGGCTGCGGTTCCTGGCCCGCGACGAATGTGCCCCGGCCGACCTCGCCCACGACGAGCCCCCGCCGCAAGAGCTCGGCATAGACACGCGCCGCCGTTGAGGCCGCGATTCCTTTCTCATAGGCGAAGTGCCGCTGTGGCGGCAGCCGCTCGCCCGCCTTCAGTCTGCCAGCGGCGATGTCGGCGGCGATGATGTCGACCAGCGCCGTGTAGGAGGCAGTCATTTATATTGCTCCGAGAGCAATGTTTCGATTGCTCCGAGATTTGTACTGAGCCATTGCTCCTGAGGCAACAGCCAAGTTGGAGAGCAATGGTGGCGATCATGGCCGATACTCTCGTTCAGCCCTGGGCGGCGGCGCGGTCGCGTGGCGTCCTCGCCGGGCTCATCGTTCTGCCCCGGCTCTGGATCGAGCGCGCGGGCCGGCGCAACGAACTCATGAGCCTCGACGCGGAGCAGATGCGGGACTGCGGGCTCGATCCGATTGCGGTGCGCCGCGAGGCGCTCAAACCATTCTGGCGTGATTAGGAGAGCAGCCGATGCGCAAACTGCCGTTCTATCAGCTCGACGTGTTCTCTTCCGCGCCGTTCAAGGGCAATCCGCTGGCTGTCATCGCCGAGGCCGATGGGATCGATGAACGAGGGATGCAGGCGATCGCCAACTGGACCAATCTCAGCGAGACCACGTTCCTGCTGCAGCCGAAGGACGCGACCGCCGACTATCATGTCCGCATCTTCACGCCGGCGCGCGAGTTGCCCTTCGCAGGCCATCCGACACTCGGCTCCTGTCATGCCTGGCTCGCGCTCGGCCACAAGCCGAAGGCCGACGCCGTGATCCAGGAATGCGGCGCGGGCCTGGTGCGGATCAAGCGCGATGGCACTCGGCTTGCCTTCGCCGCACCGCCATTGCGGCGTTCCGGCAACGTCGAACCCGATCTGCTCAGCCGTATCGCCGCTTCGCTTGGCGTTGGCGAGCAGGCGATCAAGGCCGCGCAATGGGCGGACAATGGACCCGGCTGGGTCGCGGTGCTGCTCGGCTCGCGCGCCGAGGTGCTCGCGCTCAAGCGCGACGGCACCGTGCTGCCCGATCAGCCGATCGGAGTGGTGGCGCCATGGGACGCGGCGCGCGACGGCGGCGAGGCTGAGTTCGAGGTCCGCGCCTTCACCGCGCGCGGCGCCGAGGACCCCGTGACCGGCAGCCTCAATGCTTCTCTCGCGCAATGGCTGATCGGCGCCGGGATTGCAAAGCCGCGTTACGTCGCCGCCCAAGGCACGGCGCTCGGCCGCGCCGGCCGGGTCCATGTCGCGCGGGAGGGCGAGGTGATCTGGATCGGCGGCGATGTCGCCACCTGCGTCACCGGCACGATCACGCTGTGACGGCCAAGGCCAGCGTCAGCGCGCCCGCGTCAGCGCGAGCCAGATGCCGCCGCCGATCATGAATGAGCCCGAGATGCGCGACACCAGCCGTGTGCGCCGCTTCGAGAACAGCGTGCGCACGCGGCCCGCGGCAAGCGCGTAGAGCCCGTCAGTAAAACCGGCGATCACCATGAAGGTGACGCCGAGCAGCGCCACCTGTGAGAGGTGGTCCTTGTTCATGTCGATGAACTGCGGCAGGAACGCACCGAAGAACACCAGAAGCTTGGGGTTCGAGAGCAGCACGACCAACCCCTGCAGGAAGAAGCCGCCGCGCGGCGGAGGCGGAGCGGCCTCGGCCGCAATGCCCTCGATGGGGACGCGGATCAGCTTGATGCCGAGCCAGATGAGATAGGCCGCGCCTGCCAGCCGCACCCAGTTGAACCAGTAGCCCATGGTCGCCATCAGCGAGGTCAGGCCCACCGCGACGATGCCGATGGCGATCGCCAGCCCCGTCTGCACGCCGGCAATGTTGATCAGCGCCGCCCGCGTGCCATGGCGCAGGCCGTTGGCGATCAAGAGCGTGACAACCGGTCCCGGCAACAGCGCAAGCGCAATGCAGGCGGCGACAAAGGCGAGATAGACCTGAAGGGACATGGGGGACTCTGTGGGTGGGAGATTTTGGTCTCTGTATTAATGCACGATAGGAGCCACGGTGGAAGATCGTAGGGTGGGCAAAGCCAACGGGTCCGCGCGAACGCGCGGCCCGATGACAGGCTCCGCGTGCCCACCGTTGCTGGAGATGGTGGGCACGGCGCAAGAGCGCCTTTGCCCACCCTACGACTGAATACACCTAACTCCCACCCAACTCCGCCATCATCCAGTGATGCATCGCGCCTGTCGTGAGATAGTCCAGTGCAAGGCGCGTCAACTTTGCGCGGTCCGCGTTGCCCTGCGCCACCGCGACCAGGAGGTCGCAGTGATGCGAGAGCGCGATGCCGATGGCGGCGTGGTCGGAGCCATCGGGCATCTTCAAGTCGTAGGCCCGCGCGCGGCCCTTCAGATCGGCGACGCGAACCACATGGCCGGCTTGCGTCGGCGCAAAGCGCTCGCTGATCAGATCAAGGTCGGTGACGCGATCGACCTCGTCGTCATCGGCGACACCCGTATCGCAATTGCAGAAGCCGATCTTCGGCCGCACATAGATCTCGACGCCGCCGCAAGCCTCGCAGCGGAACGCGCGCCCCGCGGGCCAGCCGTCGCGCGGGAACGGCCAGGCGATCTCCTGCCAGCGCCCGTCGCTGCGCTCGATCGCCGGGTGGATCAGCTGGTAAGCGCCAACGCCCGACAGCGCGCTCCCCGTGAGCACCCCGATCGCGACGACGAGCCAGCGCAACATCGCTATTTCAGTCCGGCGATGGCGCGCGCGGGCCCCGTCAGCTCCAGGATATGCATCCCGGTGTTGGCGCGGTCGACGATATAGATGTAGCCGCGATCGTCGGTCTCGACATTGTTGGTCTGGATCGCGACCTTGCAGCGGTCGTTGCCGTCGACGGTGACGCAGCGCTTGTCGGTCTTGTCGGTGATCGCGGGAATGAAATAGCCGACTTCCTTCGGATGATAGGGATCGCGGATGTCGAGCGCGCGCACGCCGGCATTGAAGAAGGCGATGAAGGCCATCTTCTTGTAGAACACCGGCGCCATGTTCTCGTTCGAGGAATGCGAGCCGAAGCGGCCGCCACGCTCGCAGAAATGGCCGCTCGCCTCCGGCACCGTCCAGCTCGAGATGATCATCGGCCGCGCCTCGATGGTCACGTCCGCGAACCACACCATCTGCCTCGGCTCGCCGCACTCGTTGAGGAGCGCCTCGTCCACGATCATGACGATGTCGCGGGTCTGGCCGTCCTTGTCCTTGGCGAATTCAGCAATCGGCATGCCCTTCATCGGAAACACCGTATGTGCGCCGTTGAAGGCGGACAACGTCAGCCGCCCCACTTCCGGATAGCGCAGGTTTTCCGGCGTCGGCTCTTTCGGTCCGTTCAGAAGCTTGTTGCGATCGACGATCTGCAGAATGCCGTTCTTGTCGGTGCCGTAGCCGAAATAGATACGATTGGCCTCGGGGCCGAGCGAGATCGGTCCGTGCAGCTCGGTCGGCACGGGGCCGGTCGAGCCCGGCTCCTGGCCCGGCAGGCCGAAATCCCGGATCTTCAGCGGATGGGCGGGATCGGAGAGGTCATAGACCTCAGTCATGCGGCGCACGCGCCACCCCGGCACGCCCGAGACGAGATAGGCAATGCCGGTGTCGCACTCCCACCAGCTCTTGTGCGTATCTTTCAAGCCCTCGCCGATATGCGTGACGAGCACGGGATTGGCGGGATCCGCGACGTTCCAGATCTCATGGCCCTGGCTGCCGACCGCGCGCAGCATGTAGACGGCGTTCGGATCGCCCTTGGGCAGGCTCTTGCCGTCGCAGACGCGCACCATCTGCGCGCCGCCGGACTCGTATTTCCCTTGCTGCCCCGGAATGTGGTGCAGGTATTTCGGATGCGCGGGATCGGTGACGTCGACGATCGAGGTGCCGTTCGGCTCGGCCTTGCTCGTCAAGGGATTGACGGGATCGGGAACGGCATCGGTGCCACCGTGATGGCCGATATAGGCGATCCAGCGGTCGCCCTGGTGGTGGATGGTCGGCTGATAGGCGGCGCGCCCCTGCAGGTCGTTATAGCCGACCAGCTTCATGTTCTGGGCTTCCGGCGGCGCACCGATCCTTTGCTCTTGTGCCGCCGCGCTCCCCGCGCAGCCGATGATTAAAAATGTCGAGAAGAATCCCGACAGAGCTAAGAGTCTGACGCGCCCGATCATGCTGACCCACCCTACCTTGACTTGCCAATCTTCGCTGGCTCTTGCGACCGCGACATCATAGCGGAGCCGGGGCGCTTTGCACTACGCTGGCGCAAAACAAATTCGCGATCCGGACCTGCAATTTGATGGCGGCCAGCCAGCTATTCATTCCTGATGCGCTGGCGCACTTGGGAGGTTGAGATGGATGATCGAACTGTGCGGCTGGCGTTGCAACGCCATTGGGATGCTTCGGACGCGGGCGATTTCGATGTCGAACACGAGATCTACCGCGAAGATGCCGTGCTTCACTACCCGCAGTCCGGCGAGCGGATCTGCGGCCGGCGCAACATTCAGGAGAGCCGATTCGTCCAGCCAAACAGGAAGCGCTTTGCGGTCAGGCGAATTGTCGGGAGTGGCGATCTCTGGGTCACTGAATTTGTGCTCAGCTATGACGGCATACCATCATATTCAGTGAGCATCATGGAATTCCGCGACGGATTGGTGGCTAACGAAACGCAATATTTCGCCGATCGATTTGACCCTGCGCCTTCCCGTGCGCACCTTGTCGAGCAGCCAGGCTGACGACGGAGCCGCTTTCTTCGGACCGGCGGCCACGCAAGCCTCAGCCGCGGAACCGCCGCTCGTGCGCGAGCCGGGCGCTTCCCGTGATCGAGCCAGCCACCTCCTGTGATATGGAACGACGCGACGGCGAATGTGATGCGGTAGGTCCCGCGACGGGGCGCGCTTCAAGGATCAATCAGGACGCCCGGGTTGAGCATACCTTGCGGATCCAGTTCGCGCTTGGCTGCTCGCAACGCGGCGGCGAAGAGCTCCGGCCGCTGCCGGTCATACCAGGGTCTGTGGTCGCGACCGACGGCATGATGGTGCGTGATGGTGCCGCCTGCCGCGATCAGCGCGTCGCTTGCCGCATTCTTGATAGCCTGCCACTGCTCGAGAAGCGCGCCGTGTCGGCCGCGGCCATGGAACGTGAAATAGGGCGCAGGCCCGTCCGGATAGACGTGGGTGAAGCGGCAGGTGACTTCGCCTCTGACGCCGGTCGCTTCCAGAATCGCGCGTTCGGTTGCCGTCTTGACCTTGTCGTGAAAGGTTTCGAACCGATCCCAGGTGATGGCGGTCTCGAATGTGTCGTTGATGAGGCCCGCGGGCGTCAGGAATTCGCGCGCATAGGGCATCCGGATAAACGCGTTGCGCCAGACGCCTGCCGCGCCTTGCAGATGCGCATCGCCGGACTCCGCCTTCTCCTGCGTTCCGCCGTGGTCCGCACAACATTCAAGCGCACGCGCGATCCAGGCATCCAAGGGATGATCGCCCGATTCGAATGCGAGCACCATGATGGCGGCGCTGCCGTCGCCCGCACCTGTATTGAAGGCCTCCTGCGGGTCCAGAATCCGGCAATTTGACGGATAAAGGCCGGCTTGCGCGACCGCACGCACGGCGCGCGCGGCGTCGAAGAATGAGGGGAAACGAAGCGACGCGGCGGCACGGAATCTCGGACGGCGCTGCAATCGCATCCAGGCGCGTGAAATCACGCCAAGGATCCCTTCCGAGCCGATGAACATGCGGTCGGGACTGGGCCCCGCACCCGAACCGGGAAGCCGGCGCGTCTCCACGACGCCGACCGGCGTCACGACGCGCAAGCTTTCGACGAAATCGTCGATATGGGTATAAAGGCTCACAAAATGGCCGCCCGATCGCGTCGCGATCCATCCGCCGAGAGTCGAGTATTCAAAGCTCTGTGGAAAGTGCCGTAAGGTGAGTCCATGCGGCTTGAGCTGGTCTTCCAGAGACGGACCGAACGCTCCCGCTTCGATCGATGCGGCCCGCGATACCGGATCCACTTCGATGACTGTGGAAAGATTGCGCAGATCGAGGGTGACGGCAGCTTTGTGCTTGATGCCATCAAGGCGCGGTTCGACGCCGCCGCAAACGCTCGATCCGCCTCCGAATGGCGTCAGCGAAGCGCCGACCGACCCTGCCCAGTCCATGACAGCGGAAATCTCCGTCTCGTTGCGCGGATAGGCCACGACGTCGGGCGCGCAATGGTAATCGCCAAGCATGGCCCTGACATAGTCCGGATAGGACTTGCCATAGGTGTGCGCGGCGCGATCGTAGCGCTCGCTCGTGCAGAAAGCGGCGAAGGGCGCCGGCGCCAGCACACGCGGTTCCGGCAACGAGAGGTCCTCGAGGCCCGGGACTGCGAGCGTGTCGAATTCATCAGTTGCAAATTTTGCACGGTAGCGGCCGAGGACAAACTTCCGCTCCTCTGCGCTCATGCCTTCGCCTTCGCGCCCCCAGCCGTAGTGCTTCAGCCTTGCGCCAGTCATGGGCGTTCCTCAGGATTCGAAAGCTTCCCGGATCTGGGCTCGTTCGATCGAAACAATACGCCGTCGAGGGAGAGCATGAAAGACCGCAGCGGCCTTACATCGGATCGCCGCGGAACTGCGGCTCATTCGGCGCGCCGGACGCCCTGCCGGCGGCCCGCCGTGCACTACGCTGGCGCAAACAAATTTGCGAGGTCCTGCACTCGGAGAGGAATGCCATGACGAATGGGCGCCCCGATTGCCGCAAAGCTGAATGTTGAGGTAGAGCTACCGACATCATGCACGAATTTCAACGCAGCGATCCCGGACTCCGATGGTGAAAGAAAAGAAATTCTTCCGCAGGCAGGCCGAGAAGGCCGAGCAAGCCGCCGGCCGAACCGCCGACCCGGAACGGGCGGAGGGCCTGCGTGCGCTTGCGACGGCTTTCCAGCCGCCAGGCCGAGGCCATCAAAGGAAAGACATCGAAGCCGAAAATGAAGAAGAGGCGAAAGCCGTCCGGCTGACGCATGAAAAGTCCGGGAACGGCTGCAGCCGGCAGCGCCGCGCTTCCTGACCGGAACGCATATAGTCGTGGGGTGATACGCTTGAACATTCGAATCGATAGCCTGCTCGCGGGCGCCGAGCGCGCCGTCGGGGCAGTCGTCATCATTGATGTCTTTCGCGCCTTCACGACGGCCGCCGTCGCGCTGGCCAAGGGTGCAACCAAAATCATCATCGTCCGCGACGTCGAGGAGGCGCTGGCGCTGCGCGCGGCCGGCGTCGGCGATCTCTGCATGGGAGAGGTCGGCGGCCGCGCACCGCCCGGGTTCGATCTCGGCAATTCGCCGTTCGAGGCATCACGGGCGGACCTCAAGGGCCGCACCATCATCCAGCGCACCAGCGCCGGCACGCAGGGCATCGTCGCAGCGAGGCACGCCACGCGGCTCTATGCCGGATCGTTGCTCACCGCCACGGCGACAGCACGCGCCATCCTCAAGGACGCGCCGGCAGAGGTCACGCTGGTGGCGATGGGTCTGGAGGCGGTGCGGCGCAGCGACGAAGATGAACTCTGCGCCATTCATCTGCGCAATCTCCTGCAGGGCCGGCGCGGCAGCCTGTCGGGGACGCGCGACGTGATTATGGCAGGCCCGCAGATCCCGGATTTCCACGATCCGGCCAAGCCGCATCTGCATCCCGGCGATCTCGATATCGCGCTCGACATCGACCGCCATGATTTTGCGGTGCGCATCTTTTCCGAGGACGAAAGGCTGGTCGCACGGAAGGTGGCGGCTTGATGGTGGCCACGCGCTAGCCCTGATCCTCAGGCTCGCTGCGTCCGGGGGCGTTGTGACCGGCTATCGCAAGACGTCAAACACAAGCCTTGGCAGCATCCTGCCCGGTATTGACCCCGAGGGCGCCTGTCCGGCGTCGCGTGCTCCTATCTTGCGATAGAACGGGGCAGCCCCGGGATCCGCCTCGACAACGATTCGACTTGCCCCCGTCCTCCTTGAGACGTCCGTCGCCCAGGCGAAGAGCGCCCTCCCCGTCCCCTTTCGCACCACCTCCGGCTCGATGAAGAGCTTCAACAATTCAGCTTCCGCGGCGCTGATCCTGATCTGTACGACACCAAGTATCCTGCCATCCTCTTCCGCAACGGCGACATGCGTCTGTTCGAGATCCTGCGGAGCGAACGATAACTCCCGACGACACGCCTCCATGAACTTCTCGTCATAGCCCCACACCGCCTTGGATCTGAAACAGAGATCGGAGAGGCCGGGTAGCTCATCGATATCAGGGCTTCGGATGATCAATGCCAAGCAACGCTCCTTGGATGCCGATGATCGTGCACGTCGCCATCGATGCCTCCGGACAGCGGCCTTGATCCTAGCCATGCCGCGATCGGGCGACAATCGGACCGAAGCTGTCAGTACGCATCCTCGCTCTCGCAGCCGTGAACAGAACGGCCGAAACTCCGCGCTTGACATGCAACCATTTGGTTGCCTATTATCCTGACCATGGATGAAGTCTTCAAAGCGCTGGCAGATGCCTCACGGCGAACCCTGCTGGACAGGCTTCACGCCAGAAACGGACAGACTCTGAACGAGCTCTGCGACGGCCTCGACATGACCCGTCAGGCCGTGACGAAGCACCTTGCGATTCTCGAAGAGGCCAACCTTGTCACCACCTACAAGCACGGCCGCGAGAAGCTGCACTACCTCAACCCGGTACCGATCCATCAGATCGGCGAGCGGTGGATCAGGAAATTCGAGCGCGGCAAGCTCACCGCGCTCTCGGAACTGAAAAGGCAACTGGAGAAACGCGATGAGTAAGCCTGAATTCGTCTACACCACCTATATCGCGTCGACGCCGGAGAAGGTGTTCGCGGCGTTGACCGACACGAAAATGTCGGAGCGCTACTGGCACGGCAATTCCGTCGTCTCCGACTGGACGGTCGGCTCGCCGTTCACGCTGCGGCTTGCGCATCACGACAACGACGTTACCGGCAAGGTCCTCGAATACGATCCGCTGCGCCGGCTCGCTTATTCGTTCCTCGCCCATGACGGCTCCGACGGCGGAAAGCCGTCGCGCGTCACCTTCGAGCTGGAGCGGCAGCGCGACCAGGTCAGGCTCACCATGATCCACGACGGCTTCGAGCCGAATAGCCCGGTGCTCGAGAAGGTCAGCATGGGCTGGCCGCTGATCCTGTGCAGCCTCAAGAGCTACATCGAATGCGGCAAGGTGCTGTACGCACCCTGGTACGAGGGACTTGTCACCAAAGCGAAGATGGCCGTGGGAGGAGTGCGATGAGCAAGCCGGAATTCGTCTACACCACCTATATCGAGACGACGCCCGAGAAACTGTGGCATGCGCTGACCAACAGCGACTTCACCGAACGCTACTGGTTCGGCTACCGCGCCACGTCGGACTGGAAGGCGGGATCGCCGTTTCATTTCACCAAGGACGGCCAGCGCGCCGTCGAAGGCAAGGTGCTCGTCGCGAATCCAGCGAGAAAGCTCACCTATAGCTGGGACGTGGTGAAGCAAGGCGCGAGCCGCGAGCGCACCTCGCGCGTCACCTTCGACATCGAGCCGCGCGGCAAGGTCGTCAAGCTGACTGTGACGCACGACGAGCTCGACGAGCGCGGCGAAACCTTCCGGAGCATCTCCGGCGGCTGGCCGATGGTGATAGCGAGCTTGAAGAGTTTTCTGGAGACCGGGCGCGAATTGCCGGCCGATCTGCCTATGACCCGGCCGCCCGAGGAACGATGCGATGCCTGAGAGCCGGCCTGAGTTCATCTATGTCACCTATATCGAGACCACGCCGGAAAAATTATGGGAGGCGCTGACATCAAGCGCCTTCACCCGGCGGTACTGGTTCGATACCGAGGTCAGGTCGAACTGGACGGTGGGCTCGCCGGTTGCGCTGGTGATGAGCGGCCAGACCACCGACACCGGCGAAATCCTGGAAGCCGACCGGCCGCGGCGTCTCGCCTACACCTTCAAGCACGAGCTGGACGAAGAGATGCGCCAGGAGGGAGCGACCACGGTCACCTTCACCATCGAGGCTTACGGCAAGCTCGTGAAGCTGACCGTGACGCATGAAGGCTTTGGCGCTGGCAGCAAGCTGTTTAACGGCATCTCCAAGGGATGGCCTGCGATTCTCTCTTCCCTCAAGAGCCTGCTCGAGACCGGCAAGGCTCTCGCGATCCCGCCGGCGGCGATGGGGATCGAGGGTGTTGCGTAGCGATGAGACTTTATCGGAAGGCGCGTGCTGACATGACAATCGACCAGTTCAAGCCGATGACGGTTTACACCATTTACATCGCCTCCACGCCGGAGAAGGTGTGGGAAGCGCTGACCTCGGCCGAGTTCAGCCGAAAGTATTTCTTCGGCAATTCGGTCGAGATCGAGCAGCGGGTCGGCGGCGCCTATATCGTGCGCACGGGGGACGGCGCGCTGCATATTTCGGGCGAGGTGATGGAATGCGATCCGCCGCGGCGGCTCTCCTACACCTTCAACGTCAACTGGCCGGCGCTGATCGAAAAGCTCGGGCCGACGCTCGTGACCTACGAGATCGAGCAGGTCGGCGAAGCGGTGAAGCTCACCATGAGCGAGGCGCACGACCGGCCGCTCTCTGACGACATCTTGTCCGGCGGCCGCCAGGGCTGGCCGGCGATCCTTTCCGGGCTCAAAAGCGTGCTGGAAACCGGCAAGCCGCTGGTGGTGAAGATGGGCCCGCCCGAGCGGATGCTCGCAGCACTGAAGGAGTTGGGCATCGCGACGCCGGGTTCTTGATGCACTCGTCATACGCGGGCTTGACCCGCGTATCCATCAATCAAAAGGATTCTTGCGCAGAATGATGGATTGCCGGATCAAGTCCGGCAATGACGAGTACCCTAGCCCCTCGCCCTTAGCTCCCGCCGCAGCACCTTGCCGGTTGCGGTCATCGGCAGCGTCTCCGCGAACTCCACGTGACGCGGGTATTCGTGGGCGGCGAGTTGCACTTTGACAAAATCCTGGATTTCGCGCGCCAACTCTTCGCTCGGCGCAAAGCCGGGGCGCAGCACGATCCAGGCTTTCACCGCCTCGGTGCGGATCGGATCGGGAATGCCGACCACCGCCGAGAGAGCCACCGCGGGATGCTTCAGGAGCGTATCCTCGATCTCCGACGGGCCGATGCGATAGCCGGCCGAGGTGATGACGTCGTCCTCGCGGCTCATGTACCAGAAATAGCCGTCCTCATCCTGGCGGCCGAGATCTCCGGTGAGCAGGAATCCGCCGGCGTATTTCTTCGCCGTCGCTTCCGGATTGCTCCAATATTCAAGCATGGTGCAGGGATTTGGCTGGCGCACGCCGATGATGCCGCGCTCACCCCGCGGCAGCTCTTCGCCCTTGTCGCTGACGATGCGCACATCGAAGCCGGGCGTTGCCTTGCCCATCGCACCGGGGCGGATCGTAAACAGTTTTGAGTTGCAGCCGACCACGAGATTGCATTCGGTCTGGCCGTAGATCTCGTGCACGTCGATGCCGAAGGTGGCGCGCACCCAGTCGAGCAATTCGGCGCCAAGCGACTCGCCGCCCGAGAGCATGCTGCGCAGCTTCACGCCCGGATGCTTGACGCCAGCCTGCCGCATCAGCTTCAGCGCGGTCGGCGGCAGGAACACCACGCGCACGCCGTGATCGGCCAGGAGCTGCATCGCGGCCTGCGGCTCAAACTTCTTCGCCCGATGGCCGACGACCGGCACGCCGTGATACCAGGCCGGAAACAGCGCATCGAACAGCCCGCCGATCCAGGCCCAGTCGGCCGGCGTCCACATCACGTCGCCGGGCTTCGGGAAGAAGCCATGCACCATCTCGATATTGGGCAGGTGGCCGAGCAGCACGCGATGGGCGTGCAGCGCGCCCTTGGGGTTTCCGGTCGTGCCGGAGGTGTAGATGATGATCGCGGGATCGTCGCAAGAGGTGTCGACGGCGGTGTGGGAATCGGAAGCCGCCTCGATCGCGGACCAGAACGATTTTGTGCCGGCGCTCGCGCGCCCGGCGACATGGATGTGCTTCAGCTCCGGCAGCCGGTCGCGGATCTTCGCAAGCTTCTCCCAGCCGCCTTCATCGGTCACGACGGCTTTCGCACCGGAGTTCTGCAAACGGAACTGCAGCGCGTCCTCGCCAAACAGCGTGAACAGCGGCACCGAGACGAGACCGGCGCGCCAGGCCGCAAGATGCGCGATCGGCAATTCCAGCGACTGCGACAGGAACACGGCGACGCGGTCGCCGCGCGAAAGCCCGTCGGCCTCCAGCACATTGGCAAACCGGCACGAGAACGCGCGCATCTCGTCAAAGGAAGTGCGCCTGGCGCCGCCATCCTCATCGACATAAATCAGCGCGAGGCGATTCGATCCATCCGCATGGCGGTCGCAGCAGGCAACCGCCATGTTGAATCGCGGCGGAATGTCCCAGCGAAAATCGCGATAGAGCTGGTCGTAGCTGTCGGTCTCGATGAGCATCGCGGTCGAACCTAGCTTCCCTGCATGTAGCGAACCGGGTTCTCCTTGTCGGCCTTGAAGATCGTTGCGGCCTCGGTAAACAGCGATCCGACCACGGGCGCATTCAAGTCCGCGAATTTCTCGAAGCTGAAATTGTTGCCGCCGGAGCGCAGCGCGCCGAGCTTGCCGGCATAACAGGACACCAGCGACTTGCCGTTCCTCGTGACCGCCATGTAGACGCTGATGTAGTGCTTCTGCAGCGCGACGCCGATCACCGGCCATGACGTCGTCTTGCCGGACTTGATCGCATATTGAAACTGTCCGTAGCCGATCAGCTTGACGCGCATGCCGGCTTCGCCCGCTGGCGTGCCCGCATGGAAATGACGCTTCAGGCTGGGCGCGGTTTTTTGGATCAGGGCATCCAGGGCCTTGAGCTCGCCGGTGCGGTCGGGATCAAAAGCGAAATAGGCTTCCAGGCTGTCCACGGCCACACGGAACATCGAAGCCTCCGCTGCTATCCGCCGAGCGCGGCCTTCACCAGCCCGCTCGCCTTCGCAAAGTCCATCTGCCCGGTGTACTTCGCCTTCAGGGCGCCGATCACCTTGCCCATGTCTTTGATCCCGGCCGCACCCGTCTCGGCGATAGCGGCGGAAATCGCAGCCTTCACGTCGTCCTCCGACATCTGCTTCGGCAAGTATCCAGAGATCACCGCAATCTCCTCCCGCTCCGCTGCTGCGAGCTCGGCGCGGCCGCCCTTGTCATAGAGCAAGATTGCTTCCTGGCGCTGCTTGATCATCTTCTGCAGGACGCCGAGCAGATCGGCATCGCTCAACGGAGGCTTGCCTTCCCCGCGCGCGGCGATGTCGGCGTTCTTGATGGTCGAATTGACCATGCGCAGCGTGGAGAGCTTGCGCTCATCCTTGGCCTTCATGGCCTCCTTCACGGCAGTGTTGATGTCGTCGCGCAGCATGGGCATACCCTCTTCAAACCGGTCGCCAGGTGATCTAGGCCTTCAAGTGATCCAGGCCGTTTGATCTAGGCCGTTCCGGGCCGAGAAACAACCGAGTTCCCTGGACGTGACGACCCCGCCGAGCATCCGACCGCTCACGCCCTCCGACGCCGTTGCCTATCGCGACATCCGCCTGGAGGGACTGCAGCGCAACCCCGAGGCGTTCTCCTCGACCTTCGAACGCGAAAGCGCCATGCCGCTCGACTGGTTCGCGGAGCGGATCGTCAAAGGCCATGTGTTCGGCGCCTTTGACGGAGGCGAGCTGCTCGGCGTTGCTGGCTACTGGCCGCAGGAGGGCGCCAAGGTGAGCCACAAGGCCGGGCTTTGGGGCATGTACATCCGCAAGGCCGCGCGCGGCTCCGGCCTCGGTCAGCGCCTGATCGCGGCGATCGTCGATCATGCCAGTGGCCGCGTGGAGCAGCTTCAACTCGGCGTCGCCAGCGACAACGAGGCGGCCATCCGGCTCTATCGAAAAACGGGATTTTCCGAATATGGCCGCGAAATGAAGGCCTTGAAGGACGGGAATCGCTATTTCGACGAGATCCTGATGGTCAGGTTCCTGACTCGGGATTGAGACCCGCCGAAAGCGCATGTGAATCCGCCACTTGCGGCTTTGACGGCGGACCTTTCCCGGACTATGTAGCGGGCTCATGACACAATCAGAAAACGACGCCGCCTGGCCGGACCACAATCCGACCGCGCTCCTTGTGCTCGCCGACGGCACGGTGCTGGAAGGCTTTGGCTTCGGCGCCGAAGGCCACGCCGTGGGCGAGGTCTGCTTCAACACCGCGATGACCGGCTATGAGGAGATCCTGACCGATCCCTCCTATGCCGGGCAGATCATCACCTTCACCTTCCCGCATATCGGCAATGTCGGAACCAACGAGGAAGATATCGAGACGGTGAACATGGCGGCGACGCCCGGCGCGCGCGGCGTGATCCTGCGCACCGCCATCACCGATCCCTCAAACTACCGCGCCACGCGCCATCTCGATCAGTGGCTGAGGGCCCGCGGCATCGTTGGCCTCTCCGGCATCGATACCCGCGCGCTGACCGCGCTGATCCGCTCCAAGGGCATGCCGAACGCCGTGATCGCGCATGCGAAGGACGGCAAGTTCGATCTGCATGGCCTGAAGGAAGAGGCACGCGAATGGCCGGGCCTCGAGGGCATGGACCTGGTGCCGCTGGTGACCTCCGCCCAACGCTTCACCTGGGACGAGACGCCCTGGGCGTGGGAGAAGGGCTTTGGCCGGCAGACGAGCCCTGAGTTCAACGTGGTCGCGATCGACTACGGCATCAAGCGCAACATCCTGCGTCTCTTGGCCGGCGTCGGCTGCAAGATCACTGTGGTGCCGGCGACCACCTCGGCCGAAGACATTCTGGCGATGAAGCCGGACGGCGTGTTCTTGAGCAACGGCCCCGGCGATCCCGCTGCGACCGGCGAATATGCGGTGCCCGTCATCAAGAAGGTGATCGAGTCGGGCACGCCGACCTTCGGCATTTGCCTCGGCCACCAGATGCTGGGATTGGCCGTCGGCGCCAAGACCAAAAAGATGCACCAGGGCCATCACGGCGCCAATCACCCGGTGAAGGACGAGACCACCGGCAAGGTCGAGATCACCTCGATGAACCACGGCTTTGCCGTGGACCAGGCGACTCTGCCGAAAGGCGCGACGCAAACGCACATCTCGCTGTTCGACGGCTCCAATTGCGGCATCCAGCTCGACGGCAAGCCGGTGTTCTCGGTGCAGTATCACCCCGAGGCCTCGCCCGGCCCGCGCGACTCGCACTATTTGTTCGACCGCTTCGCCAATCTGATGCGCGCGAAGAAGCGGGCCTGACGCAAGATCGTCATCGCCGGGCTTGACCCGGCGATCCATCTTCCTTGAAAAATGATGGATGCCCGGATCAAGTCCGGGCATGACAAAGCGAGGCGTCATCGCCTGCGCATTGCGGACATGTCGCGCGGCGCTGGATGAGCGGCGGCTTTCTGTGGTTGACTTCCTCGGCGCTAGATCAGCGAACATGATCAGGCCAACAAGGGAAAGCCCCAAGGAAACAGCTCCCATGACCAACCCCGACATGACCATTCGCGACATTCGCGTGACGATGCTGCGCATGCCCTGGCCCGATGATCCCTGGCTCAAGGGCCATGCGCTGGGGCCCATGCGCGACATCCTGATCTGCGACGTCGAGACATCGAGCGGCATCACCGGCATGGGGTATCTGTTTCTGTTCCGACCCGGAATGAAATCGATCGCAGCGTGTCTCGAGGAGTGCATCATCCCGCGCGTCAAGGGCAAGGACGCCACCGCCATCGAGGCGATCTGGCGCGATCTGTGGACCGCGACCATGACCTACGGCCGCGGCGGCATCGCCGCGATGGCGATGTCGGCGCTCGACATCGCGCTGTGGGACGCGGTCGGAAAACGCGCCGGCCTGCCGCTGCACCGGCTGTGGGGCCATTACCGCTCGCAAATTCCGGTCTACGGCTCGGGCTGCTGGCGCGGCGCCGGCGGCGACGGCATGATCGAGAAGGCGTTGCACTACGTGAAGCAGGGCTACAAGGCCATCAAGATGCAGGTCGCGCATGTCCGCGAGCCCGCCGAGGACCTCGACAATGTGCGCCGCATGCGCGAGGCGGTGGGGCCCGATATCGACATCATGATCGACGTCAACATGGGCTGGAGCGCAGACGTTGCGATCGAGATGGGACGCAAGTTCGAGACATACAACATCTATTGGCTCGAGGAGCCGGTGCCGGCCGATGATTTCGCCGGCTACCAGCGCATCGCAGCAAGCCTCGACATGCGCGTGGTCGGCGGCGAAACCCATTTCACGCGTTACGATCTCAGGCCATTCTTCCTCAATCCCTGCCTGCCGATCCTGCAACCCGACCCGATGCGCGGCGGCATGACCGACCTGCGCAAGATCGCTACGCTAGCCGACACCTGGGGCGTCACCATCGCGCCGCATCTGTTTCCGGAATTGAACGTGCACCTGCTGGCCTCGATCCCCAACGGGATCTGGTGCGAAAACATGGGGCTGCTTGACGATCTCTGGGTCGACCCGCCCGAGATCAAGAACGGCATGATCACGGCACCGGAGCGACCGGGCCACGGGCTCGCCTTCAAGGACGAGGTGATGAGGTTTCGGATTTAGCCGGAACGGAACGCCAGCGTCGGCGGCTGGTTTGATCCATACCTGGATTTAAATTGGCTTTACTTGGCTTTTCGTGAGGAGGAGGATTTCATGTCTGCCGTCCGCACCGATATCGAGCCCGCCACCATCGTCTTCGCCGACGACGGCCTCGTGCCGAACAATCCGATGCCATTCCTGGTCTACAAGGGCGCGGTCGATCTCGATCGCGGTCATCCCGAAGAGACGATCGAAAGACTGTTCCGCGCCAACGGCTGGGGCGACATGTGGCGGAACGGCGTCTACAACTTCCTGCATTATCATGCGACCGTGCATGAAGTGCTGGGCATCGCGCGCGGACATGCCCGCGTGCGCTTCGGCGGCGACAACGGCAGGGAGCTGGAGATTTCCGCCGGCGACATCGCAATCCTGCCTGCCGGCACCGGGCATCAATGCCTCGCCGCCACCCAGGACTTCTCCGTGGTCGGCGCCTATCCGCCGGGGCCGCCGATGGATTTGAAGCGGCCGACTCCGGAAAATCATGCCAGCGCGCTCACGACGATTCCGAAGGTCGCCTTGCCAAAGACTGATCCGGTGATGGGCGCGGACGGGCCGCTCGTGAGGTTGTGGACGCGGGCTTCGTAGGGTGGGTTAGTTTAGCCGCCAGGCGTAACCCACCTCTTTCGTCACCAAGTCCGCGGACAGAATTGGTGGGTTACGCTTCGCTAATCTTACTGCGTCATGGGCGTCTACGTCTGTTCGATGCTGCGCGGGCGCCGCAGCACGGACATTGCGGCAAGGTTTTGATGAGGGCTTTGATCAGGCGGGCGCGCATGGTTGCGATCGAGCTCGGGATGTGGCGTTC
>NZ_DATGFH010000111.1:0-25840 GCF_035309285.1 Bradyrhizobium sp. | reverse complement strand
GCCGATCTGCATCCTCGCCAGCTGGCGGCCGATCCAGAAGCGCGTCAAGGAATACATGATCGCGTTCCTGGTGCTGGAAACCCTGATGGTCGGCACCTTCTGCGCCCTCGACCTCACGCTTTTCTACCTGTTCTTCGAGGGCGGCCTGATCCCGATGTTCCTGATCATCGGCGTGTGGGGCGGCCCGCGTCGGGTCTACGCTTCCTTCAAGTTCTTCCTCTACACGTTCCTCGGCTCGGTGCTGATGCTGCTCGCCATCATGGCGCTGTACTGGAACGGCGGCACCACCGACATCCCGATCTTGCTGCACACGGCCGTGCCGCGCGGCTTGCAGACCTGGGCGTGGCTGGCGTTCTTTGCCTCCTTTGCCGTGAAGTTGCCGATGTGGCCGGTGCACACCTGGTTGCCGGACGCGCATGTCGAAGCGCCGACGGCGGGCTCGGTAATCCTGGCCGCGATCCTCCTGAAGATGGGCGGCTATGGCTTCCTGCGCTTCTCGCTGCCGATGTTCCCGCTCGCCTCGTACGACTTCGCGCCGCTGATCTTCACGCTCTCCGTCATCGCCATCATCTACACCTCGCTGGTGGCCTTGATGCAGGAGGACATGAAGAAGCTGATCGCCTATTCCTCCGTGGCGCATATGGGCTTCGTCACCATGGGCATCTTCGCCGGCACCATTCAGGGTATCGCCGGCGGCATGTTCCAGATGATCTCGCACGGCATCGTCTCCGGCGCGCTGTTCCTCTGCGTCGGCATCGTCTACGACCGCATGCATACCCGCGAGATCGCGGCCTATGGCGGTCTGGTCAACCGGATGCCGCTCTATGCCTTCGTGTTCATGGTCTTCACCATGGCCAATGTCGGTCTGCCCGGCACCTCCGGCTTCATCGGCGAGTTCATGACGCTGATCGGCACCTTCAAAGTCTCCACGCCGACCGTGATCCTGGCAACGACGGGTGTGATCCTGTCGGCGGCTTACGCGCTCTGGCTCTACCGCAAGATCGTGTTCGGTACGCTGGTGAAGCCGTCGCTGATGTCGATCAAGGACATGACGTTCCGCGAATGCGTGACGCTATTCCCGCTGGTGGCGCTGTCGATCTTCTTCGGCGTCTACCCGAAGCCGGTGATCGACATGTCTGCCGCCTCGGTCCAGCTCCTCGTCCACAACTACGCCACCGCGGTGACGGCTGTGAAGGCCGCCGCACTGATGCATTAAGGCCTCTGCCATGAGCTTTGTCACCGCTGGTTACCAATTGCTGCCGGTCATGCCCGAGATGGTGCTCGCGGTCGGCGCGATGGCGCTGTTGATGCTTGGAGCCTATCGCGGGCAGGGTACGACCGCGCTGGTCACCGGGCTTTCCGTCTGCCTCCTGGTGGCGACCGGCGTGCTCGAGCTGATGCTCCCGGCGGGAAAGCTCTCGACCTTCGGCGGCAGCTTCATCGTCGACGACTTCGCCCGCTTCCTGAAGATCGTGGCGCTGATCGGCTCGGTCGCGACGCTGCTGCTGTCGGTGGAGTTCCTTGCCGACGCCTCGCAGCGCATCTTCGAATATTCGATCCTGGTCCTGCTCTCGACGCTCGGCATGATGGTGCTGATATCCGCCGGCGACCTGATCGTGCTCTATCTCGGGCTCGAGTTGATGTCGCTCGCGCTCTATGTCGTTGCCGCCAGCAACCGCGACAATGCGAAGTCGACCGAAGCCGGCCTGAAATATTTCGTTCTTGGCGCGCTGTCGTCGGGCATGCTGCTCTATGGCGCATCGTTGATCTACGGCTTCACCGGCACCGTCAGCTTCGCCGGCATCGCCGCGACTGCCAAGACCGGCAGTGTCGGGCTGGTGTTCGGCCTGGTGTTCCTGCTCGCCGGCCTCTGCTTCAAGGTCTCGGCGGTGCCGTTCCACATGTGGACGCCGGACGTCTATGAGGGCGCGCCGACGCCTGTGACCGCGTTCTTCGCTTCCGCCCCGAAGGTCGCGGCGATGGCCGTGTTCGTGCGCGCGGCGATAACGGCGTTCCCCGGGATTACGATCGAGTGGCAGCAGATCCTGGTGTTCGTCTCGATCGCTTCGATGGCGCTCGGCGCGTTTGCCGCGATTGGGCAGAAGAACATCAAGCGGCTGTTGGCGTACTCGTCGATCGGCCATATGGGGTATGCGCTGGTCGGGCTCGCGTCGGGCACGGCAGAAGGCGCGCAGGGCGTGCTGGTGTATCTTGCCATCTACGTGGCGATGACGCTTGGCTCCTTCACCATCGTCCTCGCGATGAAGCGGAATGGCCAGGCCTTCGAAGAGATCAGCGATTTCGCGGGGCTGTCGCGCACCAACCCGCTGCTCGCGTTCGTCTTCGCGATGTTCCTGTTCTCGCTCGCCGGCGTTCCGCCGCTCGCAGGCTTCTTCGCCAAATGGTACGTGTTCGTCGCGGCGATCAAGGCGGGTCTGTTCACGCTCGCCGTCATCGGCGTGCTGACCAGCGTGGTGGGCGCCTTCTACTATCTCTCGATCGTCAAGGTCATGTATTTTGACGAGCCGCTGACCAAGCTCGATCCGCTGCGCATCGAACTGGGCGCGGTGCTGGCGTTCACCGGTCTCTTCAATATCCTGTTCTTCGTTTATCCGGGGCCGCTGGTCAGCGTTGCGACCGCAGCGGCAAAATCGTTATTTTAAATGACCTTCACGCTCGGTCCGCGTGCCACATCCGCCGGTTACCGGCTCGCCGCTTTCGACCAGATCGGCTCGACCAACGCCGAAGCGATGAAGCGCGCCCGCGAGGGCGAGCACGGCCCAATGTGGTTCGTGACTTCGGAGCAGATTGCTGGGCGCGGACGGCGCTCGCGGCCTTGGGTCGCCCCGCGCGGCAATCTTGCCAGCAGCATCCTGGAAGTGATCGACGTGACGCCGGCGGTTGCCGCGACGCTGGGCTTCGCCGCAGGGCTCGCGCTGGAGCAGGCCCTGCGCAAGATCAGCGTCGAGGCAGCGATGCGGGCGGGCGCGGACGGCCTGCAATTTTCCCTGAAGTGGCCCAATGACGTGCTTGCCGGCCGCCAGAAGCTTGCGGGCATCCTGCTGGAAGCCGAAATGGTAGGGGCGCGCGGGCTCGCGGTCGTGGTCGGCATCGGCACCAACGTCGTTGCAGCGCCCGAGGGCACGCCGACGCCGGCGACCTCGCTGCGTGCGCTCGGCATCGATGTCGGCGCGGAAGAACTGTTTGCGGCGCTGTCCGACGGCTGGGCGGAGTTTCGCCGCATCTGGGACAATGGCCGCGGCTTCGGCGAAATCCGCAAGCTGTGGCTGGAGCGTGCGGCGGGCCTCGGGCAAGCCGTCGCGATCAAGTCGGCCGGCACCACGATCGAAGGCACCTTCGACACCATCGATGAGCAGGGCTGCCTGATAGTCCGCACCTCGGCTGGCCAGTTGCTGCCGATCACGGCAGGCGACGTCTATTTCGGCTCCGTCGCCTCTGCAGGAGCAACCTGATGGCGCGGCCGGATGAGCTGACCTTTGCGCCGCTCGGCGGCGTCGGCGAAATCGGCATGAACCTGTCGATCTACGGCCTCGGAAAGGGTCAGCAGCGCTCCTGGCTTGCGGTCGATCTCGGCGTCTCCTTTGGCGATGAGGAGCATCTGCCGGGCATCGATTTGATCATGCCCGACATCGGCTTCCTCGAGAAAGAGCGGAAGAACCTGGTTGGCCTCGTGCTGACACATGCCCACGAAGATCATTTCGGCGCCATCATCGATCTGTGGCCGCGGTTGAAATGCCCGATCTACGCGACCCAGTTCAGCGCCGCTCTGTTCGAGGCCAAATGCGAGTCCGAGCGCCAGCCGCCCAAGATTCCTGTGACCGTGGTGCCGTCCGGCGGATGCGTCGATATCGGTCCGTTCGGCGTTGAGTTCATTCCGGTCGCGCATTCGATCCCGGAATCGCATGCGCTCGCAATTCACAGCGAGATCGGCACGGTGCTGCATACCGGCGACTGGAAGATCGATCCGACACCGATCATCGGACCACCGACCGACGAGCGGCGGCTGCGCGAGTTGGGCGATGCCGGCGTGCTGGCGCTGGTCGGCGATTCCACCAACGCCGTGCGCGACGGCCGCTCGCCTTCGGAAGCGGAGGTGGCGAAGACCATCGCGAAGCTGGTGAAATCCGCCAGGGGCCGCGTCGCGGTGACGACCTTTGCCTCCAACGTCGCGCGTATCAAGGCGGTCGCCGACGCCGCCAAGGCAGCCGACCGCGAGGTCGTCGTGGTCGGCCGCGCCATGGAGCGCGTGGTGCAGGTCGCGCGCGAGACCGGCTATCTCGACGGCGCGCAGAATTTCCGCGGGATGGATCTCTACGGCCATTTTCCGGCCGACAAGGTGCTGGCGCTTTGCACGGGCAGCCAGGGCGAGCCTCGCGCCGCGCTGGCGCGGATCGCGAACAGCGATCATCCGCAGGTGACGCTGAACAAGGGTGACACCGTGATCTTCTCCTCGCGGACCATCCCCGGCAATGAGAAGGCGGTCGGTTCCATCATCAACGGCCTGGTGACGCAGGGCGTCGAGGTCATCACCGACCGCACCCATCTCGTGCATGTGTCCGGCCATCCCCGCCGCGACGAGCTGCGCGACATCATCTCCTGGGTCCGGCCGCAGCTTCTGATCCCCGTGCACGGCGAGGCCTTGCACCTGTCCGAGCACGCCCAGCTTGCGCGGGCCGCCGGCGTGCCGAAGGTGCTGACGTGCCGCAATGGCGATCTGGTCAAGCTCGGCCCCGGCGATCCCGGCATCATCGACGAATTGCCTTCGGGCCGGCTCTACAAGGACGGCACCATCCTTGAGGATGCCAAATCGCGTGCCGTGGTCGAGCGGCGGAGGATGGGCTTTGCCGGCTGCGCCTTTGTCGCCATCGCCATGACCGAACAGGGCGAGCTTGCCGACGATCCGGAGGTTGATCTTGTCGGCATCCCCGAGAAGAATAGCGCTGGAGAGGAACTCGACGACATCGTGTTCGATGTCGTGGTCTCGACGGTCGAAGGATTGCCGCGGGCACGGCGGCGCGATCCCGATGCGCTCGCCGAATCGGTGCGGCGGGCAGTGCGTTCGGCGCTGAACGAGGAGTGGGGCAAGAAGCCGCTCTGCCTCGTGCACGTGCTCGAAGTCTAGCGCGTGTTCCGCAAAAGTGGCTTTGCGATCGGAGCACGCGCACACTAGAAGTGGGAGGTGTCCATGCTTGGCCGGCTCAATCATGTCGCGATCGCGGTTAGGGATGCCGCGAAGGCCGCCAAAATCTACGGCGCGGCGTTCGGCGCCGAGATTTCGGATGCCGTGCCGCTGCCGGAGCACGGCGTCATCACCGTGTTCGTGACCCTGCCCAACACCAAGATCGAGTTCATCCAGCCGCTGGGCGAAGCCTCGCCGATCGCGAAATTCCTGGAGCGTAATGCCGACGGCGGCATTCACCATGTCTGCTACGAGGTCGCCGACATCATCGCTTCGCGCGACACCCTGATCAAGGAAGGGGCGCGGGTGCTCGGCGACGGCGTGCCCAGGATCGGCGCGCACGGCAAGCCGGTGCTGTTCCTGCACCCGAAGGATTTTTCCGGCGCACTCGTCGAGATCGAGCAGAGCTAGACCATGGCCTACACCATCTCAACCATGTTCGCGATCTACTTCGTGGTGTGGTGGATCGTGCTGTTTCTGACCCTGCCGTTCGGGATTCGCAGCCAGCACGAGGACGGCGTCGGCGCGCCCGGCACCGACCCCGGCGCGCCGATCGTAACCGGCATGGGTCGAAAGTTGATCTGGACCACGGTCATCTCGGCCGTGATCTTCGCGATCGCCATGCTCGCCTATAATGCCGGCTATCTCTCCATCGACAGGCTTTCGAAGCTGATGGGGATAGATTTCTAGCTCATGATCCGGAAAAGTGCGCAGCGGTTTTCCGAAGAGCCTGCCCTCGGGCCTGCCCTGAGGGATGATGCGCCAACAAAGTCGCCGCCGCGGGGGGAATAAATGAAAACGACGATGTTTGAGCGTATCGGGATCGGCCTCATGGTGCTGGTCATCGCAGGCATGGGAGCTGCTTTCTACACCGACTGGAAGCTGGCCGTTCAGGTGCGCAGCCTCAAAGCATTCGTCGAGGGCTATGTGTTTGCCGAAGCGGTCGCCGCCTGCGAGAAGACGCAGAGCTCGACACCGTTTAAATGGAACGGTGGCAAGAACACCTCGATCGTCGGGCTGAACTCGATCAAGCTCGACAAATACACGGTCATCGCAAGCTACACGCTCGTCGCCGACGGCGTTTATTGTGACTACGATCCGATCAAGCACAAGGCCAGTATCGGCAACAATTTCCTCGAGCGCGAAGATTTCTAGCTCAACTGTACGGGCGGGTTGCCATGCCTGACCAATATCGAATCCTGAAAGAGCCCGATCTCCGTGCCTATTTGTCGGCTCTGCCCGAGGTGTCGGGGAAGCTGGGTGGCGTCCCTGCGGATTGGACCATCACCGAGGTCGGCGACGGCAATCTCAATCTGGTCTTCATCATCAAGGGATCCACGGGCGGCATCGCCGTCAAGCAGGCCTTGCCTTATGTGCGGCTGGTGGGTGAGAGCTGGCCGTTGCCGCTTTCGCGCTCGCATTACGAATATCTGGCGCTGGTGCATCAGGCGAGGCTCGCGCCGAGCCTTGTGCCGGATGTGCTGCACCACAACGAAGCGCTGGCGCTGGTCGCGATGGAGCTGCTCGAGCCGCATATCATCATGCGCAGGGGCCTGGTTGCAGGGACCATCTATCCGCGCTTTATCGACGACATCACGACGTTCCTGGCGCAGACGCTGTTCTTCAGCTCCGATCTGGCTATGCCAGCCGCGGCCAAGAAGGAGGGGATCGCCGCCTTCGCCGGCAACCACGCGCTCTGCAAGATCACCGAAGACCTGATCTTCACCGATCCTTATCGCGTGGCCGAACAGAACCGCTGGACCTCGCCGTGGCTCGACGCCACCGCAGCGGCCTTCCGCGAGGATCTCGATGTTCATGTCGCGATCTCCCGCCTCAAGCTGAAATTTTTGGCCTCGCCGGAAGCGCTGATTCACGGCGATCTTCACACCGGATCGATCATGGTGACCGAGCGCGAAACGCGGGTGATCGATCCGGAATTTGCCTTCTACGGGCCGATGGGGTTCGATATCGGCGCGGTGATCGGCAATCTGCTCATGAGCTACCTGGCCTCGGCCGGTCATGAGCGTGCGCCGGGGGAGCGCCACG
Source organism: Bradyrhizobium sp. (assembly GCF_035309285.1). GTDB lineage: Bacteria > Pseudomonadota > Alphaproteobacteria > Rhizobiales > Xanthobacteraceae > Bradyrhizobium. Next base: position 18,594 of record NZ_DATGFH010000111.1, on the reverse strand, counting down.
CGTTCGAGACGTGGGTCCTGGAAACCGTCGAGAAGGTGTGGACAGAGTTCTCGCGAAAATTCCTGAAACTCTGGCGGAGCGAGGCCAAGGGCGACGCTTATCCGCCGACGCTGTTTGCGGGCGGCAAGGGCGCAGAGCGCCTCGAAACAGAACGGCAAGCGTACATGGCGCGGCTGTTCGCCGATACGGTCGGCTTTGCCGCGGCCAAGACCATCCGCCGCATCCTGGGGCTCGCGCACAACATCGACTTCGAATGGATCGAAGATGAAAAGATGCGCGCCCTCTGCGAGGCGCGCAGCCTGCATCTCGCCCGCGACATGCTGGTGAATACGGCTTCTTACGCCGCGATCGGCGCCGTAACCAGGGCGGCGCGAGAAGCGCGCGACTGGCAGCCAAATTTCGCTCGTTGATGGCTACTCGGCGGCCTTGGCCCGCAGCCGCTGCGCATAGACGTTGATGACGAGCGCTGCCAGCAGGATCAGCCCGCGGATCAATATTTTCAGGAAGCTGTCGATGTTGACATGGTCGAGACCGTTGTTCAGCACGCCGAGCACGAACAGGCCGACGATGGTGTTGCCGATGCCGCCGCGGCCGCCGAATAGGCTGGTGCCGCCGACCACGACCGCTGCGATCGAGTCGAGGAGATAGGTGTCGAACTCGTTCTGCTGTGCGCTGCCGAAATGGGCCACCCCCAGCATGCCGCCGATCCCGGCGCAGACGGCCGCGATCACCATCACGCTGCCGAGGATCAGATTGACGTTGAGGCCCGAATACTCCGCTGCCTCACGGTTTCCGCCGACCATGTACACGTAGCGGCCAAAGCGCGTGTAGGTGAGCACGAGATGGCCGCCGAGCAGCATCACGGCCGCGACAATCACGATCCAGGGAATGCCGCCGATCGAGGCTGAGCCGAGCGTCGAGATCAGCGGCGGAACCTTGTAGGCGATCTGGCCGCGCACCAAAAGCGCCGAGATACCGGCTGCGATCTGCATCATCGCGAGCGTCATGATGAAGGAGGGGATTCCGATCAGCGTCAGCCCGAGGGCATTGATGAGGCCGAGGAAGGCGCAGAGCAGGAGCGCGAGCAGGATCGCGGCCCATCCCGGCAGCGGGATGTTGGCGATGTTCACGTAGGACTCCTGCATGGTGAAATAGGCCACCGCAATACCCGTGACATTGGCGATGCTGGCAATCGACAGATCGATCTCGGCGCAGAGGATGACGAACGTCAGCCCGACGGCAATGATACCCGTCACCGAGACCTGGGTGAGGATATTGCCGACATTGTCGATGGTGGCGAAGGAGGGGCTTGCCACGGCGAAGAAGGCGGAGAGAAGGATCAGCGTCAGGAACGGCGCGATATTGCGCATCTGCGAGCGCAGGAAGGAGGCGATGCCTTTTGGCCCGTGCTCCTTCGCCTGAACTGTTTCACTGCTCGCCATCATGCTTCTCCGTCATGCCGCTTCCAGCAGGCGATCCTTGCTGACGACATCGCTCGCGAATTCACGCACCAGCGCGCCGCGCTTAAGCACCAGGATGCGATCGGCCAGCGACAGCACCGTCTCCGGTTCGGTCGACAAAACGATGATCGCAAGCCCCTTGGCGCGCAAATCCTTGACGATGTTGATGACGTCGTTCTTGGCGCCGACGTCCATGCCTCGCGTCGGCTCGCACAAGACCAGAAGCCGCGGCGGATAGGTCAGCCACTTCGCCAGCGCCACTTTCTGCTGGTTGCCGCCGGAGAGCATGCCGAGGTCGAGCCCCACGACCGGGGGCCGGATCTGGAGCTGCTCCACCTGGCGCCTGGCGATCGCCCGCTCGCGGGCGGGTTTGAGCAGCAGCGCCGAAATCCGCTCGAGGATGCTGATCGAGATGTTCTTGTAAACCGGCTCCTGGTGGAACAGCATGGCACGCCGGCTTTCGGGCACCAGCGCGACGCCGGCGCGCCGGGCGTCGGCCGTGCTTGCGAAGGTTTTGCGCCGGCCGTCGACGGCCAGCGTTCCACCATCGGGCTTCAGCTTGCCGAACAGGATCCGCGACAGTTCGTGCTGCCCGCAGCCCATGAAGCCATAGATGCCGAGCACCTCGCCGGAACGGGCTTCGAAGGAGACGTCCTGGAGACTGCGAGCCAAAGAGAGCCGGTCGGCCTTCAAAACGGCCGGTGTCGGGCTTGAGGGCGGGAGCATGAGGTCGTCGGTATAGCTGTGCTCGAGCACCTCGCGGCCCTTGCCGATCATGGCTTCGATCAGCGCGCCCTTGGTGGTCGCAGCCGCCGCGGTTTCCGCGACCTGGCGGCCGTTGCGGAACACGGTGACGGTGTCGGAGACGCGCAGAATGTCCTCGATGAAATGCGAGATGAAGACGATCGCGGTGCCTTCGTCGCGAAGCCGCCGCAGTGTTGCGAACAGCCGTTCGGCTTCCGGCGGAGAGAGCGCCGAGGTCGGCTCGTCCAGGATGACGATGCGCGCGCCCGAGAACAGGACGCGGGCAATCTCGATCAATTGCTGCAGCCCGATCGGCAGATCACCCAGCCGGGACATCGGATCGACGTGGATGCCAAATCGCGCGAGTTGCTCGCCCGCCTCGCGCGCCATCCGTCGCCATTGCACGAGGCCCAGCCGACTGGTCGGCTGCGCACCGAGAAACACGTTCTCGGCAACCGAAAGGTCGGGCGCGACGCTGAGCTCCTGATGCACCATGGCGATGCCGGCGGCGCGCGCGTCGCGCGCCGACCGGAAGCGGGTCTCCTGGCCGTCGAGGAGGAAGCGGCCGGAAAACTCCGGATGCACGCCGGCGATGATCTTCATCAGCGTGCTCTTGCCCGCGCCGTTCTCGCCGACAAGACCATGGATCTCGCCGGCGGACAGCGCAAAATCGACCCCACGCAGCGCCTCGACGCCGCCGAAGGCCTTGCTGATCCCCTTGAGCTCGAGGAGGGGGGAAGAGCCTTTCGGCATGGCTCAGATCAGGAAGTGAGTCTCCATCCACTGCATGCCCGGCGCATTGGCCTTCGTCACGACCGGGCCGTCGGTGACGACGTTCTTGGGGATTCCGCCCTGACCGGTCTTCTCGCCGGCAGCGACCGCGGCAACGCCCGCGACGATGGCGCCACCGTGGATGCGGCAGGAGGGGTTGCGGACGGTTGCGAACATCCGGCCTTCACTCACGGCCTGGATTGCGGGCGGCATGGCGTCGACCCCGCCGATCAGGATGTTGGTGCGGTTGTGGGCCTTCATGATGTTGTAGGCGGCGAGCGCCATGTCGTCATTGTGGAAGAACGCGGCGTCGATCTGCGGATATTTGGTGAGATAGGTCTCCCACAGCCGTGCGGTTTTCGAGACGTCCCAATCGGCAGGCTGGGTGTCGAGAACCTCGATGTTCGGATATTGCTTGACGACGGAATTGAAGCCTCTGGCGCGACCCTGCGCGCCGGTGTGGCCAAGTGCGCCCTGCGTCATGATTACTTTACCCTTGCCTTTTAAGGCGTTGACGAGAGCTTGCGTCACCGAGGCGCCCATGAAGTCGTTGTCTGGCGCGAGGAAGGAATGAACGTTGATCTGGTCGAGCGGCGCGATCAGCGTATCCATGTCGATCACGGGCGTGCCGGCGTCGATCATCTTTTGCACGGGCTGCGTCAGCGTACCGATGCCGAAGGCCTGAATGGCGACAAAGTCCCATTTCTGCGAGGCCATGTTGTCGATGGCGGCGCGCTGCTTGACGGCATCGAGCTGGCCGTCGAACCAGGTCACCTCGACGTTGAAGAGCTTGCCCCACCATTCGGCAGCCTGCTTGCCCTGGGCGCACCAGGTGGCCTGCAGGCCGGCGTTGGAGAAGGCCGCCTTCAGCGGCTTTTCCGATCGCCCCACTTCGGCTGCCAAGGCTGCTGGGGCTATGCCCAATCCTCCGAGGAAGGCGGTCGCAGCGCCGGCGACTGCTGCCGTCTGAAGAAGATCGCGTCTCGTAGTTGAGGGTTTGTCATTCCCGGACATCGCTCGCTCCCTTGTTGCCATGTTTTGCCACCGACGGCGTCATTGCGCGCCGCGGAAGAGGGCAGTGTCTCACAATCACGATGTTCCCGCTACCGCTTGACCTCCGAGAATGGTTCATGCTGTCGGCATTTCAGGTGTCGCTCTGCGAGACCCTATCCCGAACGTCGGCCTGCAGTCGCTTCCAGGCTCCGTCGATGTCCGCCGTCCAGTCCGCGCCCGCCAGCTCACGCAGCGTTGCTTGGATCATGCTGAAGAAGGCGAGGAAGAGATCACGCGGCGTGCCGTACGCGTCATGAGAGGATACCTCGCATTCGATCATGCGGAATTTGCCGCTGCGCTCGCCGGCAAGGTCGAGGATTGATTCGATAGTCAGAGCCAGCATCGAGCCTTTGACGAGTTCGCTGCCTTCGGTGCGAAACATCGCCCGGGTCTCCGGATGCGCGCGGTGCAGGCGCTCATAGACCAGCGGCGTCAGGTCCTCGCAACGGGAGGCTGCGATTTCAAAACTGCGCTCAATCGGATTTGCCGATGACATGATCAGGAATTGCGATGATCGCCCGGCAAAAAAAGAGCAGGGCGACAAGCCCTGCTCCAGAAATTGTGTCGACCCTGTTTTCCCGCAATTTCGGATTTGTTGTTGATTGGCGGGGCGACGCTGCTTTTTTTGCGCGTCAGGGTTCCTCCCGAGACTTGGACCACCAGACCTGACCTTGCGGCTAGCCTGAGCCCGTAGTCGTAGACCATGTTTTTCGACTTGTCACCATTTTCGGCAACGAATGTTCAAACTTCATGCAGATTTGGAAATGATTGGAAATTGCCCACCTTGAACTGCATAGGTATGCATCGATTTGCGATATCGGTATTATGGTAGGAGATCGTCTTGCCACACGAGGGGCAAAAGCCCTCAACGGTCCGGTTATTTCCGAGCCGTGCTCAAGAAGATAATTGGCCCGCTTGGTGCTTTATTTGAGGCCATTGTGGCCTTGGAGACCTCGACGAGCCACGTGACCGGTGATTAGTCTCGGCTCAACCGATGGGCTACTCGCGGATGCGCCGGAACTACCAGAGATTTCTTCCGATCGTCCTGATCGCGCTGATGGTGCAGATTTTGGCGCCAATCGGCGCGTGCTGGGCAGCGGCCGTGGCCGCCTCCGACCCGCTGAGCACCGCGGAAATCTGCCACGACACGGCGTCCACCCCGGGCCAGCCAGACGGTCAAGGCAGCCAGCACCACGAACATGATGGGGCGTGTGCGATCTGCTGCCTTGCAGGCGTCACTGCCTCGATCGACACGCCGAAGCTCGAGGCGTTTGCGGTTCCCTATCGCGAAACCGCGCGCACCGCCTGGCATGAGCAGGCGAGTTACGTCTCGGGTTCGCGCACCGGTTCCAACGCGCAGGCGCGGGCGCCTCCTTTGTCGATGTGAGTGAGCGGCCTCGCGAGGCCGTCGAGATCTTCACATCCTGACAATTGCGGAGCTTTTGATGTCTTTCCGTCTCAAGGGGACGAGCCTTGCCGGGCTCGCCGCTACCCTTTTTCCTTTTGGCCAAAGTCCGGCCCACGAGATCGTCGGCAATCGCTTCTTTCCGGCGACCCTCGGCATCGACGATCCCGGCGTCAACGACGAGCTGGCTGTTCCGACCGTCGATAGTTTTCACAATGGCGATGACCCGCCCGTCAGGCAACGCGACATCTCCGGAGAGTTCTCCAAACGCATCACGGATGACTTCGCGATCTCGTTCGGCTCGACCTACACCTTCCTGAATCCGACCGACCCGATCGCACCCGGCGCCAATGGATTCCAGAATCTCGATACGACATTCAAGTACCGGGTTTTCAAAAACCCCGAACATGAGTTCGTGATGTCGGTGGGCTTGAGCGTTGAGTGGGGTGGCACCGGCAGCGAAAAAGTTGGCGCCGAATCCTTCAACCGCTACGCACCGAACATCTATTTCGGCAAAGGATTCGGCGATTTGCCGGATACATTCTCCTGGATCAGGCCGGTCGCAATCACCGGCCAGGTCGGTTATTCGATTCCCGCGGAGAATTTCACCACCACCTTCGGCATCGATCCTGACTCCGGCGCGCTGATCACCGACACCGAATTCAATCCGCGCGTGCTGAACTGGGGAGGAACGATCCAGTACAGCATGCCCTACCTGAAATCGGCGGTGATCGACCTCGGCCTGCCGGATTTCTTCAATCACCTGATCCCGCTGGTGGAGGCGAACCTGCAGACGCCGGTCGCCAACACGATGACCTCGGGCACGCTGACCACCGGCACCATCAACCCGGGCGTCATCTGGGTCGGCAACACCTTCCAGTTTGGCGTCGAGGCGCTGATACCGATCGACTGGCAAAGCGGCAGCAATATCGGCGTGATCGCGCAGCTTCATTACTATCTGGACGACATCGATCCCCACGGTATCGGCAAGCCGCTGTTTGGCGGCTCCACGCAACCGGCAAGCCCCTTCCCAAGGTGACGAAACATGAAAAGCATTTCTTTAGCTGCACTCGCTTTCCTTGTTCTGGTGCTCGCAACCGGCGCGGCCGACGCTCACGCCCTTCTCGACCGTGCCGAGCCGCGGGTCGGCAACAGGGTCGCGGCGCCGCCGCGCGAAGTCACCCTGTGGTTCACGCAGAACATTCGGCCGGTCTTCAGCAGCATCACGGTGACCAACGCGGCCGGCGAGCGCGTGGACACTGGAAAGGCGCAGGTCAGGGGCAACCAGATGTCGGTCCCGCTTCGCGTGGGCGGCTCAGGAACCTATCACGTGAATTGGCATGTGCTTTCGATGGATAGTCATACGACCAACGGCAATTTCACGTTTCAGGTCGGTCAGTAGATATCTTGGGATGAGCTCATCTCGCGGAAACAAGTAACTGGGAACAGGAGAAACTCCAATGAAGCTCGAAAGACTGTTGCTGGCATCGATCAAGAGCGCCGCGCTGGGCGCTGGGTTGATTGCATGCCTTCTCGCTGCACCTTCCGCCTGTGCCGACGAGGTCAAGGCCGGTGATCTCGTCATCAGCCAGGCCTGGGCCCGCGCGACGCCCGCTGGGGCGAAGACTGGCGGCGGCTACCTCACCATCGAGAACAAGGGTAGTGTGCCCGATAAATTGATCGGTATTAGCGCCGACGTGGCCGGCAAGATCGAGGTACATGAGATGACGACGACCAACGGCGTCATGAAGATGCGCCCGGTCGAGGGCGGGCTGACCATCGATCCCGGCAAGACCGTGAAGCTTGCGCCGGGCGGCTTGCATCTCATGATGATGGATCTGAAGAGCCCGCTGAAGCAGGGTGACAAGCTACCGGTGACCTTGCAGTTCGAGAAGGCCGGCAAGGTCGCGGTGACGCTCGACATCGAGGGCATTGGCGCGCAGGGGCCCGGCGGCAATATGGGCGGCGGCATGGACATGAAGAAGATGGACCACAAGGGCATGAAGATGTGAGGCCAGCGATGTCCATCCGCCTTTACATTTTATTTGCGGCCGCGCTGCTCGCCGCGTCGCCAGCGAGCGCGCACGTGTTCCTGCAAGGCCGCCAAGCCGCGATCGGCGCGGACTACAACGCTGTGTTCGTGGTCCCGCACGGCTGTGCGGGTTCACCGACCACAAAGCTCCGGGTGCAGATTCCCGAAGGCGTGATCGCGATCGAGGCCAAGCCCGTCGCGGGCTGGACTATCGAGACGGTCAAGGGCAAGTACGCGAGCCAATACGATTACAAGGGCGCGAAAGTCTCCGAGGGCATCAAGGAAGTCGCATGGAGTGGCGGCAAGCTGCCGGACAAGACGCGGCAGGAGTTCGCGATCGAGACCTATCTCACCAACGGCCTCAAGCCCGGCACGACGCTTTATTTCCCCCTCATACAGGAATGCGAACAGGGCGTGAGCCGATGGATCGAGATGCCGCCTGAGGGGGCCCATTCGCATGAAGGCAAATGGCCGGCCCCCGGCGTAAAGCTGACCAAGCCCTGATGCGGTTTCTTGTAACCCTGCTGCTCTTCATTTGCCTGACCGGCGAGGCCTCGGCCCATGCGTCGCTGGCCTATACCGAGCCGCGCGACGGCGCGGTGCTGCCGCAGGCTCCCAAGAGTGTGGAGTTGCACTTCAACGAAGCCGTCACTGCGGGAGCGGTGCATCTCATCGATGCGACCGGTAAGCTTCGCAGCGATGCGGTCGTCGATGCCAAGGGCGAGGCGATATCCATCGCACTGCCGGAGACTTTGCCGGAAGGTACGCAAATTGTCAGCTACCGTGTCATCTCGCAGGACGGCCATCCTGTGGCGGGATCGCTCACCTTTTCCATCGGCGCGCCGACCGCCAACAAGACGCCTGAGACTGCCGACGCTAAGATCAACGCCCTGATCTGGCTGACGCGCATCGGGCTCTATTTCGGACTGTTCGCCGGAATCGGCGGGGTGTTCTTTCTCGATTGGATCGCGCGGGAGAGGGCGGCGTCCACTCTGATGTTGTCCGCGCTGATTATCGGCATCGTCAGCAGTGTGGCCTCGCTGGGCCTCCAGGGGCTCGATGTCCTCGGCCTGCCGCTTGCCGGCATGTTGGCCGCGGCGCCCTGGACGATCGCGCTTGGCACCAGCCTCGGGCCCTCGTTGTTGATTGCGATCGTCTCGCTGATCCTCGGCGTCGTCGCGCTGAGAGGCAGCGCCGGGATGTCTCGTGGATTTTCGGTAATCGCGCTGGCAGGCGTCGGTTTATCGCTCGCCGTCAGTGGGCATGCTGCGACCGCGCCGCCGCAGGCGCTGACGCGGCCGACTGTGTTTCTCCACGGCGTAGCCGTCGCCTTCTGGCTGGGGGCGCTCGCGCCGCTGGCGGCCATTGTCCGGCGATCAAAGCCGGCGGCGCTGCCGATCGTGAACCGGTTTTCGCGCATCGCAGTACCCGTCATTGGCTTCCTCGCGCTGACGGGACTGGTGCTTGCGATCGTCCAGCTCGAAAGCTTCGCCGCGCTGGTTCAAACCAAATACGGCATCATCCTTTCGACCAAGCTCGTGCTTGTCGCCGCGCTGCTTGGCCTCGCCGCGCTCAATCGCTTTCGCCTCACGCCAGCGCTGGCGCGCGATGCTGCGGCGACAAAGCCTCTCGCGCGATCCATCCTGTTCGAGTGCGCGCTTGCATTTGGCATCCTCGCGGTCGTCGCCGGCTGGCGCTTTACGACGCCGCCGCGCTCGCTGGTCCCCGACGCGCCGCTCGCTGTCCACATCCACAGCGACAAGGCGATGTTCCAGGTGCTGGTATCGCCAGGCAACGTGGGCTCGGATGATTTCACCCTTCAGCTCATGAACGGCGACGGCACGCTTCTGCACGCGAAGGAGGCGACGCTGACCTTGAGCCTGCCGGAGCGCGGCATCGAGGCGATCGAGCGTCAGGGCGCGCTTGGACCGGACGGCTACTGGCATGTCGGCAAGGTGCCGCTCACCGTGCCCGGGCGTTGGCACATGCGGATCGATGCGCTGGTTACCGATTTTCAGGAGATCACGCTGGAGGACGATCTCGACATTCCCACCCAATGAGTATCGGCGCGAATGAAACGCCAGAAAATCCGCTCACTTGGCGGGTTTTCCTCGCGTCCGGTCTTGTGTTTTCGGCTTCAATCCGCTTTCACTCTCGTCTCCTCAAGCGAATCCGAGCTTAGCCCATGCGCCTGTCCCGTTTCTTTCTGCCGATCCTGAAGGAGAATCCGAAGGAAGCGGAGATCGTTTCGCACCGGCTGATGTTGCGCGCCGGCATGATGCGGCAGGAGGCGGCCGGCATCTATGCCTGGCTGCCGCTCGGCTTTCGCGTGCTGAAGAAGATCGAGAGAATCGTGCGCGAGGAGCAGGACCGCGCCGGCGCGCTGGAATTGCTGATGCCGACGCTGCAGCTTGCCGATCTGTGGCGCGAGAGCGGCCGCTACGACGCCTATGGTCCGGAAATGCTGCGCATCGCCGACCGCCACAAGCGCGAACTCCTTTACGGGCCGACCAACGAGGAGATGATCACCGAGATCTTTCGCGCTTACGTGAAGTCGTACCGCAACCTGCCGCTCAACCTCTATCACATCCAGTGGAAATTCCGCGACGAGCAGCGCCCGCGCTTCGGCGTGATGCGCGGCCGCGAATTCCTGATGAAGGACGCCTATTCGTTCGACCTCGATGAGGCGGCGGCGCGGCGCGCCTACAACAAGATGTTCGTCGCCTATCTGCGCACCTTCGCGCGCATGGGACTGAAGGCGATCCCGATGCGCGCCGAAACCGGACCGATCGGCGGCGACCTCAGCCACGAGTTCATCGTGCTCGCGGAGACCGGTGAGTCCGGCGTGTTCTGCAACAGCGATGTTCTCAACTTGCCGATCCCGGGCGAGGGCGTCGATTACGATGGCGACCTCACGCCGATCATCAAGCAATGGACCTCGGTCTATGCCGCGACCGAGGACGTGCACGACGCTGCCCGCTTCGAGAGCGAAGTGCCGGCGGACAAAAGAGTGCGGACCCGCGGTATCGAAGTCGGTCAGATCTTCTATTTCGGCACAAAGTACTCGGACTCGATGAAGGCCCTTGTCGCCGGACCCGACGGGGTCGAAGTGCCGATCCACGGAGGCTCCTACGGCGTCGGCGTCTCGCGGCTTGTCGGCGCTATCATCGAGGCCTGTCATGACGATGCCGGCATCAAATGGCCGGAGCCGGTCGCGCCCTTCCGCGCGGTGATCCTGAATTTGAAGCAGGGCGCTTCCGATACGGATGCGGCGTGCGAGAAGCTCTACGCCGAGCTCGCGGCAAAGGGCGTCGACGTGCTCTATGACGACACCGACCAGCGACCCGGCGCCAAGTTCGCGACCGCCGACCTGATCGGCATTCCCTGGCAGATCATGATCGGGCCGAAGGGCCTTGCCGAAGGCAAGATCGAGCTCAAGCGCCGCGCCGACGGCTCGCGCGAAAATCTGTCGCCCGCTGACATTCTGGCGCGCTTCTGATTGGGTGTTGTGCGGGTCTGACGACAGACGCGGCTGCGACCCGGACAACGATCTCATCGCGTGAAGGCCCGCCCGCGTCAAGTTCCGCCAAAGCGGACCATGAAGTTTTGCGCATGGTGATTCGCGTCCTTAAGCGTGAGGAAAACTCCGGGATTAATTGGCCGCGGCAGATTTAGGGCACTATGATCATCCGGTTCCTCCAAGGATTCGCGAAACCCAAGAAACCAGCCAAATAGTTCGTGGGAAGCCATTGAAGACAAAGAAAAAACCATAATCGTGAGCTTATCGGGCGATGGACGAGACCATGAACGAACCGCATCAAACCGTGCCTTTCGCAGCATTTGAGTGGATGTTGTCTGCGCGCTACTTGCGCGCGCGCCGCAAGGAAGGCTTCATCTCCGTGATCGCCGGCTTCTCCTTTCTCGGCATCATGCTGGGCGTCGCCACGCTGATCATCGTGATGGCCGTCATGAACGGCTTCCGGAAGGAATTGCTCGACAAGATCCTCGGCCTCAACGGCCATATTCTGGTGCAGCCGCTGGAATCGCCGCTGACCGACTGGAAGGACGTCGCCGACCGCATCAGCCAGGTGCCGGGGATTAGGCTGGCAGCACCCGTGGTCGATGGCCAAGCGCTGGCGTCATCGCCCTTCAATGCCTCGGGCGTGTTCGTGCGCGGCATCCGCGCCGACGATCTGAACAACCTCACCTCGATCGCCAAGAACATCAAGCAGGGCACCCTGGAAGGGTTTGACCAGGGCCAGGGCGTGGCGATCGGTCGCCGGCTCGCCGATCAATTGTCGCTGCATGCCGGCGACAGTATCACGCTGGTCTCGCCCAAGGGCGCAGTGACGCCGATGGGTACCACGCCGCGTATCAAGCCCTACAAGGTGACGGCGGTGTTCGAGATCGGCATGTCCGAATATGACTCGACCTTCGTGTTCATGCCGCTGCCGGAGGCGCAGGCCTATTTCAACCGCGTCAATGACGTTTCCGCAATCGAGGTCTTCACAACCAATCCGGACAAGATCGCAAGCTTCCGGAAAGCGGTGACGGAAGCGGCCGGCAGGCCGGTGTTCCTGGTCGACTGGAGGCAGCGCAACTCGACCTTCTTCAACGCGCTTCAGGTCGAGCGCAACGTGATGTTTTTGATTCTCACGATGATCGTGCTGGTGGCCGCGCTGAACATCATCTCCGGCCTGATCATGCTGGTAAAGGACAAGGGCAGCGACATCGCGATCCTGCGCACGATGGGCGCCTCGCAGGGCTCGATCATGCGGGTGTTCCTGATCACCGGCGCCTCGATCGGCGTGGTCGGCACGCTGACCGGGTTCATTGTAGGGCTGGTGATCTGCATGAACATCGAATCGATCCGCCAATTCCTGTCGTGGGTCACCAATACCGAGCTGTTCGATCCGACGCTCTACTTCCTCTCGAAACTTCCTGCCGAGGTCGATTTTGGCGAGACCACCGCGGTCGTGGTCATGGCGTTAACACTGTCGTTCCTGGCGACGCTCTATCCGTCCTGGCGCGCCGCGCGCCTCGATCCAGTCGAAGCGCTGCGGTACGAGTGAGGGGCTGATGGCGGAGGGGGCGGAAGCGCAAGATGTACCGGTCATCTATCTCCACGAGATAAAACGCCAGTACATGCAGGGCGAAGCGCCCTTGGTGATCCTCGACGGCGCCAAACTTGCGCTATGGGCGGGGCAGTCGGTGGCGCTGGTCGCGCCCTCCGGCTCCGGCAAGTCGACGCTGCTGCACATCGCGGGGCTCCTGGAGAGCCCCGACGACGGCGAGGTCTATGTCAACGGCGCGCCGACCTCGCAGCTTTCCGACATGGAGCGCACCCATATCCGGCGCAACGACATCGGCTTCGTCTACCAGTCGCACCGGCTCTTGCCGGAGTTCTCCGCGCTGGAAAACGTGATGCTGCCGCAGATGATCCGCGGTCTCAAACGGTCGGAGACGGTCAAGCGCTCGAACGAGATCCTCGCCTATCTTGGCCTTGGCGACCGCGTCAAGCACCGCCCGGCGGAGCTTTCCGGCGGCGAGCAGCAGCGGGTCGCGATCGCGCGCGCGGTCGCCAATGCGCCGCGAGCCCTGCTTGCGGACGAGCCGACCGGCAACCTCGATCCGAATACGGCAGATCACGTGTTCCAGGCCTTGATGCAGCTCGTGAAGGCGACGAACGTCGCGATGCTGATCGCCACCCACAATATGGAGCTCGCCGGCCGCATGGATCGCCGGGTCTCGATCGCCGAGGGCAAGATCGTCGAGCTCGACTAGACTCAACGCTGCGCCCGCTGGCCGGCAGCGCGCATAGAACGGTCTAGTAAGCGCGGCGATGGTGGCGGAGCGGCTGCGCGGCGACGCCGGCATTTGCTGAATACGGATTGACTTCGCAGTCGGCCGAGATTCCCGAGGCTGACATTTTGCATTGGGCAATCGACGTATAGCGACAGTCAAAATACCCGACGCGGCCATACACGTGCAGGCAAACCGGATAGCCAGGCGCGTAGGTTTGTGCGGCCGCCGGCGTTCCAGTGAAGGCCGTTCCGAGCGCGAGCATCACCGGCGCCAGAATTCGCACCTCTTTCGCGACATCCAGCAGGCCGAAAAGGATCCTCATTCGCGCGATCTCCGCTGGCTTTGCCGAAAGATAGCGCAGGGAAAGCCATTGCGGTCAACTCACGTTCGCGCGGATAGCCCACGTCTGAGAGTTCTCCGCATCGATTCGCGTTCGGCTCTCATGAGCATCTCGCGCAGAACACTTCTGCGAGATGCTGCGTCACTTTTCTGACTCAATTGAGGCGCGCGTTGCCTTATTCGTTTCCAATTCGATCGTGGAACCGTCGCAAATCCAAAAGTTCCAGAAGTGCCTGCGGCACAACATTAACTTGAGTTAACGCGAAAGGCGCTTTCGCGATGAGTGTTGCGGTCGAGTTACAGCAATTTGTGCCGACACTGGTAAGAGGCACGCTCTGGCCTGGGGGCCACGGCAACAAACTGGAACTGGATTCGAGAATGAAGAAGTTGATGCTCGTCACTGCAAGTCTCGTCGCGCTGGGCGCGGCGGCACCTGCGGTTGCGGCTGACCTTGCGGCGCGGCCTTACACCAAGGCTCCGCCGATGGTGCAGGCTGCGTACGACTGGAGTGGTTTCTACATCGGTGTCAACGGCGGCGGCGGGACCAGCCACAATTGCTGGACGATCGTCGGTGGCCTCTCGGAGGGCTGCCATGATTCGACCGGCGGCGCTGTCGGTGGTCAGATCGGCTATCGCTGGCAGCAAGGTCCGATCGTGTTCGGCGTGGAAGCGCAGGGCGACTGGGCCGACTTCTCCGGCGACAATGTCAGCACGGCGTTTCCGGGCGATCGTGACCAGACCAAGATCGATGCGTTCGGTCTCTTCACTGGCCAGGTCGGCTATGCCTGGAACAACGCGCTGCTCTACGTGAAGGGTGGTGCGGCTGTGACCGACAGCAAGTACAACATCCTCGGCACCGTCACGGGCGCGCTGCTGGCGTCCGCCAGCGAGACCCGCTGGGGCGGCACCGTCGGCGCAGGCTTCGAATACGGCTTCACCCCGAACTGGTCGTTCGGCGTCGAGTACGACCACCTGTTCATGGGCACGTCGACCAACAGCTTCGTCGGCCCGGCCGGCTTCCTCGGCTCCGACAGCATCAAGCAGGATGCCGACATCTTCACCGCCCGTCTGAACTACAAGTTTGGCGGCCCGCTCGTCGCGCGCTACTGATCGCGTTACGACCGAAACGCTCTACGGCGGATCGAACAGCCCCGGCTTCGGCCGGGGCTTTTTTTATCTCTGCAAATCGGCCCGATGATGAGCCCCTGACCCTGAATTAACCAAGCTGCGGCTTCCCCAGCCAAGAGCCTTTACAAAAGAACAAAAAAGGAACAATGTTCCCTCTATGTTCTAGAGAGGGAGGCTCCCATGTTGCGGATTTTCGTGGAAGAAGCGGCGGCTCTGGCGTCGATCACGCTGTTTGTCGGCATGATCGCGGTCTGGGCGCAACTGTTGGGCCAGCTTTGATTTTCCTGATCCACGCCTGTTTGACTGGTGTTTGGGGAAAAGCCGGACGGCGTTGCCAATTTGCGGCTTGTTCGTGGACTCCGTCCGCTTGAGGCATCACCATCTGAAACGCGAGTCGGCCTTGAGGTCGCTCTGATCCCTCAAGCTTGCAACGAAAAGCATGTCCGGCGCCGGTTTCATCCATCTCCACGTCCACTCGGCCTTTTCGTTGCTGAAAGGCTCGATCAAGATCAGCAAGCTCGGCGAGCTCGCGAAAGCCGACCGCCAGCCGGCGCTGGCCTTGACCGACACCGACAACATGTTCGGAGCGCTCGAGTTCTCCGACAAGATGGCGGGCTACGGCATCCAGCCGATCGTGGGCCTCGAGCTTGCGGTCGATTTTGGCGACCAGGATCCCAACGCGCGGAGCGCGGTCGGTCCGTCGCGCATCGTGCTGCTCGCCGCGCGCGAGCGCGGCTACCGGAGCCTGATGCGGCTGAACTCGCGCGCATTCCTGGAGACGCCGGTCCATCAAACCCCGCACATCAAGTTCGATTGGCTCAACGACAATGCAGATGATCTGATCGCGCTGAGCGGCGGTCCCGATGGACCGATCGCGCTGGCGCTCGCGGCGGGGCACGCCGAGCTTGCGGCCGTGCGCTGCGAGCGGCTCGCGGGCTTGTTCGGAGACCGCCTCTATGTCGAGCTGCAGCGCCACGGCGTCGACAAGGAGCGCCGCATCGAGGGCGGCCTGATCGATCTTGCCTACACCAAGGGCCTGCCGCTGGTTGCGACCAACGAGCCATATTTCGCGGGCAATGACGACTACGAAGCGCATGATGCGCTGCTCTGCATCGCCGGCGGGAAGCTGATTGCCGAGACCGATCGCGAACAGCTTACGCCCGATCACCGCTTCAAGACTCGCGCCGAAATGGCGGTGCTGTTCGCCGATATTCCGGAAGCGTTGGCTTCCACAGTCGAGATTGCCCAACGCTGCTCGTTCCGTCCGATGACGCGCAAGCCGATCCTGCCGCGCTTCACGGTTGGCGCCGGATCGGGCTCTGATGCGGCGACCGAGGAGGCGGCCGAGCTGAAGCGCCAGGCCGAGGAGGGGCTTGCGCGGCGGCTTCAGGTACACGGCCTGTCGCAAGGCGCGACGGAGGAGGACTACCACAAGCGTCTTGCCTTCGAGATCGATGTCATCAACCGCATGAACTATGCGGGCTACTTCCTGATCGTCTCCGACTTCATCAAATGGGCCAAGGCGCACGAGATTCCGGTCGGCCCCGGTCGCGGCTCCGGCGCGGGCTCGCTTGTCGCCTGGGCGCTGACCATCACCGACCTCGATCCGATCCGCTTTGACCTGCTGTTCGAACGCTTCCTCAATCCGGAACGCGTCTCGATGCCGGACTTCGATATCGACTTCTGCCAGGATCGGCGCGGGGAGGTGATCTCCTATGTGCAGCAGCGCTACGGCCGCGACCAGGTCGCGCAGATCATCACCTTCGGCACGCTGCAGGCGCGCGGCGTGCTGCGCGACGTCGGGCGCGTGTTGCAGATGCCGTATGGGCAGGTCGACAAGCTGACTAAACTCGTGCCGCAAAACCCCGCGGCACCTGTGACACTGGCGGCTGCGATCGCAGGCGAACCCAAGCTGCAGGCCTTCCGCGACGAAGACCCGGTGGTGGCGCGCGCCTTCGACATTGCCCAGCGCCTCGAAGGCCTGACGCGCCACGCCTCGACCCACGCCGCCGGCATTGTGATCGGCGATCGACCTTTAAGCGAATTGGTGCCGCTCTATCGCGATCCCAAGTCCGACATGCCGGTAACGCAGTTCAACATGAAGTGGGTCGAGCCGGCGGGCCTTGTCAAATTCGACTTCCTCGGCCTCAAGACGCTCACCGTGCTCGATGTCGCGGTGAAGCTGTTGAAGCAGCGCGGCGTCAACGTCGATCTCGCAACGCTGCCGATTGACGACGCCGCAAGCTACCAGATGCTCGCACGCGGCGACGTGGTCGGCGTGTTCCAGGTGGAAAGTCAGGGCATGCGGCGCGCGCTCGTCGACATGCGTCCCGACCGCTTCGAGGACATCATCGCGCTGGTCGCGCTGTATCGGCCGGGCCCGATGGCGAACATTCCGACCTATTGCGCGCGCAAGCATGGCGACGAGGAGCCGGAATACCTGCATCCGATCCTGGAGCCGATCCTCAAAGAAACCTTCGGCGTCATCATCTACCAGGAGCAGGTGATGCAGATCGCCCAGCAGATGGCGGGCTACACGCTTGGTCAGGCCGACCTCCTGCGTCGCGCCATGGGCAAGAAGATCCGCGCCGAGATGGAAAAGCAGCGCGAAGTCTTCGTCGCGGGCGCGGTCAAGAACAACGTGCCGAAAGGGCAGGCGGAGACAATCTTCGAGCTGCTCGCCAAATTCGCCGACTACGGCTTCAACAAGAGCCACGCAGCGGCCTATGCGCTGGTGTCCTACCACACCGCCTATATGAAGGCGCATTATCCGGTGGAGTTCTTGGCGGCTTCGATGACGCTCGAGCTCAACAACACCGACAAGCTCTCGGAATTCCGCTCCGAGGCGCAGCGGCTCGGCATCAAGGTCGAGGCGCCCAACATCAACCGCTCGGGTCCGACCTTCGAGGTCGGCGACAACACGATCTATTACGCGCTCGCCGCGCTGAAGGGCGTTGGCCCCCAGGCGATCGAGCAGATCGTGGAGGAGCGCAAGAAGGGCCGCTTCACTTCGCTTGCCGATTTCGCCGCCCGCGTCAGCCCGCGCGCGATCAACAAGCGTGTCATCGAGAGCCTCGCCGCCGCCGGCGCCTTCGACACGCTCGAGCCCAACCGCGCCCGGGTCTTTGCCGGCGCGGATGCGATCCTCGCGGCGTGCCAGCGCAGCCATGAAGCGGCGATGTCGGGCCAGAACGACATGTTCGGCAATGCTGCGGACGCCCCGACCATCATGCTGCCGCAGATCGAGCCCTGGCTGCCGGCCGAGCGGCTGCGACGCGAATATGACGCGATCGGTTTCTTCCTTTCCGGTCACCCGCTTGACGACTACGCCACCGCCTTGAAGCGGCTCAGGGTGCAATCCTGGGCGGAGTTTTCCCGCGCGGTGAAAACCGGCGCGACCGCCGGGAAGGTTGCCGCCACCGTGGTCTCGCGCATGGAGCGGCGCACCAAGACCGGCAACAAGATGGGCATCATGGGCCTCTCAGACCCGACCGGCCATTTCGAGGCCGTGTTGTTCTCCGAGGGGCTCGCGCAATATCGCGACGTGCTGGAGCCGGGAGCTGCCGTGCTGCTGCAGCTCGGCGCCGAATTGCAGGGCGAGGACGTCCGCGCGCGGGTGCTGCACGCCGAGCCGCTGGATGATGCCGCGGCCAAGACGCAAAAGGGTTTGCGGATCTTCCTGCGCGATACCAAGCCGCTCGACTCGATCGCCAAGCGGCTGCAGCCGCCGGCAGGCCAATCCGGCAGCGGCGATATCGCGCTGGTGCTGCGTCTCGATATGCAGACCGAAGTCGAGTTCAAGCTGGAGGGCCGTTTCCAGGTATCGCCGCAGATCGCCGGCGCGATCAAGGCGGTGA
>NZ_DATGFH010000110.1:0-94043 GCF_035309285.1 Bradyrhizobium sp. | reverse complement strand
CTCAAAACCTCATGCAGCGACGGCGGATCGATCGCCTCCTCGATCCGCCTCCGCCAATCATCAAAGATCAGCGACAGATGAGCCTCAGCCTATGCCAAAGCTAAACCGGACAGCCGTGGGTCAAGCCCGGCAATGACAGTCGGGGCAAACTTCGCGCGGTTTACCTGGTTGCGACCACCTCGATGAGGCTTGGATCATGCCGCGGGCGGAACTCGTTCATGGAAATCGGTGGCGCGCTGGAATGCGGCGCCGATGGTGAGCAAGGTCGCCTCGTCGAAGGAGCGGCCGATGAGCTGCATGCCGATCGGAAGTCCGATCGCGTTGAAGCCGGACGGAATCGATAGCGACGGCAGGCCGAGATAGTTGATCGGCCGGGTGAAGCGCGTCAGGCGCTGGATCACCGCTTCCGCGTTGGAGCTGTTGCCGACATCGCTGTCGGCGATGGTCGGCGCGGCGACGGGCGCGACCGGCGCCAGCACCGCATCGACGCTGCTGGTCGCCGCGACATGGGCAGCCAGCGCCGGCCCGCGCCAGCGCATCGCCTCGAGATAGAGCACGGCGGGAATCGCAAGCCCGTTCTGCAGCCGCATCAAGACCTGCGGGCCGTAATCCTGCGGCCGCTCGATCAGCCAGCGCTTGTGAAAGGCGGCGGCTTCCACCGCGATCACGAGCTGGCAGGCGGCGGTGAGCTGGCGCTGGTCGCGCAGCTCGACCTTGACGATATCGGCGCCTTCGCGCTTGAGCACGGCGACCGTATCGTCCAGAGCCTTGGCGACGTCGGCATCGAGATCATCGACATAGAATGCGGTCGGCACGCCGATTCTCAGTCCCTTCAGCGAAGCCGTGGTCGCCGCCAAATAGTCCGGCACCGGCAAAGTGCTCGCGGTCGGATCCTCAGGGTCCGCGCCCGCCATCAGGCCGAGCAGCAGCGCACAATCCTCCGCCGTACGCGCGAGCGGACCGACCGTATCGAGCGATTGCGACAGCGGCATCGCGCCGGCGCGCGAGATGCGGCCGTAGGTGACTTTCAGTCCGGTGACGCCGCAGAAATGCGCCGGCAAGCGGATCGAGCCGCCGGTATCCGAGCCGAGAGCGGCGAAGGTCAGCCGCGCGGCGACCGCCGAGCCCGAGCCCGATGACGAGCCGCCGGTGATGTGGCCGGACTTCCAGGGATTATGCACCGCGCCGTGGTGATAGTTGTGACCGGTCGGACCGTAGGCGAATTCCACCATCTGCAGCGAGCCGAGGCGGACCGTGCCCGCGTCCTTCAGCCGCTGCAGCGCGGTCGAGGTCGAGGTCGCCACGAAATCGCGGCGGATCAGCGAGCCGCAGGTCACGACGTGGCCCGCGTCGTAATACATATCCTTGTGCGCCAGCGGCACGCCGTGCAGGACACCACGATTTTCGCTCCTCGCGAGCGCGGCGTCGGCCGCGTCGGCGGCCTTCAGCGCGCTCTCGGCTTCGACCGTCATGAAGGCGTTGAGCTTCGCTTGCCACTGCGCGATCCGTTGCAGGCAGGATCGCGTCACCTCACGGGAGGAAACCTGTTTTGCCGCGATCGCCTTGGCAACGGCGGCGAGCGACATCAGGGCCGGCTCGGTGCTCATCGCGACACCTTCACGGCAAGGTTGTTCAAGACTTGGGCGAGCAGGAAGCTCGCGGGCTCGAGATCGAATGGCAAGGTGCCGGCGATCGGCGCAAAGCCCTCGAAGGCCGGCCCGACGGCATTGGCGATACGCGTCGCCACGTCAGCGTCGACCGGCACACCAGCCGCGTCGGCGATGGCCTTCACCTCTTTCGGACCCGGTCCACTCATGCCGCTTCACTCCCGCTAAGTTCTACCGTCATTGCCGGGCTTGACCCGCCTGCGGGGCCGAAGCCCCTTCGGCGCGGCGAAGGCCCGGCAATCCATCAACTTCGCTAGAGCTTTCTTATTGATGGATGCGCGGGTCAAGCCCGCGCATGACGAACATCAATCACTTCGTCAGCAATTGATAGGCCCCGTTCCAGTCCTCCGGCGGCGGATTCTCCTTGTAGGCCTGGATTCGCTCCTCGTAGAGGTTGTAGAGATACTCCAGTGCATGCGCCTCGTCGGTCTTGCGGCCGCGCTCGATCGCCGCCAGCGCGCCGTCCCAGTCGCGGCTGCGGTAGCAGGCCAGCATCTCGATGGTGAGGTTGCGCAGGCGCTGGAACCGCTCGGACAGCGCCACATCCTCGCGCCCACCGATCGCGTAGATGACCTCGGGCTCCGTCTTGCCCTTCACCATGATGAAGTCGAGCTCGAGGATCGCGAAATGATCCTTGACCGCGAGCGCGGTCTTCGAGCCGACGATGATCGGAAAACCGTATTCCTTGGTCTGCCCTTCGAGACGCGAGGCGAGATTGACGCTGTCGCCGAACACCGAGTAGTTGAAGCGCGTGTCGGAGCCCATATTGCCGACCACGCAATGGCCGGTGTTGAGGCCGACGCCGATGTTGAGCGGCACGTAGGCGTGGCCGCCCTCTTTCGCCTCCTCGGCGCGGACCTTGTTGAGCTCCTCCATCTGCTCGAGCATGTCGATCGCCGCATTGCAGGCGTTGATCTGATGCTCCTTGTCGTCGAGCGGCGCGTTCCAGAATGCCATGACCGCGTCGCCCATATATTTGTCGATGGTGCCCTTGCGCGCCAGGATCGCCTTGGTCAGCGGCGTCAGGAAGCGGTTCATCAGCGCAGTCAGGCCCTGCGGATCATCCTTGTAGGTCTCGGAGATCGAGGTGAAGCCGCGCATGTCCGAGAACATGATCGTCATCTCGCGCTGCTCGCCGCCGAGCTTGAGCTTCTCCGGCGACTGCGCAAGCTGCTCGACAAAGGCCGGCGACAGGTATTGGCCGAAGGCGGAACGGATCTGGCGCCGCTGCGCCTGCTCGCGCACGAAGCTCGAGAAGATCAGCGTGAGGTAGATCGCCGTGGTCGACATCAACGGATAAGTGAAGTCGATGAGCAGGCGATGATATTGATAGACATACCAGGATGTGCCGATCAGCAGGGTCGCAAACAGCGCGCCGACGCCGGCGAGCCGGGCCGGCCCCATATTCGGCGCGAATGCGATGATGAAGACGCCGGCCAGGAGGGCCGCGAAAAACTCGAGCGCCATACCATAGCTTGGCTCCGACACGAAGCCGCCGGTCAGCGCGCTTTCGAGAATCTGGGCATGGATCTCGACGCCCGGCATCGCCGGCGAGACCGGCGTGGTCTTGATGTCGTTCAGCATGGCCGCGCTGGTGCCGATCAGCACCAGCTTGCCCTTGATCCTGTCGGCCGGCACGGTGTTGTCGAGAACGTCGGCGGCCGACACATAGATCGAATGGGCGCGGTCCTGGCGGGCGAAATGGACCCAGAGCTGACCATGGCTGTCGGTGGGAATCTCCAGCCGCCCGAGCCTGATGCTCTTGATACCGGCATCACCGGATCTGAGCAGAATGGTCGACGTGCCGGTGACGACGCGCAGGATTTCCAGGCTCAGCGAGGGCATGGTGTGGCCCTGCGCCCGCAGCACCATCGGCACCCGCCGGACGATGCCGTCGCGCTCCGGCACGATGGTGATCAGGCCGCGGCCGGCCGCAGCCGTCTCGATCACTGGAACGTTGCGCAAGAGCCCCGGAAACTGATGCAGGAACAAGAGCGGGTCGATCTCCCTGCCGAGTGTCGCAAAGGGGGTGAACGGCAGCGACTCGTCGGATTCCAGCCTCACGTCCGGCATCCCGGTCTCGCCCAGCACCACGCGCGAGTGCCTGATGGCGTCGGCCAGAACCTTGTCGTTGCTCGGCAAGTCGCGGAGCTTGCTCCTGGTCGCCTCATCGAGATAGCGCATGGTGCGCGCGGCGACGTCCGGGTTGAGCCGGTCGGGCTCGGAGAACACCACGTCGAAGCCGATGACGACGGCGCCGAGATTGGTCAGGTTGGTGACGAGGTCCGCGATCGTGGTTCGCGGCCACGGCCACTGGCCGAGCTTGGCGAGGCTCTTCTCGTCGATGTCGACGATGGTGACCGGCTTGATCTTCTTCACCCTGGGATCGACGAGCTGGAAGATGTCGAAGGTGCGGGTGCGGATCTCCCGGATCGGCGCCGGATCGAGCAGGCGCAAGACGGCAAAGCCTATGAGCATGAGGAGGCAGAGCACGCGCGCGATGCCGAATTTCCGCGTGAACCACCGCCACAACAATCGAAGCCGTTTCATGCTCTTTCAGATTTCCGGTTCACGCGCCGCCGCTCGCGCTTCACTTCCTGTGGCCACCCTACATTACGGAAATTTTCCGCGCGTCAAAGCTCTGAATGGAGCCTGCCGCGACGGTCGAACCGCCCCCGATCGGCGGCTCAGCTCCGGCTGCTAGCCGGTGTGCGGGGTGACGATGAAATCGCTCGCATGCAGATTGGTGGCGAGGACGTTCTTCAGCAACAGAGTTTCATGGTTGTCCAGGGTCAATAGCGTGTCGGAGCCCTGCTGCTGGGCTGTTGCGGTCACATCGGTCCATGAGCCGACGTTGACGAATTGCCTGAGATCGATGGTGTCGTGGTTGACATCGAAGTCGGTGATCGTGTGCTCCGTCGTCGTGTTCGCATCCGGCATCGACGGCTTGAACACGAACTGATCGATGCCACCGTTGCCGGTCAGCGTATCCGAGCCCCCGGTTGCGAAGATGACGTCGTTGCCGATGGTTCCGGTAAGGGTCACATTGCCCGTATCGCTGTCGCCCTCGTTGAAGACGAAATGAACGGTGTCGGTGGCACCGGACTGGTCGGTGACCGTGAGAGTGACCATGTCGGTCGCCGGCCGGTTTGCGCCGGGATCGTAGGTAATCGAATCGAGCGCCGAATTGAGCTGCGAGAGGCTGCCGGTCTCGGTAGACGGCGTGACGTGGCTGTCGGAGGCTTCGGTCGTGGCCGACAACGTGAAGGTTTCCGTCGACGCCGCGGCATCGGAATCGTTGATCTGTAGCCCCGTGACCGTGGTGGTGTGATGGTCATCGTCGTTCTGCGTGACGACGAGCTTGTCGGTCTCGATCACTGGACCACCGTGGACCGTCAGATCCAGCGTTTGGGTCGTGGTCTGCGGCGTACCGGTGGAATTGTGGCCCTCGTCGTTGGCCGTGACCGTCAACGTGTCATTGCCGGTAAATCCGTTGTCCGGCGTGTAGACCATGCCCTTGCCCAGCGCCGCATCGATGGCGGCGGTCGAGCCCGTCAGCGTCATGGTGTCGTGGCTGTCGTCGAACAAGACCGAGACGCCATTCGAATTGTTCAGCGCCAGGGTCCCGTGCGCAACGGCGAGTTGCACCTTTATCGTGTTGTCGCCGGCGGCCGCATCCGACACATTCACCGAATTCAATACCAGCGGCGTGTCTTCCGCCGTGACCGTTGTGCTGTAAGTGGTCTCGAAGCCGTGGTCGTTGCCGTTCGCATCGACGGTGTATCCGACGATCTGGTCGGAATTGTTGATGCCGGTCACGACCGTGCCCTTCACCCCCAGCGGATCGTCGATGGTGGTGTAGATGCCGCCGCTCTCGATGAAGCCGTGATCGACGCCGTTGGCGTCGACATACCAGCCGACCACCTGGCCATGGTCGTTGATCGCCGACGCGAAGGTGCCCTTCACCCCGAGCGGATCGGAGATATCGGTGAAGGTGCCGTGGACGGAGTCGTAGACGAAGCCATGGTATCCGTTCGCGTTGGTGGCGTCCGGATTGTAGCTGCCAACGACCAGGCCCTCGTTGTTGATGCCGTCGGCGAAGGTATCGCCATTCGGGTTGTCGGTACCCGGGACATTGAAATAGGTGAAGGCCCCGTCGCTATAGATGTAGCCGGTGTAACGCGCGCCGCTGTGAAGATAGTCAGAGCCCACCACCACGCCGTGATCGTTGATGCCGTTGGCGTTGGTGCTCTGACCTGGCGAGTCCGACGTGACCGTGGTGAACGTGCCGTTGCCGTCGATGAAGCCGTAGCGCGGCGTCGAACGAACTGGCGAGAAGTCGCCAACGATGATGTCATTGTTGTTGATGGCGTGAGCGGTCACGTCCTGCGCTTCGAGCGAGGCGCCCATCTGGATGAAGGCACCATCAACGTATTCCCAGGCGATCTGGTGATTGGCATCGGCGGCCGAGCCGCCGACGATGATGCCGGCGTCGTTGATGCCGCCAGGCTGGGTGTTGAACGTGCCGGGATCGTCGAGCGTGGTGAAGGTCAGGACATGGTTGACCGTCACGCCTAACGCATTGAGATTGACCGTCGTGGTGACGATCGGGCTGAAATTGGTGTTGTCGTACGCGGCCCAGGTAATGGTCCGGCTGTTGTCGCTGCCGCCCGCGGTCGGGTCGTTGCTCGTGCTGGAAAATTGAATGAGTTGCAACGCCGCCTGGAAATCAGCGGTCGTTGCCGCGGTGGTCCCGATGTTCGACAGGAAAATCCCGGGGCCCTGGCCGTTGTTGGTGCCGGGGCTATTATCGAAATGGTAGTGGATGATGCTGCCGTCGGCGTTGGTGATCTCTCCGTCGAGATTGCCGTTGATCGTCAGTTCGTCGCCGGCCTGGGACCCATGTGAAATCCACACGTTGACGCTCGAGACGGTGGCCTCGGGATCCGAGAGCGTAACTGACGGATCGATGAGGACCGGCGTTCCCTGGTAGGTCACGGAGTTGTTGGCATCACCGATGACCGGCCCGTTGTTGTTGCCGCTGCCGTTGTTGCTTTGGATATTGATCAACGCGGCTTCTTGTTGCGTGATGCCGAGCAGCGTCAGGACATCGCCATTGCCAAAATCCGCGATCGTGTTGCCATTCGCATAGGTAAAGGTCGGCTGGCCGCTGAAACCGCTCAGGACGAGGGTATCTTCGCTTGCATTGAAGGAACCACCGCCCTGGTCGAAATCGGTAATGACGAGCGCGCCATCGCCTTGCTGATAGTAGAAGGTGTCGTTGCCGCCGCCGCCGGTTATCGAATCGTGGCTGCCGGCCGGTGCAGGCGGCAGGCCGACGCTGTCATTGCCCGGACCGCCGATGAAGTCAAAGGAGTAGGTGCCGAGCACGGTATTGATTGGCGTCTTGTTGCCGGCGGCGTCCTGTTGCACGTCCGACACCCAGGTCGCGGCGTTGACCGAAAAGCCCGTGAAATTTCCCAGCGCCACCGGCGTCGGGTCGGTCGTCAATTCCTCAAAGGACGTGATGGTGCCGCCGGTGACGGTCGTGCCGTCGAAGGTAAGACCGGTGCCGTTGATCACGAACTGAACATGATCGGCGCTGTCGACCACCGTGAATGTAGTGGAGCTGCCGTCGTCCTGAACCGTCCCGGCGCCCATCTCCGCCAGCACATCCTGGTGAGAGAGGTCCAGGCCGTTCGGCGTCAGCGCCTGGATGGTTACAGTGGGGGCCGCCGGACTCGCCGTCGTGAACTGAATATCGGTGCCGGGCGTGCCAGCACCGTCGCTCGCCAGCGTGAAATTGTTGGTGGTGTAGGTGCCGTGCAGATTGAGCGAGGCTTCCGCGTTTCCGTCGGCGTCATAGATCGTGAGCGTGCCGCCGCCCGCATTCGCGCCCGTCCCCTGCGTCCAGACCGCGTGCTCGCCCGCCGTGAAGCTGATCCCGGTCAGGTCGATCGTGTTGCCTGCGCCGAAGTGATCGATCGTGGCCTGGAAGTCGGCCGTGTCGGCAACGGCGAGCGCGCCGGTCGCATCCTCGAAGGTCACGGTCTGCGTCGCGGCGACAGTCGAGCTGAAGTGCAGGATCCCGCCGCTCGCGATCGTGGCGGAGCCTGTGCCGCAGACCGCGCCGGCGATATTGATGATGCCGCCATTGGCGGCGATCGTGCCGGCATTGTCGATGCTGCCGTCTATCTCAAAGGTGCCGCCGCCACTGGCCTGCACGTTGCCGTCGTTGGCAATCTTGCTCTGCGCACCGATGGTCAGCGTGCCGCCGGTGACTTCGAACGTGCCGGTATTGGTGATGTCGGCCGTGATCGTATCGGTGCCCGTCACGTGGTCGAGCGTGCCCGAGTTGCTCACATCGCCGCCGGTAATGCCGGCGGACGCAAGATCGAGCGTCGAATTGTGACCGACGGTCACCGTGCCGTCCGTATTGGTCACGGTCAGGTCAGAGAGCTTCAGAGTGCCGCCGTTGACGGCGTTCAGCGCATCGGTGTTGGTGATCTGCTCGCCCGTGATATCGAGCTCGCCGCCATTGGCTTGCACCGTGCCGGAATTGGTCAGCGTGAAGGTCTGTGCGTCCGGATCGATCGTCACGATGCCGGCGGTCGATTCGATCATGCTGGTATTGGTGATATTGGCGTTGTCGATAGCGCCACCGCCGGTCGAGTCGATTGTCCCATGGTTGGTGACGATGCCGCCGGTTATGGTGGCGTTGTTCAGCGTCAGCGTGCCGGTGCTCTCCACAGTCTCGGTATTGGCCGCGCCCTCGTTGGTGATGCTGCTGTTGTTCTTCAGCGTCAGGTCGCCGTTGATCTCCATCACGCCGGAAAGCAGGTTACTTATGCTTTCGCCATCCAGCGTATTTTGGGTGCCGGAGACATCGAAGTTGAGAGCATTGACGATCGCGCCGCCTTGCAACAGCACCTGGCCGGTCAAATCAACGGTGCCGCCGCTCGCGTCATTGGCGATCGTCGTATTCTCGGCCGTCGCATCGTTCAGCGTGAGCGTCGCCGTATTGAGCGACAGTTCGGAGTCCTTGACGTCCGATCCCTGATCGATCGTGAGTTCGGTACCCGAAGCGAGAGCGAAGCTCCCACCGCTCACCTTCTCATTGTGCAGGGCGTTGCCGAGACCTTGGACGAAACCGGTGGCGGGATTTGCGAATTGCAATGAGCCGTTCTTCAACACCGCCGAACCGGTGAGGAAAAGGAATCCATCAGCAGTGATCGAGCCGCCGTCGACCGTGGCGCCATTCACGGTCAAGGTGCCGTAGAAGGGCCCTTGATCGATCTGGATTGTCCCGTCGTTCGTGACGATTGAGCCCTGGTCAATCGTCAACGCGCCACCGGATTGAATCTCTATTGTATCGCCGTTGTTGACTGCCTCGTTATCGAGCGAGTTGTGGTAACCGTCGACCTGCAGCAGGCCGGAGTTGCCGATCGAACCGTCTTTCAGATCGGCGCCTCCGGCGAACCAAAGGGTACCGCCGCTGTCGTTGGTGATCGTACCGCCGTCGATGGTGGTGCCCTGCACCACCAGCGTCCCCGCATCGTCGCTCTCGATCGTGCCCGCGCCGGTTACCGTGCTTCCCTCCAGCCAAAGCCTGGCGTCCGAGGCGACCTCGATCTTGTTGTTGTTGGTTACAGTCTCGTTGATGAGAGCATCTTGGAAGCTGAAAGACTCGATCAGGCCCGAATTTATGAGCGTGCCGTTCTGAAGAGCGTCGCCGTCTTCTTGAAATTCCAGCGTCCCAAGGATGGTGACCGTCCCGCCGTCGATTTCGCCGGCGAAGAAATAGTTGTTGTTGCCAGCGCTGACGTCCTCGGTCGCAAGCGAAAGCGTCGCGCCCGCATCGACCGTGACGTGCCCGTATTGATTGGCGATATCAACGAGGAGATTGAGCGTGCCGCCGGCGACCTCGATGGTGCCGCTCGCGCTATTGGTGATGCTGGCAAAATCCCTGAAGTCGCCGCCGTTGTCGAGGAGCAGCAATCCCGAGTTTTGCAGCATGCTGTTATCGACGAACTCTGCCGCGCCCGCGACGGTGATCGTCCCGCCCACACTATTGGTGATACTGGCAGAACCCTTGAAGTCGCCGCCTGCACCGAGCTGCACAGATCCGGAGTTCTGCAGCACGCTGTGATCGGCGAACTGAAGCGCGCCGGAAACGTTGAACGCTCCTGAATTTTGCAGCTCGCTTGTCCCGGAGAACTCCGCCGCGCCGGCGACCGTCAGGGTGCCCTGGTTCTCGATGATCGAGTCGGCGGAGACATTGAGGCCACCGGCGCCGATGGCGAGCGTCGCGTCGTTGATCAGCGTCGGCGGCGAACTGCCGAAATCGTTCAGCGTGAGCGAGTGCGCGGCGGCGTCATGATCGACCGTCACCGGATAGGACGGAGTCAGGCCGAGGAGCTGGTTGGTGATGATGATCGCATCGTCACTCGCCGTCGGCACCGCGCCGGTTCCCCAGTTCGCGGCGTCGTTCCACGATCCGCCGCCCGCGCCGGTATCGACCCAGACCACCGCCGCATTGTCGGTGCCGGTGATAGTGACCGTGACTGTCTGCGTCGAGACCGCGCCCTGCGAATCCGTCACCGTGACGTCATAGGTCAGCGTGACCGATTGTCCCTTGGGGATGAAGTCCGCGATATAGACCGGCAACGGAGCGAGCTGCCAGTCGATGACGCCATTGCCGGTGCCGGTGCTGTCGGTCCCGATCGAAGCCGACAGCGCGTTCTCGAACAGCTTCTCCGGCAGGGGCGGTATCGTGCCGCCGTTCGACATCACCGCTGCCACGAGCTTGGTCGCGACGGTATGGGTGTCGGTCAGGTCGACATCGTTGAAGTTCAGCGTGCCCGAGGTCGGATTCTTGCTTTGCAGGGTGCCGCCGGGCGTGCTGGTGCCGGCCGCGAAGTCGATGGTGGGGGCCGCCGTGGTGATGACGGGCGCGTCGTTGGTGCCGACGATCGTGATCGTGACCTCGACGGTCTTCGATTCGGGATTCGGCCCGTAGTTGTTGTTGACCGTGATGTCGTAGGTCAGCGTGAGCTGCTCGCCCGCCGCCAGGAAATCGAAATTGCTGTCGGCGAGACTGTAGGTCAAGCTGACGGTGCCGGCGTTGCTGTTGCCGGCAGCGGGGTCGATGGCGAGCTTGATCGCCGTCTGTGCGATATCCGCCTGCTGCAGGGCGGAGAGCGAAGCGGTGACGTCCTGCCCTTGCGCATTCTTGTAGGAATAGCCGTGGAAGCTGGCGCTGACCGTCGGATTATCGCCCCGGTTGATGTCGTCGAACACGGCCGTGAATTTGACGGTGTCGGGGTCCGCCGCATCGTGGGTCTTGCCGGGTATTTCGGCGAAAAAGTACTGGGTCGCCGGCAGGCCCTGCAGGTTGACGATGTCGAGATGCGGCGGCCCGTCGACATGCGGCGACGACTGACTCGGATTGCTCGACGGCGGCGGCGGCGCATTGTTCTGCGCGCCCGTGACGACATAGACCGGCTGCGCGGTCGTGCCGTTGGCGAGCTTGATCAGCGGGCCGTTCTGCGGGGTGAGCGTGTCGTTCGTCGGCGACGTCGTCTTGGTGTTGGTGTCGTTGTCCGTGAACTTCTGCTGGAAGACGTCGGTGATGAGCTTCTGGATGTCCGGCGACAGCGGCACCGTGGTCTGGCTGATGACGCCGTTGTTGATGTTGATCTGCTCGCCGGCCTGATTGACGATCGCGATCGGCTGCAGCGTCGTCTTGTCGAACAGGATGTACGATCCGGTGGTGCCATCCGGCTCGACCAGCACCTGGAAGCTCGCATTCGGCGTGCCGTTCTGGCCGGGAACGTCGAAGTCGATCTCGACCAGCACCGCGGTGCCGCGGATGCCCATGGTCGCGACCGGCGTATCGACCTTCATGTCGCCGTGCTTGGCGGTCTCACCGGCGACGAAGGTGATGGTGCCCGCCACCAGGCTGAGCAACGAGGAATTGTTCGACCCGTGCGGGTCATAGACCATGTCGTTCAGCACCATCCTCGCATTCGAGCCGAGGCCGAACACGGTGCCGTCGATGAAGGTGATGCCCAGTGTCGAATTGGCGCCGGACTGGACCACGTCGCCCTTCTCGACGTTGTCGCCCATGTTGAGGATGACCGAGACACCGTTGCGGATGACGGTGGCCGAGCCCTGCAGCTTGGTGACGTGGCCGATCACATGGCTCGCGGCCGGCGCGTCGCCCGCCTGGGCGACATCGACCTCGCCGACCAGCGCCTTGATGATGTCAGTCGTCAGATGCGCGCCATCAGGAGACGCAAGTGGGACGCGCCTATCGCCGCTGAAGTAGTCATGCAGGACGAAACGATGGTCATCCTTCGAAAGGATTAGATCAGCACCCGACCGGGAGTAGTCCGCATGGAACAGAAGCTGGGCGTCGGGAACAATGAGCGCGTTGGCCGGCGCGTGGGTCTGGGCGGAATCGACGTGGACATACGCATGGCGGGGATGCGCAGCCGGTCCTTCAGAGGCAAACGCGTCGAATTTGCCCGCGTAATTCAAAGCCCACCACAAATGGTTAATAATTATTGAATAATTATCGAAGGAACCTGCATATCATTGGAAAGTGCATTGCGAAACCGCCTCTTGCTTGTGTGACGACGGGCAGGAAGTCTGGCCCTCCAGCTCGTTTTCTACCGAATCCATAGATCACAAAGGTATATCGGCTACCATGTGCGGGACACCGACATGTATTGACGGTGTTTAAATGGATATTTTTGATGTATACTCAAGTATAGACGCTTCGGCTGATACTTGAAACATGCTATCACTGCATTCGCTTGCGGGATATTGCGCCATTTCCTCCGCTAATACTGCGAACCAGATAACAAAACCGTCCTTTCCGGCGCGTTAGCTATATCGGGCGGAAATTCGGCCCGGTGCAACCGCCGCATGCAGTTTTCTGGCCTTCGCGGCAGCCTCGCAACACCATGGTCCGCCCCGCCTGGAACGCCCGGAAACGGATCCATGGGAACCTGATCCGTAAAATTGTCTGGAACCTGTGGAGACGGGCTTTAGCCTGTTTCGCACTTTCCGGCCGCTTTCCGCTCTCACAGGGCCGGCCTTAAGCAGAAGAAAAGCCCAGCCTCCGATCATTGCCCGCGAAACGATCCGGGCGCATGTCCGAGGCAACACGCCTCACGAGATGCCCGGACAAGGGGCGTCAGATGGGGCTTTTCGGTCACGCGCGCGTGGGGCGCGCGGCACTGCTCGCATGCGGCATGGCGTGGTTCGCTCTTGTCCCGCGCGCGACCGCCGAGCCGCTCACTGTGCCGGCGCCGCTTGCGCTCACGCTTGATTCCGGTGAGCCGTTCGCGCTTGCGGCATCACCGATCTATAGCGGCGGGCTGCTGACGAAATGGCAAGGCGTCGCCCACAAGCTCGATGATGAAAGAGTGCAGCTCGCGCTGTGCGACGGCGACCGCGAGCGGTGCGTCTCCGACGCCGCACTGAAATTTCTTGCGATCGTCGACACCGGCAGGCAGCGCGAGGGCCGCGCCCGCCTTGGCGAGATCAATCGCGCCATCAACCTTGCGATCCGTCCCGTGGAAGATATCGTCCAGTATGGCGTGATCGATTTCTGGAGCTCGCCGCTCGTGACCTTCTATCACGGTGCCGGCGATTGCGAGGATTATGCGATTGCGAAATATGTCGCCCTGCGCATGGCAGGCATTGCGGCCGAAGACCTGCGCATCGTCGTGATGATGGATACGCTCCGGCACGAGGGCCATGCGGTCGCCGCTGTGCGGCTCGACGGGCACTGGCTGATTCTCGACAACCGCCGCATGGCGATGGTCGAGGACGTGAACCTGCGCAACTATCGCCCGCTGTTCGTCATCGACGACGCCGGCGTGATGAAATATTCCGACATGCCGCTGCTCGCGAGCATGCCTGAGCCTGCGCCGGCGCCTGCCGCCGCGCTCAATGTCGGACCCGGCCTGATCGGCGCCTCGAACTGAGCGCCAGGAGATGCGGCGCGGCAAACGCGCGCCGCACAATTCCATTTGGCGAAAATTTGGCGACACAAATTTTCTCTTTTTGATTTCGCATCCATCCCTTCTGCGTTTCGCCTCGCTCGCGACGCAATTCTCTCTGCAAGCCTAGCGCGTCAGGTCCGCTAGAGACCATCAGGGAGGGAACACATGAAACGCGTCGCGTTGGCTGCCTGCTTTGCTCTCGTTCCATTCAGCGTCAGCGCCCAGACGGCCGATCAACTGGTCAAGGGCGCAACCGATACGTCCAATGTCGTCAATTACGGCATGGGCTACAGCCTGCAGCGGTTCAGCCCGCTCAAGCAGATCAATACCGACACCGCGAAGAATCTCGTACCGGTGTGGAACTATAGTTTCGCCGACGAGCACAGCGAGGAATCGCAACCCCTGGTATACCAGGGCATCATCTACATCACGACCAACAACGCCACGATCGCGATTGACGCCAAGACCGGCAAGCAGATCTGGAAGACCAAGGTCGAATATCCGCCGGAGACGCCGCGCATCGTGTGCTGCGGCATCATCAACCGCGGTGCGGCCATCTACCAGGGCAAGCTGTTCCGCACGACGCTCGACGCCAACGTGATCGCGCTCGACGTGAAGACCGGCAAGGAGCTCTGGCGTCAGAAAGTGGCCGATATCAAGGAAGGCTATTCGATGACGATGGCGCCGCTGGTTGCCGACGGCGTGGTGCTGACCGGCATCTCCGGGGCCGAGTTCGGCACCCGCGATTTCATCGACGGCTGGGACCCCGAAACCGGCAAACGTCTCTGGCGCACCTATACGGTCCCGAGCCCCGACGAACCGGGTGGCGATACCTGGAAGGGCGATACCTGGAAGTTCGGCGGTGGCTCGACCTGGATCACCGGCTCCTATGACCCCGACCTCCACACCGTCTATTGGGGCATCGGCAACCCCGGGCCGTTCAACGCAGCGGTACGGCCGGGCGACAATCTCTACACCTGCTCGGTGCTCGCGCTCGATCCGAAAACCGGCAAGATCAAGTGGTACTACCAGTTCTCGCCGAACAACCCGTTCGATTATGACGCGGTCGCCGAGATGGTGCTGGCCGATCTCAAGGTCGACGGCAAGCCAACCAAGGTGCTGATGGATGCCAACCGCAACGGCTTCTTCTATGTCCTCGACCGGACCAACGGAAAGCTGCTCGCGGCCAACCCCTATGTGAAGGTGAACTGGGCCACCCGCATCGACATGAAGACCGGCCGGCCGATCGAGACCGACGTCTCCAAGGACGCGCGCGAAGGCAAGAAGGTCGTGGTGTACCCATCGCTCCTCGGCGGCAAGAACTGGGAGCCGATGTCGTTCGACCCGGAGACCGGTCTCGCCTACGCCAACACGCTGTCGTTCGGCGGGCACTACAAGACCGAGCCCGCGACTTACAAGGCAGGCGAATGGTATGTCGGCATGGACCTGACCGACCTCTGGGAATGGGGCACCGGACCGCGCGGCCATCTCTCCGCGATCGATCCTCTGACCGGCAAGTCGAAATGGGAAGTGCCCAGTGACATGCCGCGCTTCTCGGGCGTGCTGTCGACCGCCGGCGGCGTGGTGTTCACGGGCAAGCTCACCGGCGAGTTCGAGGCCTATGATGCCAAGGACGGCAAGAAGCTGTGGCAGTTCCAGACCGGCTCCGGCATCGAGGGCCAGCCTGTGACCTGGCAGCAGGACGGCGTGCAATATGTCGCGGTCGCCAGCGGCTATGGCGGCGTCTACTCGCTGTTCTCGGGCGACGAACGGCTCGCCCAGGTGCCTACCGGCGGATCGCTCTGGGTTTTCGCGGTCAAGAAGTAAGCGGTTCGCTGGTGACAGAAAGACGTGCAAGCTGGGCGGCGGCGGTTTTTGCCGCCGTCACCCTGGTCTTGATCGCGCTGCTCGCGACGGAGCGCGCAACCGCGCAAAATGCGGACGCCGATCCCGCGAGGATCGACCAGGGTAAACACACCTATGCCGAGAATTGCTCGCATTGCCATGGTTTCAACATGGTCAATTCCGGCGCGGTGGTACCCGACCTGCGCCGCTTTTCCGGCGACAAGGCGCTGTTTTTCACCACGGTGAAGAACGGACGAAACAACCGGATGCCGCCATGGGGCGACCTTCTGAGCGACGATCAGATCGAAGGCCTGTGGGCCTATATCTCAAGCCAGAGGAAGCCATGAGAGGCGCCCTTGCCCTGATCCATGCCGGTGCAATGCTAGTCGTGCTTGTCGCAGGCGCAGGAACGGCGGCCGCCGCCGACGCGGCGTTGAAGGTCTGCCTCAACGAGGACCTGCCGCCGCTCTCGCTGCACCATCGAGGAAAGCCGGGCAGCGGATTCGATGTCGCGTTGGCGGAGGACGTGGCGAAGGAGCTCGGCAGGCCGCTCCAGATCCAGTGGTTCGAAAGCAAGCTGGACGAGGATTCGAGCCCTGCGCTCGAGGCCAACGCGTTGCTGTCGGCCGGGCACTGTGCACTGGTCGGCAGCTATGTGCTGACCAAAGATTCCCTTGTCGTGCCCGGCGTGAAGACAGCCAAGCTCCCCGACTTCGCCGGTGCGACCATCGACGACCGCAAGCGTCGCGTTCCACTCGGCGTGCTGACGCCGAGCCGGCCCTATGTCTATTCGGCGCTCACCATCGTGCTGGGTGCAAAGGCGCGCGACCGCCACGTGGCGGATATTGGCGACCTCGCCGGCCTTCGCATTGCGATCGAAAGCGGCACGCTCGGCGACGCCATCCTGATGAATTTCGGCAACGGCCGGCTGATCGACAGCATCACCCATCTGGTGCCGGGCCGCAGCCACCTGCTCGGCTCGCTCGATCGCGGCGAGTACGACGCGACCCTGGTCGACCTCCGAAGGCTCGACGCCTATCGCGCCGCGCATCCCGACGGCAAGCTTGCGGCAAGTGGATATTACTATCCGGTCGGCGCCAATCGCGGCTATGTCGGGCTTGCGAGCGATCCCGCGCTGCTCGACGACGTCAACAAGGCGCTCGCGAGCCTGCAGGCCAAAGGCACCATCGCCGAGCTCGCGCAGGCGGCCGGGCTCACCTACCTTGCGCCGCGCGAGCCAATCATCCGCGGCGAAACCCTGCCCCAGATATTGCAGAAATGAACAGCCGCCGAGGGCCCAAATGAAGGGTCCGCACGACGGCACGTCGTGCGGGATGGCGGGATTTTGCGAGCTGCGATTCACTGCGTCGAAAGCTCTTCGGTTCATGTTCGCCGGGCCACACAAGGCCGGGCGACAGGTTTATGAACGGCGAAGCATCCGCGCTGGAACTCAGAGGGTTAACAAAGCGTTTCGAGCGCCTTGCGGTGGACGCGCTCGATCTCACCGTGCGCGCCGGCGAGTTCTATGCCCTGGTCGGCCCGAACGGCGCCGGCAAGACCACGACGTTGCGCATGGTCGCCGGCCTCCTCAGGCCCGATGCCGGCTCGGTCAATATCTTCGGCATCGATGCGCTCACCGATCCCGTCGCGGCCAAGCAGGTGCTGGCGTGGGTATCGGACGAGCCGATGATCTACGACAAGCTGACGCCGCTGGAATATCTGGAGTTCGTCGCTGGTCTCTGGGGCATCGAGCCCCGCATTTCGCAGCGGACGGCGCAAGACCTGCTCGCGTCGCTTGGCCTCGAGCCGCACCGGAACGAGCGCTGCGAGGGATTTTCGAAGGGCATGCGCCAGAAGGTGGCGCTGGCCGGCGCTCTGATCCATGATCCGCACCTCATTATCCTCGACGAGCCGCTGACCGGGCTCGACGCGGTCTCCGCGCGGCACGTCAAGGGACTGCTGAGTGATCGCGTGTGTGCCGGCCGCACCGTCATCATGACCACGCACATCCTCGAAGTCGCCGAGCGCATGGCCGACCGAATCGGCGTCATCGCTGCGGGCCGGCTGGTCGCCGAGGGCACGCTGAGCGAACTGCGCCAGCAGAACGGACACACCGACACAAGCCTGGAAGACCTCTTCATCGCGCTGGTCGCTGTGAAGGCCGAGGCGGCATGAGCTCGGCCACCGCGCTCTCCTGGTTTGCGCGGCATGAGCTCCGGCTCGCCTGGCGCGAAGGGCTTGCGATGATGACGGGCGGCCGGCGTCGCCGCACGCGCGTGGCGGTGATCGGGCTGATTGTCTTTGCCGCGCTGATGCACCTGCCGGCCTGGGCCGTGATCGGCCGTTACGCCGGGCTCGAGGCACCGCTCGACAAGACCTCGCTGATTGTCGTGACCGCGACCGCCTTCCTGGCCTGGGCGTTGATGCTGTCGCAGGCGATCGAGTCTGTCACGCGGGTGTTCTATGCCCGCGCCGATCTCGACCTGATCATGTCTTCGCCGGCGAAGCTCACCAATCTGTTCTCGGTGCGAATTGCGGCGATCGCGCTCACCGTCACCGCCATGGCGCTGTTGCTCTCGACGCCCTTCGTCGATGTGCTGATGCTCAATGGCGGCGGGCGGTGGTTTGCCGCCTTCGGCGTTGTCATCGCCGTGGGGCTGTCGGCCGGCGCCTTTGCGATCGCGATCACGATTGTGCTGTTCCGCCTGATTGGGCCCGCGCGGACGCGGCTGACCGCGCAAATCCTCGCCGCCGTGATCGGCGCTGGCTTCGTGATCGCACTGCAGATCGCGGCTGTCCTCTCTTACGGCACGCTCTCGCGCTTTGCGGTCCTGACCTCGGACGCCGCGGCCGCCTATGCGCCAGAGGCCGACAGCCTGGTGTGGTGGCCGGCCCGCGCCATGCTCGGCGACACCGAAGCGCTGCTGCTTCTCTTGTCGCTGAGCCTGATCCTGCTCGGCGCCGTCATGGCGATCTTCTCGCCGCGCTTTGCCGATACCGCGATCAGCGCCTCGGCCCACGCCGCCTCCAGCCGGCAAGGCAAGGACGCGAAAGTCTTTCGTGGCGGCTCGCGGCAACAGACGCTGCGGCGCAAGGAGTTCTTGCTGCTCGGCCGCGATCCCTGGCTGATCTCGCAGACGCTGATGCAGCTTCTTTATCTCGTGCCGCCCGCGTTGTTTCTGTGGCGAAGCTTCTCGGATTCCTCCACAGCGCTCGTGCTGATCACGCCCGTGATCGTCATGGCGGCGGGCCAGCTCGCCGGCGGCCTCGCCTGGCTCACGATTTCGGGCGAGGACGCGGCTGATCTGGTCGCAACCGCGCCGCTGTCGCCGTCACGCGTGATCCGCGCCAAGATCGAGGTGGTGCTGATTGCGATCGGCGTGATCTTCGCGCCACTGATCGTCGCGATGGCGATCCTCGCCCCGATGCAGGCCGTCGTCACCGCGGCCGGCGTTGCGATTGCAGCAATGTCGGCGACTGCGATCCAGCTCTGGTTCCGCGTGCAGGCCAAACGCAGCCAGTTCCGCCGCCGCCAGACTTCCTCGCGCATCGCGACCTTTGCCGAGGCTTTCTCTTCGATCGGCTGGGCCGGCACATCGGCGCTCGCTTTGGTGATCCCGCTCGCCGCTGGCATCAGCGGATTGATGACGCTCGGCCTCATGGCCGCGACCTGGAAGCTCAGCCCGGCCCGGGAGTGAACCCGCCCTTTATCCCCTGATCAGCTCCATAACCGCCGCTGCAAACGCGTCCGGTTCCTCCTGCGGCAGGTTGTGACCCGCGCGCGGAATCCTGCGATGAATGCGGGTCCCGGTGAACTTTACAGCGCTCGCCTTGCCGTCGGTCGCGGGAATCACGCCATCGCCCTCACCGTCCAGGGTGATCGCGGGCACTGTGATCTGCGGCAGCGCCGCGAGCCGCTGCTGGATGTCGGCATAGCGGGGATCACCGTCCACCAATCCATAGCGGTGGCGATAGCTGTGGATGACGATGTCGACATAGTCGGGATTGTCGTGCGCGACCGAGGTCCGCTCCAGGCAGGCGTCGTCGAAGGACCAGTTCGGCGACCATTGCTGCCACAGAATCCGCGTGATGCCGCGGCGATCGGCGGCAAGGCCCGCACGCCCGCGCTCGATCTGGAAATACCACTGGTACCACAACGGCACCTCCCGCGCCGGCTTCGCGGGCTTCAACGCGTTCGCAATGTCCTGGATATTGTAGCTGTTGACCGAGACAAGCCCGATGCAGCGCTCCGGCCAGAGCGCAGCGCCGATGCAGGCTGCGCGCCCGCCCCAATCGTAGCCCGCGAACACCGCGCGCTTGATCGACAGCGCATCCATCAGCGCCAACAGGTCCGCGCCGAGCGCGGCCTGCTCGCCGGAGCGCATCATTGCGGAATCGAGAAATCGCGTCGGGCCGTAACCGCGCAGATAGGGCACGATGACGCGGCAACCTTGTTCCACCAGTATGGGCGCGACATCGACATAGGAATGGATGTCATAGGGAAAGCCGTGCAGCAGTATTGCGACCGGGCCATCCGCGGGCCCCGCCTCGTAATAGCCGACGTTGAGCACGCCGGCAGCGACGTGACGGAGCGGCTCCAGGCGCTTCGAGGATGACGCACGCGGCGGCATGATGGCTACTCCAAACGGTTCTGACGCGCTGTTGATCGCGCCATGATAGTTCCGCTTCCCGTTCGGCGATACAGTCGGCACGACAACAGGATGGCCCGCCAACATGTTGCGCTCCATTTCCGCCATTCTCGCTCTTCTCGGGTGCCTGGTCGCGCCGGCGCACGCGCAATCGCAGGATACGCAGCGGAGCGAGTGCCTGGCGATGGCGAATGCACCGCCGCGGGTCACGCCGGTCAGCCTGCGCCGCGCCACGGCGGGGACCGACGAGGTCGCCATCACCTATGCCGGCCACTCCACCTACTACATCGACACGCCGGGCGGCGTGCGCATCGCCACCGACTGGAGCGGCGCGTACCGAATGGGCCGTCTGCCCGACGTCGTCACCATGAACCGCGCCCATTCGACGCACTACACGCTGTTCCCCGATCCGCGCATTCCCCACGTGCTTCACGGCTGGGGCGAGAACGGAGAGCCGGCCAAAATCCGTGAGAAGATCGGCGACGTTTTCATCCGCAACGTCACGACCGACATCCGCCGCTTCTACGGCGATTATTCCGGCACCGACATGATCAAGGACGGCAACTCGATCTTCATCTTCGAGGTCGCGGGCCTCTGTATCGGCCATCTCGAGCACCTGCACGTCAGGCTCGACGACAGTCATCTCGCCGCCATCGGCCGGCTCGACATCGTGATGGTGCCGATCGACGGCACCTATACCATGTCGCTCGACGGCATATCCGGGGTCACCCGGCGCCTGCGCACTTCCGTGGTGCTGCCGATGCATCGCTTCGCGACGCCGCTGGAGGAATTCATGCAGAGGATCGGCAAGGATTTTACGATCGACCAGCGCAGCGAGCGCACCTTGCGGATTTCGCGCGAGACATTGCCGACGCAGCCGACGGTGATTATTCTCGACGGGGTCTGATAACCAAGAACAACAACTTCCGGGGAGTGAACATCCATGGTCGCCAGCACCGCCGCTTCCACGCGAAGCGGGCTCTATGCCGATCCGAATGAAACCTGGCTCGCGCTGCACACCGAAGACATCATCGATCCCGCAAGGCCGGTCGTCGATCCGCATCATCATCTCTGGGATCGCGGCGGCGTGCGCTATCTGATGGAAGAGATGACCGACGACGTCTCCTCCGGGCACAACATCGTCGCCACCGTCTACGTCGAAGCCCGCTCGATGTATCGCGCCTGTGGGCCGGAAGCGTTCCGACCGGTCGGCGAGGTCGAGTTCGTCAATGGCTGCGCGGCCATGGCCGCAAGCGGCGCCTACGGCAAGACGCTGGTCGCCCACGGCATCGTCGGCCATACCAATCTCCTGCTTGGCGACGGCGCCAGGGCCGTGCTGGAAGCCGAGATCGCCGCCGGCAACGGCCGCTTCCGCGGCATTCGCCATTCCTCGCCCTGGGATGCCGACAAGGACGTCGCCGGCATCTATGCGGAGCGGCCGAAGGGACTGCTGCTCGATCCGACCTTCCGCAAGGGTTTTAGCTGCCTCGCGCCGCTCGGGCTCAGCTACGACGGCTGGCTGTTCTTCACGCAGTTGAATGAGTTCGCCGATCTCGCCCGCGCCTTTCCGGACACGAAGATGTGCCTCGATCATTGCGGCGGCATCATCGGCATCGGCAGCTACGCGGGCCGGCGCGAGGAGATCTTCAGGACCTGGAAGGCCTCGATCCAGGAGGTCGCCAAATGCCCGAACGTCGTGGTCAAGCTCGGCGGGCTTGCCATGGTGCTGCCGGGCTTCGGCTTCCATGAATGGCCGAAGCCGCCGAACTCCGAGCAGGCCGCAGCAGCCTGGAAGCCCTATATCGAGACCTGCATCGAGGCCTTCGGCGTCGACCGCTGCATGTTCGAGAGCAATTTTCCGCCCGATAAAGGCCAGTGCAGCTACCAGGTGATCTTCAACGCCTTCAAGCGTCTCGCTGCTGGCTACAGCGAGAGCGAGAAGACCGCCTTGTTCTCCAAGAGCGCGACGGATTTCTACCGGCTGCAACTGCCCTCCTGACTGACGCTATCCTACCGCGTCACAAACAGCCCGCCCCTCATCCAGAGGAGCGCGCTTGCGCGCGCCTCGAAGGATGTAGGCCTGCCAGGCGCTTCGTGGGTATCCCGGCGATGCGAAGCATCGTTGAAGACGTCGCGGAGCCCGCCGCGCGGAGCCTGTCATCGGGCGCGCATTCGCGCGACCCGGTGGCGCGGACCCGTTGGCGCCATGACGGTTTCTGAACGGAGCGGACCGAACGTTCCCCGACACCTCTGCCGGTTCCGCTTTCACGGTCTCCTTACCTGCCATGGTCACCCCTTGACCTGGTACCTGTTAGTACCATACCTTCGACCGAATTGGTACTGGTAGGTACCGGAACCCAACCCGCAGAAATTCGAGGGTAGCCTCATGACCAAACCCGTCCTCGTCACATCCGCAGCCGGCGGCCGCCAGGGCAAGACCGGCCGCCACGTCGCCGAAATGCTGCTCAAGCGCGGCGTGCCCGTCCGCGCCTTCGTGCGTACCATCGACGAGCGTTCCGAACGCCTGCGCGCGCTCGGCGCCGACATCGTCGCAGGCGACTTTCTCGACATCCGCTCGGTGCAGCGCGCAACCGACGGCGCCGGCGCGGTCTATTTCGCCTATCCGGTCCAGGACGGGTTGATGGACGCCACCGCGATCATGGCGCTCGCGGCGCGGCAGGCAAGAATCCCGCGGCTTGTAAATCTTGTGATGCTGCAATCCTCGCCCGATGCGCCGACACCGCGCATGCGGCAGAACTATCTCTCCGAACAGGTGTTCGAATGGGCCGGCGTCGGCGC
This sequence comes from Bradyrhizobium sp., assembly GCF_035309285.1. Classification (GTDB taxonomy): domain Bacteria; phylum Pseudomonadota; class Alphaproteobacteria; order Rhizobiales; family Xanthobacteraceae; genus Bradyrhizobium. Next base: position 71,066 of record NZ_DATGFH010000110.1, on the reverse strand, counting down.
GGTGCATATCCGCGCCACGGTGTTTTACGAAAACCTCGCCGCTCTGGTGCGCCAGAGCCTGCCCGCGCAAGGCGCGATCCGCCTGCCCTGGGGCAGCGAGAAGACGGTGCTGCCGCTCGTCGCAGGCGAAGACGTCGCGCGCGTCGCGGTCGGCCTGCTCACCGGTCCTCAACGTGAACCCGGCAGCGCCGTCAGGCTGATCGGCACGACGATCTCGCTGAAGGAGATCATCGCGACGTTTGCGCGCGTGATGGCGAAGAGCGTGCACTACCAGGAGATTTCCGACGAGGACTGGCGCAGCCATGCCGCCTCGCGTGGCTACAATCCGCATGCGATCGAGCACCTCTCATCGCTCTGGCGCGCGATCCGAGGCGCTGCGATCGATCCGAACGATCCACGCTATGCGGTGACCGACGCGATCGAGACGATCGGGGGCGCAAAGCCGAAGAGTTTCGAGGCGTTTGTGCGTGAAGGCCAAAGCGAGCTGCTGGCCAAATCGGCCTGATGCGGCAGCGAAGCACGAAGGCGTCGCGATCCACAGCGACGCCTGGGAGCAAACGACATGCAGTGGCCGACCATCACCGCCGGATATCTCGGCGTGCTCGCGCTCACTTATGCCGTGCTTGCGGTCAACGTCATCCGGCTGCGCGCGAGCGGTGGCAGCGCCTTTGGCGATGGCGGCGACGAGAAACTGCGCAATGCGATCCGCGCGCATGCGAATTTTGCCGAATATGTCCCGATCATTGCGCTGATGGTCGCGATGCTCGAGGTGGCAGGCGCCAGCGCGATCCGCGTTCATGTGCTGATGGCCGGGCTATTGCTCTCGCGGCTGATGCATCCGCTCGGCATGTCCGCCAAACCCAAGACGCTGCGATTCCGCCTGTTCCGCACCGGCGGCATGTGGCTCACGCTGATCGTGCTGGTCGCCAGCGCCGTGACGATCCTGTCGCGGCTCGCACGCGGATACTGAAATTTGCTAGCCCGCCATCAGGCTCGCGGGCTGGCGCTGGCTCGCTGGCAAGAAGATTTTCTTCAGCTTGAGGAACACGCGCAGCGCAATGCCGAACCAGAGCGGCGAGGTCTTGCGGCAAAAGGCGAGCTTCTTGACATGGCCTTCGACATGCCATTTGGCATGCGCGCCGTCCTTGAAGAAGATGACGTCGCCGGCCTCATAACGCTTCGGCGGCATCCCGTCGCTTTCCAGCACGATCGAGCCGTCGAGGATCAGCACCGTCTCGTCGAAATCATAGTACCAGTCGAACTTGCCTTCAGTGCACTGCCAGACGATGGTTGTGGCGAGGCCATCGATGCTCTGCGACAGGATGCACGAGGACGCCTCCGGCCTGCCCTCAAGGATCCAGGACGGCTCGATCGGACTCGGCGTCAGATCCACCGTCAGCTTGGCAATTTCTATCAGCCCGCGCGCCATCAAACCCGCCCCAAAAGCACAAAGCAAAACCGCCCGCGAAAACGGGCTGGCCCGTCACGGCGACGCTAATCCGCTAGATTTAAGCTTTCCTTACGTGAAGCTTTACAATCGGCGGCAAGCGGGGAGCGCGCAGCGACCAAGCGCCGCAGGGCGTTGCGTGGGATTAACGTTTCAAACAGCCAACTCCGCGGCATCAAACCGTAGGGTGGGCAAAGCGATAGCGTGCCCACCATTCACACGAATGCGGTCGACGAACGGTGGGCACGGCGCTTGCGCGCCTTTGCCCACCCTACGAGATCGGATTCGCGTCTCCGCATTCCCGCGGCACGAAATGCCCGGGTCTTGCTTTAACATCACCCTCGAAAATCCGAGGGCGCGGGGAACACCGGGTGCTGTTGCACCCGCAGCCTCGTGTGCAGGAAAATGCGCAAAGAACGCACACGAGCACTCAGCAGGTACAACCGAACACAGCCGGCATTCCCCGCGCGATGTTTGACGACTTATCCCGTGCTCTCCTCGGCGTACCGGGCTTTGTAGTCACCGTCCCCCCGGGATCATGCCCCAAGGGTTGACACCAGCATCGGGGTGTCGGGACCACACGGCTTCGTCGAACGCATCGCGCGCTTCGTCCTTGCGCGCGACCCGCGTCCATCGCAACCCGCCTCACGTTTCGTGACGATTGGCCGTAACGTCCCTCGTGGCGAGGCGGGCTGCACATAAACAATCACACGCTTCCGAAAAACGGAAGTAAAATATTTTTTCACGAGAGGGCTTGACATACTTCTGATTAAACGAAGAAGAAAGCTTTGATTTGCCCGTCGTGCCAAATTCGCCACACCGCGCGATAATCGAGCCTGGGAGCACGCTGACACTACCAGATGGTAGTTATCGGCCCGCGCGGCATTCCAGTAGGTAAATGAAGCGTTGGTCCCCCGGATGGGGCCGAACCGCGGTGAATTTTTGATCCCGGAATCGTTTCTATTGGGGGCGTGGGTTGAGGCGGATTGTGCACCGAGGCGATGGCGCCCGCACGTGGGTCCTCGCAGCTTCGATCCTGCTTGCGCTTCAGATTGCCGCTTCCAGCGTTGCGATCGCGCAAACGGGCCAGAATGGCACGGGTGGCCAATCATCCAGCGGTAGTGGGCCGGCGATTCCAGGCAACGGCGGCGCCGCCGGGCTGGCGGGTGACGGGTCGTCGACCGGGACCAGCGGCGGGAATGGCGCGACGAGTAGCGCGGGCGTTTTGGGTGGCCCTGGCGGCGGCGCCGACCTCGGGGGCGGCGGCGGGGGCGGGTTTGGTTCGGGCGCAGCCGGCGGTGGCGGCGGCGGTGCCGGTGGCGCCGGAACCACCGTGAGTGCGAGCGGCACAACAATCATCAGCTCCAACGCAACGGGTGGAACCGGCGGAAGCGGAGGTGTCGGCGGCAGCACCTTCGGTGCAGGGTTCAGTGACGGCGGTGGTGGCGGTGGCGGCGGCGGCGGCAGCGGCATCATCATCAACGGAAGTGCCTCGGGCGTCGCCATCAGCATCAACAGCAGCGTGACCATCCAGGGTGGCGGCGCCGGCAACGGCTCGAATCCCGCAGCCTCTGGCGGATTGAGCACCGGAAGCGATGCCGGGAAGGGCGGCAACGGCGGCAACGGGATCACCGTCAGCAACGGCAATGGCGCGACGATCACCAATAACGGGACCATCACCGGCGGCTCGGGCGGTGCTGGCGGACTTGCCGCCGACTTTACTTTTGGCGCCAACGGCTCGAACGGCGTCGGTATCGTCGGTGCAAACCTGACCGTGATCAACGCCGGATCGATCTCGGGCGGCAACGCGATCGTCTTCACCGGCGGCACCAACAGCCTCGAGCTCCGGGCCGGCTTTTCCTTTTCGGGCGGCGTGACGGGCAGCGGCACCAATACGCTGAAGCTTGGCGGCACGACCGGCGCGTCCTTCGACATCTCACAGCTCGGCGGGATTTACCAGAACTTCTCGTTGTTTCAGAAAACGGGGACCGGGACGTGGTCCGTGACCGGCACGTCGGGGACGACGCTCGCCTGGACGATCTCGACAGGCACCTTGAATCTCGTCGGGGCCAGCGCCACGACGGGTACAACGACCAATTCCGCCACGCTCGGCATCGATGGCGCCAGCACGCTGACGGCGACGGGAATCACCAACAATAGCGGCGGCGTGCTCACCGTGGCCCAGGGCGGCAGCGCGAGCGGTACCATCGACAACGCGGGCTCAGTGACCAACAGCGGCACCTTCAATTCGGTCGTACACACCAATACAGCGGGCACCATCACCAACGACACGACGGGCCAGTGGACCGGCAACGTGACCAGCAATGCCGCCGCGATCGTCAACAATGGCGTCTGGATCGGCAACGTCGTCGCCAACACGGGCTCGATCAACAACAACCTGACCTGGACCGGCACGGTCACCAACGGCGCGACCTTCAACAACAATGCGAGCGGGACGGTGTCCGGGCTTCTGAGCAACAGCGCCGGCACAACAACCAACAATGGCAGCCTGAACGGCGGCGCCAGCGTCACTGGCGGCACGCTCACGAACTTCACGACCATCAATCTCGGGGCCACCGTCACTGGCGGCACCTTGACGACGACCGGGACTGTCACCGGGGGATTGCTGAACAGCGCTGCCGTGAACGCCGCCGGCACGGTCAATGACGGTATTGTCAACCAGGGCGCCGGCCTGTTCACAGTGACAGGGGCGCTGACCACCAACAACGGCTTTACCAACAACGGAACCGCGCAGCTCGTGGTCAGCGGCGGCGATTTCAGCGGCATCACGACGCTGACCAACACCTCCACCAACGCCACCGGCGTCAGCATCACTGCCGGCCGGACGCTGAGCTCGACCAACGTGACGAACAGCGCGGGCGCCACGCTGGTGAACGCGGGGACGCTGACCTCGACCCATGTGGTTGCGAATGCCGGCACGATCACGAACAACGCTGGCGCGATCATCAATGGAGGCGTCAGCAATAGCGGCACCTTCAACAATAGCGGAACGCTCAACAACGGCCTGACGAATACGGCGGGCAGCACCACAAATAGCGGCACGATCAATGGTGGCGCCTCCGTCAGCGGCGGCACGCTGTTCCTGACCGGTACCGGCAGCGTCGCCGGAACCGTGAACCTGTCCGCCTCGGGCGGCAAATTCGACATCAGCGGGACCACGACGGGCGCAACGGTTGCGATGCTCGACGGCGTGGCCGGCAGCACGGTCAATCTCGGCAGCAAGACGCTCACCATCACCACCGGTTCGACCTTCGACGGCGCCTTCCAGGGCGCAGGCGGCAATCTGACGCTCTCCGGCGGCACGGAGACGCTGACCGGCACCAATACCTATGGCGGGGCGACGACGATCAACGGCGGCACCCTCAATGTGACGGGCGCCATCACCAACAGCAACAATGTGACAGTCAACGGCGGCACGTTGAACGTGACCGGTTCGGTATCCGATCCGACGGTCAATGCGGGGGGCCTGCTGACCGGCACCGGCTCGGTTGGCGATACCACGATCAACACGGGCGGAACATTTGCGCCCGGCACGGCCAACGTGCCCGGGACGTCGATGACAGTGGCCGGCAATCTGGCCTTCACCTCCGCCGCGCTTTACGTCGTTTATCTCAATCCGACGACGGCCTCCTTTGCCACCGTCACCGGCACGGCGACGCTTGGCGGCGCGACCGTCAACGCGTTCTATGCCAACGGTAGCTACATCAACAAGCAATACACTATTCTGACCGCAACCGGCGGCGTCAGCGGCACCTTCGGCTCGCTCGTCAACACCAACCTGCCGTCCAATTTCAGGGCGAGCGTGAGCTACGATGCCCACGACGCCTACCTGAACCTGGCGCTGAATTTCGGACCGTCGCCAGGCCCAACCCCACCTGGCTCGCCCCCGGATTATGGCAGCGGGCTCAACCTCAATCAGCAGAATGTCGCCAACACGCTGGTGAATTTCTTCAACACCACCGGCGGCATTCCGCTCGTGTTCGGCAGCCTGACGCCGACCGGGCTGACGCAGGTGTCCGGCGAGAGCGCGACCGGCTCGCAGCAGACCACGTTCATGGCCATGAGCCAGTTTGTGGGCGTGCTGACCGATCCTTTCATCGGTGGCCGCGGCGATGGCATCAGCGCCGGTGGCGGTTCGATGGCCTATGCGGAAGAAAGCATGGCCGATGCCGCACGCGGTCGCACCGCGAACGAGCGCGACGCCTATGCGGCGGTCTATACCAAGGCGCCCGTGCCCGCGACGTTCGAACAGCGCTGGAGCGTGTGGGCCGCAGGCTTTGGCGGCTCGGAGAAAACCAACGGCGATCCGGTCGCGGCCGGCACGAACGACGTCAGAAGCAGCCTCTATGGCACGGCCGTCGGCGCCGACTATCGCCTCTCGCCGAATACGCTGGTCGGCTTTGCACTCGCGGGCGGCGGCACCAATTTCAGCGTCAACACGCTGGGCTCCGGACGGTCCGACCTGTTCCAGGCCGGCGCCTTCGTCCGGCACAATGCCGGCGCGGCCTATCTCACCGCCGCGATGGCCTATGGCTGGCAGGATATCACCACCGACCGGACCGTCACGCTCGCCGGCTTCGATCGTCTGCATGCCGCCTTCAACGCCAACGCGTGGTCGGGCCGCGTCGAAACCGGCTATCGCCTGGCCGTGCACGGTTTCGGCATCACGCCCTATGCCGCCGGCCAATCCACGACGTTCGATCTTCCGGCTTATGCCGAGCAGGCGCTCGTGGGCACACCGATGTTCGCACTCAGCTACGCGTCGAAGGACGTCACCGATACCCGCAGCGAGCTCGGCATTCGCACCGACAAATCGTTAGCCATGCAGAATGGCATCTTCACGCTGCGTGGCCGTCTGGCTTGGGCACATGATTTTGATCAGGGCCGCACTCTGCTTGCGACGTTCCAGAGCCTGCCCGGTGCCTCATTCGTCGTAAATGGCGCGCGTCAAGCTTCCGACTCCGCGCTCACCACCGCCGCAGCCGAGTGGAAATGGCTCAGCGGCTGGTCGGCCGCGGTAACCTTTGAAGGCGAGTTCTCGAACAGCACCCGCTCCTATGCCGGCAAGGGCGTCGTGCGCTACGCGTGGTGACGCTGCCGGCATCTCCCGGCTTGTCCGCTCCGAACCAATCGCCAGGCTGCTCGTTGACTGACGGGCCTAACGCGCGATGATTCTCATCGCCCTTTAGCCTATTGTTTCGCGCATGATCTTTTCGGAAAACCGCGACACACCTTTCCGGATCATGCGGCAAGAGGCACCATGCGCGTTGTGATCTGCGGCGGCGGCGTGATCGGCGCCTGCACCGCCTTTTTTCTCGCCCGCCGCGGCGTCGAGGTCATCGTCGTCGAACGCACGGGCGTGGCGAATGCCGCGTCCGGCAAGGCGGGCGGCTTTCTCGCGCGCGATTGGTGCGCGGGCACGCCGCTGGACGCACTGGCACAGCGAAGTTTTGAGCTTCACGCCAGGCTGGCCGGGGAGATCGCGGGCGATTGGGGCCATCGGCCCACGACCGCCTATAGCGGCATCGTCGTGGGCGCGCGCGATGGCCGCCGTCGCGCGCGTTGCGAGCTCGGTTGGCTCGCGGATGGCGTCATCATCGCCGGACGGCTGGGCACTTCAGACACGACGGCAACCGTTCATCCGCATAAATTCACGATGGCCATGATGCGCGCCGCGCAATCCCTCGGCGCCGAGCTGCGCAGCGGCCGCATCACCGGCATCATCAGGAATACGCATGACGCAAGCGCCAGGGGCGTCGAGCTCGACGGCGGCGTCATCGAGTCGGATGCCGTGGTCATCGCAATGGGACCCTGGTCGCTGCTCGCCGCGGAATGGATGACGCTGCCGGCCGTGTTCGGGCAGCGCAGCCCGAGCGTGGTCTACGACAGCGGCGGCGATGTGCCGGCGCATGCGCTGTTCCTCGATCTTCACGATGAGAACGGCGGCACGGTTTCAGTCGAGGTCTTTCCGCGCGCGGACGGAAGCACGCATCTCTGCGCCCTTTCCGACATCGTGCCGCTGCCGCTCGACCCCGCAACAGTGACGCCGGATCCGGAGGCGATCGCGCGGCTCGAGAGGATCGGCGAACGGCTGTCGCCGCTGCTCGCCAGCGACAGGATCATCGCCCGCCAAGCCTGCTTCCGGCCCGTGACGGAAGACGGCCTGCCGCTGATCGGCAAGGTGCCCCGCAGCGAAGGCCTCTATGTCGCGACCGGCCACAATGTCTGGGGCATCCTCAACGCGCCGGCCACCGGCGAGGCGCTCGCCGAGCTGATCGCCGATGGCGCTTCACGCAACGTCGATCTTGCGCCCTTCGATCCGATCAGGCTGCGCGCGCTCGATCCGTCCCTGCTGCGGTCGACGTGACGGCGTCGGTTTGATGAACGGCAAGCGGTATCGAGAAGGCTCACCTCTCCCTGGGAGAGGTGAACCGAACAAGGCTCATACCGCGGAACTCGCCGCCGGCGCAGATATGGTGGCCTGCACGACGTCGCCCTGCTCCTCTGCCTGAACTTTCGGCGAGGCGCGCCAGCCGAGATAGACCTCGCGAGCCGCTTCGTTCGATTTCGCCGTGGCGCGAATGCGAAGCAGGTCCTTGCGCGCGACGAGGCCGACGAGACGCAGCGTGTCGCGGTCAACGATCGGCACGCGGCCGAGATCGGCGAGCACCATGCGATCGGCGAGATACGAGACCGGCTCGTCTGGATAGCCGACGGTCAGCGAGCGATCCGATACACGATCGAACAGGCTTTCCTCGCCGTGCGGATTTTCGGCGCGCCAGCGCAGCACGTCGGCGCGCGCCACCATGCCGGAGACGCAGCCATTGGCATCGATCAGCGGATAGGATTTGTGGCGGCGCTCCTCGCTTGAGAAGAACGCGATCGCCTCGTCGACCCGCATGGCGGCCGGCAGCGTGTCGACCCCGCGCACCATCACGTCGCTGACGAGCATGAGCTCGAACGGATCGATTGAGTATTCCCGCACCACGTGCTGGCCGCGCCGCGCGATCTTCTCGGTCAGGATCGAGCGCTTCAGGATCAGCACGGTGAGCGCATAGGCGGCGCTGGTCGCGATCAGAAGCGGGTCGATCATCGAGAAATTTCCGGTGAGCTCGGCCGCAAACAGGATCGCCGTCAAGGGCGAGCGCATGGTGCCGCCCATCATCGCCGCCATGGCGATCAGCGCCCAGGCGCCGCGGTCGCCGGGCAGAAATTGTCCCTCGAGCCAGCCGACGCAGCCGCCAAAGATCAACAGAGGCGCGAGCACGCCGCCGGAGGTGCCGGAGGCGAGCGCGATGATCCAGATGACCGACTTCACCAGCAGAATGCCGACGACGACCGACAGCACCATGTGATTGTCGAGGAGGTCTGCGATGATGTCATAGCCGACGCCGAGCGCGCGAGGCTCGATCAGCCCACCCAGCCCAACCGCAACGCCGCCGATGGCGGGCCACCACATCCAGTGCAGGGGAATCCGGCCGAACAGGTCTTCCGCCTTGTAGAGCAAACCGGTCATGAGGCCCGATTGCAGTCCGGCAACGACACCGACGCCGATATAGGCGAACGGTCCCCACCAGGGCAGATCGAGATGCCCGGCATAGGGAAACAGCGCGCCGGCGCCGATCAGGAGCGGCCGCAGCGCGGCGGACACGACGCAGGCGCAAACCACGGGGATCAGGCTGCGCGGCTTCCATTCAAACAGGAGAAGCTCGACCGCGAGCAGCACGGCCGCAACGGGCGTGCCGAAGATCGCCGTCATGCCGGCAGCACTGCCTGCAACCAGCAGCGTCTTGCGCTCCGCGGCACTCAGGCTGAAGCATTGCGCGAACAAGGATCCCAGCGCGCCGCCGGTCATGATGATCGGCCCCTCCGCGCCGAACGGACCGCCGCTGCCGATCGAGATCGCCGACGACAGCGGCTTGAGCAGGGCGACCTTCGGGTGCATGCGGCTGCCGCCGATCAGGATCGCCTCGATCGCCTCGGGGATGCCGTGGCCGCGAATCTTCTCCGAGCCGAAGCGGGCCATCAGGCCGATGACGAGCCCGCCGAGCGCGGGTGCTGCCACCATCCAGGCATCGCGCTTGACGCCGGCCAGCGACAGGCTTTGCGCACTCAGCGTGTGCAGCCAGATCAGGTTGGTGGCGAGCGCGATCACGCGCAGGAGAAACCAGGCCGACAGCGCGCCGCCGATGCCGACCAGCACCGCCATGGCGATCAGGATGAGAACGCGCCGGTCGGTCGAAAAGTCGCCGAGGCGCGGCAGGGAATTGGCAGAACCGATACGGGCCATGATGTCGACCGATGATTTTCACGAAACGGGATGCGGCCGGACCCGAACGGATATCGGCGACGCGCCGCCAATATATCGTAATGCGATATAAATCAATGAACGAAACGCATCCGGGTCACGCGCTGCAAGCATGACTCCGCTTTACGCTTAAGAATCGATGATCAAAAAACAGGCAGCGCCTGGTTTATGAATGATTGATGAAGGCCTGTTTCCCAGCCTTCTCCTTCGCTCCGCCTTTGGCGGGGAGAAGGTTGGGGTGAGGAGCTGTTTCCGCGAGGACAGACCGTAGGATGGGCAAAAGCGCAATGCGCCCTGCCCACCGTCTCTCAACGACCGCAATTGTGAATGGTGGGCACGCTATCGCTTTGCCCACCCTACAAAGCTGTGCGGCAGCGCTGGCTACGCCCACTCGCCCTTGCGGAACACCGGCACGCGGCTGCCGTCGGCATGGATACCGTCAATGTCGGTCTTGTCGGAGCCGATCATCCAGTCGATGTGGATCAGGCTCTGGTTGCCGCCCTGGGCTGCGATCTGCTGCGGCGTGAGCTTGGCGCCATCGATGAAGCACTTCGAGTAGCACTGGCCGAGCGCAATGTGGGACGCAGCGTTCTCGTCGAACAGCGTGTTGAAGAAGAGCAGCCCGCTTTTCGAGATCGGCGAGGAATGCGGCACCAGCGCCACTTCGCCGAGCCGCCGCGCGCCCTCGTCGGTGTCGAGCACCTTGTTCAGCACTTCCTCACCGCGCGAGGCCCTGGCCTCGACGATGCGGCCTTCCTCGAACTTCACCTGGATGTTGTCGATCAGCGTGCCCTGATAGGACAACGGCTTCGAGCTCACGACATGGCCGGACACGCGGGCGCAATGCGGCGTGGTGAAGACTTCTTCCGTCGGGATGTTGGCGTTGCAGGTGATGCCGTTCTTCGCGGTCGACGCGCCGCCTTCCCATTCGTGGCCATCCGCCAAGCCAATCGTGAGGTCGACGCTCGGCGCCGAATAATGCAACGCATGGAAGCGCTGGCTGTTCAGCCATGCGGTGCGCTCGGCAAGGCGCGCATTGTGCGCGTCCCAATTGGCGACCGCGCCATCCTTGTCGACGCGGGACGCGGAGAAGATCGCTTCCGCGAGCCTCGCCACCGCGACCTCCTCGGCTTCATCAGGGAAAACCTGCTTTGCCCAGGACGCGCTCGGATAGGCGATGATGTTCCAGTTGGTGTCGAAATTGACGATCTTCTCCAGCGCCGGCTGGTAGGCCTTCGAATTGGCCTTGCTCGCGCGCGCGACCTTGGCGGGATCCTCGCCCGAGAGCAGCATCGGATTGTCGCCGACGATGGCAAGCCGCGCGGTGTTTTCGGTAAACGCTTTTGCCATGCCCTCGTAGAGCCAGCCGGCGGCGCGATCAAAACTCGCGTCATGAGCAAAGCGGTAACGTGCGAGCGTGAACGCCTCGTCGGTGAAGAACGGCGTCACAATGCCGGCACCGGCCTTATAGGCATGCTCGGCGACCTTGCGCACCAATGGCAGAGCGGCCACGGGCGCGGTCAACAGGAGATCCTGCCCTTCGCGCAGGCGCAGGCCCACTTTCACCGCCACCTCCGCGAGGCGGTCGAGCTTGACGGAATCGATGGAGGCGGAAAGGTTGCGCTGATGGGCGGTCATGACGAATCCTGAGATGGGGCCGTCTCCCATTTAAGCCCGGCAGCGCTGGAAGCAACGGGCTTGACGCCTCAAGAGCTGGAATATCAGGCCTCGGCGTCACGCTTCTGCCGCTCGCGGTACGCGCGGGTCTTTTCCCGGTTGCCGCAGAGCTCGGACTGGCACCAGCGGCGCGTGCCGGGCTTGGAGCGGTCAAAAAACACCCGCCGGCATTCGTCCGCCGCACACATCTTGAGCCGGTCGAGCGTGCCGTTCGCCGCACCGTCATAAAGCTCGGCGGCGATGGCCGCGAGACCGGCCTGCGCGTCGGCTTGCACCGGCTCAAGTCTCATCCCGTCCCTGCCAAAGGCCGCGACCCTGAGCGGAAACGGCTCCAGCGCCTTGTTCAGGGGATCGATGACGGCTGCCTTGCGGCGGCGCTCCGCAGGCTCGCATCCAAGATAGTCGCGCAGCGCGCCGCGCAGCCGCAGCGCCTGGTCGAACGCCTTCTGCGAGGGCACTGCGCCCCGCTCGACGAGGCCGCGCGCCTTCATCCAGTCGCCGAGCCCGGCCGGGCCATCGAGCTCCTCGGCCTGCTGATGCTGCACGCCGTGATGGGTGAAATGCCGCAAATCCAGCGTGTTGGCGAAATCGTAAACATTCGCCAGCGCGTCCGGTACGCGGAACTTGCGCGATTCTTTCGACATGGCATTGGCCTCTGCAACACCATTTAATTCGTTTTGCTAGTTGACGCAAGACACCCAGTATAACCAATTCGACGCAGAGCCTGCGGTTGATCGGCGCCCAGCGCGAGTTCTGCCGCGCCTGGCCCAATCAGGAGACCGTGCTGGTCAAGGGCGCGCATTTCCTGCAGGAAGAAGCGCCGCACGAGGTCGGCGAAGCGACCGCGCGCTTTGTGGCAAAGGTGCTCGCGGGAGCCAGAACGTCGTGAGATTGCTCCAGCAATGCGCTAGTGAAATCGCGCGGCTGAATGGAGCGAGCGAACCGGCCGGAGCGTCGGAGATTCGGCGGCGCGCGGAGAAGCTTCGGTCCTTTCGCTATGGCTATCCCGCAGCGCCTCGACGAAGTCGGCGAACCATTGCTGAATGGAGTGGCTGCGCAGCCTCTCCATCATCGTCTCATGGCGCATGCGCCGCTCGCTCAGGGGCATCGCGAGCGCGGTCGCGAGCGCGCGGGCCATGCCGTCAATATCGTGCGGGTTGACGAGCAGCGCTGCGTCGAGCTCGTTGGCGGCGCCGGCGAATTTCGACAGCACCAGCACGCCGGGATCGGACGGGTTTTGCGCGGCGACATATTCCTTGGCGACGAGGTTCATGCCGTCATGCAGCGGCGTCACCACGCCGACCTGCGCGGTGCGATAGAGGCCGGCCAGCACGGCCTGGCCAAAGCCCTTGTTGAGGTAGCGGATCGGCGTCCAGTCGACCTCGCCATGGCGGCCGTTAACGTCGGTGATGAGCCTTGCGACGTCGTTCTGAAGCTGGCAATAGGCCTCGATCCCGCCGCGCGACGGCGTGGCGATCTGCAACAACGACACCGTGCGCGCCAGATGCGAGTTCGCAGTCCACATGCGGTCGAAGGCGCGGATACGGTTGACGAGACCTTTTGAGTAGTCGAGGCGGTCGACGCCGATCGCCAGCCGCTCGCCGTTGAGGCTGCGGCGAAGCCGCAACACGTCGGGATGCGTGGTTGCCTTGGCCGCTTGTTGCGAAAACTTCTCGGCATCGATGCCGATCGGAAACACCGCCGCGCGGGTGCGGCCGTACTGCGACATCACGCTATCGTCGTGAACCGCGAGCTCGAGATTGGTTTTGACATAGCCGAGGAAATTGTCGCGGTCCGCCTCGGTCTGGAAGCCGATGAGGTCGTAGCCCAGCATCGCCTCGATCAGCTCGCGATGCTGCGGCACGCCCTCGATGACGCACGGCGCGGGCCACGGCGTGTGCAGGAAGAAGCCGACGGGTGCGGTGACGCCGAGCTCGCGCAGTTCCGCGCCGAGCGCAAGGAAGTGGTAATCCTGCACCCAGAATGCGGCTTCCCGCTTGTTGAAGCGCAGCAGCGCGCGCGCCATGAAGGCGTTGACCTCGCGGTAGGAGAGATAATCGCCTTCGGTCACGCGAATCAGGTCGCTGCGCGAATGCAGCGCGGGCCACAGCGCGGAATTGGCAAAGCCTTCGTAATAGCCGCCATAATGCGCCGCCGGCAGATCGAGCATCGCCAGCGCGCCGGCGCCGAGCGCTTCGATCTCCGCAAGCGGTTCCTTCTGGAACCCGTCGCGCACGCGGCCCGATGAACCGACCCAGATTGCGCCGGAATTCTCGACCACGGGCAGCAGCGCGGCGGCGAGCCCGCCGGTCATGGGCTCATTGGTATTGGCGCGCGCCACGCGATTTGAAACGACGACCAGGTTCACGAGTCCCTCCTGGGCAGTGCGGGCATTTAACTGCCGTTCATCAATATGGTTCCTTTAAGATGTCTGATGAATTGAAACCGAATTCAGACTGTACGCGACGGAACCGGGGTTCCTTCGCATAAAGATAAAATCTGATGCAGGAAAAGCACGTTAGCGAAGGGAAAACCGCGCGAGCGCCACAAATGACTCTCAATCGCGAACCGCTTATGGCGATTGCGCCACGCTTTGGTCATCGAGCAGGCGCGCGAGGAAAGTGCGCACGTCGCTCGGCGTATCGAAATGTCCGTCGACGCCGTGGACGCGGCGGCCCACCGAGAAGGCAGCCCCGTCGAAATCGGGCATGATTGCGAATACGGTTTCATCGGTAACGTCATCGCCGATGAACAGCGGTCTGCGCCCCTTGAACGGCGGATGCGTCATCAATTCACGCACGCCGCTCGCCTTGGTGAAGCCGGAATGCTTGATCTCGCAGACGAATTTTCCGGGCAGCACTTCGATCGGCGCATTCGGCAGGTCGGCTCGGATCAGCGATACCGATTCATATATTGCTTTCTCCGCGTGGGGCGCGAGGCGGTAATGCAATGCCAGCGAATAGCCCTTGTCTTCCAGCAGGATTCCCGGGCTCAACTTCGCGATCGTGGCAAGCCGCCGCTTCAATTCCTTGTCCAGCGGCGGCGCGCGGGTCTCGGCCGCTTCTCCATCCGGATCGAGGCGCATTTCGGCACCGTGGCCGCCGACGGCCGGGAACTGGTCGGGTGCGAAGATCAGGTCGATGTCGTTGAGGGAGCGGCCGCTGACCAGCGCCAGCGCGCCGGAGGTTCTTGCAAGGAGGCCGTTCAGCGTCCTGGAAAGCTCCGGCGGCGCAAACGCCTCGCGCGGCGTCGGCATCAAATCGAGCAGCGTGCCGTCAATATCGAGCAGGATCGCAGTCGTGACGAGATGCGGCACAAGCAGATGCGGCACCGGAACGGCGTCCGGCGCATCCTGCTGCTGCGGGCTTGTTTCCTTCGATCGCATCGCGGCCAAGTCCTGATCCATCGTATCCTACTCCACGGATGCAAGCGGCTTTGCAACCGATTCCAGCGATTGTCGCTCGGCAGCGACCGCATAGCGCCATGCCACGATGGCCGCCGCGACCATCAGGACGGCGCCGAGCAGATAGCCTCCGAACACGCTCTCGCGCGCTCCGGTGTCGATCAGCGCGCCGAACAGCGCGGGACCGATGATACCGCCGATGCCGGTGCCGATGGCATAGAACAGCGCGATCGCGAGCGCGCGCACTTCGAGCGGAAAGTTTTCGCTCACGGTGAGATACGCCGCGCTCGCAGCGGGCGACGCAAAGAAGAAGATCACCATCCAGGCGATAGTTTGCGTCTGCGCGCTCAGCACGCCGATCGAGAACAGATAGCCGGAAAGGGCGAGCAGCACGCCGGACACGCCATAGGTAGCCGTGATCATGGTACGGCGGCCGAGCGTATCAAACAGGCGGCCGAGCAGCAGTGGGCCCAGGAAATTGCCGGCGGCAAAGGGCAGGATGTACCAGCCGACATGATCGGCGGGGATTTGATAGAAGTCGGTCAGCACCAGCGCAAAGGTGAAGAAGATGGCGTTGTAGAAGAACGCCTGCGCGGCCATCAACGTCAGTCCCACCAGCGAGCGCTGGCGATAAACCGAGAACAGCGTGTGCGCGACCTCCGCGAGCGGCGTATGATCGCGCATCTTCAATCTGATCCTGGCGAAGGCCTGATGCTGCGGGTCCTGCGTATGTCCGATCACGGAGCGCTCGATACCATCCACGATTTGATGCGCCTCGTCCGGATGGCCGTGGATCATCAGCCAGCGCGGGCTTTCCGGGATCCACATCCGCATCACCAGGACGATGAGGCCGAGCGCCGCGCCCGTGAGATAAGCAAGCCGCCAGCCGACGTCGGGACCGGTGACCGCGGGATCGAGCAGCACAATCGCGCTCGTGGCGCCGAGCGCCGCACCGATCCAGAAGCTGCCGTTGATGACGAGATCGGTCCAGCCGCGATAGCGCGCCGGCACCAGTTCCTGGATGGTGGAGTTGATCGCCGTGTATTCACCGCCGATACCCGCGCCGGTGAGGAAGCGGAACAGCACGTAGCTCGCGACGCTCCACGACAGCGCGCTGGCCGCGGTGGCGCAGAGATAGAGCGCCAGCGTGATGAAGAACAATTTGCGGCGTCCGATGCGGTCGGTGAGCCAGCCAAAGCCGATCGCGCCCAGCACGGCGCCGGCGAGATAACCGCTGTTGGCAAGCCCGACGTCGAAATTGGAAAAATGCAGGCTCGGGCTCTCCTTCAGCGCGCCGGACAAGGCGCCGGCCAATGTCACTTCCAGCCCGTCGAGAATCCAGGTGATGCCGAGCGCGAGCACGACGCGGGTGTGGAAGCCGCTCCAGGAGAGCGCGTCAAGCCGCGACGGGATCGAGGTTTCGATGATGCGGTCATCGGTCCGCGCCGCGACCGCGGAACCGGCCACGCCGTGATCGAACGCCGGACTTTGCTGCAGGGACATTGGGACAACAAATGCAAGATGCCTGGGAACAGCGCGCCCGCCGAGGATTTTGAAACGCGAATGCGGCGAAGCTCAAGCCTGCCACGGGCGATAACGTCGCGACCAGCGCGTAGTTCCCCCGGCGAGCGATGAGGAACTGCATGGCGCGATTTCTCTTTTCCTTGAAATGCCGGAGTTTTCCCTGAAAAGGATTTGGCCATGACAGCACGCAGGAAGACCGCCGTGCGGAGAACGATGTCGCGAAAGACGGCCCGGAAGGCAACGCCAAAACGCTGGTCGGCGCGCGTGACACGCGAGAGCGACGCGCTCGACCTGCAGCGCGGAGTGTTCAGGCTGACCAGTGCGAGACAGATCGCCGCATCACTCAAGCGTTCGGCGGAGCGCAGCAAGCGCCGCAAGTCCGGCGCCTATCGTTCCGCGCTGTCGATGCTGACCTTCTATATCAACCGCGCGGGCAAGAATTTGCCCAAGACGCAACGCCAACGCCTCGAGCGCGCGAAGGTGGAGCTGAAGCGTCAGTTCGGTAGAGAGTGACCGCCACGCATTCCGACGTCATTCCGGGGCGCGCGTCAGCGCGAGCCCGGAATCCATAACCACAAGCGGCTGTTTTTTGCCGTCATTGCGAGCGAAGCGAAGCAATCCAGAGCGGTACAGGAGATCTGGATTGTTTCGTCGCTTACGCTCCTCGCAATGACGACGCAATCACCAAGCGCAACAACACCGGCCTGTGGTTATGAGTCCCCGCGTTCGCGGGGACGACGGTGGTGGGTGTGGCGAGGATGGAGTGAGCCTACGCCGCGCGGATATTCTGCATGAAACGATCGAGCTCGGCGCGCAGCCGCGTGCTTTCGCTCGACAGCGCCTTGGCAGCGCTCAAGACCTCTTCCGATGCCGAGCCGGTTTCGGTGGCGCCGCGGTTGACTTCGACGATGTTGGAGGCGGCCTCGCGCGTGCCCTGCGCGACGCTCTGCACGCTGCGCGCGATCTCCTGCGTCGCAGCACCCTGCTGCTCGACGGCGCTGGTGATCGAGGTGGCAATGGTCGAGATCTGGCCGATGGTCGCGCCGATCTCCTTGATCGCGGCGACCGATTCGGCGGTCGCATCCTGCATGCCGGCGATGTGGTTCGAGATGTCCTCGGTTGCTTTCGCGGTCTGGCTCGCCAGCGACTTGACCTCGGAGGCGACCACGGCGAAGCCGCGACCGGCATCGCCTGCGCGCGCGGCCTCGATTGTGGCATTGAGCGCGAGCAGATTGGTCTGCTCGGCGATCGCGGTGATCAGCTTGACCACGTCCCCGATCTCCTGTGCCGCGCGGGACAATTTGCCGATGCGCGCGTCGGTTTGTTGCGCCTGCTTGACGGCGTCTTCCGCAATGCGGTTGGATTCGCGCATCTGCTTGCCGATCGCATCGACCGAGACCGACAATTCTTCCGTGGCGGACGCGACCGACTGGATGTTGGTGGAAGCGACTTCAGAGGCGCCGGCGACATGGCTCGACAGGCCCTGCGTCGTTTCCGCAGTGCGCGTCAACGTGCCGGCCGCCTGCTCCAGGTGAACCGCGGAAGCGGACACGTTGGACACGATCGAGCCGACCGCGGTCTCGAAATCGTCGGCAAAGCGAATCAGCTCGACCCGGCGCGCGGCGCTCGCCTCCCGGTTCTGCGCATCCTGGGCGGCGGCGTCGCGCTCGGCCTTGGCGACCGCCTGCATCTTGAACTCCTCGACCGCGCCCGCCATCTCGCCGAGCTCGTCCTTGCGTCCGAGGCCCGGCAGCACGACGTCGAAATTGCCGGCGGCGAGCTCGCGCATCGCCCTGCACATCGCGATCATCGGCCGCGAGATGCCGCGGCCGAGCAGCACCGCAAACGCGGCGCCGAGCAGCGTGCCGCCGATCGCAAGCACGATGATGAGCTTCTCGGTCTGGCCGACAATGTCGTTGCTCTGGGCTTCCAGCCGCTGCTGTTCTGCGACGAGATCGTCCTTCATGGCGCTCGCACCCTGGCTGATCGCGCCGGCAGAGCCCTTCATCTCCGTCACGAGATCGGCTACCGTCTTGGAGTTCTCGACGAGCTGTTTCAGCGCCTTTTGATAGGCTGCAAGGAAGCCCTTGGCCTCCTTCAGCTCCGCCACGATCTTGTCATCCATGGAGTAGACCTGGCCGAAGGCGGCATCGACGAAATCCAGCCGGGCCAGCGCGTTGGCGGCGACCGTCTGGTCGGAATTGATGACGAAGATGTTGGCGGCGGCGCTTGCGGCCTGGAACTGCTCGTTGACACGCTTGGTGCCGGATTCGATCGCCTGCGCTTCGGAGTCCGGCGCGTTGCTAGCGATGTCATCGAGCTTGTACTTGAACATGTTGGCGTTGGTCTGCAGCAGATTCTGCACGATCAACTGGCTTTCGCCCTTGACCTTGACGATCCTGGCAAAGGTCGAGGAAAAATTCTTGAATTCGGTCGCGAGCTTGTTCAGCCCCTCGCGCCGCTCGGGCTTTTTGGTGCTGGCGAGCGCCTGCTCGATGGCGGCTTTCAGACCGGCTTGGGCCGCCTGCGCCGCCTTCGCGTCGTCGTCCTTGCCGGTGACCACGTAGTATTTCACCAGCGAGCGATAGGAGATCAGCTCGCGGTCGATGTTGCGTGCAAGGTCGGCCTCCGAGACGCTGCTCCGGTAGGAGCCGACCGCCTCCGAGACGCGCGCGAAGCCGAAATAGGCCATGCCGAGGCTGACGGCTGAGATCACCAGCACCAGCCCAAAACCGAGCATGATCTTGGCGCGGAAGCGGAGTGTCGGAAGCCAGGAAAACAATGATTTCAAACGGACACTTCCCGGCATGCCTACCCCCCAATTCCAAGCCCGGCCCAAACCCGAGTCCCAACCCCGAGTCCAAACCCCGAGTCCAAACCCCAAGTCCCAACCTAAGCGAAGCCGGAGAGCGCAGCCCCCCGGCTTGACCAGGCAAACTTAGGCCAGAATGGATAAGGCTACGTAAATATACGAGGCAGGCAGCTTGGCCGGGACCTCGATATTGGCACCTCTATAATAGAGTGTCAGACGGAGGATGCGTCGGCGTCACAATGCCTTTCGCGACGATTTTCCCGTTGCAAAGTCACCCGCCCGCTGTTTCTAATCAGACCAATCAAAAATCATCGGGAGGGATAAGTGTCGACGGTCAAACTGACGGTAAACGGCAAGGCGGTCTCGGTCGATTGCGAGGACCGCACGCTTCTGGTCCATCTCCTGCGCGATCATCTGAACCTGACCGGCACGCATGTCGGCTGCGACACCAGCCAATGCGGCGCCTGCGTCGTCCATATGGACGGCCGCGCGGTGAAATCCTGTACCATGCTGGCGGCCCAGGCCGCCGGAAGCAGCGTCACCACCATCGAGGGCATCGCCAAGGGTGACGAGCTGCACCCGATGCAGGCGGCGTTCCGCGACAATCACGGCCTGCAGTGCGGCTATTGCACCCCGGGCATGATCATGTCGGCTATCGACATCGTCCATCGCTATGGTGGCAAGCTCGACGAGGCCACCGTCCGCCACGAGCTTGAAGGCAATATCTGCCGCTGCACCGGCTATCACAATATCGTCAGGGCGGTGCTGGACGCCGCCGGCCGCATGAAGGTCGCGCAGGCGGCCGAATAGCCGTCCGCTCCGAACATCATTGAATCAAGACCGCCGCGTTCGATGGAATTGGTGGTTTAGCGAAACTCCGGTAGGGAGAAGAGACATGGGTGTTGAAGGCATCGGCGCCAGCGTGGTGCGCAAGGAAGACAAGCGTTTTATTACCGGCAAGGGCCGTTACGTCGACGATATCAAGCTGGTGGGCATGAGCTTTGCCCAATTCATCCGCAGCCCGCACGCACACGCCAAGATCAAGAGCATCGATTCGTCCGCGGCCGCGAAAATGCCCGGCGTGATCGCCGTCCTGACCGGGCAACAGCTTGTCGACGACAAGGTCGGCAACCTCATCTGCGGCTGGGCCATCACCTCCAAGGACGGCTCGCCGATGAAGATGGGCGCATATCCCGCGATGGCGCCGGAGACCGTGCGCTATGTCGGGCAGGCGGTCGCGGTCGTGATCGCCGAGACCAAGAATCAGGCGCGAGACGCGGCGGAAGCCGTGGTGGTCAATTATGAAGAGCTGCCGGCCGTGCCCGACATCAAGGCCGCGATCAAGTCCGGCGCGCCGCAGCTTCATCCCGAGGCGCCCGGCAATGTGGTCTATGACTGGCATCTCGGCGACGAGGCGGCGGTCAAGGGCGCCTTTGCCAAGGCGGCCAATGTGGTGACGCTGGAGCTCACCAACAACCGCCTGGTGCCGAATGCGATGGAGCCGCGCTCGGCGATCGCCGACTACGACACCGCAGAAGAGCATTTCACGCTCTACACCACCTCGCAGAACCCGCATGTTGCGCGCCTGGTGCTGTCGGCGTTCTACAACATCGCGCCCGAACACAAGCTTCGCGTGATCGCGCCCGACGTCGGCGGCGGCTTCGGCTCGAAGATCTACATCTACCCCGAAGAGATGGTGTGCCTGTGGGCGTCAAAGAAAGTCGGCCGGCCGATCAAATGGACCGGCGACCGCTCCGAATCCTTCCTGACCGACGCGCATGGCCGCGACCACGTCACCAAGGCGGAGATGGCCTTCGACAAGGACAACAAGATCCTGGGGCTCAAGGTCAAGACCCATGCCAATTTCGGCGCCTATATGTCGCTGTTCTCGTCCGCGGTGCCGACCTATCTCTACGCGACGCTGCTCTCGGGCCAATACGTCATCCCGGCGATCTACGCCGAGGTGATGGGCGTCTACACCAACACCACGCCGGTCGACGCCTATCGCGGCGCGGGCCGGCCTGAGGCGAGCTATCTGGTCGAGCGGATGATGGAGACCGCAGCGCGGCAGCTCAAGGTCGATCCGGCCGAGCTGCGGGCGAAGAATTTCATCACCCAGTTCCCCTATCAGACGCCTGTGATCATGGCCTATGATACCGGCGACTTCCATGCGTCGCTGGAAGCGGCAAAGAAGGCGATCGACTATGCCGGCTTCGCCGCGCGCAAGGCCAAAGCAAAGTCCGAGGGTAAGCTCCGCGGCATCGGCGTCTCCTGCTACATCGAGGCCTGCGGCATCGCGCCGTCGAAAGCCGTCGGCAGCCTCGGCGCCGGCGTCGGCCTGTGGGAATCCGCCGAGATCCGCGTCAACCCGGTCGGCACCATCGAGGTCCTCACCGGCACCCACAGCCATGGCCAGGGCCACGAGACGGCGTTTGCACAATTGATCGCTGAGCGCCTGGGCGTTTCGATCAACCAGGTGCAGATCGTCCATGGCGACACCGACAAGGTGCAGTTCGGCATGGGCACCTACGGTTCGCGCTCGATCGCGGTCGGCGGCACCGCCATCGTGAAAGCGATGGAGAAGGTCGAGTCCAAGGCGAAGAAGATCGCGGCGCATCTGCTCGAAGCGTCCGAGGGCGACATTGTCATCGAGAACGGCGAGTTCAAGGTCACCGGCACCGACAAATCGCTGGCGCTGCCGATGGTGGCGCTTGCGGCCTACACCGCACACAACCTGCCGGAAGGCATGGAGCCCGGCCTGAAGGAGACCGCGTTCTATGACCCGACCAACTTCACCTTCCCGGCGGGCGCCTATATCTGCGAGCTCGAGGTCGATCCGGGCACCGGCAAGACCAGCTTCGTCAACTTCGTCGCAGCTGACGATTTCGGCCGGCTCATCAACCCGATGATCGTCGAAGGCCAGGTCCATGGCGGGCTCGCGCAGGGCATCGGCCAGGCGCTGCTCGAAGGCGTGGTCTATGACGGCTCGGGCCAGCTCGTGACCGCGTCGTTCATGGACTACACCATGCCGCGCGCCGACGATCTGCCGTCGTTCAAGCTGTCGCACACCACGACGCTGTGTCCGGGCAATCCGCTCGGCGTCAAGGGCTGCGGCGAGGCCGGCGCGATTGGCGCTTCTGCCGCCGTGATCAACGCGATCACGGATGCCATCGGCAACAACAAGCTCGAAATGCCGGCGACGCCCGACCGCGTGTGGCACGCGATCCACGCAGCCTGAGAGGAGGAGCACATCATGTACGAGACCATTTATCATCGCGCCTCCTCGATCGACGACGCCGCGGCGTTGTTCGCCAAGGGCAAGGAAGCCAAATACCTCGCCGGCGGGCAGACCCTGATCCCGGTCATGAAGCAGCGGCTTTCGTCGCCCTCCGACGTGATCGACCTCGGCAAGATCAAGGACATGGTCGGCGTCGAGGTGTCCGGCGATGCCGTGACGATCAAGGCCGCGACCACCCATTATGACGTCGCGACGAATGCGAATGTGCAGAGGGCGATTCCCGCGCTGGCGCATCTCGCGTCCACCATCGGCGATCCCGCCGTGCGCCATCGCGGCACCATCGGCGGCTCGCTCGCCAACAACGATCCGGCAGCCGACTATCCGAGCGCGGTGCTGGCGCTCGGCGCGACGGTGAAGACCAACAAGCGCTCGATTGCGGCCGATGAATTCTTCAAAGGGCTGTTCTCGACCGCGTTGCAGGACGGCGAGATCATCACTGCCGTCTCGTTCCCGGTTCCAGCCAAGGCGGGTTACGCCAAATTCCCGCACCCGGCCTCGCGCTTTGCGCTGACCGGTGTGTTCGTCGCCAGAACCAGGTCCGGCGATGTGCGCGCTGCAGCAACTGGCGCTTCGCAAAGCGGTGTGATGCGGATTGGTGCGATCGAAGCCGCCTTGAAATCGAACTGGTCGGCGGGCGCGCTCGATGGCGTCAAGATTTCAGCCGACGGCCTGTTGAGCGATATCCACGGTTCCGCGGATTATCGCGCCAATCTGATCAAGGTGATGGCGCAACGGGCGGTGACTGCTGCAGGCTGATTGCGCCGCGATAGCGTCTAGACACAACAACCAAGCGGCGCGCAGCGATGCGCGCCGATTTGTTTTTGCGCGGACGTCGCGCTAAAGGCGCTTGCCACCTTCGCCGCGAGGCGAGACAATTTGGCCGGAAACGCTCCAGGACATCACGACATGCTCGACAAGCCCGCTCCGCAATCGCAACTTCGCGCCACAGGCCCCTTGGCTGGCTTCCGCATTGTCGAGTTCGCCGGCATCGGCCCGGGTCCCTTCGCCTGCATGATGCTGGCGGACATGGGCGCCGAGGTCGTGACTCTCGATCGCGTCGGCGCCAAGAAGAGCCTGAAGTCGGTCGCCGGCCGCGGCCGCAAGATCGTCGAACTGGATTTGAAGGACAAGGCCGCGATCGCGCAGGTGCTCGACCTGCTCGCCGGTGCCGATGCGTTGATCGAAGGCTTCCGGCCCGGCGTGATGGAGCGGCTCGGGCTCGGCCCCGATGTCGTGCGCGCGCGCAATCCGAAGCTGGTCTACGGCCGCATGACCGGCTGGGGCCAGGAAGGCCCGCTCGCCAATGCCGCCGGCCACGACATCAACTACATCTCGATTACCGGCGCGCTGGCCTCGATCGGGCCGAAGGAACGGCCGGTGCCGCCGCTCAACCTGGTCGGCGATTTCGGCGGCGGGGCGCTTTATATCGTGGTCGGCGTGCTCGCCGCGCTGCTCGAAGCGTCGAAATCCGGCAAGGGCCAGGTGGTCGATGCCGCGATGTGTGACGGCGCGGCGTCGCTGATGTCGATGTTCTTCGACATGACCGCGATCGGCCGCTGGGTCGAGGGCCGCGAGAACAATTTCATCGACGGCGGCGCGCATTTCTACGGCGTCTACGAATGCTCCTGCGGCAATTTTGTCTCGGTCGGATCGATCGAGCCGCAATTCTACGCGCTGCTGCGCCAGCACGCGGGGCTCTCGGAGGAATGCTTCGACGCGCAGATGGATCGCAAGGCCTGGCCGCAGTTGCGGGAGAAGCTCGTAAAGATATTCAAGAGCAAGACGCGCGAGGACTGGTGCAAAATCATGGAAGGCACAGATATCTGCTTCGCGCCGATCCTCACCATGGCGGAAGCGCCGAAGCATCCGCACATGGCCGCGCGAAACGTCTTTGTCGAGCGCCATGGCGTGACCCAGCCCGCCCCCGCCCCGCGCTTCTCCCGCACGCCGTCGGCGATCCGCGAGCCGGAGGTGGCGGAGATCGGCGCGCTGGTGAGTGCGTGGAAGGCTGGACGATAAGTCTCCACCGTCATTGTGAGGAGCGTAAGCGACGAAGCAATCCATATCTCCACGTGTGGCGCGATGGATTGCTTCGCTTCGCTCGCAATGACGGAGGAGAGACTACGCCGCGTGCTCCACCTTGAGCACGCCGCGGCGGATCTGGTCTTCCTCGATCGATTCGAACAGCGCCTTGAAGTTGCCCTCGCCGAATCCGTCATCGCCCTTGCGCTGGATGAACTCGAAGAAGATCGGCCCGATCGCGTTCGCCGAGAAGATCTGCAACAGCACCTTGGTCTGGCCACCGTTCACCACGCCTTCGCCGTCGATCAGGATGCCGTCCCTTTTGAGTCGCGCGACGTCCTCGCCGTGCTTGGGCAGCCTTGTGTCGATCTTCTCGAAATAGGTATCGGGCGGCGACGGCATGAACGGCAGACCGGCCTCGCGCAGGCGCTCCACTGTCGAATAGATGTCGCGGCAGCCGCAGGCGATGTGCTGGATGCCCTCGCCGCGATAGACTTTGAGATACTCCTCGATCTGGCCGGAATCGCCGGCGTCCTCGTTGATCGGAATCCGGATTTTTCCGTCCGGGCTCGTCAGCGCCCGCGAGAACAGGCCCGACGCGCGACCCTCGATGTCGAAGAAGCGGATCTGGCGGAAGTTGAAGAGCTTTTCGTAGAAACCCGCCCAGACATCCATGCGACCGCGGTGGACGTTGTGGGTGAGATGGTCGAGATAGAACAGTCCGGCGCCGAGAGGCTGCGGATCGCGCGCACCGAGCCACTCGAACTCGGTATCATAGGTCGAGCCCTTCGCGCCATAACGGTCGACGAGATAGAGCAGGCTGCCGCCGATGCCCTTGATGGCGGGAACATCGAGCGTCTTCTCGGCCTGCGAAACATCCGCGGGCTCTGCACCCAGCGCGATCGCGCGCTGATAGGCGGCCATCGCATCGACCACGCGGAACGCCATCGACGGCGCGCACGGGCCGTGCGCGGCGACGAAGTCGAAGCCGTGGGTAGTGGGCTCCTCGTTGACGAGATAGTTGATATCGCCCTGGCGGTAGACCGTGATCGCCTTGGTCTTGTGGCGCGCAACCGGCGCAAAGCCCATCAGCTTGAACAGCGAATGCAACTTCGGGGGTTCGGGGTGTGCATATTCGACGAACTCGAAACCGTCGGTGCCCATTGGATTGTCGGCGCTGATGGTGGCTGGCGGCGCGTCGTGCGGAAATGGACCCATGGCGGACTCTCCCTCAATTGTTGGAGTGATTTTCCGCCGAATCCCGCACAAAGTGCATGCAAACGAGGTCACGTTTCGCTAAGATCATGCACGTTTTGTGCACGATCCGGATATTTGACGCATGATCGACGTGGACGCCTTCGACCTCAAAATTCTGACCGCGCTGCAGGATGACGGCCGGCTCACCAACCAGGAGCTCGCCGATCGCATCGGGCTATCAGCCTCGCAATGCTCAAGGCGACGGATGCGGCTGGAGGAGGAGAAGGTGATTTCCGGCTATCACGCCGATCTCTCCGCCGAGGCGTTGGGCTTCAACCTGATCGCCTTCATCCACATCACGCTGGCGACGCATTCGCCCGACAACGCGAAGAAGTTTCGCGCGCTCGTCAACCGCGTCGACGAGATCCAGGAGGCCTATTCGCTGACCGGCGACGCAGACTATGTGCTGAAAGCCGTGCTGCGCAATCTCAAGAGCCTGTCCGATATCGTCAACAACGTGCTGATGCCGCATCCGAGCGTCGCCCATGTCCGCTCTTCGATCGTGCTGGACCGGCTGAAGGAGAGCGCGAAGTTGCCGCTGCGCTCTTGAGAGGATCGCTCAAGTCGCATCATTTTCGTCACGGCCGGGCTTATCCCGGCCATCCACGACTTTCTTTCAGATCGCCCCGAAAGACGAGGATGCCCGGCACGACGCCGGGCATGACGAACGTAGATATCCGTTATGACGCAAATCGAGGGAAATTCGCCGTTCGCATTTCACAAGCGATTTGCAAACATCGACGATCGCACCGGGACGAGAATCATGGCGCTGCAACTGCGACCGAACTGCGAATATTGCGACAAGGACTTGCCGCCAAGTGCCCTTGACGCGCGCATCTGCTCCTATGAATGCACCTTCTGCGCGGATTGTGCCGAGAACAAACTGAACAACGTCTGCCCGAATTGCGGCGGCGGCTTTGTCCCACGGCCGATCCGGCCCGCGAAGGAATGGCGGCCGGGCGCCTGCGTCCTGAAGCAGCCGCCGTCGGACAAACGCGTGCACCTGAAATATCCGCTCGATGATATCGCTGCGCATGTGGCGCGGCTGAAGGATATCGCGCCGCAAGAGCGGTAACGGAGTTGTCGTCGTCATTCCGGGGCGATGCGAAGCGTCGAACCCGGAATCTCGAGATTGTAGGGTGGGCAAAGCGGAGCGTGCCCACCAGTTTGGCGGATGGAAAGGTGGTGGGCACGGCGCATTCGCGCCTTTCCCCACCCTACAAGCCTGACGCGTCACTCCGCCGGCAGGATCGTGCCTTCTACCTCGCCGAAGCCGACGCGGTAGCCATCGCCCTGGCACCAGCCGCGCATGACGAGAGAATCGCCGTCCTCCAGGAAGGAGCGCTTGATGCCGCCGTCGAGCGCGACCGGTTCCGTGCCGTTCCAGCTTATTTCGAGGAGACTGCCGCGCTGGTGCTTCTCCGGACCCGAGATGGTGCCGCTGCCCAGGAGATCGCCGACGTTCATCGCGCAGCCGCTCGAGGCGTGGTGCACCAGTTGCTGCACCGACGACCAGTACATGTATTTGAAATTGGTGCGGCAGATGCTTTGCGCCGCGTTCATGGACGGCGCGCGCAAGGAGACGTCCAGCTCCATGTCGTAATTATTCGGCTGCGCCTGGCGCAGATAGGGCAGCGGCTGCGGATCCTGCTGAGGCCCATGCAGGCGGAACGGCTCCAGCGCCTCGCGCGTCACGATCCACGGGCTGATCGAGGTCGCAAACGCCTTGGCCTGGAACGGGCCGAGCGGCACATATTCCCATTGCTGGATGTCGCGCGCGCTCCAGTCGTTCAGGATCACGAAGCCGAAAATCATCTCTTCGGCCTGTTGCTCGGTCAGCATCTCGCCCATCGTCGAGGCCTGGCCGACCACGACGCCCATCTCGAGCTCGAAATCGAGCCGCTTGCAGGCGCCAAAACTCGGCGCATCGGCATTGGGCGGCTTCAACTGCCCACGCGGCCGCTTCACCTTTGTACCCGACACCACGACAGTCGAAGCGCGGCCGTTATAGCCGATCGGCATGTGCAGCCAGTTCGGCTGCAGCGCATTGTCCTTGCCGCGGAACATCACGCCGACATTGGTGGCGTGCTCCCTGGAGGAATAGAAGTCGGTGTAGCCGGAGACCGCTAGCGGCAGGTGCAGCCTCGCCTCGCGCATCGGCGCTAGCGCCCGCTTGCGCAGTTCCTCATTGTCGCGCAGCTCCGGGTGATCGTGGCGCAACAGCTCGCTGATCCGCGCGCGGGTCTTTGACCAGGCCTTTGGCCCGAGTGCCATGAACGGATTGAGCGAACTTTGTGAGAACACGCCGATCTCGCCGAAGGCGAAGCGCCCGTCCTGTTCGAGCTCCCAGAGATCAAGCACGTAGTCGCCGATGGCAACGCCGACGCGCGGCGCAAGCCCGCGCGCGGAGAACACGCCGTAAGGCAGATTCTGGATCGGGAAGTCGGATGTGGGATCGACGGAAATGAAGGAGCGGAGTTTTGGGTCGTTGGGGTGGGGCACTATGATTTCCTCATCGCGAAAACCTTATCGATCGTCATTCCGGGATGCGCGCGGAGCGCGCAGGCCCGGAATCCATAACCACAGCTCGGGGTTATGGATTCCGGGTTCGCCGCTCCGCGGCGCCCCGGAATGACAGAAATCACGGCCGGTTCGGATCGAACCGTTTCTCAAGTCCCTTCCAGCAATCGGCATAGTCGTCCTGCAAGGTCGCCGAGGTCGCCGCGTATCGGGTGACTCGCTGGGGAAAGCGGGTCTCGAACATGAAGGCCATGGTGCCCGTAAGCTTCACAGGCTTCAGCTCGCCGTTCGACGCGTGATCGAAGGCCTGGCGATCCGGGCCGTGCGGCAGCATGCAATTGTGCAGGCTCATGCCGCCCGGCACAAAGCCCTCGGGCTTCGCATCATAGACGCCGTAAATCAGCCCCATGAACTCACTCATGATATTCATGTGATACCAGGGCGGGCGGAAGGTGTTTTCCGCGACCGCCCAACGCTCCGGGAAGATCACGAAATCGATATTCGCGGTCCCTGCCGTCTCCGACGGCGAAGTCAGCACGGTGAAGATCGAAGGATCCGGATGATCGAAGGAGATCGCGCCGACCGGCGAGAAATGGCGGAGGTCGTATTTGTATGGCGCGTAGTTGCCGTGCCAGGCGATCACGTCGATTGGCGAATGCGGTAGTTCCGCTACGAACAGCGAGCCGCCCCATTTTACGTAGAGCTCGGTCGGCGTGTCTTTCTCTTCATAGGCCGCCACCGGCGTCAGGAAGTCGCGCGCATTGGCAAGGCAATTGGCGCCGATCGGACCGCGCTCCGGCATCGTGAAGGCGCCGCCATAGTTCTCGCAAAGATAGCCGCGCGCCGGGCCCGCGGGGATTTCCACGCGAAACTTCACCCCGCGCGGGATCACCGCGATCTCGCCGGGCTCGATATCGATACGGCCGAACTCGGTGACGAAGCGCAGATTACCCTGCTGCGCCACGAACATCATCTCGCCGTCGGCATTGTAGAAATGCTGGTCGACCATCGATTTGGTGATCAGGAAGACATGCGCGGCCATGCCTGCCTGCGTGTTCACGTCGCCGGCGGTCGTCATGGTGCGCACGCCCTCAAGGAAGGTGATCTCTTCCTTGGGCATCGGCGTCGGATCCCAGCGGAGTTGCGCGATCGGAAGATCATATTCGTGACACGGCGCCGAGCGCCACAGCCCGGGATCGACCTTCTTGAAGCGCCCCGAATGCTTCACCGAAGGACGGATGCGATAGAGCCAGGAGCGCTCATTGGTGCCGCGCGGCGCGGTGAAAGGCGAGCCCGACAATTGCTCGGCATAGAGCCCGTAGGCTGCGCGCTGCGGCGAGTTGCGGCCGATCGGCAGCACGCCGGGCAGCGACTCCGTCTCAAAGCTGTTGCCGAAGCCGGACATGTAGCCCGGCGTCACTTGCGCGGAGCTTCTGATGATTTGATCAGGCGAGGTGTTGATGTTCATGACTATCCTCCTCCTTGCAGGGCGGCCCACATCTCGCGGTCGCGCTTGTCGGTCCAGATCACGGGATCGTCGATACCCGACGCTTCCTCATAGGCGCGCGAGACGTTGAACGGCAGGCAGTGCTCGTATATCGCAAAGCTTGCGAACTTCGGGTCCATCACATCGCGCGTCGCGGCCATCGATTCCTTGAGGCTGCGGCCGTGTGCGACGGAGCTTTCCGCGGCGTTGTACAGCGTGGTGACGAAGTCGCGCGTCATCGCGATGGCGTCGCGCACCGTGCCAAGCCCTTTCAGGGCGTCGCCGCGGCCCGGCGCGACGGCCTTCGGATTGAAGGCGCGGATCTCGTTCAGCGTCATCGGCCATTCCCGCAAATGCGCGTCGCCGCAATAGCAGGCCGAGTGATATTCGATGAGGTCTCCGGAAAACATCACCTCGGCATCCGGCACCCAGGCGACGATGTCACCTGAGGTATGTCCGGCGCCGAGCTGCATCAAGCGCACCTCGCGCTTTCCGAGATAGATCGACATCTCGCCTTCGAAGGTCAGCGTCGGCCAGGTCAGGCCGGGAATGCTCTGGGCATCCTGGAACAAGCGGGGAAAGCGGCCATACTCGCTATCCCAGTCCTGCTGGCCGCGCTCGGCGACGAGGCGCCGCGTCTCTTCCGAGGCGATGATGGCCTCTGCGCGATAGGCCGAAGCGCCGAGCACGCGTACCGCGTGGTAGTGCGACAGCACGACATATTTGATCGGCTTGTCGGTCACGGTCTTCACCCGCTCGATCACCTTGTTCGCCATCGCGGGCGTCGCCTGCGCGTCGAACACGAGGCAGCCGTCCTCCCCCACGATCACGGCCGTGTTCGGATCGCCCTCCGCGGTGAAGGCATAGAGATCAGTGCCGATCTCGGAGAAAGTCACTTTCTTCTCCGCAAGATCGGTGGTGGACGCAAAACCCTTCGCCATCAATTCATTCCCTGACGTCTATTGTTGTTGCTGTTGTTGCTGCTGGCTTGCATCGAGCACGCGGCGCTTGGCGAGCGCAATCGCCTCCTGCAGCACTTCGATGTCGCCGATATGGTTGGCGAGGATCAGAACCATCGCTGCGTCGAGCCCGGCGCTCTGCTCGTCGCTTAAGCCCCGATGCGCCTCGACGACGGCGCGAAAGGCGTCGTCCGGCTTTGCGAAGTTCGAGCTGGTCGAGAGCGGCATGGCCAGCGCCCCTGTCATGAGAAGCCAGCGGCCCGCGCCAGCGCCGCTTCCAGCAACGCGGGCGTCGGGCGCTTGAAGCGCGCGGCGACATAGCCATCCGGCCGCAGCAGATAGCTCGTGCCCGGTTCAGCGTCGTAGCGCGAAACGGCAAGCCCCTGCGGATCGAGATAGCCGTATTCGCCGCCGATCCGGATCGCGCTCACGGCCTCCGGTTCCTCGTCCGGCGCAAACCCAAGCAGGGTGAAATTCTTTCCGACGCTGATGAATGCATCGGTCAGAAATCGGGCCTGTCCATCTCGGAAGGCAAGCGGCGCATCCAGCATGGACGCGCCAGGCCGCGGACCGCCGCGCCATTGATCGTGGTCCGCCGTCGACAGCGGCGAATCGTAGACCGACGGCACCGACAGCCTGCCGCCATTGACCATGCGCTTGCCGAACTCGGTTTCGCTGGCGAGCGACAGCACGGCCTGGCGCAGCCGCGCTTCCTGCCGCGTGCTCGGCGCCATGAAATCGGTCGAGCGCGTGGACTCGCGGATATTCTCGTCGGCCGCCGCGCTGCGCTCGATGTGATAGCTCTCCAAAAGGCTCGCCGGCGATTGTTTCCCCAGCACGCGGTTGAGCTTCCAGGAGAGATTCTCGGCGTCTTCGAGTCCCGAATTGGCGCCGCGCGCGCCGAACGGCGAGACCTGGTGCGCGGCATCGCCGGCAAAGATCACGCGACCATGGATGAAGCGGTCCATGCGGCGGCACTGGAACTTGTAAAGCGAAATCCATTCGAATTCGAACTTGTCGTGACCAAGCATGCGCGCGATTCGCGGCCGCACATTCTCGGGCCTCTTCTCGACCTCGGGATCGGCATCGCGGCTGAGCTGCAGATCGATGCGCCAGACGTCGTCGGGCTGCTTGTGCAACAGCGCCGAGCGCCCGGCATGGAATGGCGGATCGAACCAGAACCAGCGTTCGGTCGGAAACTCCGCCGTCATCTTCACGTCGGCGATCAGGAACTGATCCTCGAACATCTGGCCGGAAAATTCGGCGCCCACCATCTGCCGCAGCGAGGAGCGCGCGCCGTCGCAGGCAATGACGTAGCCGGCGTGAATTTGATATGGCCCGTCCGGTGTTGCGATCGTCAGCGCCACGGCGTCATTGCGTTGCTCCAGCGCCGTCACCTTGTTGCGCCAGCGCAGGTCGATCGCAGGAAGCTCCTCGACGCGGTCGACGAGATAGGCCTCGGCATAGAATTGCTGCAGGTTGATGAAGGCGGGGCGCTTGTGGCCAGGCTCCGGCAGCAGGTTGAACTGGTAAAGCTGCGAGGCGCCGTGAAAGATCTTGCCGACGCTCCACACCACGCCCTTGTCGACCATGCGTTGGCCTATGCCAAGGCGATCCCAGTACTCCAGCGAACGCTTGGAGAAGCAGATCGCGCGCGAGCCCTCGCCGATCCGGTCTGCATCATCGAGCAGCACCACGCGCTGGCCGCGCTGGGCCAGATCAATGGCCAGCGACAGCCCCACCGGACCCGCGCCGACCACGGCAACCGGATATTCGGCCAAATCCGCCCCGGCCCGATCCTGGTCGGGATGGCGGCGATAGCCGAACTGGGTCTTGGCTTGAGCTTTGGCCTGGGCCATGCGTTCTCTACTAGCCAGCTTGGGGGCGCTCTGCTAAATTAGTCGCAGATGCAACTATCTTAGCCGTGCGCGCCCCTGCACGCAACCCGCATTGGAGAGAAATTTGGCGACAGCGCTAAACCCCTCGGCCCGCGAGGAAACCTCCACCCGCAGGAAAGCCTCGCGGCTCGATTTGTTCCGCTTTGTGCCGTTCCGCCTGAACCGGCTTTCCGCCGAGGTAAGCAACGCGCTGTCGGACGAATACCAGGTGCGCTACGGGCTCGACATCCCGGAATGGCGGGTGCTGGCGACGCTCGGCTTCCGCAGTGACGCCTGCAGCGCGCAATACATTTCCGACTGCACGCGCACGCACAAATCGACCATCAGCCGCGCGGTGACTGCGCTGATGGAGCGGCAGATCGTCGAACGCGTCGAGAACGCGGAAGACCGCCGCGAATTCCGCCTGCGGCTGACGCGCAAGGGCCGCGCGCTCTATGAGGAATTGATCCCGCGCCTGTTGCGCAGGGAGCAGGAGATCCTCTCCTGCCTCACCGCGCAGGAGCGCAAGGACTTTGCCGCCCTCCTCGGCAAGATCGAGAAGAGCCTTGCGCTGGTGCAGACCAGCGAGGAGGCCGACGCGAAGGAGGCGTATTAGTTGAACTCGTCATTCCGGGGCGCCGCGACAGCGGCGAACCCGGAATCTCTCGCTCAGCAACTTCTGGATTCCGGGCTCTCGCTTCGCGAGCCCCGGAATGACGGCTGCGCCGTCACTTCACAAACGAACGCGACGGCGCCTTGTGCAGGGCAAAGGCGTCGACCTTGTCGCTGGCGCGCGGATAGATTTCGCAGACGATCGGATCATGGCCGGGAATGAAGCGATCGGGATGACCGGCGAGGCGCTCGACGGTCTCCCATCCCGTCACCATATCGCCGACGTTGTAGACGATCGGAAACGGACTGCGCCGATGCAAATTGGCGTAATAGTGCGATGCGTCCGAGGCCAGCACCACCGGGCCGCGCTCGGTCTCGACCCGCACCACCTGCAAGCCGTCGGAATGGCCGCCGACGCGATGCACGGTGATGCTGGGCGCGACCTCGCCGTCGCCGGAATGGAAGGTGACGCGCTCGCCGTAGACATGGCGCACCATCTGCGTGACATGCTCCACCGTGAACGGATGCCGCAGCAAGCCGTTGCACATGCAGCGTCCGGTAGCGTAGGCCATCTCTTTGTCCTGCAGATGGAAACGCGCATTGGGGAAGCGGTCGAGATTGCCCGCGTGGTCGTAGTGCATGTGGGTGACGATGATATCCTTGATGTCCTCGGCCCTCACTCCGAATCCGTTAAGCGCATCGACCGGATTGAGCATGAGCTTGCGGCCGCGCAGCTTGGCTTCCTCCGCATTGAAGCCGGTATCGACGACGATGTCGCGGCCGCCGCTGCGAATCAACCAGACGAAATAATCCAGGTCCTGCGCCGAGGTCTCGTGCGGATCGGGCGAGAGAAAATTCATCTGCGGCGTGCGCTGCATCGTCGCATATCGAATGGCATAAATTTCGCAGGCGTTTCCCATCGCTCCCTCGTTGTTGTTCTTGTCGCGGTTGTCGGATCGTCGGACCGCGACACCAAGCCATCGCTGCCGACAAAGGTCAAACCGCGCGAGCGCAGGTTTGACCTCCGTTTCCATTCGCGGTGGCGCGGTGATCTGTCACCGGAATGACGCAGAGACTCCGTAATGTGAGCCCAATCACATTAGAGCGCCGACGATTGTGGGAACCTGGCGCGACCGTCGGGACGTGCGCCGGGAGATCAATCTCGATGCGCAGGTTTTCCTTCATGATGGGGACAGGAAGCCGTGGGCGATTTGTCGCGATAACCGCGATTTTGCAAGCAGTTGACGCGTCGTGGCCGTGGTTTGATAATGCGGAAGGCGTAGAGTAATGTCGTTGAGGCGCGAGGGGGCTCGGCGCCCTTTTCCTTGGACCGCCGTGATTATGAAGATTCTCCTTGCTTTGCTTCTGACTGCTCTGCTCTCGGTCGCCTGGACCGCTCCATCGTCCGCCGCAGGCGACCGCTACGCGCTTGTGATCGGTAACGCCAAATACCCGGATGCCGATACCCCGCTCAAGGAACCCATCAATGACGCGCGCGACGTCGCCGACGAGCTCAAGCGCGATGGCTTCAACGTCGATATCGGGGAAAACCTGACCGGCGAGGCGATGCACCGCGCCTTCGACAAGCTGTATGGCAAGATCAAGCCCGGCTCAGTCGCCCTGATCTTCTTTTCCGGCTTCGGCATCCAGTCCAATCGCCAGAGCTACATGATCCCGGTCGACGCCCAGATCTGGACCGAGCAGGACGTCCGTCACGACGGCGTCAGCCTGGAAACGGTCCTGGGTGAGATCAACAGCCGCGGCGCAGGCGTCAAGATCGCCTTGGTCGATGCCTCCCGGCGCAACCCCTATGAACGGCGTTTCCGGACTTTCTCGGCCGGATTGGCGCCCGTGATCGCGCCGAACGGCACGCTGGTGATGTATTCAGCCGCACTGTCGTCGGTCGTCTCGGACAATGGCGGCGATCACAGCCTGTTTGTGCAAGAGCTGCTCAAGGAGATCCGCGTCCCCGACCTGATGGCCGAGGAGACGTTGAACCGGACCCGCGTCGGCGTCACCCGCGCCTCCCGCGGCGAGCAGGTGCCCTGGATTTCGTCTTCGCTGGCTGAGGACTTCTCGTTCATTCCGGGGGTCCCGGGCAGCCGCCCGCCGGCACTGGCTCCGCGCCCGGTCGCCACCGCCGCACCGCCCCCACTTCCGCCGTCGGTCGCAGCTACGCCGAAACCGATGGCATCGGCTCCGCCGCCGCCACCACCTCCGCCACCGCCACCTCCGGTGGCCCAGACCAAACCGCCGCCACCGCCCCCACCCCCGCCGCCTGCGCGGGTCGAGGCGCCGACGACTCCTACGCCCTCGCCGACCCAGGTCGCGCTGGCCGACGACCCGACCATCAAGAACCTTACGGCCAAGCTCGACGCCAATCCGGACGACGTCAGCGCGCTCTACCGCCGTGGGCAGGTCTATGCGAGCAAGGGCGCCTATAGCCTCGCGATCAAGGATTTCGACTCAACGCTGCGGATCAATCCGAAGGACGTCGAAGCCCTCAACAACCGCTGCTGGGCCCGCGCCGTGATCGGCAACCTCCAGGCCGCCCTGAAGGACTGCAATGAGGCGTTGCGACTGCGGCCGAATTTCGTCGACGCCCTCGACAGCCGCGGGCTGGTCAACCTCAAGAGCGGGGCGACCAAGAACGCCATTACCGACTTCGACGCTGCGCTGAAGATCAATCCGCGGCTGACCTCCTCCCTCTATGGTAGGGGGCTTGCCAAGCAGCGTAACGGCTCGATTTCCGAGGGCAATTTGGATATAGCCAATGCGAAGGCCATGGACCCCAACATCGTCCAGGAATTCGACAGTTACGGGGTGCGTTGAGAATTATTTAAGTTGGACCGCGCCCGCCGCTGAACCCCGCGGCAGGGCCCCGAGACAGAGTAGTTAAGTTGTTACGATCGCGACTCATTTTGCCGCGGTCGCCTGGCAGATTTGAGAACGGCGCGGGCAGCGCAGGAGGGACTGGCAATGACCAAGATGTCTGCAAAACGCAATTTCCTTGTGGCGATCCTTTCGATTGTAAGCATTGGCGCCGCCATTTCGTTCGGAATGACTGAGGCGCGCGCCGGCGACAACGTCACCGAGGATCAGATCGTGCGGGCGCTCACCCCGAAGCCGAAAGCGCCGCTGACCCGCGGCCTGTCGGTCGGCGACAGGGCCGAGCCGGCGGTGAACCCGGCGGAAGTCAAGTTGCTCGACAGCGTCCGTGGCCGCACCACCCGCTCACTTTCCAGCGCGGAGCGCGACGAGATCGCCGACGCCGCCAAGGACAAGCCGAATATCGATCTCACCATCAACTTCGACTACAACTCGGCCGAGATCAGCGCCAAATCGCTGCCTGACGTGCAGAAGCTCGGCCGTGCCCTGACCAGCGCGAGCCTGCAGGGCTCGACCTTCCTGCTCGCGGGACACACGGATGCCGCCGGCAGCGACGCCTACAACCAGGACCTGTCCGATCGGCGCGCCGATTCGATCAAGCGCTACCTGATAGACAACTATCACATCGCCTCCGCCGATCTCGTCACCGTCGGATACGGCAAGACCAAGCTCAAGGATCCGGATCATCCACTGTCGGAAGTGAACCGCCGGGTGCAGGTGGTGAACATGGAGAACAAGACCACGGCGTCGAAGTAACGACCGACGCACCTGGCCTGGCAACGGAAGTGGCGCCGCGTAGCGTTTTGCAAGCGAAGATGCGTCCCGCAAGGCTTGCGGGACGCGCGGTCGTCTTGAGGCTCTGCTCTCCTGCCGGACCGCGGCAAGCTCGTTGCCGCGGCGCCCCCACCACCAGCGTTGGACTGATCCGGCGATGAATTACTCCCAATTTATCAAGCCCGGCATTGCACTGGCGGCCTTCCTCTTGCTCGCGGGCGGGGACTATTGGTGGGAGCACCGCCCCGAGCCCGCGGAAAAGAACACCGCGGGTGAAGCGCTCGTGGTGGTGACGAAATCCACCAAGGCCTGCTTCTCCGACCAGGTGCGGGTGACGGGCTTTATCGTGCCGCGCCGGGAGGCCGTGGTCGGCCCCGAGCAGGAAGGCTCGAAGGTCACCGATCTCTACGTCCGCGAAGGCGACATGGTGTCGGACAACCAGGAGCTGGTGCGGCTCACAGCGCCGCCGCAGCAGCCCGGGCAGCGCAACAGCAGCGGACCGGTCTCGCTCCGCGCGCCGGCACAGGGCCTTGTCACCGAGGTCAGGACCGCCGTCGGCGCCCCAGCCTCGCCGCAGGCGGGGCCGATGATCCGCATCGCCGTCAACAACGAGCTCGAGCTCGATGCCCAGGTGCCGAGCGTGAACCTGCCCAAGCTCAAACCGGGCGCGACCGTGCGGATCAGCCGCGACAATGCGCCGGATCTGATCGGTCGCGTCCGCCTCGTGTCGCCCCAGATCGACCGCTCCACCCAGCTCGGCCATGTCCGGATCACACTGACCAACAATCCTTCGCTGAAGGTCGGCATGTTCGCGCGCGCCAATATCGACGCCAGCCGGAGTTGTGCAGGCGTCGCCATTCCCAACACCGCCATTGACCATTTGACCGTTCAGGTGATCAAAGGAAATACGGTGGAGACGCGCAGGGTGCAGGTAGGGCTGACTTCCGACACCAACACGCAGATTCTCGAGGGCCTCGATGTCGGCGAAACCGTAGTGGCGGATGCCGGCTCCTCGCTGCATGACGGCGACCAGGTCAAGACCATGTTCGCCGACGAACTCGATCGACGGGTACGCTGATGGCAATCAATATCTCGGCATGGTCGATCCGAAACCCGCTTCCTTCCGTCGTCTTTTCGATCATCCTGCTGGTGCTGGGCTGGCTCAGCTTTACCAAGCTCGCGATCACGCACCTCCCCTCGGCGGACATCCCGGTGATCTCGGTCGCGGTCGCGCAATTCGGCGCCGCGCCCGCCGAGCTTGAGTCCCAGGTCACCAAGACCATCGAGGACGCCGTGTCCGGCGTCGAGGGCGTCCGGCACATCACCTCCCAGATCACCGACGGCATGTCGGTGACGACAATCCAGTTTGCGCTGGAGACCAACACCGACCGCGCGCTCAACGACGTCAAGGACGCCGTCACCCGCGTGCGCGCCAACCTGCCGCAGAACGTCAACGAGCCGTTGGTCCAGCGCGTCGACGTGATCGGCCTGCCGATCATGACCTATGCGGCGATCTCGCCAGGCAAGACACCGGAACAGCTCTCCTATTTCGTCGACGACGTGGTCAAGCGCGCGCTACAGGGCGTGCGCGGCGTCGCCGAAGTCGCGCGCATCGGCGGTGTCGAGCGCGAGATCCTGATCTCGCTCGATCCCGACCGGCTGGCGGCGGTGGGCCTGACGGCGGTCAATGTGAGCCAGCACCTGCGCGGGACCAACGAAGATCTCGCCGGCGGCCGCGCCGAGATCGGCAAGAACGACCAGGCGATCCGCACGCTTGCTGGCGCGCAGTCGCTGAACGATCTCGCCGGCACCATGATCCCGCTGTTCGGCGGAGGCGAGGTGCGGCTCGACGATCTCGGCACCGTCACCGACACCATCGCTGACCGCCGCACCTTCGCCCGCTACAACGGCGAACCGGTGGTCGCGCTCGGCATCAAGCGTTCCAACGGCGCCTCCGACGTCGTGGTCGCCGGCCTCGTGCAGAAGCGCATCGATGAGTTGAAGACGCAATACCCCGACGTCGACCTCAAGCTGATCGACACGTCGGTGAAATTCACCCAGGGCAACTACGACGCCGCGATCCAGACCCTGTTCGAGGGCGCCATCCTCGCCGTCGTCATCGTGCTTTTGTTCCTGAGCGACATTCGCGCCACCATCATTGCCGCGGTATCACTGCCGCTGTCGATCTTCCCGGCGTTCTGGGCGATGGACCTGCTCGGCTTCTCCCTGAACCTGATCTCCTTCCTCGCCATCACCTTGTCGACGGGTATCCTGGTCGACGACGCCATCGTGGAGATCGAGAACATCGTCCGCCACATGCGGATGGGCAAGACGCCCTATCAGGCCGCGCTCGATGCGGCCGACGAGATCGGACTTGCCGTGATCGCGATCTCGCTCACCATCATCGCGATCTTCGCGCCGGCGAGCTTCATGCCGGGCATCGCCGGGCAGTTCTTCAAGCAGTTCGGCATCACCGTGTCGGTGCAGGTGTTCTTCTCGCTCCTGGCTGCGCGCTTCGTGACGCCGATGCTGGCGGCCTATTTCATGAAGCACCACGATCACGATGACCCGCCGCCGGGACGCGTGCTCAACGGCTATCATCGCCTCGTCACCTGGTCGGTGAAGCACTATTACCTCACCGTGCTGATCGGGGTCGGCATCTTCGCCGCATCGATCTGGAGCATCACGCTGCTGCCGCAGAGCTTCCTGCCGGCGCAGGACTCCGCGCGCTCCTGGCTCGGCCTCGAGCTGCCGCCGGGCACGCAGCTCGCCTACACCGAGAAGGTGACCGAGAACATCGTCGCGCTGCTCCGCCGCCGGCCCGAGGTGAAGAGCGTCTTCGTCGATGGCGGCCGCGATCCGAAAGGCTCGGAGGAAGTGCGCCGCGCCACCATCATCATCAACTACACGCCGAAGACCCAGCGCAGCGTGACCCAGCGCGAGCTCGAGAACTCGATCAGTCAGGACCTCGACAACATACCCGACATCCGGTTCTGGTTCCTCGACGATCAGGGCAATCGCGCGATCTCGCTGATCGTCGCAGGCAACGACAGCAACATCGTCAACAACGTTGCCAGCGAGCTGGCGACGCAGATGAAGCGGATATCGCTCATTTCCAACGTCGTTTCCGAGACCGCGCTCGACCGGCCCGAGCTGCGCATCGAGCCGCGCGCCGACCTCGCCGCACGGCTTGGCGTGACAACGGAGACGCTGTCGCAGACGATCCGCGTCGCCACCATCGGCGACGTCGGGCCGGCGCTGGCCAAATTCGACGCCGGCGACCGCCAGGTGCCGATCCGCGTCCAGCTCGAGGATTCCGCGCGCGGCAATATCCGCACCCTCGAACAGTTGCGCGTGCCGCTCGGCGAGCACGGCGAGAAGGGCGGCGTGCCGCTGTCGGTGGTCGCCGACGTCAAGCTTGACCAGGGACCCACCAGCATCGACCGCTATGACCGCCAGCGTCAGGCGACCGTCGCAGCCGACCTCGCGGGTTTCTCGGCGCGGAGCGAAGCGACCAGGGAAATATACGCGCTGCCTGTCATGAAGAGCCTGCCCAAGGGGGTGACCGTCAGCGAAGGCGGTGACGCCGAAAGCCAGAAGGAGCTGACCGACGGCTTCGCCACCACGATGGGGACGGGCCTCTTGATGGTCTACGCCGTGCTGGTGCTGTTGTTCGGCACCTTCCTGCAGCCGCTCACCATCCTGTTCTCGCTGCCGCTGTCGATCGGCGGCGCGGTCGGGGCGCTGCTCTTGACCGGCAAGCAGCTCACCATTCCGGTGTGGATCGGCATCCTGATGCTGATGGGCATCGTCACCAAGAACGCCATCATGCTGGTGGAGTTCGCGATCGAAGCTATCCACGCCGGCAAGAAACGCGACGAAGCCATGATCGACGCCGGCATGAAACGCGCCCGCCCGATCGTGATGACCACCATCGCCATGATAGCCGGCATGATGCCGAGCGCGCTCGCCTTCGGCGCCGGCGGCGAGTTCCGCTCGCCGATGGCGCTCGCCGTCATCGGCGGCCTGCTGTTCTCGACCGTCCTGTCGCTGGTGTTCGTGCCGGCGATGTTCATGGTGATGGACGATCTCGGCTCGCTGATCTGGCGCTTCGGCAAGAGGCTCATCGTCTCCTCGGGCGATTCCGGCCATGGCGACCATGCGAAGCCGACCGCCCACGAGCCGCCGGCCCAGTCGCGACAAAAGCCGCCGCCGATCGCACCGGCCGCGGAATAGGCGCCCGCCGTTTCAGAACTCAGTTCGTCGTCTCGAAGTGCCGGCGGCGCATCTGTTTGAGCGCCGTGAAGGCGAGGACGGCGGTCAGCGCGTCGAGGCAGGCGACGACGATGAACACCGCGGTCCAGCTTCCGGTCATCTGCTTGAGATAGGCCGCGGCCGGGCCGCCGAAGATCGAGCCGACGCCTTGGGCGATGTAGAGGAAGCCGTAGTTGGTGGCGGCGTAGCGCGGCCCGAACGTGTCGGTCAGCGTCGCCGGGAACAGCGAGAAGATCTCGCCCCAGCCGAAGAACACGAGGCCGGTGAGCACCACGAACATCGCCGGATGGTCGAGGAACGCGAACAGGATGAGGATCGCGACCGCCTCGAGCGCAAACGCGAGCGCCATCGTGCTCTCGCGGCCGATACGGTCGGACACCCAGCCGAAGAACGGGCGGGTAAGACCGTTGGTGACGCGCGAGAGCGTGAGCGACAGCGGCAGCGCCGCCATGCCGAGCACCAGCACGTCGGCGACCTTGAATTCCTTGGCGAAGGGGCCGACGTTCGACACCACCATCAGACCGCTGGTCGACATCATCGTCATCATGATGAAGAGCAGATAGAAGATCGGGTTCTGTAGCATCTCGACCGGCGTGAAGCTGCGTTTCGCCTGCATCTCGGTCCGCACCGTAGCGGGGTCGTAGCCCTTCGGACGATAGTCCTCCGGCGGCGTGCGTAGGCCGAGCGCGGCGGCGACGCCGATGATGCCTTGGATGATGCCCCAAACCACCAGCGCGTGCTGATAGCCCGAGCTCTTGATCATGTTGTCGATCGGGAAGCTCGTGAAGAAGGCGCCGAAGCCGTAGCCCGCAGCCGCAAGCCCGGTAGCGAGGCCGCGCCGATCCGGGAACCAGCGCACCATCAAGCCGATGATGCCAACATAGATGATGCCGGTGCCGAAGCCGCCGATCACACCGTAAGTGAGGTAGAGCGCGGTGAGGCTTTGGGCCTGCGCCGCCAGCACCCAGCTGCCGCCCGACATGATAGCGCCGAGCGAGATCAGGAGTTTTGGCCCGAAGCGGTCGACCAGGAACGCCTGGAACGGCGAGAAGAAGGTCTGCAGGATGATTAGCAGCGAGAAGGTGAACTGCAGCTCGGCCAACGTGGTGCCGAGCTTTTGATTGAGCGGCCCGGTGAACAGCGTCCAGACATATTGCGGGCTCGAGATCGACATCATCGCGATCAAGCCGAGCACAAGCTGAAACCAGCGCGTCGATCCCACCGCACTGCGCGTTTCCGCAGACACCGTCGTCATTGCCATCCCCCGATGATGAACCCGGCGTCCGCAACGATAGGTCTGGTCGGAGCATCGAGGCAAGACCAGCCAACCGGCATAGCGACTATTTGCTAGCCTTTAAGCGCCTGTTTCTTTCGGCGGCTTGCCGAAACGCCGGGTGCCGAGACCAGTCGCCGTCCTCGATCAGCGCGTAGTCCGTGGGCACCGCACCATCCCGGCCGATCTGCGCGACCTGTCGCCTGAAATAAGTGGGCAGCGTCTCGTCGAGGTCGGATGAGATCGAATGCCGGCCCGTCTCGATCGCGACACGGGCGGTGACGCCGCTGCCGGCAAAAAAGTCGAGCACCGTCGAGCCCGGAAACGACAGCGAGCGGATCAGCCGCTCGATCAATTCTTTCGGCTTCTGCGTCGGATGACCGACGCGCTCCTTCGAATTGCCGTTGAGCCGCGGGATCTTCCAGACATTGGTCGGGTTGATGCCCTTCTTGAGGCTCTCCGCGTTGAGCCGCTTGTCGCGCTTGTAGAGCTCGAGGATCTTCGGATCGAGCGGCTGCCTGACCGCGTCGAGGTCGAAATAGTATTTCGGCGTCTTGGCAAACCAGGCGATCTCCTCGTGCCGGTTGGCAAAGAAGCGCTGCGCGCCCATGCCGTTCGGGTAATTCCAGATGATGAGATTGGCGAGCAGCATCCGGCTGTGCTGGCGCATCCAGCTCATCAG
The DNA here is from genome assembly GCF_035309285.1 of Bradyrhizobium sp. Taxonomy (GTDB): domain Bacteria; phylum Pseudomonadota; class Alphaproteobacteria; order Rhizobiales; family Xanthobacteraceae; genus Bradyrhizobium. Next base: position 27,950 of record NZ_DATGFH010000110.1, on the reverse strand, counting down.
GCTCAAGAGGTCGCCGCTGCCGGCCTCACCCTGATATTGCAGGCCGCCGAACAACACGAAGCTCCCGGACGGAGAAAGCACCCGCTCGACCTCGGCAAGCCATCGGCCGGCCCAGTCGACATAGTGAGCAAGATCGTCCCAATCGGCGACATTGATGTTGTAGGGCGGATCGGAAATCACGAGCTGGATGGACTGATCCGGAATCCTCTTGAGCGTCGCGAGGCAATCGGCGATCGCGACGATGTGCGACGTCGCCGCTGCGCCGTCCACCGCCGCCACGCGCGCGGAGGAATGCAACTGCCCGTTCTTGCGCAGGCGGTTCATCCCGATATGCCCGGCGTTGCGGTGGGAACGATTCGGCATCTTCGGACCGGGTTGGGTCAAACCGCTTATTCGTTGCGCGCGATCGCGGTCAGCCGCGTCATGTTCTGCAACAGGATGCGGCCGCGCTGCAGGTCGAGAATGCCGTCCTTGCGCCAGGATTGAAGCTGCCGGTTGACGCTCTCGCGCGCCGCGCCGACGAAGATGCCGAGCTGCTCCTGCGAGATGTGCACCTCGGAACCGAAATCGGCGGCCAGCGCGACGAGCCGGCGGGCAAGCCGGACCGGCAGCGGCTGCAGCATCGATTCTTCCATCCGCTCGCTCTGCCAGCGGATGCGCTGGCACAGGAGCTCGATGATCTTGATCGCAACCTTGGGCTCGCGCTCCAGGAAGCTCATGAAGTCTTCCCGCCGCAGCACGAACAATTCGCTCGCCTCGCCCGCGGTCGCATCCGCGGTGCGAGGCTGCGCGTCAAGCACGGCGACCTCGCCAAAGAGGTCGCCGGGCCCCATGAAATTCAGCGTCAGCCGGCTGCCGTCGGGCGCGCCGGTCTCGATCCGGATCTGGCCGCGGCGGACCCCAAACAGCGCATCGCCCAGGTCGCCCTTCTGGAACAGGACCTCGCCCGTGGCCAGATGCTGGGTGTGACAGAGGTTGGATAGCCGGTGCAACTCGTCGGAACCCAAATCCGCGAACAATGGGTTCATCTTCAGAATGACCGCAAATTCGGCCTGTTTGCTCATGTCAATGCCTTCGAGTCGAATTCAGGGATCCACCACCCAGAAGTGTGCCATAGGTCACATAACTTTGCAGCCCTTCTGATTATTTATGGACCCCTTTTGAGCCATCGCCCATTTCCGCGATAAGCTTAAGCAATCGGCCCGGCGGAGGGGACGCCAGGCTTCCATGGTGCCGTTGCCCGGGAAACGTCGACATGAAAGCAGTCAAAATCACAGGCGCCACAATTGCCGCCGTCGTCCTAGTCGTTGCCTTGTTGCTCGTCATCGGAATCCCCTCCGGCTTCCTGACGTCGGCGATCCAGGACCATGTCGAGCGCCAGACCGGCTATCGGCTCACCATCGCGGGCTCGACCAAGATCAGCCTGTGGCCGACCTTGAATATCAGCCTGGGCGATCTGACACTGCAGGACCCGAAGGACCGCGACGGCGCGAGCCGCGTGACGGTCGCCAAGGTGCAGGCCGACATGACGCTTTCGAGCGTGTGGTCGGGCCATCCGCACGTTTCGGAGCTCGTGATTACCAAGCCCGTGGTGTATCGGCCGCTCTTGCGCGAGCGCACGCTTGATGCCCCACCGCGCGCGACGAAATCCACGACTGAGTCCGAGGCCGTCACCGTCGATCGCGTGAAAATCATCGACGGTGCGATCATTGCGTCCAACACCCGCGACCGGTTTGAACATCGCATCGAGGGCATCAACGTCTATGCGACCATTGAAGGCGACCGCAAGGTCAAGCTCGCGGGCACCGCGCGAACCAATGACTCGCCGCTCAAGTTCGACGCCAACGCGACCCTGCCGCCGGCCGAGCACGAGCCTGTTCCGGTCGAATTCAACGTCGAAGCGCCCGACCTCCTGAGCGCGCCACTTTCGGCGAAAGCGGAAGTCCGCTTTAGCGGCCCAGCGGTGAAGATCAACAGCGTTACGGGTACGCTCGGCGGCGGCACCTTCAACGGCTGGGCTTCGGTCGAGGCCGGCAGCAAGCCGCTGGTAAAGGTCGATCTCGATTTCCAGCGGCTCGAGTTCGCGGGCACCAAGACGGGTTCGACCTCGTCCGCCTCGCAGGGCTGGAGCGACGCGCCGCTCAACCTGACCGGGCTCAATTATGTCGATGCGCAGGTTCGCTTGTCCGCATCCGAGCTCGATATCGGAGGCACGCAGTTCGCGCCCGCCGGGGTCGACGCGACGCTCGCCGGCGGCGTGCTCAAGGCCTCCTTCTCCAATCTCGGCGCCTATGGCGGGCAGGCGAGCGGCGAGGTGATCGTGGATGCCTCGTCCGGCGCCCCGACCTATGCCATGCACACTGATCTCGTTGGCGTGCGCGCGCTGCCTTTGCTGACGAGCCTTGCCGGCTTCGACAAGATCGACGGCAAGATGCAGGCGAAAATCGCTGCACGATCCGCCGGCGCAAGCCAGCACGCCATCATGGCCAATATGTCGGGCACGGCCTTCCTCGACTTCCAGGACGGCCAGATCCGGGGCGTCAACGTCGCCCAAATGATCCGCTCGTTGACGGCGAGCACGCTGAACGGCTGGCAGGAGCAGCAGCAGCAGGCGACCGACATGACGCAATTGTCGGCCTCGTTCAAGATCGACCGCGGCCAAGCGGTGACCACCGATTTGAGTCTGGTCGGTCCGCTGGTGCGCGTCACGGGCGTCGGAACCATCGACCTCGGCACCCAGATGATCGGTTTCCGCGTCGAGCCCAAGCTGGTGATGACCACCGAAGGCCAGGGCAGTACGGCCGATCCGGTCGGCTTTGGCATTCCCGTGATGCTCGAAGGGCCGTGGTCGCAGCCTCGGATCTATCCGGACATGCAGGGCGTGCTCGACAATCCTGACGCCGCCTATGCCAAGCTTCGCGAGATGGGCAAGGGCCTGTTCTCCTCGAATGGCGGCGGGCTCGGCGGCATCCTCGGCGGCCTCAGCGCGCTCACCGGCAACCCGCCAGGCAATAACGCCAACAATGGCACCCCGGGCAGCACCTCCAACGATCCCCTTGGTGGGGCCTTGGGGGGAAACATCGGCCAGGCGCTGGGTAACCTGTTCGGAAATGGAGTGAAGGGCCAGAACCGGAGCATCCCCTCGCCCGACACGCCGCAGGCTGCGCCGCAAGCGCAAGAGCAATCCCAAACGCAGCCCCCGCCCCCGGCGGCCGATAGCACGCAGGACAGCCAGCCGATGAACGACGTGCTGCGGCAGCTCTTCAACAGGTGATTTGTCCCACCCCACCCCTCGTTGGTCGGGCCGAACCGACCGGCGCCGGGAACCGAACCAGAACGGGGTAACCGCCTACTCCGTCCCGGGGCGGAGGCGATCGGTCGCAGGCCGCGTCACACCGAAACCGTTCAGATGGGTGGTAACCAAGCCTGGAGCCAGCCGGCCAACCCCCTCAAATTGTGCTAGAAACATTGCTGGCCGGGACGCTCACCATGGTAACTCCCACGGATTTTCCTTCGGTTTTCCCTTGGGGACCTTGGTTTTTTCCTGGGCTTGCCCGCTTCCGGCAAGAGGCCGGATCGCATCGCGCGGCCCTGACATTTTGCAGTGACGCCGCCGACCCGGCGGCGGATACGCCGATCGGGCGTTAGATCGAGAGTCGCCCACGAGGGTCTGGATGATCGCGGTCAAGGACAAGATCTGGTTTCTCCGCGAGGGCCTGTTCGCGAAATACGTGATGTCGATGGTCGGCCTCGTCGTGTTCGTGCTGGCCGTGAACGGTGCGACCGAGACCTGGATCAGCTACCGCGCGACCAAGACCACCCTGATCGATGCGATGTCGGAGAAGGCCGATGCAACCAGCAAACGCATCGACCAGTCGATCTTCGAGCTGGAGCGGCAGATCAGCTGGGTCACCCGGGCCAGCGTGGTGAAGCTGGAGGACCGCCGCGCCGACTATGCACAGCTCCTGAACCAGATCTCCGCAGTCAATCAACTCTCCCAGCTCAACGGCCAGGGCCGCGAGCTCTTGCGGCTTTCGCGCAACCACTTCGCGATCAACAGCAACGCCGACTATTCGCATGACCCGCGCTTCACCGAGGCGGTGGCGCGCGGGGTGAGCTTCTCGCCGGCGTTCTTCTCGGACAACAAGCCCTTCATGTCGATTTCGGAAGCACATTCCGGCTTCAACGCCGGCGTCACGGTCGCCGAGATCGACTTGAACTTCCTTGCGGACTTCCTGGGGGACACCCAGGTCGGCAAGACGACGTTTGCCTACGTGGTCGACACGCACGGCCGGGTGCTGGCCTCATCCTCGCGCGGCCCCGATGTCGGCGCCGATCTCTCCAAGCTGCCGCAGGTCGCCGCCCTGATCGCGCCGGATGGCCAGCCGCTCACCTCCGGCACCGACGTCAACGGCTATCATGTGCTGACGACGTCGTCAGCCGTGCCGAAGCTCGGCTGGGTCGTGTTCTTCGAACAGCCGACCGCGCAGGCGCTGGCGCCGATCCGCGACCAGCTCGTGCGAGGCGCGCTCCTGATCGGGCTCGGGCTCATCATCGCCATCCTCGCGGGCACCGTATTGGCGCGGCGCATGCTGATTCCGATCAATGCGCTGCGCAGCGGCGCGCGCCGTCTTGGCGCGGGCGATTTCAGCCAGCGCATCGAGGTCAACACCAAGGACGAGCTGGAAGAGCTCGCCAGTCAGTTCAACAGCATGGCAAGCCAGCTTGGCCAGACTTATTCGGACCTGGAAGCCAAGGTGGACGAACGCACGCGCGACCTCGCGCGATCGATCGGCGAATTGAAAGTGCTCGAAGAGGTCGGCCGCGCGGTCTCCTCTTCGCTCGATCTCAACGCGGTGTTGCCGACGGTGGCTTCCCGCGCGATCGAGATCACCCATGCCGATGCGGTGCTGATCTACAGCTATGACGCTGCCAAGCGGCAATACAACCTGACCGAAGCCGGCGGCATCGACAAATCGGTCGAGGGTCAGCACCACGTCATCGACGAGGACAACACCCTTCTGGGGCTGGCAGCGAGCAAGGGCGAGCCGATCGCGATCGCCGATCTCACCTCGATCTCCGACCACGTGCTGCGCAACATCGTGATCGAGGCCGGCTTCCATGCCGTGCTGGTGGTGCCGCTGGTCGACCAGCAGGGCGTGCTCGGCGCGCTGGTGGTACTGCGGAGAGAGGCCGGCGAATTCCCGCCGAACATGATCGGCCTGATGCGCACCTTCGCGCACCAGTCGGTGCTGGCGATGCGCAATGCACGGCTGTTCACCGCGGTCGACCGGCAAGGCCGCGAGCTCGCCTCCGCCAATTCCGTGGTCCGCGAGCAAGCCGACAAGCTCAAGGAACAGACCGAGCAGCTCAAGAACTGGAACCGCTCGCTGGAGGAGCGGGTCGAGAAGCAGCTTGGCGAGATCGAGCGCATTCGCAGGCTCGAGCGCTTCCTCGCGCCGCAGGTGGCGCAGCTCATCGCCTCCTCCGACGGCCACGATTCCTTGCTCGACAGCCACCGCCGCGAGGTGACGGTGGTGTTCTGCGACCTGCGCGGCTTCACCTCCTTCACGGAGGCGACCGAGCCGGAAGAGGCCATGAACGTGCTGCGCGAATATCACGCGGCCCTCGGTGAACTGATCTTCCGTTACGAGGGCACGCTCGACCGCTATGCCGGCGACGGCGTGATGATCCTGTTCAACGCGCCGATCCAGTTCGAGGACCACACCAAGCGCGCTGTGAAGATGGCCTGCGAGATGCGCGACACCATCGGCGCGCTGACCGAGAAATGGCGCAACCGTGGGCACAGCCTCGGCTTCGGCATGGGCATTGCGCTGGGCTATGCTACGCTCGGCCAGATCGGCTTCGAGCAGCGTCTGGAATATGCCGCGATCGGCAGCGTCACCAACCTCGCCTCGCGCCTGTGCGACGAGGCCGAGGCCAACCAGATCGTGGTGTCAAGGCGCGTCTTCGGCATGGTCGAACAGTGGGTCGAAGCCCGCCCGCTCGACGATCTCGTGCTGAAGGGTTTTAATCATCCGGTGCTGGCGATGGAGATCCTGCGCTGGCGCGAGGAAGTCGACAATGTGGTCGAGGCTTCCGCGGCGGGACGGCGAAGGATGTAGCGCCGTTGCGTAGGGGTGGGTTAGCCCAACGATTTTTGTCCCACACTCACTTCGCGCCTCTCAGCCGGCAAGCGGTGGAGCAGGTGGTGGTGACGCCATGCTCGCACTTGATGCAGGCGGCGACGCATTGATCGAAGTTCCTTTGATCGTAGGCCGCCGCGCACTGATTGGTCGTCCCCGTAACATCCCCTTCCCGGGAGCAGGCTCCCAGGATCGCGAGCGGAAGGAGGACCAAAAGCACCTGCATCAACGATCCCTCAATCTGGCGCGGGGGCAGGGCAAGCCGCATTGGATCACACGGACGCTTAAGACTTTCCTGACGAATCCATCCATCGAAATGCTGACACGACCTTGCTACCCCGATCAAGACGGATCGGCGGCACGGAGCGGTAACAAAAGGCGCTATGCATCTTCCAATTTGCGCACCCGCCGATGGCGAGGCGGAAGCCGCGGGAACACGCACGCCACTTCGCAAGCGCAAAATCGAACCGCCTGCCAGATGGCAGATCGGTCGCCGCGATAGAGGCCATCCGGGCATGGACGCGCGCCCAATAATCGATAATTCTATTTGTCAATAATCACACTGGCGCCGGCGTCGCAGAAGGCCGGCCATCATGGAGGAAGCGGGATTATGGCGGGCATCCATCTGCTCGATCGCGTCATCGGCACCGAATATCCTGACCTCAAAGATGACGCGGAGGTTCGCGCATTCGAGAAGACGCCCTATGCGGACCGCATCGCCGCCCAAAGCACCTACGAGGCGATCAAGCTTGGCGCGGCGCACAACGAGGATGCGCCCGCGATCAAGTTTCTCGCCAACGCGGATCCGGCCGACCAGCCGCTCGTCATCTCCCACCGCGATTTCATTGGCCGCGTGACGCAGGCCGCCAACATGTTTCACGCGCTGGGCGTCGGAAAAGACGACGTCGTGAGCTTCCTGCTGCCACTCCTCCCGGAGGCGTTCGCGACGCTGTTCGGCGCCGAGGCCGCCGGCATCGCCAATCCCGTCAACCCGCTGCTCGAGCCGCACCAGATCGCCGAAATCCTGGAAGCCGCGCACACCAAAGTGCTGGTGACGCTAGGCCCCATGCCGGGCACGGACATCTGGCAGAAGGTCGAGCAGGTGCGGGGCAAGCTGAAACATCTGAAGGCGATCGTACGGGTCGGGCCGGGCGATGCGGCCGCTGGCGTCCATTCATTCGGCGAACTCATCAAGCAGCAGCCTTCGGACCGGCTGGTCAGCGGTCGCGAGATCAGGGGCAGCGACGTCGCGGCCTACTTCCACACCGGTGGAACTACGGGCACGCCAAAGCTTGTGCGCCACACCCATGCCAATCAGGTCTACCAGGCCTGGGCCGTCAATCTGATGCTGAAAACGAATCCGGGCGGCCATCTCCTGTTCGGCATGCCGCTGTTCCATGTCGGCGGCTCGCTGACCCAGACGCTGGCCACGCTTTGTGCCGGCGGCTGCCTCGTCGTGCTGTCTCCGGCGGGATGGCGCAACGCCGCGTCCGTCAAGAACATCTGGGGGCTGATCGATCGCTTCAAATGCGAGGCGTTTTCCAGCGTGCCGACGGTGCTGGCGGCGGCGATGGGCATTCCGCCGGGGAAGGCGGATATCTCGAGCCTGAAATTCGCCGCCGCCGGCGGATCGGCGATTCCGGTCGCGGTCGGCAAGGCGATCCAGGACAAGCTCAAGTTGCCGGTGCTGGAAGTCTACGGCATGACCGAGACCTCGAGCGTGCACACCATCGCCTATCCGGCGCGCCCGATCCGGCTCGGCTCGGCTGGCCTGCCTGTGCCCTATAGCCGCGTCCGCATCGTCAAGCTCGATGCGAACGGCCGCTACCTGCGCGATTGCGCGACAGACGAGATCGGCGTCGTGGCCATGGCCGGGCCCGGCGTGTTCGGCGGCTATCTCAACGACATCCATAATGTGGGCGCGTTCATCGAGGACGGCTGGGTCAATTCCGGCGACCTCGGCCGGCTCGATGCCGACGGCTATCTCTGGATCACCGGGCGCGCCAAGGATCTCGTGATCCGCGGCGGCCACAATATCGATCCCGCGCCCATTGAAGATATCATGTTCCAGCATCCGGCCGTGGGGCTTGCCGCCCTGGTCGGCCAGCCCGATGTCTATGCCGGCGAGCTGCCGGTCGGCTATGTGCAGCTCAAGCCGGGCACGAGCGTTGAGCCCGGCGAGTTGGAAGCTTTCGTGCGCGAGCGTACGCCCGAGCGCGCCGCAGTGCCGGTACAGATCATTCCAATCGATCCGATGCCGCTCACGGGCGTCGGCAAGGTGTTCAAGCCGCAGCTTCGCTGGGACGCGGCACAGCGCGTGTTCTCCGGCGTGCTCAGTCCGCTGCTCGAGCGGGGCATCGACTGCAAGGTGAAGGTCGGCGCTCACGGCAGCCATGGCAGTGTCGCCACTGTCACGCTCTCAGGTGTCGGGAAGGACGAGCGCGAAGCCGTCACCAACGAGGTGCACACCATGCTCGCGCCGTTCGTGATGCGGCATGAGGTGGTGTGCAGCTAGCGCCTTACCGGGAGAACGCCCCGAGGAGCATGTCGCTGCTTACGGCGTGCGGCAGCGAGGGCGCCGTCCAGCTCACCGCGGCCGCCTCGGTGCGGTAGCGCGGCAGGTAATCGTCGAGCGAATAGCAGGCGCACAGAGCAAGACTCGCCCACACCGCGCCGGTGAAGTAGAGCGACATCCAGGCGATCTCGCCTTTCCAATGCGTGATGTCGTGGGTCACGACCCATCGCGTGCGCACGTCGCGCAGACCTTCGAGGAGCCCGAGCAGCTTGCTGCCGTCTGCCAGCCCGTCCTTCCAGCGCGCAAGATACATCGGCACGTCGACGGTGACGAGGAAGGCCAGATAAAGCACGATGCCGGCGATGGCAGCGACCAGCACCCAGCGCACCAGACCGTGAAATTCAGGCAGCAGGCGGCACAGCGCCACCCCGACGATGAGGAACGCCACCGCCCAGATCGAATTCTCGATGGCGTTGTAGAGATAATTGGTGGTCAGCACCGCATACCAGGAGCAGCATTCGGCGATGACGATCAGGGGCACGATCACCCAAGCGATATTGAGCGTGGTGTCGGCGCCGGTCAGCCGGCCGAGCTGGCCCAGGATGATCGCCCACTGCGCGACAAAGCAGACCTCCGCCACGGTGGCGACAGAGCGGCCGACGAAAACGCTCGACAGCCAGTGGTCGAACAGACAGATGCGCTGCACATCGGCGCGCGGCAGCACGGAACGGAACGCGCAGCCGAACACATAGGCAGCGCAAAGCAGCAGCATCAGCTCGATGCCGGACGAGCCACCCAAGGCCTGGCTATGCAGCTCGCGGTACAGGAAGAACCACACCGCGATATTGGCGATGCTGGCCAGCGTCAGCAGCGCCCACCACAGGGCCAAAGGATTGGATTTCGTGCGCCACAGCAACGGCATCAGCCACTCCGAAATTTAATCGAACTGACACGTTAGCGTATTGTTTCTGTCATAAATAGCCGGGGAATTGTGACACGTCAGGTGGCCGGAAGCGGCGGCGGGCCGGGCCCGACGCGGATTTTCGGCTTCAAGAGGTAGCGCGCAGCTTGTGCGCGATGGCGGGGCGAAGGGGATATCCCCCGCGTATTCCGGCACTTATCGCGAAAGCAAAAGGCCCCGGCATTGCCGAGGCCTTCATAGTGAATAGACAGAAAGCAAGCGGCGCGGACCGCCGCTTATCTCACGCATATTTGCCGTGGCAGTGCTTGTACTTGCGGCCCGAGCCGCAGGGGCAATCCTCGTTGCGGCCGACCTTGCCCCAGCTTGCGGGGTTCTTCGGATCGCGGGCTGCCGCGGTTTCGCGCCCGGCGTTGGCCTGGGGCACCAGCGAAGCATTGGCGAAGGCGAGCTCGTCCTCGCCGGTATTGGGATCGAGGTGCGATGCCTGCATCGGCGGAAGCGGCTGCTGCTCCTCCGGCGGCACGATCTCGACACGCATGAGCTGCGCCGTGACGGCTTCGCGTAAATGCGCGATCATGGCCTCGAACAGGCTGAAGGCTTCCGACTTGTACTCCTGCAGCGGATCGCGCTGGCCGTAACCGCGCAGGCCGATCACCTGGCGCAGATGATCGAGCATGATCAGATGCTCGCGCCAGAGATGGTCGAGCGTCTGCAGCAAAATGGTCTTCTCGACGTAGCGCATCACGTCCGCGCCCCATTGCGCGACCTTGGCCGCCATCCGCTCGTCGACGTGGTTTTCGATGCGATCGAGCAGCTCCTCGTCGGCGATGCCTTCTTCCTTGGCCCATTCGTCCACGGGAAGATCGACGTCGAGCACGCGCCGCAATTCGTCCTTGAGGCCTGCGACATCCCACTGCTCGGCATAGACATGCTCGGGCACGTGCTTGGTGACGACGTCCTCGACAAAGGCGTGGCGCATATCGGCAACCGTCTCGGCAACGCTCTCGTCCTTCATCAGGGCGACGCGCTGGTCGAAGATCACCTTGCGCTGGTCGTTCTGGACGTCGTCGAACTTGAGCAGGTTCTTGCGGATGTCGAAGTTGCGCGCCTCGACCTTCTGCTGCGCCTTCTCCAGCGCCTTGTTGATCCAGGGATGGATGATGGCCTCGCCTTCCTTCAGGCCGAGCCGGGTCAGCATGCTGTCGAGCCGGTCGGAGCCGAAGATGCGCATCAGATCGTCTTCCAGCGACAGGAAGAACTTGGAGCGTCCAGGGTCGCCCTGGCGGCCGGAACGGCCGCGGAGCTGGTTGTCGATGCGCCGCGATTCATGGCGCTCGGAGCCGATGATGTAGAGGCCGCCCGGCTTGGTCACGGTCTTAGCAGGCTTGGCCCCCTTGGCCGGCTCGACCTCGACGATCTCCTCCGCCTTCAGCACGATCTCGCGGAAGCGCTCGACGTCCGCCTTGATCTGCTCGATCTTCCTGGCCTTCTCGGCTTCATCCTCGATGCCTGCGGTCTCCTGCTGGATGCGCATCTCCAGCGAGCCGCCGAGCTTGATGTCAGTGCCGCGGCCGGCCATGTTGGTTGCGATCGTGATCGCGCCGGGGACGCCGGCTTCGGCGACGATATAGGCTTCCTGCTCGTGGAAGCGCGCGTTCAACACGGCGAACAGCTTTGCCGGCTTGCCGGCACGGGCGGCCGCGTACAATTTGTCCAGCGCGCCGTGATTGCCGAAATCGATCTGCTTGTAGCCGTTCTTCTTCAGGTATTCGGCCAGCACCTCGGACTTTTCGATCGAAGCGGTACCGACCAGCACTGGCTGCAGCCGCTTGTTGGCGCGCTCGATCTCCGCCAGGATCGCCGCGTATTTCTCTTTCTGGCTGCGATAGACCTCGTCGTCCTCATCGAGGCGCGCCACCGGCAGGTTGGTCGGGATCTCCACGACCTCAAGCTTGTAGATATCGAACAACTCGTCGGCTTCGGTCGCCGCCGTGCCGGTCATGCCGGCGAGCTTTTCATACATCCGGAAGTAGTTCTGGAAGGTGATCGAGGCGAGCGTCTGGTTCTCCGGCTGCACCGTCTGATGCTCTTTGGCCTCGAGCGCCTGGTGCAGGCCTTCCGAATAGCGCCGGCCCGGCATCATGCGCCCGGTGAACTCGTCGATGATGATGACCTCGTCGTCGCGGACGATGTAGTCCTTGTCGCGGGTGAACAGCGTGTGCGCGCGCAGCGCCTGGTTGATGTGGTGCACGACGGAGACGTTCTCGACGTCGTAGAGCGACCCGCCCTTGAGCTGATCGGCGTCGCGGAGCAGCGTCTCGATCTTCTCCATGCCCGCTTCGGTCAACGTCACCGTGCGCTGCTTCTCGTCGACCTCGTAGTCGGACTTGTCGAGCTGGGGGAAGAAGGTGTCGATGGTGTTGTAGAACTCCGAGCGGTCGTCGAGCGGGCCGGAGATGATCAAGGGCGTGCGCGCCTCGTCAATCAGGATCGAGTCCACCTCGTCGACGATCGCGAAATAGTGCCCGCGCTGGACCATGTCCTCCAGGCGGTACTTCATGTTGTCGCGCAGATAGTCGAAGCCGTATTCGTTGTTGGTGCCGTAGGTGATGTCGCAGCCATAGGCCTCCTTGCGCTCGCCATCGTCGAGGCCGTGCACGATCACGCCGGTGGAAAGCCCGAGGAAGGAATAGATCTGGCCCATCCAGTCGGCGTCGCGGCGGGCGAGGTAGTCGTTGACGGTGACGACATGCACGCCCTTACCGGCGAGCGCGTTGAGGTAGACCGCGAGCGTTGCGACCAGCGTCTTGCCTTCGCCGGTCTTCATCTCGGCGATGTCGCCCTCATGCAGCACCATGCCGCCGATGAGCTGAACGTCGAAATGGCGCTGGCCCAGCGTGCGCTTGGCTGCCTCGCGGACGGTGGCGAAGGCCGGAACCAGGATGTCATCGAGCGTCTTGCCCTCGGCAAGCTCCTTGCGAAACGCCTCGGTGCGGGCTTTCAGCGCCTCGTCGGAAAGCGCGGCGACTTCCGGCTCGAGCGCATTGATGGCGTCGACGCGGGACTGGTAACTCTTCACCCGCCGGTCGTTGGCGGAGCCGAAAAACTTGCGGGCGAGCGCGCCGATCATGCCTAAATCCTGTTCTCGCGGCTAAAAGTGTTCCCGCGGTGAGGTAGTACCCGGATTGCTCATCAACTCACCGTGACGCGCAACAGCTTAAAGCCCCGACCAGAGACCGTTCGCCGAATGAGTGGGAAATAAGCAAACCTGGGTTCAACGGCCAAAAACGTCAGCAAAATAAGCGCTATCGCCATTGACACGACGCGGCAGAGATATGGCTGGGCCAAAGCCTTGTCAACGGCGCGACCGGCCTCGGAAAACCGCCGCAGAATTCATCTTTTTGCCCGACTTTCGCGTTGCCAAGGCAACCCGATTGGGCGAGTGTCCGCCCCGCTCAGTTAGCCCATCCCGAACTAGTAAGGATTTTCCATGACCACCTCGTTCCCGGTAACGAAAACCGGCTCCTGCCTCGGCTTTGCCGCCGGTGTCCTCGCGATGGTGCTGCTGGCTGGCCCGGTCCGGGCCGAAGACAAGGTGCTCGCCAAGGTCAACGGCTCCGAAATCCATCAGAGCGACGTGGCGCTGGCCGAGGAGGAACTGGGCCCAAGCCTCGCGCAGATGGATCCGGCCACCAAGGACCAGAATGTGCTGGCGTTTCTGATCGACATGAAGGTCGTCGCCAAGGCTGCCGAGGACGAGAAGATCGAGGATTCCGACGATTTCAAGAAGCGGATGGCGTTCACCAAGAACCGGCTGTTGATGGACAGCCTGCTCGCCGCCAAGGGCAAGGCGGCGACCACCGACGAGGCCATGAAGAAGGTCTATGACGAAGCCTCCAAGCAGATTGCAGGCGAGGAGGAGGTCCATGCCCGCCACATTCTGGTCGAGACCGAGGAAGAGGCCAAGGAGATCAAGGCCGAGCTCGACAAGGGCGCGGATTTCGCCGAGCTCGCCAAGAAGAAATCCAAGGATCCCGGCGCCTCCGACGGCGGCGATCTCGGCTTCTTCACCAAGGAGCAGATGGTGCCGGAATTCTCGAAAGTCGCCTTCGAGCTCAAGCCCGGCCAGATCTCCGATCCCGTGAAATCGCAGTTCGGCTGGCACATCATCAAGGTCGAGGAAAAGCGCAATCGCAAGCCGCCGGCATTCGATCAGGTGAAGTCGCAGATCGAGACGTATGTGACGCGCAAGGCGCAGGCCGACTATGTCGCCAAGCTTCGCGAGGGAGCCAAGATCGAGCGCTTTGACCAGGCCGCCAACACGCCGCCGGCCGCGGCCGGCGCCCCGGCGGATGCCGCGAAGACGCCCGACAAGACGCCCGATGCCGCCAAGGACTCCAAGATGGCGCCCCCGGCGAAGAAGTAGTTCGACTTCGCACCTGGACTTCGCTAATTTGACGGCATGCCCGGCCTTGTGCCGGGCATTCCTTTGTCGATAGGCGCTCCCATGTCCTCCTCCGTTTCCCCGCTCGCCCCCACCAACGTTCCTGACATGCCCGAGCTCGCAGGCGTCCGCCTTGCGACCGCGGAAGCCGGCATCCGCTACAAGAACCGCACCGACGTGCTGCTGGCCGTGCTGGACAAGGGCACGGCGGTGGCCGGCGTGTTCACCAAATCCAAATGCCCGTCGGCGCCGGTTGAATGGTGCCGCGCGAAACTTTCCCGCGGGACCGCGCGCGCGCTGGTGGTCAATTCCGGCAACGCCAATGCCTTCACCGGCAAGAACGGCAAGCAGTCGACCGCGCTTACCGCCCAGATCGCCGCCAAGGCGGTGGGCTGCAACCCGAACGAGGTGTTTCTCGCGTCCACCGGCGTGATCGGCGAACCGCTCGATGCTACCAAATTCGACGGCGTGCTCGGCCGGCTTTCGGAGATTGCAGCGCCCGGTGACTGGATGGGCGCGGCCAAGGCGATCATGACCACCGACACGTTTCCCAAGGTCGCCACCGCCAAGGTGAAGCTCGGCAAGGCCACCGTGACCATCAACGGGATGGCCAAAGGCGCCGGCATGATCGCGCCCGACATGGCGACCATGCTGTCTTTCGTGTTCACCGATGCCCCGATCGCGCCTGCCGCGCTGCAATCGCTGCTCAAGAGCGGCGTCGAGGACACCTTCAACGCCGTCACCATCGACGGCGACACGTCGACCTCGGATACGCTGCTCGCCTTCGCGACGGGGGCAGCCGTCGCAAACGGCGCGCCGAAGATCAGCCGCGCCAGCGATCCCAGGCTGAAAGCCTTCACCAAGGCGCTGCATGGCGTGCTCGCCGACCTCTCCGAGCAGGTCGCACGCGACGGCGAGGGCGCGCGCAAGCTCGTCGAGATCATAGTCGAAGGCGCCACGACGAAAGCGTCCGCGCGCAGAATTGCGATGAGCGTGGCGAACTCGCCGCTGGTGAAGACCGCGATCGCCGGCGAGGACGCCAATTGGGGCCGGGTGGTGATGGCGGTCGGCAAGGCCGGCGAGCCTGCCAACCGCGACAAGCTGTCGATCGCCTTCAACGGCATCCGCGTCGCCAAGAGCGGTGCACGCGACCCCTCCTACAACGAGGCCGAGGTCTCGGAGGCGATGAAGAACCCAAAGATCCAGATCAAAATCGGCCTCGGGCTCGGCAAGGGCCGCGACCGCGTGCTGACCTGCGACCTCACCAAGGAATATGTCGCGATCAACGGCGATTATCGGTCGTGAGCGCTTGATCCGAAAAATCGCGCCGTAGATTTCGCTCTCGTCATGGCCGGGCTTGTCCCGGCCATCCACGTCTTGCTTGCATGCGGCACCACAGACGTGGATGCCCGGCACAAGGCCGGGCATGACGAGCTTAAACACTAAGGCCGAGATGCCGCTGCCGGCATCCTAATTCGTCAGGTGCGCGGTGATCAGCGCGTGGTTGAACATCGCCTGCAGGGAATCGTTGATCTCCTGCGGCGTGCTCGCGGTGTAGAAGTAGCTGCCCGACGAGTCCGGCGGAGAGGCGCAGGCTGACAGGCTCCCCGGAATGTTCGGGATATTGTTGTTGGCGTAGTCGTCCTCGTCATTGGCGAACGAGGCGTTCACCGGATTGATTTTCACGTAGGGAACATAGAGCACGGAAATCTTGATGCCGCGGTTCTTGAGCGGCGTGCATACCGTGGTCGGATCGATCGTGGTCGCGTGATTGCTGCCGGACCAGCTGCCGTTGGGAACGCCCTTGACCTGCGGATCCTCCGCGCCGTCGGTGATGAGGAAGACGTAAGGCAGCGTGTTGGTCGAGGTCGAGCCGTCGCCTACGTTCGTGATGATCGTGTTGATGCTGCTCAATCCGTTGTCGATATGTGTGCCACCGGAGCCGAGGTTGGCATTGGTGTTGGTGTCAAGCAGCGTGGCGAGGTTGGCGGCAGCGTAGTTGATCGTGCCGGGCGTGCTCTGCGAGCCATTGATGCTGTAAGTCAGCGGGAAATACTGGTAGAGATATCTGATGAACGGATAGAGGCCGATCCGGAACTGGTTCGTAATGACCTCCTTCTGGTTGGCCAGGGCGAACATCTGGTTCACGGCGTAACCCACCGCGTCGAGACGGAGCTGGATACAGGCGTCGGTGCCGTCGGTGGGACAGGATGTCACTGCGGCCAGGCCTGCGCCGCCTGATGACTTGGGAGCGGTGAGCGAGCCCGGCAAGCCGGAGACAATCGAGCTTGGCAGCTGCTGGTACTTATTGTTGGCGGGATTCTTCCAGGGATATGTTCCCTGCGGACTTTGATTGATCAGGGTAGACTGGTAGCCGGACTGGCTGACGCGCGAGATCGCATAGCCCAGGCAGTAGTTGTTGGTCGGATATCCCTGCGTGCCGGAATTGGTGCAGGCGCTGTTCTGCGGCGCAAAATGGCAGGCGAGCGTGCAGCCGGTCGGATACTGCCGATAGTTATCGGGATTGACGTTCTGCATCCGCACAGCTTCCGCCGGCGTCGACGGCAGGCCCATCGATCCCGAGACATCCAGCGTCAGATAGAAATCGAGATAGAGCGGCAGCGTGGCGGTGGCGGCCGAGCTGCCGGTGACGGTCATCTCCGAGAAGCCGGCGAGATTCATGAACGTGGTCGGCACCTGGGCCGAGAACGTCACATTCGCCTGGAGATTCACGCCGGTCTTGGTGACAGTCGGGGTCACGGTCAGGTTGGTGAAGCCGGTGATCGTGTTCATGATGCCGTTGAAGACGTTGTTGGCGTCCGTTACGCCGGCCGGCACCGAGCCGTCCGACTGCATCTGCGTTGCCGCCAGATAGCCCGCCCCGTTTTCCGAGACCGCGGCAACGGCTGCTGCGTCTGCCGCCGACTGCAGCTTGGCCTTCATCCGCGTCGCAAGCGAATAGTCGACGCCGGCCCCGACCGCGACCAGGAGCGGCACCGAGCAGATGCCGAAGGTGAGGGCGATGTTGCCGCGGGAATCGCGGGCAAAGCTTTCGATCATGCGAAGAAGCGCGCGCATCATGGGACGGGGGCCTGTACCGTGTTGAGACCCCGCAACCTAGACACCCTCGATTAAATATGGCTTATGCCGACCATAGAAACGCGGGACGAAGTTGGTTAATGAAGCCTTACCTGCGGGACCCTCTCGCCGCCACTCCCGCAGAGAAAGCCCCCGTCGTCAAAAGCCGCCTCGCATGGCTGAATTCAAACTCACCCTCGTCGCTGCCTGCGCGCTCGTCGATGCCGACAAGCGCGTCCTGATTGCGCAGCGGCCGGAAGGCAAATCGATGGCGGGCCTGTGGGAGTTTCCCGGCGGCAAGGTCGAGCCCGGCGAGCGGCCAGAGACGACGTTGATCCGCGAGCTGCATGAGGAGGTCGGCATCACCGTGAGCGAGCCGTGCCTCGCGCCGCTCACCTTTGCAAGCCATGCCTATGAGACCTTTCACCTCTTGATGCCCCTCTACATCTGCCGGCGTTGGGAAGGCTTCGTGGTCGCGCGCGAGGGCCAGAAGCTGGCCTGGGTGCGCGCCAACAAATTGCGCGACTATCCGATGCCTCCCGCGGACATTCCGCTGATCCCGCATCTGGAGGAGTTGTTGCTGTGAGGTGCGACATTTTCCCTAGTCATGCGCGGGCTTGACCCGCGCATCCACGTCTTCCTTGCACCGTCATTCCGGGATGGTCCGAAGGACCAGACCCGGAATCTCCAGATTCCGGGTTCGATGCTTCGCATCGCCCCGGAATGACGGTGCAAACGTTGATCGCCGGGACAAGTACAGTTTAAGTCTTCCTCCCCCGTCTCACCGCCTCCTCCAGACTCGCCGTCGCCGAGCCCGGCCGCAACGGCTTCGGCTGGCTCTCGTGCTGCGCCCAGCCGGACAGCCAGATCACATCGAAGGTGGCGCGGATGCGGCCGTCGGGATCGGCAAAGCGCTCGGCGTAGACCTCGGCCATCCGCAGCATGGTGGCGCGCCGCGTCGGCGCGCGCCGCCGCTCGACCAGGATGTTGGTCGCGGCCATGCGACGCAGATCGGCCATCAGCGCGAAGGCGTTATCGTAGCGCACGACGATGCGGTCGACATCGGTGACGGGCAGCGCGAGCCCGGCGCGCTGCAAGAGGCCGCCGATGTCGCGCAAATCCGCAAACGGCGCGACGCGCGGCGACACCCCGCCTTCGCATTCCGCCTCCGCCGCGGCGAAGGACTGCCTGAGCTCAGTCAGCGTATCGCCGCCAAACATCGCCGCAAGCAACAGCCCGTCAGGCCGCAGCGCGCGCCGAATCTGCGCCAGCACGCCCGGCAGATCATTGACGAATTGAAAGGCGAGCGCAGAGACGACGAGATCGAGCGCTTCCGCTTTCAGCGGCAACGTTTCGGTATCGGACGCAAGCGCGATTTGCTCCACCGACTTGAAATGATCGGGCAGCCGCAAGCCGCCGGGCGACCAGATGTCGGCGACATCGGCAAAATTCCGCGTCACCGCCTGCAGGCGGTCGCCAAGATCCTCGGCGACGCGCTCGAAGAGGAAGGTGACCGGTCCGAGCTTTCGCGCGCGATCCAGCCGCTTTCGCAGCAAGGCGCGGTCGAACAGAACGGGCGCGGCGGATGGATTTGGGGCCATGCCGGTAGATACGGTGGCACGGGGTCTCTGGCAATCGCGCCCTCACCGCGTTAGCCTGCATTGCATGGACGTCGAAATCGCCCCTCCCCGCTCGATTGGCAGGCACGCGCGCGCGGCGCTCGCCGCCTGTCGCGGCGCGTGGGCGCACGCCGCCAAATTCGTGCTCGACATTGCGCTGCCGACGCTCTGCGTGGCCTGCCGCGAGCCGGTCGAAGGCGAAGGCGTCTGCGCCGGATGCTGGTCGAAACTGTCGTTCATCGAGCGGCCCTACTGCCCGCGGCTTGGCATTCCCTTTGTCTACGATCCAGGCCCCGACCTGTTGTCGATGGAGGCGATCGCCAATCCGCCGGCCTATAGTCGAGCCCGCGCCGCGGTGCGCTATGACGACGTCGCGCGCACGCTGGTGCATGCGATGAAATACCAGGACCGCACCGACCTCGCGCCCGCCATGGGCCGCTGGATGGCGCGTGCCGGCCGCGAGCTGCTCGACGGCGCCGACATGCTCATTCCGGTGCCCCTGCACTGGCGCCGCGCCTGGCACCGCCGCTACAATCAGTCGGGCGCGCTGGGCCGGGCGATCGAGCGGGTGAGCGGCGTGAAGCTGCGCGGCGATCTGTTGCAGCGCATTCGGAAGACCGAGCAGCAGGTCGGATTGTCGCGACCACAGCGGGCCAGCAATGTGCAGGGCGCATTCAAGGTACCCGCCGACCGGCAGTCCGAGGTTGCCGGCCGGAAGGTGATTTTGATCGACGATGTGCTGACCTCAGGCGCCACCGTGGATGCCTGCGCCCGGGCGCTTCTGCGCGCCAAGGCAGCGCAGGTCGACGTGCTGGTGTTCGCCCGGGTTGTCGATAGCCCCAAAGCTCCCATATAATTGGCGTTCATTTGAAAGAAACTTGAGCGCCAGATGACTGCTGCGATCGAAATCTTCACCCGCCCGGGCTGCGGCTATTGCAGCGCGGCCAAATCGCTTTTGAATCGCAAGAAAGCCACGTTCACCGAGTACGACGCAGGACGGGACCCGACCGTGCGCCAGGAGATGTACGACCGTGCCGGCGCCGGCTCGACCTTTCCGCAGATTTTCATTGGCAAGACCCATGTCGGCGGCTGCGACGAACTCTATGCGCTCGACCGCGAAGGCAAGCTCGATGCGCTGCTGGCCGGCGAGAAGGCGTGATGAGCGAGGATAACACCTTCACTGCCGCGATGGTGCAGATGCGCACCAGCCTCTTACCCGAGCCAAGCCTCGAGCAGGGCATCAAACTGATTCGCGAGGCGGTCAAGCAAGGCGCCGACTATGTGCTCACGCCCGAAGTGAGCAACATGATGCAGTTGAATCGCAAGGCGCTGTTCGAGCATCTGGCGACCGAAGAGGACGACCTTTCGCTCAAGACCTATCGCGAGCTCGCCAAGGAACTGAAGATCCATCTGCATATCGGCTCGCTGGCGCTGCGCTTCTCGCCGGAGAAAGCCGTCAACCGCTCGTTCCTGATCGCGCCCGACGGCATGATCCTCGCCTGCTACGACAAGATCCACATGTTCGATATCGATCTGCCGGGCGGCGAGAGCTATCGTGAATCCGCCAACTACCAGCCGGGCGAGACTGCGGTCATCTCCGACCTGCCCTGGGGCCGCATCGGGCTCACCATCTGCTACGACCTGCGCTTCCCCGCGCTCTACCGTGCGCTGGCTGAAGCCGGCGCCTCGTTCCTGACCGTGCCGTCCGCGTTCACCCGCAAGACCGGCGAAGCGCATTGGCATGTGCTGCTCCGCTCGCGCGCCATCGAGACCGGCTGCTTCGTCTTCGCCGCAGCCCAAGCCGGGCTGCATGAGAACAAGCGCGAGACCTTTGGCCACTCGCTGATCGTGGCGCCCTGGGGCGAGATTTTGGCCGAAGGCGGCGTCGAGCCCGGCGTATTCCTCGCCAGGATCGATCCGTCCAAGGTCGAGACTGCGCGCAAAGCCGTGCCGTCGCTGCAACATGGCCGCCGCTTCTCGGTCGCCGATCCGAAGGCCGGCCCGGAACATCTGCATCTGGTGCGGGGATCGGCATGATCCGATACGCGCTCCACTGCGAGCACGACCACGCCTTCGAAAGCTGGTTCCAGGACTCTTCGGCTTACGAACAGCAGATCAAGCGCAAGCTTGTGAGCTGCCCGGTTTGCAGCTCGGTCAAGATCGAGAAGGCGATCATGGCCCCGCGCATCGTGAGCAAGAAGGGCCGCGAGCGCGTCGCCGAGCCTACGCCGCCCGCGCCGGCTGTTGCCGAGACGCCCGCGACCAGCACGACGCCGCTGATGATGGCGCAGGAGCGCGAGCTGCGCGCCAAGCTGAAGGAATTGCGCGACCACATCGTAAAGAACGCCGACAATGTCGGTGAGCGCTTCGCCAACGAGGCCCGCAAGATGCATTACGGGGAGATCGAGCACCGCCCGATCTATGGCGAGGCCTCCCCCGAGGAAGCCAAGTCGCTGATCGAGGAAGGCGTCGAGGTGTCACCGCTGCCGGTGCTGCCGGAAGACCGCAATTGACATCGTCATGGCAGCTCTGGGCCATTCTCTCTGCCGTGTTCGCAGCGCTGACGGCGATCTTTGCCAAGGTCGGCGTCGAAGGCATCAACTCCGACCTCGCGACGCTGATCCGCACCGTGATCGTGCTGATCACGCTCACCCTGATCCTGTTCGCCACCGGACAGTTCAGCCATCCCGGGCCGATCTCCGCCAAAAGCTGGCTGTTCTTGCTGCTCTCGGGGCTCGGCACCGGCGCGTCCTGGCTCTGCTATTTCCGCGCGCTGAAGCTTGGTCCCGCCACGCTGGTCGCGCCGATCGATAAATTGAGCGTGGTGCTGGTGGCGCTGTTCGGCGTCGCCTTTCTCGGCGAACGTCCCTCGCTCAACGGCTGGCTCGGAATTGCGCTGATCTCAGCCGGCGCGGTGCTGATCGCGGTCAAGAGCTAGCCTGGCCGATCGTCCCTATTCGATCACCTCATCGGCTGCCGCAAGCAGCGCGGCGGGCACGTTAATGCCTAGCGCCTTGGCGGTGTTGCGGTTGATCACCAATTCATACTTGGTCGGCGCCTGCACCGGCAGATCGGCCGGCTTTTCGCCCTTGAGAATGCGGTCGACATAGCCGGCCGCGCTGCGATATTGATCAAGAGTGTCGGGCCCGTAACAAAACAGACCGCCCGCCTTGACATAAAAACCGTAGGGATAGATCGCGGGCAGCCGGTGCCGGGCGGCGAGACGGATGATCAGGTCTCGATGAACCGATCCCGGCGCCGAGGACGTGATCAGCAGCGCTGCGTTCTGAAGCCGCGCGGCTTTGTTCACGCCGCTTTCCAGCGCGTCGGCGTCACGGATGTTGACCACGCTTAGCTCCAGGGCAAGCACTGGAGCCACCGACTGCATCGCTGCCCATTGACCTATTCCTGCGGGATCGAAGGGATCGCGCAGAACCGCTACGTGTGTCGTCGCGGGTGCCATCTGCTTGAGCAGCTCCAGCCATTTGGCCGTGATGCCGAACTCGATTTGAGTAAATCCGGTGGCGTTGCCGCCGGGATGGGACAGGCTTTCAACGACGCCGAGACCCACCGGATCGATGGTTTGCGCGAACACCAGGGGGATGTCGCGGCTCGCCCGCTGCAACGGCAGGATCGAAACGCCCGACGTTGCCAGCACGACGTCGGGCTTCAGGGCGATGAGGTCGGCCGCATCGGCTCGAAGCTTGTCGGCATCGCCATTGCTCCAGCGATAGTCGATCTGCAGATTGCGTCCAACGACCCAGCCGCGTCGCTGCAGCCCCTGCACAAAAGCGTCATTCCGGCTGCGGCCTTCGGCGTCGTCCTCGCCGAGGTTGGAGAGCACGCCGATGCGCCGCATCGTCTCTTGCGCGTATGCGGCAAAAGACCATGAGGCCGTCATGCCTCCGAGCAGGCCTATGAACTCCCGCCGCCTCATCCGATCCCCGCACTAAGGGACGGTCATCGTAGCCGTTAAACTCCGCTTGCAGAAGTGGGACAGATGGCGCCCGAAGCCGGTCCCTCTCGCTAAGCGGCGACCAAGAGCGCCACGCCGATCACGATCAGCACGATGCCGGAGATCTCGCGAGCCGAGACCGGCTGCTTGAACGAGTAGTAGGCGACGCCTTGCGCGAACAGCACCTCGACCAGCGCCAGCGTGCGGACATTGGCCGCGGCGGTGAGCGCAAACGCCAGGAACCAGAATTGGGAGGCGAACGCGCCTACGAAGCCCGCGAGCATCGACGGCCGCCACAGGCCGAGGATCTTGTTCAGAACGTCGGGCGCACGCCACAAAAGGTAGATCGTGAGCACCACGGTCTGCACGAACAGGCCACACACCAGCGTGTAGGAGGCGGCGGTGACGAAGCTGACGCCGTGTACCGTGATGATGGCGCCACGATAGCCGACCGCCGACAGCGCGAAGGCCGCCGCAGCCACAAGGCCAACCACTGTCGGCTTCAACTCGGCAAAGCTCTTCTCGCCACCAGGTCTGAGCGCGGTGATGACGACGCCGGCGGTCGCGATCAGGATCGCGATCACCTTCCATGCTGTGAGATGGTCGCCGAGAAAGACAAAGCCGAAGATCGCGGTCTGGATCGCCTCGGTCTTGAGATACGCGGTCGTCACCACGAAGGAGCGGTCGTTCATCGCGACCAGCATCATGCCGGTGCCGACAATCTGGCTCAGCGCGCCGAGCAACAGCCACGGCCAGAACGTCGCGGCCGGCCACGGCACGTGATCGCCGGAGAAGATCAGCACGCTCGCGAAGAACACGATCGAGAACGGAAAGCCGAACAGGAAGCGGATATTGGTCGCGCCCCAGGTTCCGAGCGGCCCCGTCAACGAACGCTGCATCGCATTGCGCGCGACCTGACCGAGCGCGGCAACGATCGTGAAGGGAATCCAGAGCGAGGCGACCGACAGCATGCGATGACCGGGGTGAAAAGGGGTCGCCACCGTGCCGGGCGCGGCTCGCGCGGTCAACCGGCTGGATTGCATGCAGCTAGCACAAATTCAGTGTCGTCCCGGCGAACGCGTGCGAAAGCAGGGACCCGTAACCCCAGGGAGCAGTTTTGGCGAAGAACATCGCTACGACCGGCCTGCCCAATTCAGGGATCGCCCGGTATGGGTCCCTGCTTCGCGGGGACGACGGCGAGTCCGTCACGTCATCTCCTCGGCGATCACCATGTAGTTCACGTCGGTGTCGGAGGAGAGGCTCCATTTGTCGGTGAAGGGGCTGTAGACCACGCCAGTCTGCTCGGTGATGATAAGGCGGTTGTCGAGCAGGTATTTGGCGAGCTCGTCGGGGGTGATGAATTTCTCCCATCGATGGGTGCCGCGCGGCAGCCAGCGCAAGATGTATTCCGCGCCGACGATGGCGAGCGCAAAGCTCTTCCAGGTACGGCTCAAGGTCGACACCACCATCAGCCCGCCGGGCTTGAGCATCGCCGCGCAGCGGGAGAGGAAAAGCGCGACATCGCTGACATGCTCGACCACCTCCATCGCCAGCACGACGTCAAAACGCTCGCGCACGTCCATCTCTTCCACGGTGGTGCAGCGGTAGTCGATGGACAGATGCCCCTTGTCGGCGTGCAGCCTGGCGGCGGCGATGTTGGAGGCCGAAGCGTCGACACCGATCACCTGCGCGCCGAGCCGCGTCAGCGGCTCGCACAGAAGCCCCGCGCCGCAGCCGATGTCGAGGATGCGCAGGCCCGAGAGGCAATTCAGGCTCTTGACGTTGCGCTCGAACTTGCGCGCCGCCGCGTCGCGGATATAGGTCAACCGCAGCGGATTGATCTTGTGCAGCGGCGCCATCCTGCCGTTCGGGTCCCACCACTCTGCCGACAGTTTGGAGAATTTCGCGATCTCGCTCGCGTCGACGGTCGTGCTGGAAGCGTTGGATTGCGCGGCCATGGCAGGCATCCTATCGCGTGGTGATGGCGCTGCGGAACGCCAGCGGGGATGCGATGGTGGAGATGGTCTCCCGGCCCTCACCGACGCCCATGATCGTGACGTCGCCATAATTAAGCAGGCGTCCCAGAATGCTCTGATTGACGTCGACGCTCTCGACCTTGTCCAGCGCCATCTCGAAGGTGCGGCGCTTGATGAAACCGGTCTTGTGCACGACGCGCATGTTGGTGACGTCGGTCTCGGTGGTCCAGCGATGGAACCAGGCCTTGATGGTCAGATAAAGCGCGATCAGCGCCACGACCGCGGCCGCCGCGAGGCACGCGAGAACGAGGGCCGGCACCGCCGCGGCCAGTCCAGAGACAATGAGAAGGATCAGCGCCACGATCCAGGCGCCGATCGCCGGCAGGTAGAAGATCCAGTGCGCGTTGGTCGAATACAGCACCTTTTCGCCGGGCTGCAGGATTTCGTCGATATAACGCGCCATCTCCTACCCTTAACTCAACCCCACTGGACCCGCCCAGCGCGGAACCGGCTTGCGGCGGGCCGCGCCGCTATGTATACGCGCGTTTCGGCCCGCGCGCCTCAGCTTTTGAGCAGTCGGGTATACTTATCCCTAGTGGACCACTGGAGAAAAAAGCGCGTCGTCATGGGCCGCCTCGTGATGAAATTCGGCGGCACATCCGTCGCCAATATCGACCGTATCCGCAACGTCGCGCGCCATGTGAAGCGCGAGGTCGATGCCGGCCACGAGGTCGCCGTCGTGGTCTCGGCGATGGCCGGCAAGACCAACGAGCTGGTGGCCTGGTGCACCGAGGCGTCTCCGATGCATGATGCGCGCGAATATGACGCTGTGGTCGCCTCCGGCGAACAGGTCACCTCCGGCCTGCTTGCCATCGTGCTGCAGGGCATGGGCATCCAGGCGCGCTCCTGGCAGGGCTGGCAGATTCCGATCAAGACCTCTGACGCGCATGCCTCCGCGCGGATTCTCGACATCGACGGCAGCGAGATCATCAGCCGCTTCAAGGATCGCAAGGAGGTCGCCGTCATCGCCGGTTTCCAGGGTCTCAATCCGCAGACTGGCCGCATCACCACGCTCGGCCGCGGCGGCTCGGACACCTCGGCGGTCGCGGTCGCCGCCGCCGTCAAGGCCGACCGTTGCGATATCTACACCGACGTCGATGGCGTCTATACGACGGACCCGCGCGTGGTGCCGAAGGCGCGCCGGCTCGACAGGATCGCCTTTGAGGATATGCTGGAGCTGGCTTCCCAGGGCGCCAAGGTGCTGCAGGTGCGCTCGGTGGAATTGGGCATGGTGCACAACATGCCGATCTTCGTGCGCTCCAGCTTCGACAAGCCCGAGGATATCGACCCGTACGCCAACCAGCCGCCGGGCACGCTGATCTGCAGCGAGGAGGAGATCATGGAAAGCCACGTCGTTACCGGCATAGCCTTCTCCAGGGACGAAGCGCAGATTTCGATACGCCAGGTCCAGGACAAGCCCGGCGTTGCCGCCTCGATCTTCGGCCCACTCGCCGAAGCCAACATCAATGTCGACATGATCGTCCAGAACGTTTCCGAGGACGGCAAGACCACCGACCTCACGTTCACGGTACCGGCCGCCGACTATACGCGCGCCAAGGAGACCATTACTGCTGCAAGGGCGAAAATCGGCTTCGCCCGGCTCGACACCGCGACCGACGTCTCGAAGGTTTCCGTGATCGGCAGCGGCATGCGTTCGCATGCGGGCGTCGCTGCGCAAGCGTTCGCTGCGCTCGCGGCGCGCAACATCAATATCCGCGCGATCACGACCTCCGAGATCAAGTTTTCGGTGTTGATCGACGCTGCCTACACGGAACTGGCGGTGCGGACGCTACACACGCTCTACGGACTCGACCAGACGTAGAAATTTTTTCCCGGGGGCACCACACCGTGTTCCCGATTCCGGATTTCACGCGCTTCGCTGGCGCAGCAATTTCGCTGGTGGCAACACGTCCTGCTGGCAGGCGTTTTGCTTGGCAAAACAAGCCTCAATTCGCTATACGGCGGACAGGAAGGGCGACCGCAAAGTGTGCCACGGTTGCCTCTCCTGATTCGGCCCGCATGATCGGCATTGCGGCGGCGCCGAATGTATAAAATTTGGTGTTTTTCCGGTTCTTAACGCCTGCTCGCGGCCGCCCGCCGGGCTGGCTTCGAGGGAGGGGGATTTAAGCTCATGCGAAGCGCGTCGGGAGGCCCCCGCGTCCTGTTGAGACGGCTTCGCGAAACCATGGCGGAGCAGGTCTCGGCCCAGGAGCGGCTGGACAAGATCGTGGTCCTGATCGCGGCCAACATGGTGGCCGAGGTGTGCTCCTGCTATGTGCTGCGCATCGACAACACGCTCGAGCTCTACGCCACCGAAGGCCTCAACCGCGACGCCGTGCACCGCACCGTGCTGAGCGCCCATGAGGGCCTGGTCGGTCTCGTCGCCAGCGAGGCGACGCCCCTCAACCTCTCCGACGCACAGAGCCACCCGGCGTTCTCCTACCGGCCGGAGACCGGTGAAGAAATCTATCACTCCTTCCTCGGCGTGCCGATCCTGCGCGCCGGCAACACGCTCGGCGTGCTGGTGGTGCAGAACCGCGCCAAGCGCACCTATGTCGAGGAAGAGCTCGAGGCGCTGCAGACCACCGCGATGGTCCTGGCGGAGTTGATCGCCTCGGGTGAACTGACCTCGCTGGCGCAGCCCGGCGCCGAGCCTGCGGCGCGGCATTCCATGCACAAGACAGGCGCGATCCTGTCCGACGGCATCGCGCTCGGCCACGTCGTGCTGCACGAGCCGCGCGTCGTCATCAAGGACTACATCGCCGAGGACCTGCCAAAGGAATTGAAGCGGCTCGAGACCGCACTCGCCAAATTGCGCTCCGACCTCGATCGCATGCTGGAGCGCGGCGACGTCGCCGACGGCGGCGAGCACCGCGACGTGCTGGAAGCCTACCGGATGTTCGCCAACGACCATGGCTGGTCGCACAAGCTGCACGAGGCGGTCGCCACCGGCCTGACCGCGGAGGCCGCCGTCGAACGCGTGCAGTCCGACACCCGCGCTCGGATCCTGCGTTCCACCGATCCCTATTTGCGCGATCGTCTGCATGACCTCGAAGACCTCGGTCATCGCCTGATGCGGCAATTGGTGGGACAGGATCACGCGCCATCCCGCGAGCTGTTGCCCGACAATGCCATCCTGATCGCCCGTGCGATGGGGCCGGCGGCACTGCTCGACTACGACCGCAAGCGGCTGCGCGGGCTGGTGCTGGAGGAAGGCACCGCCAATTCCCACGTG
>NZ_DATGFH010000109.1:0-12762 GCF_035309285.1 Bradyrhizobium sp. | reverse complement strand
TCGAACAGCTCGACGCGCTCGGTTACGATGAGTTCTGGTGCGGCGAGCATCACTCGTCGGGCTGGGAAATGATCGCCTCGCCGGAAATGTTTCTGGCTGCGGCCGGCGAACGCACCAAGCGCATCAGGCTTGGCACCGGCGTGATTTCGCTGCCCTACCACCATCCCTTCAATGTGGCGCAGCGCATGGTGCAGCTCGATCACATGACCGGCGGCCGCGCCATCTTCGGCTCCGGTCCCGGCGCGCTCGCCTCCGACGCCCACACGCTCGGCATCGATCCGATGACCCAGCGCGACCGCCAGGACGAGGCGATTGCGGTGATCCGCCGCCTCTTCAACGGCGAGCGCGTCACCGCCAGGAGCGACTGGTTCACGATGCAGGACGCGGCGCTCCAGATCCTCCCCTTGCAGGAAGAGATGCCGTGCGTGGTGGCGTCCATGATTTCGCCGTCGGGCATGACGCTCGCCGGCAAATATGGCATCGGCATCATCTCGCTGGGCTCGATGTCGACCAAGGGATTGATGTCGCTGGCGCAGCAATGGGAATTCGCGGAAGACGCGGCGAAGAAGGCCGGCACCACGGTGAGCCGCTCCAACTGGCGCGTGCTGCTCTCCTGGCACATCGCCGAGACCCGCGAGCAAGCGCGGCGCGAGGCCCGTGAAGGGCTGATGCGCTGGCACAATGAATATAATGTCGGCACGTTGATGCGGCCGGGCATCACTGCATTCAAATCGCCCGACGAGGCCGTCGACCAGACCGCCTTTGTCGACGGCGCGGCCTCGGCCATCGGAACGCCCGATGACCTCGTGAAGCTGATCAAGAACGTGATGAAAACGTCCGGCGGCGTCGGCACCGTCATCGGCTTCGTGCATGACTGGGCGAACATCGAGGCAACGCGTCGGAGCTGGGATCTTGTGGCCCGCTACGTGGTCCCGCAGATCAATGGCTATGTCGA
Organism: Bradyrhizobium sp.; assembly: GCF_035309285.1. Classification (GTDB taxonomy): domain Bacteria; phylum Pseudomonadota; class Alphaproteobacteria; order Rhizobiales; family Xanthobacteraceae; genus Bradyrhizobium. The sequence continues at coordinate 11,807 of NZ_DATGFH010000109.1, read as the reverse complement.
CAGCATGCGCAAGTCGCAGAAATTCGTGATCGAGAACCGGGCCGTGTTCGAGCGGGCCGGCGAAGCCGTGATGGCCAAGATCATGGGCAACGAGAAGGCCGCCGCTGCGCTCGCCGAGACCGGGCCCGGCCGCGTCCCGATCGCCACGGCGAACGCGCCGGACTTGCAGAAGGAAGCGGCGAAGCAGAAGAGCAAGGCTTAGAGGCGCGAGCGGCGCGCGGCTTTGCCGTGACCATTGAAGCGGCGCAGGTCTGCCCGAACCAGCCGGCGGCCTTTGCAGCGCCGCGGCAAAAGCGCTATTTTCGAGCTCGTTGGTTCGCGTCCAAGAACGCGCCAGGAACAGCCACGGAGCGCCTGCCATGTCGATGCAGAGTGTCGCCTCGCCCGCGTTCAGCTTCACCCCGCCGAAGCGCAATTCGCTGACCCATATTCCGGGCGACGAGGGCTGGCCCATCATCGGCAAGACGCTGCAGGTGCTGGCCGACCCCAAGGGGTTTATCGAAAACAACGCCAAACGCTATGGCCTGGTCTATCGCAGCCATCTGTTCGGCGAGACCAGCATCGTGCTGCTCGGGCCGGAGGCCAACGAGCTCGTCCTGTTCGACCAGGCAAGACAGTTCTCGTCGACGCATGGCTGGAATCTCATCCTCGGACGCTTGTTCCCGCGCGGGCTGATGCTGCTCGATTTCGACGAGCATCGCCTGCATCGCAAGTCGCTGTCGGTTGCCTTCAAGGCCGGACCGATGAAATCCTACCTCGCCAAGCTCGATCAGGGCATCTCCGGGCGCGTGGCGCGATGGAAACAGCAATCGGGCGAGATGCTGCTTTATCCGGCGATGAAACAGCTCACGCTCGATCTCGCCGCGACCTCCTTCCTCGGCGCCGACATCGGGCCCGAGGTGGAAGAAATCAACCGCGCCTTCATTGACATGGTGGCGGCGGCCGTTGCGCCGATCAGGCGGCCACTGCCGGGGACCCAGATGGCGCGCGGCGTCGCGGGCCGCAAGCGCATCGTCGCCTATTTTTCCGAGCAGATTCCGATCCGACGCGCCAGGGGCGGCGGCGACGACCTGTTCTCGCAGCTTTGCCAGGCGACCGACGACGACGGCGAGCTGTTGCCCGCGCAGACCATCATCGACCACATGAGCTTTCTGATGATGGCGGCGCACGATACGCTCACGTCGTCGCTGACCTCCTTTGTCGGCGAGCTTGCAGCCCATCCGGAATGGCAACACAGGCTGCGAAACGAAGTAGCGGCGCTCGGACTTACGCGCGATGCTCCGACGAGCCTTGATGATCTCGTGGCGCTGCCGGAGACCGAGATGGCGTTCAAGGAAGCGCTGCGCCTGAAGCCGCCGGTGCCCTCGATGCCGCGCCGGGCGGTGCGCGATTTCACGTTCAAGGGTTTTGCGATTCCCGCCGGCACCCAGGTCGGTGTCAATCCACTGTTCAGCCATCACATGCCGGAGATCTGGCCCGAGCCCGACAGGTTCGATCCCATGCGCTTCACCGAGGAAGCGCAGCGCAACCGCCACCGCTTCGCCTGGGTGCCGTTCGGCGGCGGCGCGCATATGTGCCTCGGCCTGCACTTCGCCTATATGCAGGCGAAATGCTTTGCCCGGCATTTCCTGCAAAACCTCGAAGTGTCGCTTCCGCCCGGTTACCAGCCGAACTGGCAGATGTGGCCGATCCCCAAGCCGCGCGACGGCCTGCGGGTGATCGTGCGGGCGGTGTGAATATCCGGTAGGGTGGGCAAAGGCCCGCAAGCGCCGTGCCCACCGCTTTTCGGCGCGGACAAAGATAGTGGGCACGCTTCGCTTTGCCCATCCTACGAACTTCGCCATGCAGGCGGGTCAAACCCGCGCATGACGACGTGAGAATGCCGGCGCGGCACCGATCAATCCTCCGACCTTGCCGTCGAGCCGTCGCATATCCTTTCCCTTTCCGATTGAATGCGGTCACATTGGTACCGATATTTCGGGCAACCCCAAGACTGGTTTGCGCGATGGCGGGAAGCGCATGGCTTTCGCAAGCGCCAGCCTTAATCTGGAGGGGCTGATCGGGCTGATGATGCGTAAGTTGATCGACGAATTCCGGCGGGGCTGGCAGGGCGTTGCCCGGCCGCCGCTCGCCGTGAGCCTCGGATTTGCCGCGCTCTGCCTGGTCCTTTCGACTCTGGCGCGCTTCGGCATTTCGCTTATTCGACCCGACATTTTCTTCACGCCCTATATTCCCGCCGTGTTCTTTGCCACCGCCGTCGGCGGCATGAGGATCGGGATCCTCACCACGCTTGTCGGCGGCGCCATCGGCGTTTTCGTCAATTTCGGCTACGGCACGGCCGATTTCGCTCGCGTCGCGCTGCTCCTGATTTTCTGGCTGGTCTGCGGACTGACGATCTGGGGCATCGAGCACTATCGCGCCATCGCCGGCCAGCAGCGCCAGATTTCCAAGCGGCTGATCCAGGAGGAGGAATACCGCAAGCTGATCGTGTCCGAGCTTCAACACCGGCTGAAGAACAAGCTGTCCGTGATCCACGCGGTGCTGCGCCAGGTCCTGGAAAAGGAGCCAAACGTCTGGGGCAGGGTCGACCCTCGCTTGCGTGCGCTTGCGGCTGCCGACGATCTGATCACCCGCGTCGACGGCTCCGGCTGCGACATCAGGGACTTGCTGCTCTCCGAGCTCGGTCCCTATGGCCATGTCCGCTTCAACCTGAACGGCGATCCGCTGTTCCTTCCGGCCAAGCTCGCAGTGAGTCTGGCGCTGGTCTTGCACGAGCTCGCCACCAATGCCGCCAAATACGGCGCATTTTCCTCCGCGCGCGGGCTGTTGCAGGTGTCCTGGACCCTGTCGGACGACCGCCTCAACGTGATCTGGGACGAGACCGAAGGCCCGCCGGTCGACAAAGTCGGCGCACCCGGCTTCGGCACCAGGCTATTGAAATCGGCGCTGACGCCGTTCGACGGCAAGACCGAGGTCAGCTTCCTCCGGAGCGGCGTTCATTGCACCATGCAATGCCGCGTTCCGAAGAGCTGACTGCGGGCCTGAGAGCCAAATCCTGCCAATGAAAGCAAGTGCCTGCCACTCGTTTTGCCTGCGGATTATCGCGTTGATAGTCCGTTAATGACAAGTCTCCGGGTCATGACGCAGAACTGCAAAGCTGCGCGCGGCGAGCCGAGTTTATTTCCGGCGCTTAACCAAAATGAAGAACGAACTCAGCACAATGCGCGCCCATGCAACGCCATGCCGCCAACGACGATCTGCCAGATGCTGCAAGCGAAGCCGGCATGACCAGTGTGGCTGACGCGGAACTGCGCCTGTTGCGGGATGTGCTGAGGCTGCTGCCGGCCGGTGTCACGGTCCAGGACGAGCACGGCCGATTCCTGATGGTCAACGATGCCGCCGCGGTGCAGCTCGGGCTTGCCCGCAGCGGAGGCGCCGCGCCTTCGCAACTCGTCGATCAGCGCCTGGAAGCGGGGCTGCAATGCCTGCGCGCCGACCGCGCCCTCGTCACCGAGGAATCCATCGACGACGGCAAGGTCAGGCAGGTTCTGCTGACGAGCCATCAACCGGTCCGCATCGACGGGCGCGACCTGCTCATCTCCAGCTCCGCCGACATCAGCGAGCAGAAGGCGTTCGAGGATCAGCTTTTCCGCTCCGCCTATTATGACGAATTGACGGAGCTGCCGTCACGGCGGGTGATCGAGTATCGCGTCAACAGCCTGCTCAGATGCGACGACGCGAAGTTCGCGCTCGCCTTCCTCGACATCGACAATTTCAAGCATATCAATGATTATTACGGACACGCGATCGGGGATGCACTGCTGATCGAGCTTGCCAAGCGGCTCATCCGCGAGCTGCGCGACTCCGACATGCTGTCGCGGATTTCCGGCGACGAGTTCCTGCTCTTGCTCCACCCGATCCAGAGCCAGCAGGAAGTCGCGGATTTCCTGCAGTCGGTCCTGGAGCGACTGAATGCGCCCTTCTTCATCGACGGATCGGAAATCTTCGCTTCGATCTCGGTCGGCGTCAGCCTCTATCCGGACCATGGCCGGAGCTACGAGGTGCTGCACCAGAACGCCGATCTTGCGATGTACCAGGTCAAGAACAACGGCAAGGGCAACGCGGCATTCTTCGATGCCGGCATGGAGCACGAGGCGACGGCGCGCACGAAAGTCGAGCAGTCGCTCCGGCTTGCCATCCTGGAAAAGCGGTTCTGCTGCGCCTTCCAGACCAAGGTCGACATCCGCACCCGGGAGGTCAAGGGCGTCGAGGCGCTGGTGCGGCTGCGCGACGATGAGGGCGTGATCCAGGCGCCCGGCACCTTCATCAACCTCGCGGTCGAGCTCGGGCTGATCGACGAGTTGACCCATCTGGTGCTGGCGGAGATCGTGAAATCGATCGACCTCATCAACGAGAACTTCGGCCCAACCGCGACGATCAGCATCAACGTCGCTGCCAAGCAGGCCGACAATGTCGAGTTCATGCGTTCCTTCGCGCGAGCGCTGGAGGCGACCGGCTTCCCGGCGCGCTTCATGATCGAAGTGACCGAGGATGCCTTCGTCGCCAAGACCCATTTCCAGGAGAATATCCTGCCGATCTTCCGCAAGCTCGGGGTGGGCATCTCCATCGACGATTTCGGTACCGGCTATTCGTCGCTCTCGGCGCTCGCCGACATCACCGCCGATGAGATCAAGATCGACCGCTCCTTCATCACCGACATTCACAAGCGCCCGCGCAGCCAGGGCATCCTGCGCGCGATCGAATCCTTGAGCGAGGCGCTCGGCATGACCGTGATCGCCGAGGGCATCGAATCCTTCGAGGAGCTCGCCTATCTGCAGGCCGCAACCAGGATCCGCTATGCACAGGGCTTTTATTTCTCCCGCCCGATCTTCCTCGAGGAGTTGCGGCCGGCCACCCCGCTCGCAAGCGAATCGCGCGTCAGCCTCGCGAGCCGACCGGCGCAGGAAAATCGCCTGGTCTATTCGCGCGGCGATCGCTATCGGCGGTAGTTTCTTCGCAACGCAGGACCTTACGCTTTTAACATCCGAGGGCTCAAACCTCCGCCGGTGCGCCGCAGCACTAACGTTGCGTTAATGCACACGCAGGGCACAAAGAATCAATTAAATCCAAAGTAACCGGATTTCCTAACGGCTTATGCCATTTCTGCATCGTATGCATTCCCTTCGGGAGATTGGGGGAAATGCGCGCGTTGATGGTCGACGTCCGGAGCAGAGTGTCCCGCATCGCCGCGGCCGCGTTGCGGCAGCTCAGTGGCGTGCGCGGCCGCGACCCGATCGTATGGCTCATCATCTGCGGTTGCCTGCTGGTTGCCGGCATCGTGCTGGGCACCATCATAATGGTCGGCGAATTCCGCGAGCGCGCGATCGCCAACAGCGAGCGCGAGCTGCAGAACGCCGTGCTGCTTCTGACCCGCCATTTCGACCAGCAATTCGAGGACACCGAGATCATCGCCGCCGACGTGATCGCGCAGATGAATATCTCCGAGATCAGCTCGCCCGACGCCTTCCGGGAGAAGATGTCGGGTCCGACCGCCCACCGTATGCTCGCTGCCAAGGTCTCCAGGCTGTCCTACATGGGCGAGGTCACGATCTTCGACGCCAACGGCGATCTCATCAACTCCTCGGGCGACGCGCCGCTGCCCGAGGCCAACGTTTCCCAGCGCGCCTATTTCAGGGAGTTCAAGACCAATCCCGATTCGCCGTCGATCCTCACCGAGCCGGTGCTCAGCATCTTCACGGGAACCTGGACCACCGTCATTGCGCACCGCCTGACCGGAGCCAACGGCGTATTTCTCGGCGTCATGGCGCGGCGCATCGATCCGGCGAGCTACGAGAAATTCTTCGCAACCGTCCTGCTCGGGCCAGGAGCTGCGATCGCGCTGCTCCATGGCGACGGCACCATGCTGGCACGCTACCCGCATATCGACGCCAAGATCGGGAAGAAATTCAATTCGGCGCCGCTGTTCAAGCGCGTACTCGAGCACGGCGGCCTGCAGATGCTGCGCATGACAAGCCCGATCGATCACAAGGACAAGCTCGGCGCCGCGGCGATGCTGGACCGCTTCCCCATGGTGGTGGTTGCCACCAACAGTGTCGATGCGGCGCTCGCCGACTGGCAGGAGCAAACGAGATTCCTGATCCTCGCGGCGGCGCTGTCGGCGTCGGTGATCGCCTTCATCCTCTACCTGATCGTCCGGCAGATCAATCGCCTGAACAGGGACGCCCGTGCCGAGCTCGCGGCGGAGAAGCAGCGGCTCGACACCGCGCTCAACAACATGACGCAGGGCCTCGTGCTCTACGATTCATCTGCGCGCATCGTCACGTTCAACCAGCGCTACATCGACATGTACAGCCTGTCGCGAGACGTGGTGAAGCCGGGCCTGCATTACTATGACCTGATCCAGCACCGCAAGGACACCGGGTCCTATGACGGCGACGTCCGCGGCTTCTGCGACTCGATCATGCGCAATATCGCGGAGGGCAAGGTCAACAGCACCATCATGGAAACTCCGGACGGAGGCGCCTACTTCATCGTCAACAAGCCTCTGGCGACCGGCGGCTGGGTCGCGACCATCGAAGACATCACCACGCAGCGCAGGCTCGAGCAGGAGCGCGACCGCGACCGCGCCTTCCTGCGCGAGATCATCGACCACATCCCGACCCAGATCACGGTGAAGGATGCGCGCGACAGCCGCTACGTGCTGGTCAATTCGGTGGCCGAGGAGCAATTCGGCGCGGTCGGCCGGGACATCGTCGGCAAGACGCCTTACGACATCTTCCCGCAGCATCTGGCGGCGCGGGTCCTTGCCGATGACGCGCTGGCGCTGCAATCGGACAGTACGATCTTTATCGACGACCACCGCTGGGAAACCAAGCTCCACGGCAGCCGCATCGTCAACTCGAAGCGGCTTGCGATCCGGGACAAGGCCGGCGAGCCGCGCTACATCCTCAATGTGGTCGAGGACGTCACCGAGCGGCGCGAGGCGGAGGAGAAGATCGCGCATCTGGCGCACTACGACGCGCTCACCGACCTGCCGAACCGCGTGCTGTTTCGCGAGCGGATCGAGCGCGAGCTGAAGAAGGTGGCCAATGGCGAGCCGTTCGCCCTGCTCTATATCGACATCGACGAGTTCAAGGGCATCAACGATTCGCTCGGACATCATGTCGGCGACGAGCTCCTGAAGGCGGTGGCAAGCCGCATCCGCAGCCGCGTCAAGGACAGCGACCTGGTTGCGCGGCTCGGCGGCGACGAATTCGCGGTGATCCGAACCGGCGCGACCTCGGCCGACGAGGTCGCCGCCTTCGTCACACGGATACACGAGGCGATCCGCCAGCCCTATCAATGCCTCGGCCATCAGCTTTCGAGCGATGCCTCGATCGGCATCGCCATGGCGCCGCTGGACGGCACAAGTCACGACCAGCTCATCAAGAATGCCGACCTTGCCATGTATGCCGCCAAGTCGAGCGGCCGCCGCACCCACCGCTTCTTCGAACCGGCGATGGACGCGAGCGCAAAGGCCCGCCTGACCATGGAGCAGGATCTGCGGCAGGCGATGGCCGACGGCGCATTCGAGGTCCATTACCAGCCGCTTGTCCATCTCGGCCGCAACGCGGTCTCAGGCTGCGAAGCGCTGTTGCGCTGGCGTCATCCCGAGCGCGGCATGATTTCGCCTGCCGAATTCGTTCCCGTCGCGGAAGACACCGGACTGATCAACGAGCTTGGCGACTGGGTGCTGCGCACGGCTTGCGCGGAAGCGGTGACCTGGCCGGACCATGTCAGGCTCGCCGTGAACGTGTCGCCGGTCCAGTTGAAGAACCAGACGCTGGCGCTGCGGATTGCCGGCGCACTCGCCGCGTCCGGCCTGGAGCCAGGCCGGCTCGAGATCGAGATCACCGAAGCGGTCCTGATCCGCGACGACGAAGAAGCGCTCGCGATCCTGCATCAGCTCCGCAATCTCGGCGTCCGCATCGCGCTCGACGATTTCGGCACCGGTTTCTCTTCGCTGAGCTACCTGAAGCGTTTCCCGTTCGACAAGATCAAGATCGACCGCTGCTTCGTCAGCGACATTTCCGAGGTCGACGCCTCGTCGTCGATCGTGGAGGCCGTGGTCAACATTGCCGCCGCTCTCAACATGACGACCACCGCGGAGGGCGTCGAGACCGAGGCGCAGCGCGAGCTGTTGCGCAAGCTCGGCTGCACCGAGATGCAGGGCTATTTGTTCAGCGCCCCAAGACCGGGCGCGGACGTAAGACGGTTGCTTGCAATGGCCGGCGACAGGGTCGCCGTCGCGTAATTTTTCAAAGGGATATGCCGCGCGAAAACGCGGCACCCCGGGGAAAACGATGAGGAAGTCACGCGCGAAAAGCTCGGAATTGGCCCATTCCTACGCGGTGCGGCTGATGCAACATCTCGTCGTCCCGACCTTCGTGATCGATCCCAATCGGCGCGTGGTGATCTGGAATCGCGCCTGCGAGCGGCTGACCGGCGTTTCCGCAGCCGAGGTGCTCGGCACCTCCCGGCACTGGCGGGCCTTCTACGAGACGCAGCGCTATTGCCTCGCCGACCTCGTGGCACTCGAGCGTCCCGACAAGCTCGCCGAGCTCTACCCGCAGTACCTGGTCCGCAGCGAGCATGGCATGGGCTTTTCCGCCGAGAACTGGTGCGTGATGCCGAAGCTCGGCAATCACCTCTATCTCGCGATCGACGCAGGTCCGATCCATGACGAGGATGGCAATCTGATCGCGGTGGTCGAGACGCTGCGCGACATGACCGACCAGAAGCGCGCGGAGATGGCGCTGCAGGCGCTTGCCGTCAAGGACGGCCTCACCGGGCTTGCCAACCGCCGCGCCTTCGATCAGACGCTGCAGACCGAATGGCTGCGCGGGCAGCGCAGCGGCAAGCCGCTGTCGCTCCTGTTCGTCGACGTCGACCACTTCAAGCTGTTCAACGACAAGCACGGCCATCAGAGCGGCGACGAGTGCCTGCGTGCGATCGCGGCCATCGTCGGCGCGCAGGCGCTGCGGCCCGTCGATCTCGCCGCGCGCTATGGCGGCGAAGAATTCGCCATCATCCTGCCCGAGACCGATCGCGACGGCGCATGCGAGGTGGCCGAGCGGATCCGAAGAGCGGTGATGGATCTGAAGATCGCGCATGGCGCGCCGCGCGCCAGCGCCCATGTCACGCTCAGCGTCGGCGTTGCGACGCAAGTGCCGACCCTGGAGCTCGCCCCCGACAGCCTGCTTGGGCAGGCCGACCAGGCGCTCTATGCCGCCAAGCGTCTCGGCCGCAACCGCGTGACGTCGGCCGATACGATGTTGAGTGACGTCGCCGGCTTCATCGCGGCCAGGCGCGCGCGCCGCGCGGCGCAGCGCTAGGGCCTGCGGCGGGCGCCGTCAGCGCAAATCGGCGCCGCTTACTACCACTGTCACCGCCGCTCCTTATATTGAGCCTTGAACTCACACCTGCGCAGGCGCGGTATCCCATGCAACCCGTCTCTATCCTCCTGAATATCCTCTGGATTCTGATCGGCGGCGCCTGGATGGCGTTCGGCTGGCTGGTCGCCGCCATCATCATGGCCATCACCATCATCGGGCTGCCCTGGGCGCGCGCGGCGTTCAATATCGCCGTCTATACGCTGCTGCCGTTCGGCTCGCGGGCCGTGAACCGCTATGAGATCACGGGCCAGGAAGACATCGGCACCGGGCCGCTCGGCGTCATCGGCAATCTGATCTGGCTCATTCTCGCCGGCTGGTGGCTCGCGCTCGGTCACCTCATCACTGCGGTGCTCTTGGCGATCACGATCATCGGCATCCCCTTCGCCTGGGCGCACCTGAAGCTCGCCGGCATCGCGCTCTGGCCGATCGGCAAGACGATCGTGCCGGCCTGATCGCCCCGCCCCTTTTTCACGGAGCGATCCTCGTGGCCGCCTTGTTTCTCGTCATCTCGACCCCGCGTCCCGAGCGTTCGTCCGAGGTTGCCGCGCGGCGCCAGAGCTTTTGGCCATGGATCGGCGCCTACGAGGCCTCCGGTGTCTGCAAGCACATCTATGCGCGGGTGGGCCGCGGCGCGGTTGCGCTCTTCGACGTCGAAGACAACGCCGAGCTTCACCGCATCCTGAACGAATGGGCCGATATCATACCGGCCGAGTTCGAGGTCTATTCCCTGGTCGACGTCGAGGCGACGCGGAAACTGCTCGCGGCGCAGGTCGAGGCCCATAAGGGCGCGTAGCCCACCGTCCCCGCTTTATGCCGCCAATCGCCCGCGGTTGTGCTCGGCAAGGATCGGACGCACCAGCCGGCCGAAGCGCTCGGCCTCCTCGTCGTGAAGATAGCCGGACAGGCAGAAGGAGTGGCAGCCGACATCGATGAATTGCTGCAACTGATCGGCGCATTGCGCGGGATTGCCGACGACGGCGATGCCGGCGCCGGGCCGCACTTTGGTGATGCCGGTCCACAGATGCGGGAGCAGGAGATCGCCATGCTCGCGCGCGAGCTGCTGCACGCGCAGGTTGGCGACCGAATTGTTGTAGAGCGTGTTGCGCTCCTGCCTCAGCCGTTCGCTCGCGTGCCGCACCAATTGATCAGCCGCCTCCCATGCCTCGCTTTCGTCCTCGCGGCAGATGATCTGCAGCCGCATGCCAAAGCCGATCTCGTTCTCGCGGCCGTGCGCACGTGCCATCTCGCGGATCTCGGCGATGTTTTCGGCGATCTTGTCCGGCAGGTCGCCCCAGAACAGATGCACGTCGGAATGCTTTGCTGACATTTCCCAGGCCTGGCGCGAGCCGCCGCCGAGATAGAATTTCGGATGGGGCTTTTGCAGCGGACGCGGCCTGACATGCGCGCCGGTGATCGTGTGAAATTTGCCGGCAAAATGCACGGGGCCGCTCGTGGTCCACAGCGCTTTGAGGATCGAGACCTCCTCCTCCATCAGCGCGTAGCGCTCTTCCTTCGCGTAGCGCACGCCTTCGGCCTCGACCTCGCTCTCGTTCTGGCCCGCGATCAGGTTGATGCAAATGCGACCGCCCGACATCTGGTCGAAGGTTGCGATCATCTTCGCCATCAGCACCGGATTGATATAGCCCGGCCGCGCCGCGATCAGCGGCTTGATGGTGGCCGAGCGCGCCGCCATGAACGCGCCGGAGATCCAGGCCTCCCAGCAGGTCGAGCCGACCGGGATCAGGAGATATTCGAAGGCAGCCTTCTCCGCAGCCGCGACCACGCGCTCGCAGAGTTCCACCGAGCCCGCGATCTGCGCTTCCGCAAGCCCATAGGCCGTGGTGTCGCCATGGGTCGGCAAATACCAGCCAAATTCGAGCGGACGCATGGGCTTCTCCCGTACGCGCAAGGCGCGCGCGATTTCTGGGGAGTTTACAGACCGAACCGCGGCAGACAATCCGCGCCGCATGCAACGCCGCCATTGCCGATATCAGGCCAATCAGCTAAAGGGAGCACATCCGCGCCCGTAGCTCAGCTGGATAGAGCGTTGCCCTCCGAAGGCACGTGTCAAGCCGGCTGGTGCGAAAAGTGAGGAAGAAAGAGTATTGTACTGCAATGGCTTGCGAGGGCTGCGCGTTGGGGTTCACTCATACGCGAAACCCGCGTAAGCACTGCGTAAGCAGTAAGCACCCGTAGCTCAGCTGGATAGAGCGTCGCCCTCCGAAGGCGAAGGCCACACGTTCGAATCGTGTCGGGTGCGCCATTCCATACAAGGCTAAAGACAACGTAAGAGTCGAGTCCGCGATGAGCGGATGCGTCCGGCCGCTAGGCGGCCGACGCCTTTACACGCGA
>NZ_DATGFH010000108.1:0-44166 GCF_035309285.1 Bradyrhizobium sp. | reverse complement strand
AGGCGCGCGATTCCGTGGAGGCCGCTTCGAACGCGGTCGCCGCCGCACGATTATCGGGCTACCGGTGGAAATTGCAGGGGATACCCGCGCGGGTTGCAGAATTGCAGTCGCCATCCCATAGTAGATTGGTCCGGTCGATTCCGTCCGATTATCCCTGACCATTGCAACTTTCAGCGCTCGCGATTGCGTCACCCCCGGTTTACGCCCTCCGCCTCAAGCGGGGCAAACATGTAGAGAATGGCCAATAAGCACCTTCAACCCTCGCCTGCTTTGATGCTCAAGGTCGAGAGTGCATTTCTCGCCCATGGCTACAGCCGCCTGACCATGGAAATGCTGGCCGGGGCCTGCAGTTTCTCGCGACGGGCGCTCTACTTCTACTTCCGTAGCAAGTCGGATGCCTTTCGGGCGGCAATCCGCTTTCGTAACGAGCTTGCGCTGACCACGGGCTTTGAGGCCGGACGCAAACACTGGTCAAGGGGCCGCGACGCGCTCGATATTCTGGCCGCGATCATCGACATTCGCTATGGCGACATATGCCGCGTCGCCAACGCCTCGCCTCATGTCGTCGAACTGAACGCCGAAGCGTTCACGCGGTGCATCGATATTGTCAGGGATGTCGCGCTCTATTTCGAGGCTGAGCTCGCGAAGTTTATTGTCGAGCTGCAAGGCGGCGGCGTGGTGAAGCTTCGCCCGGGCGTGAAAGCCGGACGATTGGCGCGGGCGCTTGCCGACGGCGCCCGCGGCGTCAATCAGCGGCTTCCAGCAGTGCCGTCGCGTGAGCTCGCCACGCGTTATCGCGAGATGTGCCGCTATGTCCTCTATGGCGGTGCGGAAATGCCGGTCACGACCAAGCGGAAGAGGCTTCGGAGAGGCAGGGGCTGAACGACGACCTCGACTTGCGCGTTCGGAGCCGGCGGTGCAGCCGCCGGCGTCACGCCACTTCACGCGCCCGCTTCTTCTCCGGGATGCCATCAAGGAAGCCGACCAGCCGCTGCCGGATGATCGCTTCGGCCTCAAGCATGATGCGATCGATCAGCTCCTTTACCGTCGGAACATCGTGGATCAGGCCGACCACCATGCCACAGCTCCAGGCGCCCGCGTCCATGTCGCCGTCGATCATCACCTTGGGATAGACGCCGGCCACCTGCTCGAGGATGTCCTCGATCTTCAGCGCCCTGCCCTTCTCGCGCTCGATCTCGATCAGGCGCTCGACGGCCTTGTTGGTGAGCACGCGCTCGGTGTTGCGCAGGGCGCGCATCACGAGCCGCGTGTCAAGCTCGGTCGCCGCGACGATCGCCTGCTTGACGTTTTCATTTACGGGCGCTTCCTTCGTTGCGATAAAGCGCGTACCCATGTTGATGCCATCAGCGCCGAGCGTGAGCGCGGCAACGAGGCTCCGCGCATCGGCCATGCCGCCCGAGGCGACGAACGGAATGCTCAGCTCCTCTGCCGCGCGCGGCAGCAGGATCATGTTCGGCATGTCATCCTCGCCGGGATGACCGCCGCATTCGAAGCCATCGACGCTCACGGCGTCGCAGCCGATCCGCTCGGCCTTGAGCGAATGCCGCACCGAGGTGCATTTGTGGATCACCTTGATGCCCGCCGCCTTCAGCGCCGGCATATACTGCTCGGGGCTGCGCCCTGCGGTCTCGACGATCTTGACGCCGCCTTCGCGGATCGCGGCGATATACTCAGGGTAGGGCGGCGAGCTCAGCGTCGGCAGGAAGGTGAGATTGACGCCGAACGGCTTGTCCGTCATGTCGCGGCAGCGCGCGATCTCTTTTGCCAACAGCTCCGGCGTCTTTTGCGTGAGCCCCGTGATGATGCCGAGCCCGCCGGCATTCGACACGGCCGCGGCCAGCTCCGCAAATCCGACATAGTGCATGCCGCCCTGGATGATCGGGTGCTCGATGCCGAACAGTTCGGTGATCGCTGTCTTCACGAAAGACTCCTGTGCCCTGTTGCGCGTGAGACCATGGATGATTTCGCGCTGTCTCTCATTACCACTTCTCGCCAAAGGGGCGGATTTCGAGCTCGAACGTCCAGGCGCTCTTCGGCTGCTGATAGAGCTGCCAGTAGGCTTCCGCGACCGAGGCGGGCGGCATCAGAAGGTCGGGGTTGTCCAGCGCGTTCGACCCGAGCGCCTCCAGCCGCCGCTGACGCACCCATTCGGTGTCGACGCCGGAATCAATGATGAGGTGGGCGACATGGATATTCTTCGGCCCGAGCTCGCGCGCGGTCGCCTGCGCCACGGCGCGCAGGCCGAATTTGGCGCTGGCAAAGGCCGCGTAACCGATGCCGCCGCGCAACGACGCGGTTGCGCCGGTGAAGAAGATGTTGCCCTTGCCGCGCGGCAGCATCAGCCTGGCCGCTTCGCGCCCGGCGAGGAAGCCGGAATAGCAGGCCATTTCCCAGACCTTGCGAAACACACGCTCGGTCGTGTCCAGGATCGGAAAATTGACGTTGGCGCCGATGTTGAAGATGCAGACTTCGAGCGGGGCATGCTTGTCGGCATCGCCCAGGAAGGAGATAACCTCCTCCTCCTTCCGCGCATCGAGCGAACGCGCGTGGATTTCGCCGCCCGCTCCCTCGATCGCCTTCACCAGCGGCTCGAGCTTGGCGCCGTTGCGCCGGCCGGCGAACACCGTAAAGCCCTCGGCAGCGAACTTCTTGGCGATCTCGCTCCCGATAAAGTCACCCGCGCCGATCACGGCAGCGGTTGCATTTCTCCTGGACAAGTCTGTCTCCGTCGTTGGAACCGCGCCTAGGTGAGCGCAGTCATTTTCTCGGGCTGTTTCAGTGATTGAGCAAGCTGATGCTTCAAGATCTTGCCGGTTGATGACGCCGGCAAGGCGGCGAGCAGGATAATTTCCGACGGCCGCTTGTAGGCGGCGAGTTCGAGCCTGAGGAAGTCGGCGAGATCCTCCGGCGTGGTGTTCGATCCCTTGATCAACTGGACGAACGCCACGACTTCCTCGTTGCCCTCGACCGGACGGCCGACCACCGCCGACTGCACGACGTCCTTGTGCGAGCTCAGCACCGCTTCGATCTCTGCCGGGTACACATTGAAGCCGGAGCGGATGATCATCTCCTTGGTACGCCCGACGATGTAGAGGCAATCGCCGTCAAAGCGCGCGAGATCGCCGGTGTTGAACCAGCCCTCGCTGTCGATCACCTTGGCCGTCAGCTCCGGCGCGCGATAGTAGCCGCGCATGACATTGCGCCCGCGCACATGAAGCTCTCCAACCTCGCCATGGCCGAGCGGCAGGCCGTCGAGCGTCCTGACGCGCGCTTCGACGCCGGGCAGCACGGTACCGACCGCATCGTCGGACCGCGGCGCATCGAACCGAACGCCGGAAATTCCCGGCGAGCATTCGGTGATGCCGTAGCCGTTGGAAAGCGGCAGCCCGAATTCGGTTTCAACCCTGGACTTCAACGCGAGATCCAGCGGCGCGCCGGCGACGGCGATCAGCCGCAGCGAACCGCGATCGAGCTGCTTCAGACCCGACAGCGCCTTGTATTCCAGGAGGCGCTGGTAGGTCGCGGGCACGCCGTTGAGGACCGTGACGCCCTCTTTCGCAATCGCCATGGCGAGTGCCGCCGGATCATATTTGCTGACGAGGCGCACCGTGCCTCCGACCATCAGGGTCATGGCAAGGAGCGAGATGCCGACGATGTGCGAGATCGGCAGCACGACGTAGACCTTGTCGCGCGCATCGAGCTCGCGGAAATGCGCCGTCGTCGCGGCGCTGATTAGGAGGTTTTCGTGTGACAGCATCACGCCCTTCGGCGTGCCGGTGGTGCCTGAGGTATAGATCAGGACGGCGATCTGCTTTGCGGGATTGTCGTCGACAGGCTCGGGGGCGGTTGCTTCGTTCAACGCGCTCACGCCGATTTTCTTCAGGGGGCCGATCGGCTGCGTCGCCGCACCGAGGCGCGCAGCATGCGCGGCGGCTTCTTTGGAGACCGCCGCGGTGAAGAACGTCCGCCGCGCCCCGCTGTGATCGCGGATTTGGTCGATCTCGCGGGGGGACAGGCGCGGGTTGGCCACGATCGCCCAGGCATCAAGCCGGCTTGCTGCGAGTAGCAAGGCCGCCAACGCAATGCAGTTCTCGCTGACGATCATCATGCGATCGCCCGCCCTGATGCCAAGCGCGGAAAGCTGGCGCGCGACCTCGCGAACGCGATGATCGAGGTCGCGGTAGCTCCACGCGACACCGTCCTCGGCGACGGCGGCATGATCGGGGGTCTCGGCAACGAAGCGGTCGATCACCGCGTGCAGACGGCGCGGCAGGGAAGCAGCGAGCTCATCGATGTCGATCATTTGCGAGACGTCCGTCACGGCTGACCTCCACGAAAAACATCCCGGCCGCAGCGCCGGCTCATCGGTCCGCATCAAAAGTTCTATTTTAGAACTTGTCAAGCGCGATTCGGGCGCCGCCGCCCGGAGGTCAGCAAAAGGTGATGACGCTGCTGGATAACGCGAGTACGAGGGAAGGAAATTCCTGTTTACAAGTATCGGTCGTCGCTCTATCAATAAGGTATCAAATTAGAACTTATGGGAGTGGCGATGTCCGGCAACCGTGGCGTGGCGATCCTTGTCGGGGCGGGCGACGCGATCGGGGCCGCGGTAGCGCGGCGCTTCGCGAAAGGCGGCTATGCCGTCTGCATCTGCCGCCGCGACGCGGCCAAGTCGCAAACCCTGGTTGATGAGCTGAGAGCCGAGGGCCACGAGATCCACGCCATCAGCGTCGACGCTCGGCAGGAGAAAGAGGTCCAGGACCTCTTCACCCGCGTCGAGAAGGAGATCGGGCCGATCGAGGTCTGCTTGTTCAACGCGGGGTCCAACGTCAACAAGCCGCTGATCGAGACCACCGAAAAGCTGTTCTTCAAGGCATGGGAGCTCGCCTGCTACGCCGGCTTCCTGGTCGGCCGCGAAGCCGCACGCATGATGGTTCCGCGCGGCCACGGCACGATTCTCTTCACCGGCGCCACCGCAAGCCTCCGCGGCGGCAAGGGCTTTGCCGCTTTCGCGGCGGCAAAATTCGGCCTGCGGGCGGTGGCCCAGGCCATGGCGCGCGAGCTCGGGCCGAAGAACATTCACGTCGTGCATCTGATCATCGATGCCGCCGTCGATAGCGACGCCATTCGCGCGCGGCTGAAGGCAGCGAGCGGCATCGAGGCCAAGGACATTGCGCCGAATACACTGACCAGGACGGCCTCCATCGCGGAAGCCTACTGGTTCGCGCACCAGCAATCGAAGGATGGCTGGACTCACGAGCTCGATCTTCGGCCCGCCGTGGAGAAGTGGTGACATGGCCGGGGCTCCCGACCTGACGTTGTGGGGCGTGGGCACCAGTCGCACCATCCGCGCCCATTGGGCCATGCATGAATTGAACCTGCCCTACACAACCAAGCCGATTGGTCCTCGAACCGGCGAGACCAAGACGCCGGAATACACCAGGCTCAATCCCCGCCAGAAAGTGCCGCTGCTGCAAGACGGCGACTTCTGCATCGGCGAGAGTGCCGCGATCGTCGCCTATCTGTCGCGGACCTATGCGAGTCCGGGACGCACATTGATCCCGGAAACGCAGCGCGACTACGCCGCCTGGCTCGAATGGTGCTTCTTCATCGTGACAGAACTGGACTCGACCAGCCTTTACGTGATGCGCCGGCATAGCGCCGATGCGCTCGGTCCGATCTACGGCATCGCCCCCGACGTCGTCGCCAAGGCCGGCGAATATTTCCGCGAGCAGCTCCGGCATGTGGAGCACGCCCTGCGCAATGGCCGTACCTATCTGATGGGCGACCAGTTCACCAGCGCGGACATCCTGCTCACGACCTGCCTCGACTGGGCGATAGCCTACGGTGTCGGCGTCTGCGACAACGCGCATCCCTATCGCGAGCGCATTCACGATCGGCCTGCCTTTAAGCTCGCCGTCGAAGCCAACCGGCCTCTGGCGCCGATCACACCGACGCCATCCAAGACGTGACCCCACAACGTCATTGCGAGCCAACGGGTCCGCGCGAAGCGCGGCCCGATGACAAGCTCCCCGAAGCAATCCATCTCCTTCCACGACTCGGTCTGGATTGCTTCGTCGCTGTCGCTCCTCGAAATGACGGATCTGATTGTGGCGCCATCGCTCGCTCTAGCTCGCCAGCCGCACCGCCTTGTCCTCGACCATCTTGTTGATCGCATTCTCGTCATAACCGAGCTCGACGAGCACGTCGCGGGAATGCTCGCCGATCCGCGGAGCCGGGCCTGCGATAACAGCTTCATTCAGCGCAAAGCGCGCCGCTGGCTTCGGCTGCCGCACCTTGCCAACGGTGGGCTGATCGATCTCCGCGATCAGGCCGCGCGCCACCACCTGCTCGTTATGAATGATCTCCGAGCGGCGCAGGATCGGCGCACAGGGCACGTCTGCAGCATCGAGCCGCTCCAGCCATTCGGCTGTGGTATGCTGGGCGATATACTCTTGCATCTTGTTGATGCGCGCGGTGGCATTGACGCTTCGCGCGCCCGGTGTAGCGAAACGCTCATCCTTGGCGAGATCGCCATCGCCCGTGGCGCGGCAAAATCCCTGCCACTCCGAATCCGAGATCGTGCCGCAGGTGAGATAGCCGTCACTTGTCTTGAACACGAGATCGGGCCGATCATTGGGATCAGCCGCGTTGGCCTCGGAACCGACCACCGTGTACTGCATCATGCCTTCGGGCCAGAGATAGGAGATCATCGTATCCAGCATCGCGACCTGGATGTGATCGCCCTGCCCGGTCTTCTCTCGGGCATAGAGCGCGGCCGCCACCGCCTGTGCGGTCATGACCGCGGTGGTCTTGTCGCAGACGATGGTGCGGATCATCTGCGGCCGGTTGGTCACCGGTTGCGATTGAATGTCGGCAAAGCCCGACAGGCCCTGGATGATCGGATCGTAGACCCGCTTCTTGACGTAGGGGCCGGTGTCGCCGACGCCGGAGATCGAGACATAGATCAGCCGCGGATGGCGCCGGCGCAGTTCCGCGACGCCGAGGCCGAGCCGCTCCATCGTGCCGGGACGGAAATTCTGCACCAGCACGTCCGCCTTCGCGACCAGCTTCGCCAGCACCTCGCGCCCGGCGTCGCTTTTGATATCGATGGCGAGCGATCGTTTGCCGCGGTTGGAGGAGATGAACAGCGCCGAGAACTCGCCCTTCTTGTCGATCGATGCCCGGCTGCGCCGGGTGATATCGCCCGAGATCGGCTCGATCTTGAGCACATCGGCGCCCTGATCAGCCAGGAACATGGTCGCGAACGGACCGGACACGACGCCGGTCAGATCGAGCACGCGGACACCATGGAGTGGACCGGGCATAACGCTCTCCCTATTTTCCTTGTGCTGACCGCCGAGGTTGTCGTCTCACCCGGCTCGTGCCAACCGCCCTTGCTGCGCCGAAATTTCTTCCTCGACGTCGCGGAGCTGGTCCTTGCCGAAGAACATCTCGTTGCCGACAAAAAAGGTCGGCGACCCGAAGGCGCCGCGCGCCACGGCATCGTTGGTGAGCTCGATCAGGCGTTTCTTGACGTCGTCCTGCTGCGCCCGCGCGATCAGGCGCTCGATATCGATTCCGGAGGATTTGAAGGCCGCTTTGAAGATTTCGACATCATCCATCTTCTTCGGCTCCTCCCACATGTGGTGGTAGGCGGCGCGGAAATAGGGCTCGAACAACCCTTCGAACTGGGCCGCGACCGCGCCGCGCATCAGCATCAAGGTGTTGACAGGAAAGAAAGGATTCTGGCGGAACCTCGTGATGGCGTGGCGGCGGATGAAGCGCTGCGTCTCGAGCGCCTGATACTCCGGCTTGTTCTTGATGCCGCGCAGCGATTCGGCCGGCGAGGCGTTGCCGGTCGCCTTGAAGATACCGCCGAGCAGCACCGGCACATAGTCGAACTGCACGCCGGTTCGCCGCTCGATTGACGGGATCACGCATTCGGCCAGATAGGCGTTGGGACTGCCGAAATCGAACAGAAATTCCACTTTTGGGGGATTTGCCACCGGCCTCTCCTGGCGAGCGTGGGTCGCGTCCTGAGCGGGTGACAGCCGCAGGCCTCACCCGCTTATCGCTTCTATAGTTCTAAAAATGAACTGTCAATTCCCATTGGCGCGATCGGGCGATTAGGGCAGCGGTAAATTCCGCGACAAGTGGTTGTTTCATCATGAGTACCTATTTAGAATGCTGTCGCGCGCCCGGATGATGAGCGGCAACTGGAGAGCGGAATGAAGTGGGATGCCCTGGAAGAAGAGCCGTGCTCGGTGGCGCGGACGATCGGCGTGATCGGCGACCGCTGGACGCTTCTGATCCTGCGCGAGTGTTTCTTGCGCACGCGGCGCTTTGAGGGCTTCCAATCGGCGCTCGGCATCACCCGCCATTTGCTCGCCGAACGGCTGAAAAAGCTGGTCCGAACCGGCATCCTGCGCCGCGTCCCCTATCAGGAGTCGCCGAAGCGCCATGAATACATCCTCACCCAGAAGGGGCTCGATCTCTATCCGATCATGATGGCGATCGTGCATTGGGGCGACACGCATATGGTCGACGAGCGTGGGCGGCCGCTGCTGCATGAGCACAAGAAGTGCGGCAAGCTGTTCGATCCTGTGATGGTCTGCTCCGAATGCGGCGAACCGTTGATGGCCAAGGAAGTCGTAACCCACCCCGGCCCCGGCGCGCGCCCGTCCGTTGCCAAGCGTACGACCGAGCGCAACGCCAAGGCCGCCTCGCGCACCGGAGCAGCCTGAGGTCACCGCGCCGGCAACGGAGTTAATGCAGCGCGTCATCGACCGGCGCTGATCATTCGGATGCCGCATCGAGCACCTCACCGAACAGCTCCCAATGCGTGCCGGTCCAGCGCTGCAGCCGCATCTGGGTGTAGTTGGTGTTCACCTTGGCCGATGTGTTGATCCTGATCCCAGGCTGCACCGTCGGCAGCACGACGTCGTGGAAATTCCTGGCCTGCCTGACGACGTTCTCGCGCGACAGGTCGTCGCCACATTGCCTGATGAGCTGCTCGAGCAGCATCCCCTGCGTATAGCCATACAGGTAATTGTTGTCGGCGATGTCGATGCCGGGCATGTATTTGTCAACGAAGGCTTTGAAGCTCCCCATGCCCTCATCCTGCTGCCATTGCGGATCGGTCGCGTCCTTGGTGATCGTGCCGACGACAACGCCGGTTGAAACGTCGAGGCCAGCAGGCTTCAGTGTCGCGCCGACCGAGCTCGATGGATAGTTCAGGATGATCTGCGCATTCCACTTCA
Source organism: Bradyrhizobium sp. (assembly GCF_035309285.1). Taxonomy (GTDB): domain Bacteria; phylum Pseudomonadota; class Alphaproteobacteria; order Rhizobiales; family Xanthobacteraceae; genus Bradyrhizobium. The sequence goes on along the minus strand of NZ_DATGFH010000108.1, from coordinate 34,882 downwards.
GTTCATGCGCCTTGCGGATCGCCTGTGCGGCGAATTTCGGCGTGCCGGCCAGAAGTAGCGCGGCGGCGCCGGTAGCCTTCAGGTTGACCACTTCCGACTCAACCGTCGGCTCGGTCACCTCGTAGGATGCGGTCGCAACCTTCTTGTCGAAATCGCTCTTCAACACCTCCTTGAACGCGTTGACGTAGTCCTTCCCGAGATCGTCGTTCTGATAAAGGATCGCGTATTTCGCATCCGGCAGCGTCCTGGTCAGAAACTTGGCGTAAATCTTTCCTTCGGTGTCGTAGCTCACGAGGCTCGTGGTCGTGAGCGGGAAGTTCGCAACATCGGTGAACTTGCTCGATCCGGAAACGATGGCAATCGTCGGTACGCCCCTCGCCTTCAGGTACTTTGCCGTCGCCGCATTGCCGGGCGTGCCGAGCTGGCTGAACATGAACGCCACCTCGTCGCTTTCGACAAGCTTGCGGGCCTGCTCGACCGACTTCGGCGGACTATAGGCATCGTCATAGGCGATATAGTTGATCTTGCGTCCATTGATGCCGCCGCGGTCGTTGATGGATCGCACATAGGCCAGGATGGCCCGGCCGACCAGGCCGATCGATGACGCCGGCCCGCTGAAGGGAAAGATCCCGCCGATCTTGACCTCGGTCGCGGTCACGCCGGGCGCATCGCCGGCGATGGCCGACGTCGCCAGCGCGAAGATCAACGCGCAGCCGGTCGCGAATGCTCTGAACATTTGGGCCTTCCTCCTCCGCTATGGCGATCGGGGCCCGCTGCCTTGAGGTGCTGTCTGCTTCCCGATGCGGCGGCGATCCTACAGTTCTATTTTTGAACTTGTCAAGCAATAAGCTCTATTTCTCTTGTCATACATTAAGTTCTATTTTAGTATCCGCGACCACTACGAGGTTGACGCCATGACAACACGATCGGTCGACACCGGCACTGACGAACTGCTCTGCGAGATCGAGGAGCGGGTTGCGACCATCACGTTGAACCGCCCCAACGCACGCAACGCGCTCTCGGACCGGCTGACGCCGGCGCTGCGGCGCATGATCACGCAATGCGGCGACGATGCGAGCGTTGGGGCCATCCTGATCACCGGCGCGGGCGCCGCGTTCTGCGCCGGCGGCGACGTCAAGGGCATGGGTGATGCCGCGCCAAAGACGGAGATCTCGTTCGAGGACCGAGTCGCAAACTTGCGAGTCAAGCAGCGGACATTGACAGGCTCGCTAGTCGCGGTCCGGAAGCCGACGATTGCCGCGCTTCCCGGCCCGACGGCCGGCGCCGGCATGGCGATCGCGCTCGCCTGCGACATCAGGATCGCTGCCGAGTCAGCCTTCATGTCGACAGGCTATGCCCGCATTGGCCTCTCCGGCGATTACGGCATCGCCTGGCTGCTGACGCGGCTCGCCGGCCCTTCGCGGGCACGCGAGCTGATGTTCTTCTCCGAACGGCTCGATGCGCGCCGCTGCGAGGCTCTCGGTCTCGTCAATCGGGTCGTGCCGGATTCCGAGCTGCGCGCCACCGCGTCCGCGCTGGCCCGGCAATTGGCGCAGGGGCCGACCTCAGCCTTCAGCCGGATCAAGGACAATCTCGATCATGCGCTGATGTCGGACCTGCTCGCTTCGATGGACCAGGAAGCGGAAAACATGGTGCTGGCCGCGCGCACCAGCGATCACAAAGAAGCTGTGCGGGCGTTCGTGGAGAAACGCCAACCGACCTTCGCGGGCAATTAGGCCGTTAGCCATGTAGCCCGCATGAGCGCAAGCGACATGCGGACCCGAAATCACTAATCACAGGCCGTCGTGATACGCACCTCGGTCGACGATCGTTTCGAACCATAAGTTGCCGGGGGTATGGATTCCGGGCTCAGCCCTTGCGGGCTGCCCCGGAATGACGGCGTGATCGGTTTTTGCCCTCGCGGGGAACATCGCTGCACACAAGCGAGACGACGTGCCTCGAGCCCCGGCACAGGAGCGGCGCATGCACGAGTTGCGCTGGATCATCCCGTTGAAGCGCGGCTGCACCGCCTTCATCTTGCTGTTTGCGCTTGCAACCACCCGCGCCATCGGCGCCGACATATCGCTCGCACCGGCGAACATGCCCCGCATCGGCATCGTCGACGAGCGCTTCCAGTCCTACAACATCGAGATGGTGGAGGTGACGGGCGGCCCATTCTGGAAGCCCTATGCCGCGCCAGCAGACCCCGCGCCTGTCGGGCTTGTTTCGGAGCGGAAGCCGAAAGATCTCGGCAATGCGCGGTTGCGAAAATTGGCGGCGGCGCTGGCGCCCGCCTTTGTCCGCATCAGCGGAACCAGCGCGAACACGACGTACTTTGCGGACTCCGACGACGCACCGTCGGCGCCGCCGCCCGGTTTCAAGAGCGTGCTGACGCGCCGTCAATGGCAGGGCGTCGTCGACTTTTCACGCGCGGTCGGTGCGCCGATCGTGACGTCATTTGCGATTTCTACTGGTGCGCGCGCCACGCACGGCGTCTGGAAGGCGGACCAGGCGAGACGCCTGCTCGCCGCGACAAATTCAATGGGCGGCCGCATCGCGGCAGCTGAGCTCATGAATGAGCCGGACCTTCCCACCATCGGCGGCGCACCCGATCATTACGATGCCGCCGCGTTCGGACGAGACTTTGCGGCCCTTCGCGCTTTCATGAACCGCGAAGCGTCCGGCGTAAAGCTGCTCGGCCCCGGCACGGTCAGCGGTCCATCGACCGCAGCCAGCCACTTCGCCGCCGCGGCGCGCGGTGTCGACGCCGTCTCCTATCACTTCTACGGCGCGCTATCGAAGCGCTGCGGCGGGAAGCAGACGCCTGAGGCGGCGCTGTCGGAAGCGTGGCTGTCGCGAACCGATCGGACGTTTGCTGTCTATCGCAGGCTTCGCGACCGTCTTGCACCAGGAAAGCCGATCTGGCTCACAGAGACGGCGGAAGCCGCCTGCGGCGGCGATTCCTGGAGCGCCACGTTCCTCGATACGTTCCGCTATCTCGATCAGCTCGGGCGATTGGCCAGGGCCGGCGTCCAGATCGTGATGCACAACACGCTCGCCGGCTCCGACTACGGCCTGCTCGACGAAGCGACGTCCATGCCGCGGCCGAACTATTGGGCCGCACTGCTGTGGCGGCAACTCATGGGCAGAACCGTGCTGGATTCCGATGTGCCGATCCAGCCGGGCCTTCACGTTTATGCGCATTGCGAGCGGCAGGTTTCGGGCGGCGTGACCTTGCTTGTGATCAACAACGACCGCACCGCCGCGCGCACACTGGTCCTGCCCGAGCCTTCGGAGCGCTACACGCTGGACGCGGCATCGTTGCAAGACGCGGCAGTTCGCCTGAACGGCGTAACGCTGGTACTCGATGGGGCAGGCGAAATCCCGCACCTCTCCGGCGTCAACACGGCTGCCGGCGCGCTCAACGTCGCACCGGCGACCATCACTTTTCTCATTATCCCCAGCGCCCGCAACGGAGCATGCCGATAAAAGGTAGCGCGTGATCCAAGCGCGATGAGGTGAATCGTCATCGTGTTGAAAGGCGCTGCATGGCGCCCGGCTCAGCCTGAGCCGAGCGCCCGAAGGCACTCAGGCGTTGCCGTAGTTCACCTCGTGCGCAATCTCCTTGTTGGTCTGGTCGGGGAGCAGCAGGGCCGAGCAGATGCTGATCGCCGCGCAGACGCAGACGTAGAGGCCGATCGGGAACGCGGATTTGTACGTCGAGAACAGCCAGGTCGAGATGAACGGCGCCGGTCCGCCCGCAATGATCGAGGCGAGCTGATAGCCGATCGAGGCGCCGCTATAGCGCAGCCGTGGCGTGAACGCCTCGGCGATCAGCGCGGCTTCCGGGCCGTACATTGTCATCACCGGAATGAACGAGAGCGCGATGGCGACGAATATGAGCACCGGCTCCTTGGTGTCCAGCATCGCAAAGTAGACGAACGTGAACGCGGCGACGAATACGCAGCCGGCCATGAAGACATTCCTGCGGCCGACGCGATCCGACAATGCGCCGGCAATCGGGGCCGTGATGAAGCCGAGCCCGGTCATGGCGACCAGTCCGGTGAGCAGCAGATTGCGGGAGGCTCCCACCACCAGCGTGCCGTAGGTGAGCACGAAGGCGTTGAAAATGTATCCGGGCGCCTGCTCGGCCATCCGCACCGTCGCGGTGAGGATGACCTCGCGCGGCTGACGCTTGAGCACTTCGATCACGGGAGCGCGCTCGATCTTGTTCTCGGCGATGAGGCGCTGGAACACCGGCGTCTCGAGGATGCCGAGGCGGATCCATAGCCCGACGGCCACCATGACGATGCTCATGAGAAACGGGATGCGCCAGCCCCAGGTCAGGAACTGATCGCCCGAGTACCAGCTGAAGAACAGCACCGCGAGGTTGGCGAGGAATAGTCCAGCCGGCGCGCCGAATTGCGGCCATGAGGTGAGGAAACCACGGTTCTTGTTGGTCTTGGCCCACTCCATCGCCAGCAGCACCGAGCCGCCCCATTCGCCGCCGACGCCGATGCCCTGGATCAGGCGCAGCACCGTGAGGATGACCGCACCCCAGATGCCGATCGAGGCGTAGCCCGGCACCAGCCCGACCGCAGCGGTCGAAATCCCGGTCATCAGCAAGGTAATGATGAGGGTCGCCTTGCGGCCGACGCGGTCGCCGTAGTGGCCGAAGATGACGGCTCCGATCGGCCTCGCGACGAAGCCGATGAAGTACACGCCGAACGCCTGCAGCGTGCCGATCCAAGGGTCGGAGCCCGGGAAATAGATCTTGTTGAAGACCAGCCCCGTCACCGTGCTGTAGATGAGGAAGTCGTACCATTCGATCGTGGTCCCCACGGTGCTCGCGACTACGGCGCGGCGCAGGGCCGACTGATGCTCGACCTCCGATATTGGATCAAGGGCGATTGTCGTTGCAGTCATGGTGGTGCCTCCCTCGTTTATTGTTCGATGACGTTTCCCCGTATTGTCTTGCTGCTTGTCGAGTTGTGCGGGCATTCCCGGACCCGCGGGAATGCGACAGAACAATGACCGAATTCGGCGCTGCGGGCTAGGCCTTTGATGGACAGCTTGCGAGTCAGGTTCGGATGGCGCGCAAGTTGCGCGTGCGACGATGGATTACCATCGACGCCCTCACATACCGCATCGCAACAGACAGTGCGTTTCGGAAGACGCGTCGCATATTCGACCCGACGATGGTGATGACTTCACTAAGGTCAGCGCGCTCATGCTAGCGCGGCGCAAAGCACGCGCACATAACTTCCTCCAGCGAGCCTCCGCTCCCGGTGCTTGCGACAACGCGTGTGGCGCCAAGCGGCTAGCTCTCTTCGAGCAGTTCGCCGGTGGATTGGTTCACGAAGTGCAGGCGGGCACACGCCGGGCAAACGATCACCTTGTACAGAGTGGCTCCGTCGTCCTGCCGCTGGCCTTCACAATCCACCCATTGAACCTTCAGCGCCTTGACCGGGCATCGAAACAGAATGAGGGGCATGCGAGAACGGGCTCCAACAGGGTTGAGCGGCCGATCACTCGGCTGCTTTTTCTCTGCGAACACAAAGTCCGGCTAAGACAGTGCAGAAGCGGCGACCTGTGTCCTCGGAATCCCGAGCAGACTTCTCTCCCTGAGGTGCATTGGTTTTCCTCCGTCGCGTTTCTTGGTGATGACGGAGACTTGTGTTGGCTCCGTCCTCACAGATGCAATCGTTGTCTTCCGAACGTGGTGACTTTGCGACGCACAAACTTTTTACGGAACGACAGAGCTGGCACACGCCGAAGCTCCGTTTTCGATTGCACCACCCAGATGAACCTGGCTTGCTCACGTCGCGTATCACGGGATAATCGGGGAACAGCGCATCGGTTCGCAGCGAGCGCATCTTTCGATGGAACGCCGAAGGGTTCCTCCGCGATCAGATCCGCAGACTTATCATTACCGCGGATCGCGCGGCTCGAACGCCGCGAGCGCGGCGCGGATGCGATCCACGACCGGCGCATAGTCGCGCGCGGCGTCCTGGCGGAACAGGCGGACGGTCGGATACCACGGGCTGTCGCCGCGATCGAGCAGCCAGCGATAGTCCGGCATGTAGGGCAGCATGATCCAGGTCGGGCGCCCCAGCGCGCCGGCAAGATGAGCGACGCTGGTATCGACGGTGACGACGAGATCGAGGCATGACACCAGAGCCGCGGTTACGGCGAAATCAGTGAGCTGCGCGGTCAGGTCGATGATCTCGTTCCGCTCGGCAAGCACGCTCGTGTCGGCGGGACGCGGGTCCTTTTGCAGGCTGACGAAGGTCGCATCCGTGTCGAGAATGCGCGCGAGCATGTTCAGCGGAATCGAGCGGTTCTGGTCGTTCCGGTGCGCGAGGCTTCCCGACCAGACGAGGCCGACCCGCAGCCGCTTGCGCGGACCTAGCCGCTCTTCCCAGGCTTTGATGCGTTCCGGCGCTGGTTGCTGCAGATAGGATGTCGCGGCTGGAATCGTATCGAGGGTGGTAGCAAAATTCGGCGGCAGGGACGAAAACGGACAGTGCATGTCGAAGTCCGGCAGTCGACCCTCGGATAGCTTGAGGCATTGGACTACGCCTGGGAGTTCAGAGAGCAGCGGCTGCAGCGCGTCCGCCACGACCAGAATGACGCGCGCTCCTCGCGCGCCTAGCATCGGCGCGTAGCGCGCGAACTGGATCGTATCGCCGAGCCCCTCATCGGCGTGAATCAGCATGGTCTTGCCGGCGACGGGCTCTCCGCGCCACATCGGCTGACGGAATTTCGGATAGCCTGCCGACAGCGACGGGATTTTCCAGCGCGCCTCGCGGCCGGCCCAACCCGCGGCAAAGTCGCCGGCCAAGAGCCTGAGCAGCGCCAGATTCCACTCTGCCATCGCGTGGCCGGGTGCGACGCTCCGGACGTGGGAATAGATCGCCATGGCTTCGTCGAGACAGCGACACTGGCTGATCGCCTGGGCCTTGTTGGTGAGGATAGTCGGGTTGTCCGGTAACAAAAGAAGCGCCTTGTCGAACCACGCGATCGCTTCCTCCTCTCTCCCGAGCGACAGCAGAGCGTCGCCGGCATTGTTGCAGCTCTCCGCGTCCGCCGGATCGAGCGCATGCGCGCGGAGGCTATCGGAGAGATAACCCTGATGATCCCCGACGCCGCGATGCGCGATGGCGCGCAGATTCAAGACCGGTGCGTGGTTCGGCCGGAGCGCCTCGCACATGTTGAAGTGGGCCAGTGCTTCCCCCCAGCGGCCTTGCCGATGCAACAGCACGCCGCTCTTCAAGGCGGCATCGAAGTCGCCTGGCGCCAGCTGAAGAGCGCGCTGGTAGCTCAACAGCGCTTCATCCTCGCGATCGAGCTTGAGAAGCACTTCGCCAAGACTGCGCCACAGCTCGGCGCTGTCCGGCTGAAAGGCAATCGCCTTGTCGAAGGCTTTCAGCGCTTCCTCGTAGCGCTTGACGTGCTGCAGCACGCCGCCGAGATGCTTCAGGTACTCGGCTTTCGGGTCTTGCCGGATCGCGCGTGCCATCCACGCAAGCGCAAGGTCGCACTCGCCCTCGTCGAACGAAAGCAGTCCCATCAGATGCAACGCGTCGGCGCGGTTCGGATCGATCGAAAGCGCCTTCCGGCAATAGTGAACGGCATCGAGAGACCGCCCTGCGCTTCTCAGGCGAAAGCCTTCCGCGCAAAGCGCCTGCGGCGTAGACGGCGCCGATCCGTCTGCCTCCGCCGTGCGTTCGCCATCGCTCGATCGTTGCTCGAGCCCGCTCATCAGCCCACCAGATGTCTCGCACGAATCGGCAGATGATACGCCACTCAAGCGGGCATGGGATATGGAGCTTACAGGAGACCTTGCCGACACGGTGGTCGTGCAGACCGGCGTCGACGATGCGCGCGCTAGAACGTCGCCGTCAGCCCCGCGGAGACAGCGCGCTGGCGCTGCGCCAGTGACCCGCTGCCTTCTGCCGCCCTTCCGTCCATGCAATACATTGCAGAGCTGCACTGTCCGGCGCCTGGCTAACAAGGCATCTCCCCGTGGTGCACCTGCTCACAAAACCGGGATATTTTCCCGGTTTTGTCGGGACCTTTTCCAGATGAATTGATCATCTTGAGGCGGGATACAACAAGCACTCTGTTTTCGCGCGTGAGGAGTATAAGAACATGGACAAGGCCCGACCCCAAGTGCGAGACCGAAGACAGCTTAGCCGAGGACTTTTGGCGTCGCGTTTGAAATTGCTGCTCGTCATCGCGGTGTCGCTGATATCTTTCAGCGCTCTTGCCGAACAACCTTCTGTCGGTGCAGAGGGAGCGTCGCGACAACCCGCGGCAGCGGTCGCGGCACCCGTGAGCCCGGCCCCCGCGAGCGATGCTGGCCAGAGCGTTCTTCCTTCGGAGGCCGCAGGAAACCCGCCGCATCCCGAGGCGCAATCGGCACCACCGTCGTCGTCTCCACCCGCATCGACACAAACTCAATCCGCTTCGATTGTGACAAGCACCGTCGGCCCGTTGCCTGACGCGCTGTCGCCTTGGGGGATGTTCGTCCAGGCGGACGTCGTCGTGAAGGCCGTCATGATCGGTCTGGCACTGGCCTCGGTTGCGACCTGGACCGTGCTTCTCGTCAAGACCATCCAGCTGCGAGCGGCAAGACGTCAAGCGCGTCGCGCGCTGGCGGCTGTTCTCTCCTCTCGTTCGCTTTTGGATGCGATCCGGCAGATCGCAGACCAGAGAAACACGGTGGCCCGACTACTTGCCGCAGCCGAAGATGAGGTGGAGAAGTCACGGGGGCTTCCTGCAGAAGGCACCAAGGAGCGTATCGCCTGGCAACTCGAGCGGATCGAGGCTTCAGCCGCGCAACGCATTGGGCGCGGCATTGGTATCCTGGCCACCGTCGGGGCCGTCGCGCCGTTCGTCGGTCTTTTCGGGACGGTGTGGGGCATCATGAACAGCTTCATCGGCATTTCGCGCGCCCACACCACCAACCTCGCAGTCGTCGCTCCGGGCATCGCGGAGGCGCTGTTAGCGACGGCCTTCGGTCTCGCCGCTGCGATCCCTGCTGTGGTGATCTACAACGCGTTCGCGCGCTCCACCGGCACCTATCGTTCAGTGCTTGCTGATTCATCAGCCGCGATTTTGCGCCTGCTAAGCCGCGATCTCGACCGCAGCGCTTTGCCAACCGATGTCAGACGCGGCCCGCGGACGGCGGACCGCACAGTGTTGTCCATCGCAGATTCGGCGGAGTAAGCCATGGCGATCCGTCTCGCCAAGCGCGACGAAGACTATGCGGAGGCCCATGAGATCAATGTGACGCCATTCATCGACGTCATGCTGGTTCTCCTCATCATCTTCATGGTCGCGGCTCCCCTTGCGACAGTCGATGTCCCCGTCAATCTGCCGTCGGCCTCCGCCCAACCGCCACCCCGTCCGGACAAGCCGATCTTCGTCACCTTCAAGGCGGACCATTCGCTCGCGGTCGGCGATGAAACGGTCACGCGGGCCGATCTTGCCGCGGCGCTTGATGCCTTAACCGGAGCCGATCGCACCCAGCGAGTGCTGCTGCGCGCCGATCAAGCCTTGTCCTATGGCGAGGTCATGGAACTGATGAACCTGCTGCGGAACGCGGGTTATGAGAAAGTGGCGCTGGTTGCGCTGGAAATGCGGAGCGGCCCGTGAGCGTGATAACGGTCGATCCGTTCGAACGGGATCCGGGCAAGGACGCGGCGCTGTGGACCGTCGCTGCACTTGTGGTTGCCGCGCTCCATGTCGGCTTGGCCGTGGCCTATCTGCTTTTCAAGCCGGCGCCGGAGGGACAGGCCGAGACGCCGGTGATCGACGTTGCTTTCATGCCGGCGGCAAGCGCGCCCGCCAAGGCTGCACCCGACGCTCCGCCGGCCGAACCAACGCCGCTGGTCGAGCAATCCGACCTCGCGCCGCCCAAGCCTGTCGAGACGCAGGAGGCTGTTACCGCGCCTGAGCCGCCTCCATTGAAGACGGAGCCTGCGCCGCAGCCTCAACCTGCTCCGCCGCCCGTGGCGTTGCAAGTGCCCGAGCCCGCCGTAGAGCTCGCGCATCCCGATCAAGTCACAGTCATGCCTCCTCCGGCCAAGCCCGTAGAGCCGGCGCCTCAAGCAAAGCCCGCGAAGGTCCCCGAGCGGTCTGTGCACAAGCCGGCCGATGAAAAGACCGAGAGAGAAAAGGCCGAGAGAGAGAAGCACAAGACGGCACCGCCGAAACCCGCGGCTGCCCCGGGAAGCAAGCCCACGCGCGTCGCCCTGGCCCCCAATCCCGGCGCAGACAACGAAGGAGCGCGAGCGGGGCGCGCATCCTGGGAGAGTGAACTGGCAGCGCACATTCGCCGCTTTGCTACCTACCCAGCCAATGGCAACAGGGAGAGCGGCACTGTGCGCGTGGGCGTTACCATCGATCGCAACGGGCGGCTTCTGTCGCGGCATCTCGCCGGCAGCTCTGGCTCGGCGATGCTGGATAATGCGGCGATGGCCGTGATCCAGCGCGCGCAACCTTTTCCGCGGTTCCCACCCGGCATGACCCAGGCACAGATCGCGCTAACCATTCCGCTGCATCTGAGACCGCAGTGAGAGCGGCGCGGCCTGGATCATCGACGCCGATACTACGTCGGGAAGCGACTTGGATTACCCAAGCCGGACGGCTTTTCGCATCGGGAAAATCTCCCGACTGCGCTGGGAGTAATCCATGTTGCGGCGATCAGAACAAGCCAATAGCATTGTTAATGTTAGATGGTGCCAATTCGATCGATGTTCGTTGTTCAAGGCTTCGGGGACGAAGGCAAGCCAAGGATAGCGCGGTCGAAGAGTAATTTGGGGAAACGTCTTGACCAAACGCAAGGCACTGAAGAGTGCGCTTCTGTTGAGCTGCGCCATATTCCCTGGCGTCGCGTTGGCGCAAGAGGCCTTGCCGACCATCGAAGTCGTTGGTGTTTCGCCGGTGCCTGGCGGCGAAATTGATGTCCAGAAAGTGCCGTCCAACGTTCAGACGATCGATGCGTCCGATCTTGATTACACCAAGTCGCCGACGCTGCTGGATGGTATGGTGCAGTATATGCCGGGCGTCTCCTTGAGTGATCAGTCCGGCAACCAGTTCCAGCGCAATCTCGACTATCGCGGCTTTACGGCCTCGCCGGTGCCGGGCACCCCGCAGGGGATCGCCGTCTATCAGAATGGGACCCGCATCAACGAAGCGTTCGGCGATGTCGTCAACTGGGACCTGATCCCCGAGATGGCGATTGCGCGCATGACCATGATGCCGAACAACCCGCTGTTCGGACTCAATGCCACCGGCGGCGCCTTGTCGATCGAGATGAAGAACGGCTTCAACTATCATGGAACCGAGGCGCAAGTGAGCGGCGGCTCCTACGGTCGGGCATCGGCAGGTGCGCAGTCCGGATACCAGAACGACACCTGGTCAGCCTACGTCGCGGCCGACACGACCTACGACAGGGGCTGGCGCGACGCCTCATCGTCCTCTCAGGTCCGTCGGATGTACGCCGATTTGGGCGCGCGCGGCGACGACACTGAATTCCACATCTCGTTCACGGGCGCCGACAACAAGCTTGGCGCCGTGGTCGCCACACCGGTGGAATTGCTGAACCAGCGCTGGTCCAGCGTTTACACCTGGCCGCAGAACACGCATCTGCAGCTTGCCTTCCTGCAGGCGAACGCGAAGTGGACGCCTACGGACACATTCTCCGTCCAGGCCAACACCTATTTCCGCGCCTACCGGGCGTCCCATTTCGATGCCAACGGATCCAACGCGCAGCCCTGCGACGACGGCATCAATCTTTGCATCGGCGATGGTCTCACGCCGCTCAATGTCAATGGTCCCACTCCGAACTTCCTGCCTCCCAATTCCGCGATCGGCGAGATCGATCGCAACCAGACGCACTCGAACAGCTTTGGCGGCTCGCTGCAGGCGACGAGCACGGGGCAATTGTTCGGACATGACAATCATTTTGTCGTGGGCACCAGCATCGATCACGGAGATACGAATTTCCGGACCTCGTCCGAGCTAGGCACGGTCGACCAGAATTTCTTCGTGACCGGCACCGGCGTGTTCCTCGATCAACCCGCCGCGGACGTATCCCCGGTCAATCTCGCAGCCAACAACACCTACGTTGGCGTATACGCGACGAACACCTTCGACATCACCTCTCAACTCTCCCTGACCGGCGGCGGGCGCTTCAACTATGCCCAGATCAATCTGGGGGACTTGACCGGCACCAATGCCCGGCTCACCAGCAGCAACAATTTTCAGCGTTTCAATCCTGTCGTCGGCCTGACCTACCGGATTATTCCCAACCTCACGGCTTACGCCGGCTACTCGGAAGCCAATCGCGCGCCCACGCCCCTGGAGCTCGGCTGCTCCGATCCCGCCAATCCTTGTCAGATCGACAACTTCCTGATCTCCGATCCTCCGCTGAAACAGGTGGTTTCACACACCATCGAAGGCGGGCTTCGCGGCGAGTTCTCGGGTGGTGCGGCGGCTGCCGAACCCATTCCGGCCAAGGCGCCCGCCAATGTCGTCGAGAACGGTTGGCGCATGCGGTGGGGTCTCAGCCTGTTCCGCACCGAGAACACTGACGACATCATCAGCATCGCAAGCTCAGTAGTGCCGAATTTCGGCTTCTTCCAGAACGCCGGCACCACGCTTCGGCAGGGCGTCGAGGCGAAGGTCGATCTCACCTGGAATCGCTGGACCGCCTACGCCAACTACACGTTCGTCGACGCGACCTATCGGAGTTTCCTGACGCTCTCTTCTCCGAACAACCCGATGGCGACCGTCGACCCCGTGCTCGGTCGCGTCATCAACGTCGTGCCAGGTGATCATATTCCAGGGATTCCGGCGCATCGCCTCAAGATCGGCGGCGAGTACGCGATCACCGATGCCTGGAAGCTTGGCGCCGACGTCAACTTTATCGGCAGCCAATATCTGATCCACGACGACTCCAACCTCAATCCCAAGGTGCCGGCCTATTGGCTCGTCAACATGCACACGTCCTACCAGATCACGAAGAACGTGCAGGTGTTCGGGCTGGTGCAAAACCTGTTCAACCAGCACTACTATTCCGCGGGAACGTTCTTCAGCACGTCCGGCTTCAACAACTCCACCCTCGGCGGCCCCAACCTGTTGACATTCAACGACCCGCGCACATTCCTGCCCGGGATGCCGCTTGCTGCCTATGCCGGGATAAAGGCTACGTTCTGACATCAGGTGTCATCTCGCCTGCAGCTCACCCTCGATCCGGCATTTCCCAGAAATGCGGCGCTCTTCGCCAGACAACGGATACTCGACCCGCTGCTTGAGGACGCACCCTGCGCGGCGTTGCGCTCATCGGATGGAGAGCAGCCGTAACTACCGCGCACCCGTCGGAACCATCGCCTCGATGGTCACGCCGCCCTCGCCCGAAGCGACCGTAAGCGTGCCGCCCAACGCCAGCAGCCGCTCCCGCATCCCGGTCAGGCCGAGGCCGAACTTGTGATCGAGCGGCAGGCCGTGCCCGTTGTCGCGAACGCGCACCAGGGTGTAAGCGCGATTGCCGTGCGATCCTGCGGGCCGTTCCGCCGGCTCGATGCTGACATTAATCGCGGTGGCGTCGGCGTGGCGGAACACGTTGGTGAGCGCCTCCTGCACGATGCGGTAGATCGTCACATCCGCGGTCTCTCCGGTTTCACCGAGCGCATGCGATATCTCCGTCTCGATGCTCACATCCGGATGGGACTCGTTCCACAGGCGCAGCAAGGCGCCGAGCGCCTCGCGAAGCCCGAGCTCGGCGAGACCGACGGGTCTGAGCTTCTCCAGGATCCTGCGGGTGAACTGCTGCAGCGCGTTGACCTGCTCCAGAATGGCACTGCCGTGCCTGCGCAACGCATCGCCTCCTGATTCCGACGCCTCCGCCAGCCGCGTCAGCGCGCCGGCATGCGCACGCAAGGCAAACAGGTACGGCCCGAATTCGTCATGCAGCTCGCGCGCGATCTCCTTGCGCTCCAGGTCCTGCAGCGACACCGCGCGCTCGGCAAGCCTGCGCTTGTCCTCCACCGCCTCGCCGAGCGTCGCCGCAAGACTGTTCAGCCTGGTGCAGATCGCAGCGAGCTCCGGCGCTCCTCCCGGCTCGACGCGCGCGTCGTAGAAGCCGGCCTCGATACGGCCCATCGCCTGCGAGAGCGCCTCCAACGGCGACAACGCGCGGCCGATGACCATCATCGTGATCAGAAAGAGGGCGATCGCTACCGCCGAGCCGACCTCGAGCTGGGTCATGATCCCATCCCAGATCTCGGCGATCTCGTCCTTGGGAATGGAGGTGATGATAAGCGCCTCCGGCTTGCCGCGCAGCGAAAATGGAACGCGGACCGTGGTCTTCTCGGGATGCACGAGGCCCACGAACCATGCCGGCGCCGCCGCTTGCATCTCATCGATTCCGGCGTGCGCGGATGCGGCATTCCCCTGACCCTGCCGCGTGATGCTGACGTGACGCAAACGGTTGAGATCGCGAACGATCTGGTCGAGCCGAGCATCGGGATCGGACGCCTCGTTGAGGCCGGCGATCATGGTCTCGACAAACTCGCGCGCGAGCCGCGTCACGCTTTGATCTTCGGCCTGCACGCGGGGGCCGGCCTCGAGCACGAGACGCACCACATTGGCGGCAAGCCCGAGCGCCAGCACCAGCGCCAGCAGCAGATTGATGCGGGCACGCAACGATAGTCTTTGCCACATCGCACCTTCCCCATCGCCTCTTAAAGTTCCTCATCAAGAGGAGCGTTGACAGGCAAATCGCTCGTCTGTCTAAATGAAGCGTACCGCATTGTTGCCCAAGGTGCATGGTGGCATTTGCGAGATGCGGTGCAGCAGGAGGCCGACTGTGCGGGACGAATGAGATGCGCGTTCTGATCGTGGATGATCATCCGATCGTGGCGTCGGGCTGCCGCACCGTGCTGGCCGACGAGCCGGAGATCGTCATCGTTGAGGCGCCGGATGCCGAAAGCGCCGAGCGCATCTTCGCGGCTGAACGGCCCGACATCTCCGTGATCGACATCAACCTGCCGACGGTGTCGGGCTTCGAGCTGGCGCGCCGCATGCTGGCGCAAGACGCCTCCGCCCGCATCATCATGTTCAGCATGAACGACGATCCGGTGTTCGTGGCCCGCGCGATCGAGATCGGCGCCAAGGGTTATGTCTCGAAGACCGGCGATCCGCACAATCTGGTCGAGGCCATCCGGGAGGTCGGCAAGGGCGGCGTTTACCTGCCGTCCGCGATGGCATGCAGCATCGCCTTTGCCGGGCCTGCCGTCGCCAAGAGCCCGCTGTCGAAGCTCAACTCGCGCGAGATGGAAATCCTGCGTCTGCTCAGTGCCGGCAAGAGCCTCTCGGAGATCGCCTGGCTGGTTCACTCGCCCTACAAGACCGTGGCCAACACGTCCTCGATCATCCGCCAGAAGCTTGGCGTTCGCACCTCCGCCGAGCTGGTGCGGTTGGCGATTGAAAGCGGCGTTGCCTGATGAGCATGCAAACCGTTTCGGTGAACCGATCCCATGGCGGCACGCAGGGTGTCTATCGGCATGCGAGCCTCCAGACCAACACCGATATGACCTTTTCGGTCTATGTCCCGGCGCATCGCGAAGGCACAAAACTCCCCGTCGTCACCTATCTGTCGGGCCTTACCTGCACCCACGCCAATGTGACCGAGAAGGGTGAGTTCCGCAGTGCCTGCGCAGAGCTCGGGCTCATTTTCGTGGCGCCCGACACCAGCCCGCGCGGCGAAGGCGTGCCCGGTGATCCCGCCAATGCTTACGATTTCGGCCTCGGCGCCGGCTTCTACGTCGATGCCACGCAAGCACCGTTCGACCGCAACTATCGGATGTGGAGCTATGTGACCGACGAGCTGCCGAAGCTTGTCGCGGACCATTTCCCGGTCGATCCAAACCGGCAATCGATCATGGGCCATTCGATGGGCGGTCACGGCGCGCTCACGGTCGCGCTCCGCCATCCTGCGCGCTATCGCGCGGCAAGCGCGTTTGCGCCGATCGTTGCACCGTCGTTCGTGCCCTGGGGGATCAAGGCGCTTGGCGGCTACCTCGGCAACAACAAGGACGCGTGGCGCAAGCATGATACGGTCGCACTGATCGAGGACGGTGCGAAATTCGCCGAGTTTCTTGTCGACTGTGGTGACGCCGACCAGTTCCTGACCGGGCAGCTCAAGCCGGAATTATTGCAGGCCGCCTGCGAAAAAGCCGCGATCCCCCTCACGCTGCGGCGCCAGAGCGGCTACGACCACAGCTATTATTTCATCTCGACCTTCATGGCCGATCACCTGCGCTGGCACGCGCAGCGGCTGAAGGCTTGAATCGCGCCAGCACGATGAGATTGGGTTCAACTGGAGCGGCGTCGGAGGCTTACCTCTCCCTTGGGAGAGGTGAAGCGAACTCGCGGCGAACGATTCGATCAAAACTCATCCCGCTCTAATTCGCCTGCGGCCTCCCGTAGTTCGGCGCCAGCAACCGCTCGCGCACCAGGTAGTGCGTGGTGTGCGACCAGGTTTCATCGGTGTTGCCGGGCATGTCGGCGTTCGCCGCGGTGACGAGACGTCCGGTGTGGGCGTCGCGCAAGAACACACTCATGTTGAGGATGACGTTCGAAACCTTCTGCACCACGCCGGTGATTTCGAGGTCGGCGCCGAGCTGTTGTGCCAGCTTCACGTCGCAACCGCCGCAGCTCTGCAGATTGCTCTGATGCGCTGCAGCATTGACCGGTGAAATGTCAAGGATCTGGAACTTGCCGGACTCGCCCAGCTCCTTGCGCAACTGATCGCCGATCCGCATCAAGCGTTCCTGCTCGTCGGTGCGCTTGGCCGGCATTCGGCCTTCCTGGCTGGTGTCGAGCATCTCGAAATCGAACACCGCGAGCTTTGGCGTGTCGGCCGCGCGTGACGGCGTCGCGCTCGCGACCATCAATATCGACAGGACAAGGAGTGCTCTCATGATCGTGACCTGCAAGCTCTCGCGCCCACGCAACGACAAAAAGTAGGCTTGCAACCTAGGACAATTCGGTCTTGTTTCAAGAGACGAGTCCTCCTCGTCAAGTGAGGACCACCAGGGAGACGTCATGATTCGGTCCTTGATCGGCGCGATCGGCTTGAGCGTCGTGGCGAGCCACGCGCTCGCCGCCGAACCGCTCGAGATCGGGATCGGCTATCTCCGTCATGCCGGTGTCACAGAGACCCTGTCGCTGGTCGAGCAGCCGGCCGACAATGACGGCGTGGCCGGCGCACATCTGGCGATCGAGGACAACAACACCACCGGCAAGTTCCTGAACCAGCATTTCACGCTGGACGAAGTTCGCCTCAAGCAAGGCGAGGACGTCGTCAAGGCGGCCGGCGCGCTTGCCGACCATGACGCTTCGATCATCCTCGATCTATCCGCGGACGAAGTTTTGAAGGTGGCCGACAGTTTGCGCGATCGCGGCACCGTACTGATTGACGCGGGATCGATCGACGACCGGCTGCGTGAGCAGGATTGCCGCGCCAATGTGATTCACATCGCCCCAACCCGCACGATGCTGGCGGATGGGCTTGCCCAATACCTGATATGGAAGCAGTGGAGACGCTGGCTGTTGGTGGTCGGCTCGCACGACAACGACAAGCTTTATGCCGACGCCTACCGCCGCGCGGCGACGCGGTTTGGCGGCAAGATCGTCCAGGAACGCACTTTCCAGGATACCGGCGGCGCGCGCCGCACCGACTCTGGCATAACGCTGATCCAGCGCCAGATGCCGGTGTTCACGCAATCGGCGCCGGCCTATGACGTGCTTATCGCCGCTGACGAGAGCGAGGTCTTTGCGTCCTATCTGCCTTACCGCACCTGGGACCCGCGCCCTGTCGCCGGTTCCGCTGGCCTCAAGCCAACGAGCTGGGACGCCGCGCACAATCAGTGGGGCGCGATCCAGCTCCAGAACCGTTTCGTCAAGCTGAATGCGCGTCACATGACGGCGCTGGATATGCAGGCCTGGACCGCCGCACGCATCGTCGGCGAGGCGGCCTCGCGCATCAATTCGGCCGATCCCAAGAAGCTGTTCGCCTTCATCAAGTCGCCGGATTTCTCGATCGCCGCCTTCAAGGGCCAACGATTGACATTGCGGGACTGGAATCTGCAGCTTCGCCAGCCGATCCTGTTGTCCGATGGACGCATGGTGGTCTCGGTATCGCCGCAGGAAGGCTTTCTGCACCAGACCTCGGAGCTCGATACGCTCGGCGTCGATCGGCCCGAGACCAAATGCAAGCTGCAATGATGGTGGAGTCGCGCATGTGGAGGTGTTGTGTCCTTTCCCTCTCAACGCTGTGGCTGGCGGCGGCGAGCCCGGCGAGCGCCTACATCGCCTATGTGTCGAACGAAAAGGGCAACACAGTTACCGTCATCGACACCGATAAGTGGGCCGTCACCACCACAATCAAGGTCGGCCAGCGGCCGCGCGGCATCGAGTTCACGAAAGACGGCAAGTTCGTGATGGTCGCTGTCGGCGACGACGATACCATCCAGATGATCGACACCAAGACCCAGCAGATCGTGGATACCCTGCCCTCCGGCCCCGATCCGGAACTGTTCACCCAGGATGCCGCCGGCAAGATCCTCTACGTCGCCAATGAGAATGATAACACGGTCACCGTCATCGACGTCGCCAAGCGCACGCGGCTTGGCGACATCCAGGTCGGTGTCGAGCCCGAGGGCATGATGGTCAGCCCGGACGGAACCACCCTGATCTGCACGTCCGAGACCACCAACATGGCGCATTTCATCGACACCAAAAAACGCGAGGTCGTCGCCAATGTGCTTGTGGATTCGCGGCCGCGCTTTGCAGAATTCAAGCACGACGGCTCCGAGCTCTGGGTCTCTTCCGAGGTCGGCGGCACCGTGTCGATCATCGATCCGGCCAAGCACGCGGTGACCGGCAAGGTCACATTCGCGATCCCCGGCCTGCGGAGCGAAGCGATCCAGCCGGTCGGCATCGGCATGACCAAGGACGACAAGACCGCCTTCGTGGCCCTCGGCCCGGCCAATCGCGTCGCCGTCGTGGATGCCAAAACTCATGAAGTGAAAAAATACCTTCTCGTCGGCCAAAGGGTCTGGCACATGGCTTTCGCGCCGGACGAAAAATACCTGATCGTGACCAATGGCATCTCCAACGACGTCTCGGTCATCGACGTCGCCAGCCAAAAGGTCATCAAGACCATCCAGGTCGGCGAGCTTCCGTGGGGTGTGACGATATCGCCATGACGATGTCAGATGCACAAGGCGCAACAGCCAAGACTTTGCCGGACACCGCTGCCCGGCCCGATGCTGCCGTACCCGCGCTGTCGATCGGCAACGTCAGCCATTCCTATGGCCCCCGCCGCGCCTTGATCGATGTCGATTTCGAGGTGCGGCCGGCGAGCTTCAGCGCCCTGCTTGGGCTGAACGGCGCCGGAAAGAGCACGCTGTTCTCGCTGATCACGCGGCTGTTCGGAATTCAGAGCGGCCGTATCAGCATTTTCGGCCATGACATCTCCCGCGAGCCGGGCGAGGCGCTGCGGCTGCTCGGCGTCGTGTTCCAGCCGCGCACGCTCGATCTCGATCTCTCGGTGATGCAGAACCTGCTTTATCACGCCGCCCTGCACGGCATCGGCCGGCGCGATGCGCGGGCGCGAGCCACTGACGTGCTCGCGCAGATCGAGCTCGCCGATCGCGCCGGCAGCAAGGTGCGCGATCTCTCGGGCGGGCAGATGCGGCGCGTCGAGATCGCGCGCGCGCTGCTGCATCGGCCGCGGCTGTTATTGCTCGACGAGGCGACGGTCGGGCTCGATGTCAAGGCCCGCGCCGATATCCTCAAGCACGTTCGAAAGCTCGTCAGCGACGAGGGCATCGGCGTGTTGTGGGCTACGCATCTGTTCGACGAGGTGATCCCGACCGACAATCTCGTCATCCTGCATCAGGGCAAGGTGCTCGCACGCGGCGACGTGGCGCGCGTGCTGAGCGAAGCCGGCGCACAGGATGTCAACGCGGCTTTCATGCGCCTGACCGGCGCGCTTTCCGGGAGCATCGCGCCATGAGCTCCACGGCTCTCGATCATCGCTCGGGCGGCTTCACGCTCGCCGAATATGTCACCTGCCTCACCGGCATCGTGTGGCGCGAGGGCTTGCGCTTTCTGCACCAGCGCGAGCGCTTCGTGTCCGCGCTGGTGCGCCCGCTGGTCTGGCTCTTCATTTTCGCCGCCGGCTTTCGCCAGGTGCTCGGCATCTCGATCATCCCGCCCTACGAGACCTACATCCTCTATGAGGTCTATATCGCGCCAGGATTGATGGCGATGATCCAGCTCTTCAACGGCATGCAGTCCTCGCTCTCGATGGTCTATGACCGCGAGATGGGCAACATGCGCACCCTGCTGGTGAGCCCCCTGCCGCGCGGCTATCTCCTGTTCTGCAAGCTGCTTGCGGGAACCGCGGTCTCGCTGCTGCAGGTCTACGCGTTCCTCTTGATCGCGTGGTTCTGGGACATCACGCCGCCTCCGATCGGCTACCTCACGGTGGTGCCGGCATTGATCCTCTCGGGCCTGATGCTCGGGGCGCTCGGCATGGTGATTTCCTCCGGCATCAAGCAGCTCGAGAATTTTGCCGGCGTCATGAACTTTGTGATCTTCCCGATGTTCTTTGCCTCATCCGCGCTTTACCCGTTGTGGCGGGTGCAGGAAGGCAGCCCGATGCTGTACTACGTCTGCCAGTGGAATCCGTTCACGCATTCGGTCGAGCTGATCCGCTTCGCGCTCTATGGCAAGGTGGACTGGGTCTCGCTCGCCGTGGTTGGCGGCTGCACGGTTGTGTTCATGGCGGGAGCGATCTTCGCCTATGATCCCTCGCGCGGACTTGTCCGGCGCGGGCCTGCGGGAGGCGAGACATGACGCTGCGAATTACCATTGCAGCCCTCGTCGCTGTCGCCGCATCGGCGCCCTGCCTGGCCGCCGACCCGCGCTTTCCGGACTGGCCCTGCGCGCAGGCCAAGGTGCTCGAAATCTCGCTGGCGCAGGTCTGGGCGGGTCCGGCGCTCGACGACGCCTCGAACAAATGGAAGGACGATCCCAAGATCAGCGCAATGGTCGAAAAACTCGCGCCACGCAAGGTCAAGCTTGAGGATGCAGAAAAGACGATCACGGACTTTCTGTCGTCGCCGGGAACCGACAAGGCGGCGGCAGGCAAGCTGCTGTTTGCCGGCCTGTTCGATACGCTCAACGCCGAGCGCTCCTCAGTGATGAGCGGGCTCGAGCGGGTGACGCGAAAGCAGCGTGTCGCAGCGGACAAGATCCGTACCGATACGATCGCGCTGCAGGCGCTGCAGGACGCCACGCCCCCCGATCAGAAAAAGGTGGACGAGCTCGGCAACCAGCTTGTCTGGGAAACGCGGATCTTCGAGGATCGGCGGCGCGTGGTGAAGTTCGTGTGCGAAGTGCCGACCATGATCGACCAGCGCCTGTTTGCGCTCGCCCGCACCATTCAGCAGGAAATGGAGTAGCTGCGCCCGTCATTGCGAGCGAAGCGAAGCAATCCATATCTCCACGTGAAGGCTCTGGATTGCTTCGTCGCTTCGCTCCTCGCAATGACGGAGCTACCCGTTTGCACGGAGATCATGCACCAAAAGGCTGACACGCCGCTATTTCGACGCCGAACCGTGCTCGCCTGGCCGCGGCTCGGGCTGCGATTCAACCATCGGCAGACCGGCGTGCTCCCAGCCGTCCGTCCCCTCGGGATACCAGGCCACGTTGGTGTAGCCATAGGACACAAGCCGCTTGGCGGCATTCCAGGACATCCAGCACTTGGCCTGGCAATACGCCACGATCAACGCCGCATGATTGCCGCCAACAGCGCGTTCAACGCCCCGCCGCAGATAGTCCTCGGTTGCTTTTGCAAGCTGGCCATAGCCCGTATCCGGCAGCCAGATGCTGCCGGGAATATTCTCGCGCGGCCGGTCGCGCCAGATGGTGCCCGCCGGAAGATTCGGCTTTGGCGCACGCGGAAAGACGTCGATGAAAACACCGTTCTTGGCACGCCAGATCGCTTCCGCCTCCGCGGTCGTGATCACGCGTGCACCGGCGAGCGTCTCCGGCACCGGTGCCCGGTACTCATCGGTGCGATAACCTTCCGGCTCGAGCACGACCTCTTGCGCGCGCACGACCGAAGCACATGCGCACATCGCGAGCAGCAGGATGATGGCGGATCGGATCATGGCGACTTCGTCGCCGTCTCCACGCTGATCGGCTTGTTGTTCTCGTCGAGCAAGGGAACGCCGAAATCGAGCAGGATCTTGTTGATATCGGCCTGGTTCTCCTGGATCAGGCGGTTGAGCATTCGCTTCCAGTTCTGGTCCGAATGCCGCACACCCATGCCGATGCGATAGACGAGTTGGGGGCCGGCTTTCTCCTTGACGAGCGGCGTGACATGAAGCGGCGGATTCGACTCCCTGGCATAAAAGCCCGCCATCGGTCCCCACAGGACGCCGGCATCGATATCGCCCTTGTTGAGATCGCTGATCATCGCCCCTGCCGATGAATCGACGCGGGTGTCGATCATCAGCGGATAAGGCTTTGCATCCGCCATCAGCCCATCGGTGGCCATATAGGTGGCTGGCGGCGTGCCGGCGATGATGCCGATGTGCTTGCCTTTCAGGCGCGGATCGCCGAGCTCCGTGACATCTTCCAGCCCGGAGCCTTGCTTTACGACCAGCGTGTAGGCCGTGCGGTAATAGGGATTGGTGCCCTGGACGAGATCATTGCCCTGCGGAAAACCCATGATGACGTCGCAGCGATGCGCGCCGAGCGTCACGCGGACGAAGCCAGTCGCCTGCGGAAAATACATGTAGTCAAGCTTCTTGTTCAGTTTCTTCGCAAACAGCTCAGCAAGCTTGTTCTCGAATCCCTCACCCTTCTCGTTCGAGAAAGGAAGGTTGCGCGGATCGGCGCAGACCCGCAGCACCTTGGGATCGACGAGCTCGATCGAGAGGTCAAGGCCGCCATTGCCGGCTTGGGGCTGCGCGTTGTCACCTTGCGCCCGCGCCACCTGATGGCTTGCAGACGTTGCAGCGATCGCGAGCGCGATCAGCAGGCCGCGATGGATTGAGACATGTTTCATCAGATGCTGCTTTCAGCTCGCGCCGGTCGTCCCCGTGAAAAATGCTATGCTTCGAAACTGGAGCGTGCAACAGGATTATCCAAAGCGCCGCTTTCTGTGCGAATTTCACGATGCGTGCTGCGTCGCAAATTGGAACATCGAGGCGTCGGCCTTATTCGACGAGGGATGAGACCAAAGGATGAGCCGTCGCCTCTTGCTGCTTGCCGCACTCGCGATGCTCTCCGCCGCCTCGGCACGCGCGCAGCAGCAGGCGCTGCCCGTCACTGAAATTGCGCCCGGCCTGTTCGTTCACACTGGCGAGATCGCGCTGATGACGCGCGAGAACGAGGGCGCGATCGCCAACGTCGGGTTCGTCATAGGTGGCGACGCAGTCGCGGTGATCGATACGGGCGGCAGCGTGCGCGAGGGACGTGAGCTGCTGGCTGCCATTCGCGAGCGGACCGACAAGCCGATCCGCTACGTCATCAACACGCATGGACATCCGGATCACGTCTTTGGCAACGCAGCCTTTTCGGCCGAAGGAACCATCTTTGTGGGTCACAAGAATCTGCCGCGAGCCCTGGCCATGCGCGGCCCGTATTATGTCGATGCCTTTCGCAAGATCATGGGCGCTGCGTTGATCGACGAGGTGAAGGTCGTGCCCCCGACGCTGCTCGTCGATGGCACGCTCAAGCTCGATCTCGGTGCCCGCTCGCTCGTCCTTCGCGCATGGCCGGTCGCGCACTCCGACAGCGACCTCACCGTGCTGGACGAGCAAACGAAAACCCTGTTCGCCGGCGATCTCGTCTTCCTTGCCCACATTCCGGTGATGGACGGCAGCATCCGCGGCTGGCAGCGCCTGATGGGCGAGCTGAGTGGGCAGCCCGCGCAGCGCGTGGTTCCGGGTCACGGACCTGTGAGCGCATGGCCGGCGGCGCTTGCCGACGAGCGCCGCTATCTCGACACGCTCGCAACCGATGTACGCGCCCTGGTCAGGCGCGGCGCGCCGATCACGGCCGCCGAGACGGCGGCCGCTTCCGAGCGATCGCGATGGCAATTGTTTGACGACTACAACACGCGCAACGCAACCGCAGCATTTTCAGAGATTGAGTGGGAGTAGCGCAGGCGATAACCTGCGTTCAAATTGTTGCTGCTTCGCTTGTCAGGGAGCACGACCATGCTCGGACCTCGCCTCCGCCTGCTCTGCGCGCTTGCCCTGTTCGGTGCCGCACTGGGCCTGCGCGCTTTTCCGCTACACGCGACCGAGCCCTACGATCCCTGGCCGGGTCTGGTGCAGGACATCTTCGACAATCGCCCGATGCTGGATGGCAGCGATGTGATCGCGATCGAGATGCCTTACCGCGCCGAGGATGCGGCCATCGTCCCGGTGACGCTGCGCTCAAAGCTTTCGCCTGATGACAGCCGGCAGCTCCGGGCGATCACGCTCGTCATCGATCAAAATCCGGCGCCGATGGCCGCCAGGTTCGAGCTCGGAGCGGACGCGCGCGTGTCGGAAATTTCGACGCGCGTCCGCGTCAACAGCTACACCAACGTGCATGCCGTGGCCGAGCTCAGCGACGGCAAGCTCTACATGGTCAAGACCTTTGTGAAGGCCTCCGGCGGCTGCTCGGCGCCGGCCGTCAAGAATCCCGAAGAGGCCAGGAATCATCTGGGCCAGATGAAATACCGGCAGTTCGCCAGGGCTGATCAGGGGTCGAGCAACTCCACGCGAGAAGCCCAGATCATGATCGGGCATCCCAACAATTCCGGGCTGCAGATGGACCAGTTGACCCATCTCTACATTCCGGCCTTCTTCATCGATGAATTGCATGTGTGGCAGGACAACAGCCCGGTGCTGTCGATGGAAGGCGGCATCTCCATCTCCGAAGACCCCAATATCCGCTTCACCTATGTCTCGAACGGCGCCAAGACGTTCCGCGCAGAGGCCAAGGATACATCGGGCCACGTCTTCCAGAAGGAGTGGAAGATCGACGATTCCGGAACGTGACAAGGTCGTAGCCCGCATGAGCGCAAGCGACATGCGGGGCCCTTCCCGGATGTCGCTTCGCTCATCCGGGCTACGACTAGCGCTAGAAGCACCTCACCTCGGCTTCGGCCTGCGCACGTCGCAGATCGTCCAGCGCATTCTTGGCCTGCTCCGACGAGCGGAACTCGCCGCCGAGATTGCCCCGGACCTGGGACATGCTCAGCACCGTTTCCGCGGTGACATAGCGGGCATAAGGAAGGAGCGAAGCGATGATGTCGATGGAGCACGAGCACTGCTCGATCGTTTGCCGGGTCTCGCCGTTGGCCTTCATGCAGCCATAGACATATTCGGCCCGCGCCGATGTCGGGTAATCATTGGCTTCATCGGCCTGGGCGATCATGGCTGTTAGCACGAGGCCGCCAAGCCCGGCGACAATCGGTCGTATCCATCTGACTAATTTCATACCATTTCTCCTGAGAGCAAAAGCTATGCTATCGCTCTTGCACTGAAAAGCAGACATTCGAGGAAACGGCTCACGAAGTCATGAAACACCTTGCCGCTCTGTTGCTCACCACGTTCACCCTCTCCGCATCGACCGCCGTGCGTTGCGATGCGGAGACGATACGGGTTGCGATGCAGAAAACCGGGACATTCGCCTGGGAACTGGCGGTGATCCGCGCCCACGGGCTCGACAAGCAGGCGAACCTTTCGATCGAGCCGATCGAGCTTGCAAGCCCCGAGGCCGGCAAAGTCGCGCTGCGCGCCGGCAGCGCCGACATCATCGTGTCCGACTGGCCCTGGGTTTCGCGCGAACGCTCTCTCGGCGGCAAGCTCACGTTCTATCCCTATTCGAGCGCCCTGGGCGCGGTGATGGTGCGAAACGACTCGACCATTCGAACGCTGGCCGATCTCAAGGGCCACACGCTCGCCGTCGCCGGCGGCCCGATCGACAAGAGCTGGCTTCTGCTGCAAGCTTCGCTGAAACAGGACGGGACCGACCTGAAGGCTACCTCCAACATCATCTATGGTGCGCCGCCGCTCCTGGCCGCGAAAGCACTGAGCGGCGAGACGGATGCCACGCTCGACTACTGGAATTTCTGCGCGGCATTGGAGGCCAAGGGCTTCCGTCGCCTGGCCGGCATCGATGACATTCTTCCAAAGCTTGGCGCCAAGGGCCCGACCGCGATGATCGGTTACGTCTTCGACGAGACATGGGGCAACGCGCACGCGGACCTGCTTGCGCGATTCATCGCGGCAACCCGGCAAGCGAAGGAGATTCTCGCATCCTCGGATGCGGAGTGGAGCCGGATTCAATCCCTCACCGGCGCCACCGACGCGGCCACGCTGCGCGTCTATCGTGACCGTTACCGCGAGGGGATTCCGCGCCGGTCCATAGCCGAGGAAGAAGGCGACGCACGCGTCCTCTATCGCGTGCTGGCGAAGATCGGCGGACCTGACCTCGTCGGGCCGGCGCCGCAGCTTGATCCGGGCACGTTCTATCACGCGATACCAGGGGGCTGACGTGATGCGCCTGCTGTCGGTTGCCGTGTTCTTCGTGACCTGGTGGATTGCGTCTCTGTTCGTGGGCAGCGCCAAGCTGCCGCCTCCGCCGGACGTGCTGCAGGCCATCATCGCCCAAGCCAGAACCGGCGCGCTGTTCCTCAACCTCGGCGCGACGCTGGCGCGCGTCGCCGTCTCCTTCGTACTGGCGATGGCGCTCGGAACGGCCATCGGCTACTGGATGGGACGCCAGCGCGTGGCTGACCGGCTGGGCGATCCCTGGCTGATCGTTCTGCTCAATCTGCCGGCTCTCGTCATCATCGTGCTCGCCTATATCTGGGCGGGTCTGACCGAGACTGCGGCCATCGCCGCGATCGCAATCAACAAGCTTCCGACCGCAGTCGTCACGCTGCGCGAGGGAACGCGCGCCCTCGACCCTTCGCTCGACGAAATGGCGCGCATCTTCGACTTTCCGCGCGGCAAGGCCTTCCGGCACGTCGTCCTGCCGCAGCTTGCGCCCTATATTGCCGCCGCTTCCCGATCGGGCCTTGCCCTGATCTGGAAGATCGTCCTCGTGGCCGAATTTCTCGGCCGACCCAACGGGGTCGGCTTCGAGATTGGCGTGGCCTTCCAGCTCTTCGATATCCCGCTGCTGCTTGCTTATTCGCTGACTTTCGCTGCGATCATCTTCGTGATCGAGACCGCGTTGGTGCAGCCGTTCGAAGCGCGGCTATCCCGGTGGCGGCCTCGTGCGGCTTGAAGTCGATATTGCGAGCAAGGTATTTGCGAACGCGGCCGGAGAACGCCACGAAGTGCTGCGCAATATTGCCTTCACCCTTGCAGCCGGAGAGGTCGGTGTCATCGTCGGCCCCTCGGGTTGCGGCAAGACCACCCTTTTGCGAATCCTCACCGGCCTCGATCACGATTATCAAGGGTCTGTCGATCGCGCGGCGCAGGCGCGGATCGGCATGGTATTTCAGGAACCGCGGCTGCTACCGTGGCGATCGGTCGAGGACAATATCCTGCTCGCCGCACCGAAGGTCGACGCAGCAAGGCTGTCAGCCCTGCTCGCAGTGCTCGAGTTGAGCGCCCACCGCAGTCATTTTCCCGGCGAATTGTCGCTCGGGCTGGCGCGGCGCGTCGCGCTGGCACGGGCGCTCGCCGTCGAGCCCGATTTCCTGATTCTCGATGAGCCGTTCGCTTCGCTGGATCAGGCGCTGGCCGCTCGCCTCCGCGACCAGATCGCGACATTGCTGGAGGACCGCGTCACGACAACGCTGCTCGTGACGCACAATCTTGACGACGCGGTTCGTCTTGGCGACCGCCTGTTCCTGTTGTCGAAGCGACCTGCGACGCTTCTGCACGCGCTGCCACTACGGCCACCACGGTCGGCGCGGAGCGACGCCGACATCACGGCGATCAAACATGAGCTCGCGCGATTGAAGCCGGCCGACGGGTGAGGCACATTTTGCGCTTGCTTGCACCCCTCGGCTCGTTTCAGATTGTCGGTGCAGGAGCTGTCGAGAGGTCACCATGCCGCGTGCGCTGATTGCGATCTGCCTGCTTGCAATGACGCTGCCGGGTCAGCTCACGGCGCAGGGCAAGGGCATCCGGCTGTGGAACCTCACCACCTCGACCATTTCCGGCTTTGAGTTGTCGCCGGCCGGCAAGAACCACTGGGGACCGAACCAGACCTTGAACGACAAGGACAAGGAAGTCGATCACGACGAGCGCTTGCGCATCACCGGCATTGTCCCCGGGCGTTACGATGCCAGGGTGGGCTATCGCGACGACCGGCAGTGCTTTGTCCGCGACATCGAGATCAAGGCGGACGCGGTGTTCTCGATCTCGGACAAGGATCTGAAGGACTGCAACAAGTAGAAGTGGCGAATTGCGAATTTCAGATCTTCTCGTGCATATGCGGGTATTCGCAGCGCCACTTCACCGCGGTCCATTGCGGATGCTGGCCGATCCATTGCGCAATATAGGGCGGCGCCGCCATGGCGCATTGCCGCGGCGAAAAGTTCGCGGAAAAGCTCAAGCTCCTTTCCTCGCACTTGGTTGGCGCGAGCACGGCGCAGACCGTGATAATCAGCTGTATCGTATCCATTCTCGATATCTTCTGACGCAACCGAGTCCGATAACAGCAACAGAGTCCGTAGCAAACGTCTGCCACGACTCGCGGCAGAGAACTACCGGAGCCGGGCAGATCGCTTCGTGTTATTTTCGCGTCGCGCAGACGTACATGTTGATTTCCATGCCCACCTGCACTTCGACGATCTTCGGAGTTTTCCAGGTCATTCGGTTCTCCCAAGTGTTTGGCGCAACACTCAGCGCCGGCTTAAGCGTAAGACCGAGACACGATTGATGCAAGGGCTCGCGCGAATCTTGCGCCGCGGACCCGCTCTCACCTCAAGAAACGCAACAGCGCGCGGCCGGCCCGCGAGTTCAGCTCTTTCGCATCGAGCGTGCCGTCGCCGTCCGCGTCCGCCGCATGGAAGCGCTGCTCGACGACCCCGAGATATTCGTCGAGCGTCAGCGTGCCGTCATGATCGGGATCGGCCGCAGCCAGCTCGCGCGCGCTCAACCTGCCACCCAGCTCGCGGCGGTCGAGCGTCCCTTCATGATCGCGATCGAGCTTAGTAAACAACGCGGTAGCGGCTTTCTTCACCTCCGCCAGATCGAGCGTGCCGTCATTGTCGGTGTCAAACATCCGAACCGGATTGTGGCGCGGCGCGGCGAGTGCCGCGGAGCCCGCTCCCGACAGAAACGCAGCGGATATCAGAAAGATAGATCGGCGCGTAAGCATTGTGATCTTCATTGTTGTCTTGCTCAAATCGGATCGCCCGGCATCGGATTCCGGGTGGCGGCGGCCATTTCGTGTTTGCTAAATCCGGTCTTCCCAGGTCGGACCTTCGAGGAGGTGGCCATGGCATTGCGGCACCGGAAATTCCTGACGATTTCGCTCTCGTTGGCGTTGGCGGGCGCTGCGTCGTTCGCGATGGCCGAGGACGCGAAGCCTGCAGCGGGTGCGGCCAAGGCAACCTCGCCGAAGCTGACCGGCAAGGAGAGGCTCGGCCGGAAATGGACGGACGAGCAACGGATCGACAATTGCAAAGTTCCTCTCGACAAGCGCGGCTCCAAGCCGCGACCAAGCGCCTGCCCTGACGCTCCGCCAAGCTGATGGCCTGTGCTTGGCGCATGATCCGGAAAAAGACTGCCCCGCACGCGATGCGGGGTGTGCAGCGGTTTTCCGAAAGGATCACGCGCAAACAAGGGCTAAAGCGCGACGATGATCATCCGCTAATCATCGCGCTTTAGGTAACGTCCGGCGCAATGCCGCCGACCTGTCCCCTGTGAATGGCCGATGGAGAAACGCCGAAGCACTTCCGGAACACACGGCTG
Organism: Bradyrhizobium sp.; assembly: GCF_035309285.1. GTDB lineage: Bacteria > Pseudomonadota > Alphaproteobacteria > Rhizobiales > Xanthobacteraceae > Bradyrhizobium. The sequence continues at coordinate 4,847 of NZ_DATGFH010000108.1, read as the reverse complement.
AAGTGCGAGGAGCTCGAGAATCCCCAGGAGAAGGCGACGTCCGTGATCGTCTTGCCTCCATGCGATTCCAGCTCCTGGCGGCAATGCTGCAATCGCGCGCGCCAGATGTAGTCGCTGACCGTCATGCCGCGTTCGCTGAACAGCATGTGCAGATAGCGCTTGGTGCAGCCAAGTGCGGCCGAAATCTGGTCGATAGAAAGCTCCGGATCGCGCAAGTGCTCGCGGATGAAGGCCTGCGCCCGCACATACATCGCCTCGGGGCCGACGCGGTCGAACGCGGTGTCGGCCTCGCGCAGCGGCAACAGCAACAGGTCGATCAACGAATCGGCGACGCCGACCGCACTGTTCGCCGAAAGACGGTTCGCTTCGTCAAAGGCTGCATGCACGAAATCATGCGCGATGCGGCCGGTGCCGTTGCGAGCCGAGAGCTTGCAGGCGTACATCCTGCCGAAATGGAACCCGCGCTCCCGCAGCAATTCTTTCGGCACGATCACCACCTCGTGCCGTGTCAGCGCCGGACTGATGATGGTGTGCGGGCAGGAAACGTCATAGGCGAGACAATCGCCGGGCTTCACCTGGATCTGGAAGCCATTCTGTTCGAAATACGAGATCCCCTGAGTCTGGAACAAAATCTTGACATAGGGATGTTCGCTGCTGTGGCTTTGCGCCGACGAATGTGCGATCCGGTGCTGGCTCGCCTCGATCTGGCAAAGCTTCAATCTCGAAACGGTCGTGTAGTTGATTCGTCCTTCGAGGCTCGAAGCCTCGAGCGGATCCACATTGAACTGGCCGCAGAGATCCGTCAGTGCATCTGACCAACGCTGGATCTGCTTCTTCGGGGCCAGTCCGGCGGTGCTGAGTGAGTGGACTGTGTCGGACATGTTCTGCCACCGATTTGAGATCAACCGTGAAAGGCTCGCGGCAAATCACGGTAAGCGACATTCAGGTTGAGGCATTTTCTCGAAACGGTCAAAACGGGAATGGCCAAGCGTCCCCCTTGCTCTCCCTGAGGTTGATCCTCCGACTAAGTTTCGGCGCCGTCAAGAAAAACCTCTTGGTGGGCAACCTCCCCCGAAACTTTGATGCCCCGCAATATCGAGGCTCGAGCCGTCGGCATCGAAGCGTGGAAATGAAAAATTCCGCGCGGCTTCGCTTCTGAGCAAATGCGTTTCGCTCTTGGGCAAGCTTCGCCCGTCCGGAGCGGCTAGGCGTACCAGTTAATAAATTCGAAATTGGGCCGTGTGTGCGGAACCCAAGGCTACTCAACTGGGAGGACCACGATGCGAAAGGTGCTACTCGCGACGGGCATGAGTGCGATGGCGGTGTTTGCCGCCGGAAGCGCCGCAGCCAACGATGAAGTAAACCGGATGTCGCAAAATCCGGCTGAATGGGTGATGCAGAGCGGAGATTACGCCAATACGCGCTACTCCAAGCTCAAACAGATCAACGCCTCCAACGTCGGCAAGCTTCAGGTCGCCTGGACCTTCTCGACCGGCGTGCTGCGTGGCCATGAGGGCGCTCCGCTCGTCATCGGCAACGTCATGTATCTGCACACGCCGTTCCCCAACAAGGTCTATGCTCTTGACCTTTCAAACGAGAACAAAATTCTCTGGACCTACGAACCGAAGCAGGATCCGAACGTCATTCCGGTGATGTGCTGCGACACGGTCAACCGCGGCCTCGCCTATGCCGACGGCAAGATCTTCCTGCATCAGGCCGACGACAAGCTGGTGGCGCTCAACGCCAAGAACGGCAACGTCGAGTGGACCGCCGTGAACGGCGATCCCAGCAAGGGACAGACCGGAACTTCGGCGCCGCTGGTCGTCAAGGACAAGGTTCTGGTCGGCACCTCCGGCGGCGAATTCGGCGTCCAGTGCAGCATGACCGCCTACAACATCAAGGACGGCAAGCAGGCCTGGAAGGCCTATTCGGAAGGGCCGGATGACCAGCTCCTGATCGACCCCGAGAAGACCACCATGCTCGGCAAGCCGATCGGCAAGGACTCGAGCCTCAAGACCTGGCAAGGCGATCAGTGGAAGATCGGCGGCGGTTGCACGTGGGGCTGGATCGCCTACGACCCGTCGCTCGACCTCGTCTACTACGGCTCGGGCAACCCCTCGACCTGGAACCCGAAACAGCGTCCGGGCGACAACAAGTGGTCAATGACCATCTTCGCGCGCAATCCGGACACCGGCATGGCGAAGTGGGTCTATCAGATGACGCCCCATGACGAGTGGGACTATGACGGCGTCAACGAGATGATCCTCTCCGATCAATCGATCGATGGCAAGCCGCGCAAGCTCCTCACCCATTTCGATCGCAACGGTCTCGGCTACACGCTCGATCGCACCAACGGCGAACTGATCGTGGCGCAGAAGTACGATCCGAAGGTCAACTGGACCACCGGCGTCGACATGAACAAGAGCTCGCCGACCTACGGCCGGCCGAAAGTGGTCGACCAATATTCGACCGAGCACAATGGCGAGGATCACAACAGCAAGGGTATTTGCCCGGCCGCGCTCGGCTCCAAGGACGAGCAGCCTGCAGCATACTCGCCGGAAACCGGGCTGTTCTACGTCCCCACCAACCACGTCTGCATGGACTATGAGCCGTTCAAGGTGAGCTACACCGCCGGCCAGCCCTATGTGGGTGCGACGCTGTCGATGTATCCGCCTCCGGGCGACAGCAACATGGGCAACTTCATCGCCTGGGACAACAAGACCGGCAAGATCGTCTGGTCGGACAAGGAACAGTTCTCGGTCTGGTCGGGCGCACTCGCGACCGCAGGCGGCGTGGTGTTCTACGGAACGCTTGAGGGCTACCTCAAGGCGGTCGATGCCAAGACCGGCAAGGAGCTCTACAAGTTCAAGACTCCGTCGGGCATCATCGGCAACGTCATGACCTATCAACATGGCGGCAGGCAGTACGTCGCCGTGCTGTCCGGTGTCGGTGGTTGGGCAGGTATTGGCCTCGCCGCCGGCTTGACCGATCCGACCGCAGGTCTTGGTGCCGTCGGTGGCTACGCTGCGCTGAGCAACTACACCGCGCTCGGCGGAACACTCACCGTGTTCGCGCTGCCGCAATGAGCTGAAGAACCTCGCTCCGGCGCGTGGGCCCGTCCCACGCGCCGGATCACTTAGCATCGACACTCGAGGACAAGCTCTTGCGTATCATCTGTCTAGTGGCCGCAGCGACTATTCTCTTCGCTGCTGGAGGAATTGCCTTCGCTGATGGCTCCGGCGATCCGACCGCCGTCAAATCCGAAGATGGAAAATATCTCGATAAACAGGGTAATCCGACCTACAAGATTCAGCCGGACGGCACGGTCGACTGGTATACCTATTCAGGCTACCGCCGCTATCACTCGGACTGTCACGTCTGCCACGGCCCCGACGGAATGGGATCGAGTTATGCGCCGGCGCTAAAGGATTCACTCAAGACCATGAGCTACGGCGACTTCCTGGCCACCGTCGCGAGCGGCCGCAAGAACGTCACCACGGCGACGGAGAACGTGATGCCGGCCTTTGGCAACAATCCGAACGTCGCCTGTCACCTGGACGACATCTACGTGTATTTGCGCGCGCGGGCCAACAATGCGCTCGGCCGCGTGCGGCCTGCGAAGCATGAAGACAAGTCCAACGCCTATGCCGACGCCGAGGACTCCTGCATGGGCACGAAATAACGAGCAGACGGGCACGCGAGAAGCGAAACAGGGATAGATCATGAAGACACGCGCTGCTGTCGCCTTCGAGGCAAAGAAGCCGCTGGAAATCGTCGAGCTCGATCTGGACGGGCCGAAAGCCGGTGAGGTTCTGGTCGAGATCAAGGCGACTGGAATCTGCCATACCGATGCCTACACGCTCGATGGCTTCGATAGCGAAGGCATCTTTCCCTCCATCCTCGGCCATGAGGGTGCGGGTATCGTGCGCGAGGTCGGCGCCGGGGTCACCTCGGTGAAGGCGGGCGATCACGTGATTCCGCTCTACACGCCCGAATGCCGCCAGTGCAAAAGCTGCCTCAGCCAGAAGACCAATCTCTGCACGGCGATCCGCGCCACCCAGGGCAAGGGCCTGATGCCGGACGGCACGTCGCGCTTCTCCTACCAGGGCAAGACCATCTACCACTACATGGGCTGCTCGACGTTCTCGAACTACACGGTGCTGCCCGAGATCGCGGTGGCCAAGATCCGTGAGGACGCCCCGTTCGACAAGAGCTGCTATATCGGCTGTGGCGTCACGACCGGCGTCGGCGCGGTGGTGAACACCGCCAAGGTGACGCCGGGTGCGAATGTCGTCGTGTTCGGGCTCGGCGGCATCGGGCTCAACGTCATTCAGGGCGCCAGGATGGTCGGCGCCAACAAGATCATCGGCGTCGATATCAACGATTCGAAAGAAGAATGGGGCCGCAAGTTCGGCATGACCGACTTCGTCAACCCGAAGAAGGTCTCCGGCGACATCGTGGCGCATCTGGTCACGCTCACGGACGGCGGCGCCGACTATACCTTCGACTGCACCGGCAACACCACCGTGATGCGCCAGGCGCTTGAGGCCTGTCACCGCGGCTGGGGCGTATCGGTGGTGATCGGCGTGGCGGAAGCCGGCAAGGAAATCGCCACCCGGCCCTTCCAGCTCGTCACCGGCCGTGTCTGGAAGGGCACGGCGTTCGGCGGCGCTCGCGGCCGCACCGACGTGCCCAGGATCGTCGACTGGTACATGGACAAGAAGATTCAGATCGATCCGATGATCACCCACGTTCTCAAGCTGGAGGAGATCAACAAGGGGTTCGACCTGATGCACGAAGGCAAGTCGATCCGTTCGGTTGTCGTTTACTAGCGCATGATCCGGAAA
>NZ_DATGFH010000107.1:0-32003 GCF_035309285.1 Bradyrhizobium sp. | reverse complement strand
CGTCAACGCACTCGCGCATGTGATCGTCACCGAGGGGCTCGTCGCCGACGCGTTCGTCGCCGAGCGCTGCGAGACGCGCGCATTCGAGCAGTGGCGCGAATTCGTATCGCGTGCCGACAATTCGCCCGAGGCGACCGCCGACGTGACGGGCGTGCCGGCCGAGCAGGTACGCGCCGCCGCGCGCCTCTATGCGACGGGCGGCAACGCCGCGATCTACTACGGCCTGGGCGTCACCGAACACGCGCAAGGTTCGACGACGGTGATGGGCATCGCGAACCTCGCGATGGCGACCGGCAACATCGGCCGCGAAGGTGTCGGCGTCAATCCGCTGCGCGGCCAGAACAACGTGCAGGGCTCCTGCGACATGGGCTCCTTCCCGCACGAGCTGCCTGGCTACCGGCACATTGCGATCGACGCGGTGCGCGAAGAGTTCGAGGCGGCGTGGGACGTCAAGCTCGACAAGGAGCCGGGCCTGCGCATCCCCAACATGTTCGATTCCGCGATCGAAGGTACCTTCATGGGCCTCTATGTGCAGGGCGAAGACATCCTGCAGTCCGATCCCAACACCAGCCACGTGGTCGCGGCATTGTCGGCGATGGAATGCGTCATTGTTCACGACCTCTTCCTCAACGAGACCGCGAACTACGCCCACGTCTTCCTGCCCGGCTCGACCTTTCTCGAGAAGGACGGCACCTTTATCAACGCCGAGCGGCGCGTCCAGCGCGTGCGCAAGGTGATGACGCCGCGCAACGGCCTTGCGGATTGGGAAGTGACGATCCGGCTTGGCAAGGCGATGGGCTTCGAGATGGACTACAATCACCCATCCGAGATCATGGACGAGATCGCGGCACTGACGCCGACCTTCGCCGGCGTCTCCTACAAGAAGCTCGACGAGCTGGGCTCGGTGCAGTGGCCGTGCAACGAGAAGGCGCCCGAGGGCACGCCGGTGATGCATATCGGCAGCTTCGTGCGCGGCAAGGGCAAGTTTGTCGTCACCGAATACATCCCGACCGACGAGCGTACCGGTCCGCGCTTCCCGCTCCTGCTCACCACCGGGCGCATCCTCAGCCAATACAATGTCGGCGCCCAGACCCGCCGCACCGAGAATGTGGTCTGGCACGACGAAGACCGGCTCGAGATCCATCCCCACGATGCCGAGCAGCGCGGCGTGCGCGACGGCGACTGGGTGCGGCTCGCAAGCCGCGCCGGCGAGACGACGTTGCGCGCCCTGATCACCGACCGCGTCGCGCCGGGCGTGGTCTACACCACCTTCCACCATCCGGACACGCAGGCCAACGTCATCACCACGGATTTCTCGGACTGGGCGACCAGCTGTCCGGAATACAAGGTCACGGCGGTGCAGATTTCGCCCTCCAACGGGCCATCGGATTGGCAGAAGGCCTATGACGCGCAAGCGCGTCACTCCCGCCGCATTCTGCCGGCGGAAGCCGCGGAGTGAGCTTCGTGCAGCGTCCAGTCAGCCCGGTGCGGCGGAAGGCGTGGCGCGACGGTCGCGTCGCCGAGGGCACGCGGTTGATCCCGGAAGAGACCGCGCTGGCGCTGACCTATAACGGCGGCACCTACGCGGTGATGATGGGCACGCCGCAGGATTTGCCGGATTTCGCCCTCGGCTTCAGCCTCAACGAAGGCATCGTGCACTCGGCGGATGACATCAAGTCGCTCGATATCATCGGGCTGGGTGACGGCATCGAACTGCGCATGTGGCTATCGCCGGATCGCGCCGAACTCGTGAATGAGCGGCGGCGGCACATGGCCGGCCCGACCGGCTGCGGCATCTGCGGCATCGAGTCGATTGCGGAAGCGGTGCGCCCGACGGCGATCGTGCCGAAAGGACGCGCCTTCTCACCGCAGGAGATCATGACGGCGATGGCGACAATCGCGCCGCTGCAGCGGATCAATATCGAGACACGCGGTGCACACGCCGCGGCATTCTGGACGGCAGCGCGCGACATTATCTCTCTGCGGGAGGATGTCGGCCGTCACAACGCGCTCGACAAGCTCGCCGGCGCGCTCGCGCGCGAAAGGGCCGAAGCAAGCGAAGGCATGGTGCTGCTGACGAGCCGCGTCTCCGTCGAGATGGTGCAGAAGACCGCCGCGATCGGCGCACCGCTGATGGTCGCCGTCTCCGCGCCGACGGCACTCGCCGTGCGGACGGCGGAAGCCGCCGGCATTGCGCTTGTAGCGGTTGCGCGTTCCGACGGCTTTGAGATCTTCACCCATCCCGAGCGGGTTTCCGCCGATGTCGCCCTCACGGAGACCGCCCATGTCATCGTCGCCTGATCGCCTGGTCTACATGGCCAACCAGATCGGAAAATTCTTCCACGCGCAGGGACGCGACAGGGCAGTCGCTGGTGTCGCGGAGCACATCCGAAAATTCTGGGACCCCAGGATGCTCAAAGCCATCCTCGCGCATGTCGATGCGGGCGGCGCGGGCCTCGATCCCGACGTGCACGAGGCAATCGCATCTCTCAAGAATGCCTGACCCGCGCACACGCTAGGCCGTGTCCTGATCCGCCGTGGCGGTCAGATGCTTCGGCACCAGCAGAAGGGTCGGCAGGATCAGGGCGTAGACCAGCGTGATCGCGAGCACGCACACCGAAAAGCCGCCATAGGTATCGTAAAGATGGGTGCCAAGGAGGTCGCCAAAGCGCGTGACGGCGAAATAAAGGCTGCTCGCGAGCATCAGCGTCGTGCCCTGCAGGCCAGGCGGGCATGATCGGATGATCAAGTCCAGATACGCGCCGGTGGCGATCCCGCCCATCAGGCCGATCGGTACCGCCGCGATCAGGGCGCCCGTCATCGAATGGATGAACAGCAGCGGAACCATCTGCGGGATCGCAATGACGGTACCCCAGATCAGGATCGGCCTGAGCGCAAACCGCTTGCACAGAAATCCATAGACCATGAAGGCCGGGATGAACGATCCGGCAAAGATCGCGTTCCATTGCCCCCATTGGGCGTCGGTGGCGTGCAGCGTGTTCTGCAGATGATACTGCAGCGGCGTCGTCGAACCGGGGGCAAAATCCCACAGCGACCAGATCAAGAGCGCCGGGTAGATCGGCCAGTGTCGCGCCAGCGTCCTCAGGCTCTCGCTCGCAGACTGCCCGGGCGCGAGTTCGATTCGGACATGGTCGAACACCTCCTTTGGCTTCCAGACCGAATAAAGCGCGACCGTTCCCATGATGGCGGCGCCAACGAGAAACAGGATTCGCACCGCCCGGTCGGCGCCCTCATGCTCGAGCAGGCCGCTCAGCATGCCGCCTGCGAGCAAAGCGCCCACCGTCGGGATCGACAGGAAGATATTCCAGATGGCGCTGACCTGGCCCGTCATCGCGTGCTGTTGTCCAATCAACGCCGTCAGTCCATTCTGCGCGCTGGAGACAAACAGGAAGGAGACCGTCAGCATGACGAGGGCAACGAGCAGGGTCGGATAGCTGATCGGAACAAAGGCAAAGACGACATAGAGGGCGGCGCTGAGGCTTCCGAACAGCACCATCAGCCCACGGTCCCCCATGCGGAAGGGGCTCCACAGGTCGCGGGCAAATCCAAACACGAAGGACAGATAGAGCGGCACCGCTGCCAGCAGACGAAAACCGGCGACTTCATGGGCCTGCAAGTGCAGCTTGTTCTTGAGCAGGAAGCTGATCGGAATATCGATCAGGCCGCCCGAGGGCGCCCCGAACGCCAGCAAAACAATCAGGATGCCGAGATAGACGAAGATCCTGTGCCGAACGAACGATGACAGGTGCGCTTGGGTCCCGTCGACGACGGCCTCTGAGGCTCCGGCGGATGCCATCATATTGTCCTTTATCGCATGATCCGGAAAAGTGTGCAGCGGTTTTCCGAAAAGATCATGCGCAGATAATAAGCTGAAGCGCGGCGGCGAAGCCATCGCGCTTCAGCGTTCCTCGACGATCGACTTGAAGACGCGGCGCACCTCAGCTTGCGTCTCCTTGATGCGCGCTTCAAGAGACGAAAAATCGGGCGCGTCGCCGGCGCGCGCCAGCACGCGCTGCAGATCTTCGCCCGCCGCCTTCGGATCGAACTTGTCGCTGACGCAAAGTCTCAGCACCTGCGTGAGGTCGTGATAGAGCCTGCCGGCCGCGCGCAAAAGCTCGGCTTCCGCCGCCGGCAGCACGCCGAGCCGCGCGGCTCTTTCGATCACCTCGAGCGTATTGACGTCGAGGATATCGGGCTTCTCGCCGGCATGCACGAGCTGCAGATATTGCGCGATGAAGTCGATGTCGATCATGCCGCCGGCCGCATATTTCAGCTCCCACGGCTCGTCCTCGCCCTTCTCCTGCGCGATCGCGCGACGCATGTCGGCGACGTCGTGGGCGATGCCGATCGCCTCGCGCGGCCGCGTCAGCGCCTCGCGGATGACGGTCTCGATCCGCGCGCGAAACGCCGGCGTTGCCGAAATCACCCGCGCCCGCGTCAGCGCCATGTGCTCCCAGGTCCAGGCCTCGCGCTCCTGATATTCGGCAAAGGAATCGATGTGCGAGGCCAAGGGACCCGCCCGCCCCGACGGCCTGAGCCGCATGTCGATCTCGTAGAGCACGCCGTAGTTGGTGCGGGTCGTGAACGCAGAGATCAGGCGCTGGGTGAAGCGGGCAAAATAATGCGCGCCGCTGAGCGGCCGCTCGCCGTCGGAGTCCGGCGCGTCGGCGTCGAAATCATAAAGCAGGATCAGGTCGAGATCGGAGCTTGCAGTCATCTCGCGACTGCCGAGCCGGCCCATCGCCAGGATCGCCGTCTGCTGATCCCTGATGCGCCCGTGCTGGGGGGCGAAGCGCTCGGTCACGAGACCGTGCACGGTGTGCACGATGCCTTCGGCCACATCGGCGAAAGCAGTTCCCGCCTGTTGCGCGGAAACGGTGCCGGACAGGATGCGCGTGCCGATCAAAAACAGGCTCTCCTGGCCGAACAGGCGCAGCCGATCGAGAAACTCCTCATAGGAGTCCGCGTCCGTCAGCGTCGCCGCCAGCCGCACGGAAAGCTCGCGCCGGTCGGGCATGGCGCCGAAGAAGCGCGGATCGATCAGCCCGTCCATGAGCTGCGGCTGCCGCGCCAGCATGTCGCCGAGCCGGGGTGCCGCACCGAGCACCAGCGCCACCAGCGCGACGAGATCGCGGTTCTGGCCGAGCAGCGTGATCAGCCGCCCGCCCCGCTGCAGGGCCGCGAGGAAACGGTCGAAGGCGACCACCGCGCGGTCAGGCTCCTCGGCATTGGCGAGCCCGTCGATCAACGCCGGCAAAAACTCGGCAAACGCGGCCCGGGTTGATTCCGTGCGGAACACACGGTACTCGCCGGCCATCCAGAGCTGCACCGTTTGCGCCACCCTGACCGGCTCCTTGAAGCCGAGCGCGGCAAGATGATTGAGCAGGCGCTGGTCCTCGGGGCCAGCTCTGTAATCGATATCGGCCGGCGTCGCCGTTCCGGTCGGATCGCCCTCGAACAGCTTGGCGTAATGCCCCTGCACGATGTTGAGCTGCGCCAGCAAATCCTTCGCAAAGGCGGCGCGATCCGGATAGCCGAGGAAACGCGAAAAGCGCTCGACCGCCTCGACATTGTCCGGCAGCGAATGCGTCTGCTCGTCGGCAATCATCTGCAGCCGGTGCTCGACGCGACGCAGGAATTGATAGGCCGCGGAAAGCTCGTCGCGCGCCTCGCCGGTAATCCAGTTGCTCGAAGCTAGGACGCTGAGCGCCTCCAGCGTCGGCCGCACCCGTAGCTCTGCATGCCGACCACCCGCGATCAATTGCTGGGTCTGTGCGAAGAATTCGATCTCGCGGATGCCGCCGCGGCCGACCTTGACGTTGTGGCCTTCGACCGCGATCTCGCTCTGGCCGCGATAGGTCTGCATCTGCCGCTTCATGTCGTGGACGTCGGCAAGGGCTGCGAAATCGAGATGCTTGCGCCAGACGAACGGCGCGATCTCGGCGATCATCGCCTCGCCTGCCGCAAGATCGCCGGCGCAAGCGCGCGCCTTGATCATGGCGGCGCGCTCCCAGGTCCGCCCTTCCCGCTCGTAATAGTGCAGCGCCGCGTCGGTCGAGATCGCGACCTGCGTCGAGGCCGGATCCGGCCGCAGCCGCAAATCGACGCGGAACACGTAGCCGTCGCCGGTGCGCTGCTGCAACAGCCGCGCCATCGCCTGCGCAACACGCACAAAGAATGGCTGCGGCTCGATATCCTCGGCGAGCGTCGGCGCTTCCGGATCGAAGAACACGATGAGGTCGATGTCGCTGGAATAGTTCAACTCGCCCGCGCCCATCTTGCCCATGGCGAGCACGAACAGGCCGCTATCCGCCTCTGGATGTTCGCCGTCTTTCGGCGAAAGCCGCCCACGCACGGTCTCCTGCCGCAGCACATGGCGCAGCGCCATCTGCACCGAGGCGACCGCAAGATCGGTCAGCGCCGCGGTCACCTGCATCACCGGCCAGACGCCGCCGATGTCGCAAAGCGCAATCAAGAGCGCCGCCTCCGACTTCATGCGCCGGAGCAGCCGCATCACTTCGGCTTCGCCCGAGGCGGCAAACACGTCGCCTGCTGTGGTTTCGATCAGCGAGGCAAGATGTTTCTCCGGCTCGCATTTCAAAATCCGGATCAGCCGCGCCGCCTCGCTGCGGATCAGCTCGAACAGATAGGGCGAATATTCGGCAATGCCGAGCAGGATGGCTTTGGCGCGCGTCTGCTCAAGCAGCGCGGCGATCTCGGCCGTTTGCTCGCCTTCCAGCTCGGCCAGCCAGCTCTGCAGGGCCAGGTCGGCCTTGTCGGTCGCGGAAATGTGCGGCCCGTCCACAAACCGCGCGGCCAGTGCGCGTATCGTCATAGCTTGGAGATCACGACTTCGGGGACGGGTGGTTGGACGCGGCTCCGCGTCGCCCTTCGCGGATCAGCTCATGCGACCTTCTGTGGCACATCCGCTGTCGGCGCCGCAAGGGTGGCGCCGGTACGCGCCGGCAGGACCAGAGTCGCGACCAGGCCGGGATAGGCATCGCCCAGCCGCAACTCACCGCCGTGCAAGGTCGCGACCGCCGAAGCCAGGCTGAGCCCCAAGCCGGAACCGGGCTGCGATCTGCTGGAATCGAGCCGCACAAAGCGCTCCATGGCGTGCTTGCGCTCGCCTTCCGGGATTCCGGGGCCGTGATCAGTGACGCTGAGCAGCACCCGATCGGCTTCGCGACGGGCCTCGATCAGGATCTGCTTGGCATCGAGGCTCACGACCGAGCTCTTCGACTCACCGGCCTTTGGCTCGACGGGCTTGCCATATTTGATCGCGTTCTCGACGAGATTGGCGAGGGCCTGGCTGATCAATTCCCGGTTGCCATGCAAGGGTGCAGGCGCAGTCTTCAGCCGCAGCGTCATGCCGTCATCTTCCGCCAGCGGCTCGTAGAGCTCGTGAATGCCTTCGGCAACCGCAGCGGCATCGAAATCATCCATGTTGCCGCGCGCCTGCCCGGACTCGGCGCGCGCGATCATCAGCAGCGCGTTGAAGGTGCGGATCAGACCATCGGACTCCTCGATGGTGCGCTCCAGCGCCGCGCGGTAGTCGGCCTCGCAGCCGGATTTCGCCAGCGCGTCCTCGGCGCGATTGCGCAGGCGCGTCAGCGGCGTCTTGAGGTCATGGGCGATGTTGTCGGAGACTTCCTTCAGTCCAACCATCAGCGCCTCGATCCGCTCCAGCATCGCGTTGAGATTGGAGGCGAGCCGGTCGAGCTCGTCGCCGCTGCGTCCCACAGGCAGGCGGTCGGAAAGATCGCCGGCCATGATGCGTTGCGCGGTGCCGGTCATGGCGTCGATCCGCTGCAGCACGCGCCGCGCGACGAAGATGCCGCCGCCGATGCCGAGCACCACCACAACAAGGATCGACCATTGCGCGGCCTTGGCGACGATGCCGAACAGGCGCCGCCGCTCTTCCAGGTCGCGTCCGATGAGAAGCCGAAAGCCCCCGCTCAACTGCCTCACGTTGACGAGCGCGCGATGATAGGCTTTGTCCTGCTCATCCAGCCGCCGGTAGGCGGTCTCGGACCAGCCCGTGGTGCCCATCACGCCGGGCGCCAGCGAGCCGACATTGCCGGCGATCGCGAGGCCGGCCGGCGTGGTGACGAGATAGAGATTGGCGCCCGGCCTGAGCGCGCGGTTCTCGATGGTGAAGAACAGACCGCGCAGACCGCGCCGGCCATAGATATCCGTGATCTCGCTCATCTCGGCATTGACGGTCGTGGTGATCTGCTCGGTGATCATCCGACGCGTGTTCCAGGCGAAATAGGCAAGCAGCGAGGCCGCAAAAAGCGCAAACAGAAACAGGTAGACCAGCGTCAACCGGAACGCTGTGGTTCGGATCAGCTTACCGAATGCCGTCACGAATCATGTATCCCGCGCCGCGAATGGTATGGAGCAGCGGCCGCTCAAAACCCTTGTCGATCTTGGAGCGCAGCCGCGAAATATGCACGTCGATCACGTTGGTCTGCGGATCGAAATGATAGTCCCAGACATTTTCCAGCAGCATGGTGCGCGTCACCACCTGGCCGGCATGCTTCATGAGATATTCGAGCAGCCGGAACTCGCGCGGCTGCAAGGTCAGTTCGTCCTTGCCGCGCGCCACGCGATGCGAGAGACGATCGAGCTCGAGATCGCCGACGCGATAGGTGGTCTCCTCGGCCGGGCCTACATTGCGGCGCGACAGCACCTCGACGCGTGCGAGCAGCTCGGCGAACGAGTAGGGCTTCGGCAGATAATCGTCGCCGCCGGCGCGCAGGCCCTTGATGCGATCGTCGACCTGGCCGAGGGCCGAGAGGATCAGGACCGGCGTGCGGTTGCCCTTGTCGCGCAGGGCGCCGATCAGTGACAACCCGTCGCGCTTCGGCAGCATGCGGTCGACCACCAGCACGTCATAGTCGCCGCTTTCGGCCATCGACAGCCCCTCCTCGCCGTCGCCGGCGAGATCGGCGACGTAGCCGACTTCGCGGAACGCCTTCACCAGATAATCAGCAGACTCGCGGTCGTCTTCGATGATCAGGATGCGCATTTGCGAAGCAACGGCTGAAGCGGTGGCGGTCACGGTCGTCGACTTTCCTTCAACATGGCGCGGTCGGCGCTTTCATGCAAGGCGACCGAACGCCAATCGGTTGACCGAAAAAGCGGGCGGTGAAGCTGGGGGACCTCACCGCCCTTAGAGCCTTCCGACGGAGGGGGGCGATATCCATCGGAAGGAGGGAGGCGGGAGCGGGCTTTTGGCCCGCTCCCCGGAAAGAGCCGTCGGCGGGGGCGACTGATGCCGGCGACACCCTCCAACTCGTAAAGCCCGTTAGTTGAGCATGGTCTTATCGGAAAACCGCTACCCACTTTTCCGGACCATGCTTAGCCCTTGGCGAGCGGCACGGCGACGAAGCGCGATTGTCCGCCGGTCTTCACGCGCATCAGGATGACGTTCTTGTTGTCGTTCTTCGCGGCCTTGATCGCATCGCGCACATCGTTGGCGCTGGTGACCGTCTTGCCGGCGACCTCGAGAATGACATCGCCTTCCTTGAAGCCGCGCTCGGCCGCTGCACTCTTCGGGTCGACCTCGGTGACGACGACGCCGTCCTTGCCGGCGCCGGCCACGCTGCTCGAGGGCGCCACCGTCAGGCCGAGCTTCGGCACGTCGGTGCCGCGCGAGCTCTTGCCGTTGTCGTCGTTGTCATTGTCGGCCTTGGCCTCAACCGTGTTCGGCAGCGTGCCGAGCGTGAGGTTGATGACCTTGTCGGAGCCCTTGTGCAGGATGTCGAGCTTGACCGCGGTACCCGGCGCCATGCCGCCGATGGTGCGCGCGAGCTCGCGCGCATCCTTGACGTTCTCGCCGTTGACCGCGGTGATCACGTCGCCGGACTCGACGCCGGCCTTGGCCGCAGGACCGTCTTTCTGGGGTTCGGCAACGAGCGCGCCTTCCGCCTTCTTCAGGCCGAGGCTGTCGGCGATATCCTGCGTCACCGGCTGGATCTGGACGCCGATCCAGCCGCGGCTGACGGTGCCCTTGTCCTTGAGCTGCTGCACCACACTCTTCACGGTCGAGGCCGGAATCGAGAACGCGATGCCGACGCTGCCGCCGGACGGCGAATAGATCGCGGTGTTGACGCCGACGACGTCGCCGTCGGTGTTGAACGCCGGACCGCCCGAATTGCCCTTGTTCACGGGCGCGTCGATCTGGATGAAGTCGTCATAGGGGCCGTTGCCGATGTCGCGGCCCATGGCCGAGACGATGCCCGCGGTCACGGTGCCGCCGAGACCGAAAGGATTGCCGACCGCGAGCACCCAATCGCCGATGCGGGGCTTGCCGTCGGAGAGCTTGGCAAACGAGAAGTTGGAGCCGCCCTCGACCTTGATCAGCGCCAGGTCGGTGCGTGCGTCGGTGCCGATCACCTTCGCCTTGTAGGTCTTGCCGTCATCGGTCGTCACCTCGACCTTGTTCGCACCGTCGACGACGTGGTTGTTGGTGACGGCATAGCCGTCTGCGGAAATGAAGAAGCCGGAGCCCTGGCCCATGATCACGTGATTACCGTGAGGGCGCAGGCCGGGCGGAAGGCCGTCCGGACCGCCGAAGCGGCGGAAGAAGCGCTCCATCGGCGAACCGGGCTGGAACGGCGAATCGTCATCGTCGTCGCCCTTGGCGACCTTCTCGTTGATATTGACCTTCACAGAGATCACCGACGGCTTCACGCGCTCGACAATGTCGGCGAAACCGACGGGCTTCTGGACCTTGCTCACCTCATTGGCGACCTGCGCATGCGCAGGCGTCGTCAAGACGTTCACGGGGCCGCTCGAGGGGCTGAAGCCGTAGACGGCAATGCCAAGGCCGGCGACAACGGAACCCATCAGCGCGAGCTTGCGCGCCGAGAGCAGCGAACGCCGCGGCTGGCGGAACGACGAGAGCGTCGAGAGGTCGGTGGGACGGTCGGTCATTAAGCTTTCTCCAAAGCGAGAAGTTAGGGATGCGGGGGCCGGCGCCGTTCAGAGGCCAACATGCGGCCAACATGGGGACTGGCGCCTTACAACGCGCTGGCGGCGGAGTTAAAGTTTGGTAATGAACGCCGCTTTCCATGCGGCAGTTTATCGCAGGTGTAAGCCTTTGCGATTACACGGGTTCCCGCCGCTTGCCCGAACCCGAAGCGGAGCACGGAATCGGCCTTGAATTATGACCAAAGACCTAGGGCTTTTCCGCCGGCGCGTCGCCCGCCATCAGGGCTGCCAGGCGGGCCTCTTCGTCCGCGGTGAGCGGTCGATTCGCGGCATCGGACTCCTCCCGGGAACGCCGCCTCGCCTGCCGCCAGAGCGCCACTCCGCCGGCGATCAGCAGGAATGGTGGAACCAGCCAGAGCAGCAGCGTCTGGCGCTCGAACCTCGGCTTCAGCAACACGAACTCGCCATAACGCGCGACCAGGAAATCGATCACCTGTTGGTCGCTGTCACCGGCCGCAATCCGCTCCCGCACCAGGAGGCGGATGTCGCGCGCCAGCGGCGCTTCGGAATCGTCGATCGACTGGTTCTGGCAGACCATGCAGCGCAGCTCGCGCGAAAGCGCGCGGGCACGCGCTTCCTTGGCGGGATCGGACATCATTTCGTCCGGCAGCACGGCATGCGCGGGCGACAGCGCGATCAGGATCAGCAAAGTGGCGGCCGCAACGATCCGCTTCATGCCCTACTCCGCCGCCTGCAGGCCGCGCACCGCCCTTGCCGGCTTCGGCGCACCGATGCGCAAGCGGCGGTCCGACAATGACAGCAAGCCGCCGAGCGCCATCAGCACCGGGCCGAACCAGATCAGGAGCACCAAGGGCTTGTAATAGATGCGCACAGTCATGCCGCCGTCCGCAGTGGGATCGCCGAGCGAGATGTAAAGCTGGCTCGCGCCTCGCGCCAGCAGTGCGGCTTCAGTGGTCGTTGCGCCGCTGGCGGTGAAGTGTCGCTTCGACGGCGTCATCACGGCAAGCTTCCTGCCGTCGAGGCTGACCGTGAAAGACGCGATCTGCTCGCGATAATTCGGCCCCTGCCGCTGCGAGAGTCTGTCCAGCTTCAACTCGTAGCCGGCGAGTGGCCTGAGATCGTTCGGCTTCATCGTACCGATATATTCGCTGTTCCAGGTCGTCTCGCAGACGATGCCGATCAACGCGACGCCGATGCCGGCATGGGCAAAGGCCGTGCCCCAGGCCGATCGCGGCAAACCGGCGGCGCGGCGGAGCGAAACGGCAAACGGACTTCGGAACGCTCCGATGCGCTCGGCGAGATCGCTTAGCGTGCCTGCGATCACGAAGATCGCGAGCCCGATCGCCAGCGGCGCCAGCGCGCTGCCGCCCCTGGCCCAGGCCCACGCGATCGCAACCGCGATCAATGCCGCGACGCCGGCGGCAAGCAGCCGCTGCGATGCTCCAAGGAGATCGCCGCGCTTCCAGGCGAGCATCGGTCCGAAGGGCACCGCAACCATCAGCGGCACGAACAGCGGTGCGAAGGTAAGATTGAAGAAAGGCGCGCCGACCGAGATCTTGTCACCGGTCAGGACTTCGAGTGCCAGCGGATAGAGCGTACCGACGAATACGGTGGCGCAGGCCGTGGTGAGAAACAGGTTGTTCAGCACCAGCGCGCCCTCGCGCGAGATCGGCGCAAACAACCCGCCCTGCTTCAACGACGACGCCCGTCCCGCAAACAGCGACAGGCTGCCGCCGATGAAGAGGCAGAGGATCATGAGGATGCCGACGCCGCGCGTGGGGTCGCTGGCAAAGGCATGCACTGAGGTGAGAACGCCCGAGCGGACCAGGAAGGTGCCGAGCAGCGACAGCGAGAAGGTCAGGATCGAGAGCAGGATGGTCCAGACCTTCAGCGCGTTGCGCTTCTCCATCACCAGCGCCGAATGCAGCAGCGCCGTGCCGGCAAGCCACGGCATCAGCGACGCGTTCTCGACCGGATCCCAGAACCACCAGCCGCCCCAGCCCAATTCGTAATAGGCCCAGTACGAGCCCATCGCGATGCCGATCGTGAGGAAGATCCAGGCCATCAGCGTCCAGGGCCTGACCCAACGCGCCCAGGCCGCATCGATGCGTCCTTCCATCAGCGCCGCAATCGCAAACGAGAACGAGATCGAGAAGCCGACATAGCCGAGGTAGAGCATCGGCGGATGGATGGCGAGGCCAATGTCCTGCAGCACCGGATTGAGGTCGCGGCCCTCGATCGGCGGATTTGGGATGCGCAGGAACGGATTCGAGGTGATCAGGATGAAGAGATAGAAGGCGCCCGCGATCCAGGCCTGCACCGAGAGCACGCGGGCGCGGAGCGAGAGCGGCAGATTGTTGCCAAAGGCCGCGACAAGGCCGCCGAACAGCGCGAGGATCAGCACCCAGAGCAGCATCGAGCCCTCGTGATTGCCCCAGACGCCGGTGACCTTGTAGATCATCGGCTGCAGCGAATGCGAATTCTCGAAGACGTTGGTCACCGAAAAGTCGGAGGTGACGTGCAGCGTCACCAGCGCCGCAAACGACAACGCCACGAACAGGAACTGCGCCAGTGCCGTCGAGCGCGCGACGTTCATCAGCGCCACATCGCCCCAGCGCGCGCCGAGGATCGGCACGAAGGACTGGATCAGCGCCAGCCCGAGCGCCAGCACCAGGGCATAATGTCCGGCTTCCGCGATCACCTCATCAGCCTCCATGCGCGCAAGTCGCGCCCTTCATATTCTCGGCGAGCTTCTTGTCGTAGTCGTCCTTCCAGTGCCCCTGCTTCTTCAGCGCGTCGGCGACGTCCTTGGGCATGTAGTTCTCGTCATGCTTGGCAAGCACGGTGTCGGCGCGGAACGTGCCGGACGCATCGAGCGCGCCTTCGGCGACGACGCCCTGCCCTTCGCGGAACAGGTCGGGCAGGATTCCCTTGTAGGTGACCGGCAGCTTCGCGCTGCCGTCAGCGACCTCGAAGGAAATCTGGCTGTCCCCACAGACCAGCGAGCCCGGCTGCACCAGGCCGCCCAGGCGGAAGCGTTTTCCCGGCGCAATATGCTGCTCGGCCGCCATCGACGGCGTCGAGAAGAACACGATGGAATCGCGCAGTGCGTACAGCACCAGGCCGGCTGCGAAGCCGAGTACCGCAAGCGAGCATCCAATCATGGTCAGGCGGCGCTGCTTGCGTGTCATGCTTTCACTCTAACCTCGACCTTGGGCATCCCGTTCATCCATCGAGCCCCAGATTCTTCAGGCCCTCGTTCAACTGCTTGAGCCGCTCGGCGTCATTGGCCACCGCCTGGCGCGCGTCGGTCTGCGCGGCTATGGCTTTGTCGCGATCACCCATCACCAGATAGGCGCGCACCAGCTTGAGCCAGCCGTTGACGTCGTCGCCGTTCTGCTTCAGCCGCGTCGCCAAGCGCTCAACCATGCCGCGGATCATGGCGTCGCGGTCGGAGGCGCTCATGCTCTTGGCGGCCGCCATGGTCTGTTCCGAAAGCGGCGGCGCCGCTGGCGCACCAACGCGCATCAAGGCCGCCTGAACCAGCGGACGCCACGGCGCATCGGCCGGCGCCTTCTCCAGCATCGCCCGCCAGATCGTGGCGGCCTTCTCCTTGTCGCCGTCCTGCTCCGCGGCAAGGCCGACGAAATAGCTCGACTTGACGTCGCCGGCATCGAGCGCGAGCGCACGATCGAATTCGGCCCGCGCATCCTTGGTGACGACGCCGCCGGCGGCCGCCGTGATGGCCTCGCCGAGATCAGCGCGGCGCAGCGCGCTCTCGCCGTTATAGGTGATGGAATTGCGGAACGCCCGCACCGCATCGTCGTAGCGCCCAAGCCGCATCAAGACCGGCGCGAGCACGCTCCAGCCACGGCCGTCGTTCGGGTTCTTCTCCAGATGCCGCTCGACCTGCGCCACCAGGTTTTCCAGCGGCTGCGATGCATCCGCCTTCCGCGTGCGTTCGGCGAGCGGAAAATCGGGAAGCCATGGCGAGCCCAGTGGCAGATAGATGGCAAGCGCGAGCAGCGGCAGCCCCACCAGCGCCATCACCGCGGCGCCCCGACGCCATTTGGTGTTCGATGGCGCGGGCTGGTCGCGTGTCTCGGCAGCGGCGGCGAGCAGCCTGCGGCTGATCTCGAGACGCGCAGCCTCAGCCTCCGCCTTGGCGATCAAGCCGGAAGCGAGGTCGCGGTCGATTTCGGCAAGCTGGTCGCGGTAGACCGTGGCCTCATTGCCGCCGGTTTGCTGGCCCTTGCCAAGGCCGAGCGGCAGCAGCACAGCGAAGACCGCTGCCACCGTCATCAGCGCGAACACGAACCACAAATTCATCCAAAGCCAGTTCCTGCGGCGCCCTCTGAAGCGCGACGCCGCGCTCGAGATTCCTGATTGAGCATAATCGGCCCGGAAGCCCGGTATCCAGCCCGCGATCTAAAGTGCGGGACGGCCCTTTTCCGGATCTGCCCTTCATGCGCCGGTCTACACCACAGCCGCCGAGCCCGGCAATTGACAATAGTCAATTCCGCGGCATTGCGCGATGCGTCCAAAAGCCAAAGGATAATAATCAGTTAGTTGATGTTGAAATCCGCGCTGCGGGCGACGTCCTTGCCATGCGCGTTGCGTGCAGTCAGGAAGTAGATGCCGGGGACCACCGTGTCCGGAAGGCGGATTCGCAAAGTCCCGTTGGGCATCGGCGAGGTGATCGTAGTCACCGGCTCAGGCAACGGCGAGCCGCTGGCCTTGTCGACCAGGACGACCTTCGCCTTGACCATAAGGTTCCGATATGTGGCGGAAACGACCCGGTTCTCGAGTTCAACGAAATTGATGGCGGAATTCATGCGCGGGAAAGAATTTACAACGGAATCTGTGCGCGGGACCGTACGTGTCCACGCCCCCTCCGGTCAACCGCAAATTGTAGCGAGAGTTTCGAAGGATTTAACCGGCATGCGAAGGCTTGCGCGGCTCGCCGGTCAGCGCGTTGTCGACCGCCCGTCTCATCAGGGAGGCGTATTCGCGCCCGAACAGGGCCTCGCAGAAGCGGATTGCGGCTTCGGCCTGAAGCTGGCGGTAAGCGCGCGCCCGGAAGTCGCCGCCGCGCAGTGACTGGACCAGCGCCTCGGTGGCCTTTTCCACATATTGCTGCAGGTCGGAATAGGTTCGCAGCGTCACCTCGTTGATCGCAAGCTCGCTCGCATAGGTGCGGCAGACGCCGACGAAATCGATCAGCGCGGCAGTGTCATCGACCTCGGTGCCGTCGATCCTGGCGCCGGCCAGGATATCCTTGTCGGAGCGCTGGCGCAGAATGCGGCGGACGCGGCCCGGAACGCTGTCGATTTCCGATTGCAGGGTGTCGGAAATCTCGGCCCGGATCGAGGCGAGCTGCCGGCCCCAGGTCGAGTCCTGGCGCAGATCGAGCTCGGTGCGCAGCCCCCGCACTCCGTCGTGCAACGCCTTGAGATGGTCGGGGACGCTCGCGAACTGGCCGCGTCGGATATCTGTCCGCAGCGTGACGACAAGGCAGAACAGGTCGTGCAGCGCGATCGTCACCGCCATGGCGTAAGGCGTCGCCGCGACGCGGATCTCGTCATCGGAAGCCGCCATGCGGATCGCGATGCGGATGATCTGCCAGGGCTGGGTCAGGCGCTGCCCCAGGAGCGAGAGCGCAAACGGCAAGAGCTGCGGCGTTTGCAGGGTCGGCACGTTGAGCGCTTCGCAGGCGGAGGCGATCTGGGAATCGCCGAACACACGCAAACTCATCGGCAGCCGCCCGGCGAGCGCATCGAGCGCATCGCGCGCCTGCAACACCGATCCGATCGGCAACAGGTCCTCGATCACATTGGGCGGGCCGATGCGCGCGAGCGCACGCGGGTTGTCGCCGCCGGACGGCGAGGTGATCTGGAAGATCGCATCCGCCACGGCGAGCTGAAGCGTGCGGAGTGCCGCCTCGGGCGGTTCGGCGTCCTCGCCGACCTTCATCAGCGCGGCCTCGAATTCCTCCACCTGCGCCGGCGCACCGGTGCGCATCAGCCATTGCCACAGTGGCTGCAGCGAGGTGCGGCGGATCTGTCCCGGCCGCATCGGAACGTTGTTATCGACGAGGAACGGCTCGATCGGCTGGAACAGATAGCGCGCCACGTCCTCGCTGCGCGGAGGGGACGGTGCATCGTCCTCGATCCTGCGCACGACCTTGCGCAATTGGCCCAGCACGAGCGCGGCGACCGCGGTATCCTGGCCTCGTTCGATGGCGCGTTCGAACTCCCGCATCAGCAACGCCTGCGATCGCGGCGGAAGCTGTCCGAGATATTCCCTCAGCCGCTCGATCGATGTCTGGTCCATGCTGTGATGCAGATTAAGTGCGGTGACGGCGACATGTCTCCACCGGGGACCATAACGGTGCCGGTGTTAAGAAGTCGTTTAGTAATGGCAACGTCGTCGGACCGTCGGAGGGCCGTTAAATCCCGGGTAACACCAATTCCGCCCGCAATCCGCCGATCGGTGCATTGCCGAGCGACAGGCTGCCGCCGTAGAGCGCGGCAAGATCGACCACGATCGAAAGCCCAAGTCCCGATCCGGGCTTGGATTCATCCAGCCTCTGGCCGCGGCGCGACACCTTCGCGCGCTCGGCAGCCGACAGGCCCCGCCCATCATCATCGACGACGATCCTCAAGCGAGGTCCTGTGCCCGGCTCGGGCGGCCGCTCCACGGTCACATCGATGAGCACCCGCGACGATGCCCATTTGCAGGCATTGTCGACGAGGTTGCCGGCCATTTCCTCCAGATCCTGCCGCTCGCCCCGGAACTTCGCGTTCGGATCAGCCTTGACCTCGATGTCGACGCCGCGGTCGCGGTGAATCTTCTCCATGGTCCGCGTCAGCGCCTCGATTGCGGGCGCTACCTCAGTGACGGTGCCGACGATGGTGACGCGGGCGGCGATGCGCGCGCGCTCCAGATGATGCGCCACCTGGTCGCGCATCAGGTCCGTCTGCTCGAGCACCTTGTGCGCAAAGGGATCGGCGGCGTGGGCGGAGGCTTCGTTGACGATCACCGACAGCGGCGTCTTGATTGCATGCGCGAGATTGCCGACATGGGTGCGCGCGCGCTCGACAATCTCGCGATTGGCGTCGATCAGCGCATTGGTCTCGCGCGCGAGCGGCGCGATCTCGACCGGAAATTCACCCTCCAGCCGCTCGGCCTTGCCGGAGCGGATGTTGGCGATCGATTCGGAAATGCGGTTGAGCGGCGCCAGACCAAAGCGGACCTGGAAGATCGTGGTGAGCAACAGCACGATGCCGAGCGTGATGAAGGTGCCGCCGAGATAGTAGTCGAAGCTGCGCGTCTCGTCGAAAATCTCCGACGCATCGCCGGCGACGCTGACCAGGAACTTCCCGTCGGCGCCGAGATCGACCGGGCGCTCGACCATACGGAGACTCTGGCCTTCGGGCCCGTCGACATAGGCGAGACGGATGCCGGCTGCGGTGAGGTCGACGCCGCGGTCCGCCAGCTTCGGCAGCTTCTTGTCCCACAACGAGCGCGAGGCGCGCACATCCGCCTTTTGGGAATCGGTGCGGGTGATCTGCCAGTACCAGCCCGACAGCGGCAGCTCGAACAGCGGCTCGCCCAGCGACTGGAACTGGCGGTCCGGCGGCTCGTCGGGGGTTGCGACCTCGGCGATCAGGGTGCGCAGATAGAGATTGAGCCGGCGGTCGAAGGCGCGCTCGGTCGCGTTCTTGTAGACCGAGGACAGCACGAAGCCGGTGATGGTGAGGATCACGACCACCCAGGCGGTCGCGGAGAAGAACAGCCGGGTGGCAAGCGAATTGCGGCGCATGCCCTCTAGGTTATGCGCCGGTAGGGGGCGGCGTCAGCAAATATCCAAGGCCGCGGACCGTCTGGATGATGTCCACTTCCAGCTTTTTGCGGATGCGGCCGACGAACACTTCGATGGTGTTGGAGTCGCGGTCGAAATCCTGGTCGTAGAGATGCTCGACGAGCTCGGTGCGCGACACCACGCGGCCGGTGTGATGCATCAGGTATTGCAACAGGCGGTATTCGTGCGAGGTCATCTTGACCGGATTGCCCGAGACCGTGACGCGGTTGGTGCGCGTATCGAGCGTGACCGGGCCGCAGGTGAGCTCCGACTGGGCGTGGCCGGCGGAGCGGCGCAGCAGCGCGCGAATCCGCGCCAGCACCTCCTCCAGATGAAACGGCTTTGCGACATAGTCGTCGGCGCCCGCATCGAAACCCTGCACCTTGTCGCTCCAGCGGTCGCGCGCGGTGAGGATCAGGACCGGCATGATGCGCTTGTTGCGGCGCCAGGCTTCCAGGACCGAGATGCCGTCCATCTTCGGCAGGCCGATATCGAGCACCACGGCATCGTACGGCTCGCTGTCGCCGAGATAGTGCCCCTCCTCGCCATCGAAAGCGCGATCGACCACATATCCGGCGTCGCTCAATGCCGTGGTGAGCTGGCGATTGAGATCCGGATCGTCCTCAACGACGAGCAAGCGCACGTTTGCCTCCCGAGCTGACCTGCACCAATTGCGCCATCAAGATGATCCTCAACGCCGTGAACCGCTCATGAACGGAACAGACAAGGCAATGTTACTTTTTCTTCACAAAGGCTTCGGTCGTTCAATGCCCTATATGACGCGCGAACACGGCACCTCGTTCAACACGGGAGCGGATTTAGCGTCTAAGCCACTGTGTTGGAAGCCCCAAAGACCCCTCGGCCCCGACCGCCTCTCGGCGGCAGCCTTGATGTCATCGCTCGTCGCCGGCCTCAGACGCCGAAGAATACAAACCAGATCACGGCAAGGATCAGGACGGCGAGCCCGGTCGACACGGCCAGGAGCGCAAGCAATGACGGCCCGAACTCGCCCCAGCGAACCTCGGTCGGTGTTTCACTCATGCGATCATGTTCTCTGGTTGTGGCCATGGTGACCTCGTTCGCTGGCTGTCACGCAATGTTCCGCGAGCCCTCGCGGCGGATGGACTTGGTAGGTATGGACCCCGAAGGTAACGCCTCATATTGGGCGACGTTCCCCTTCTGCCCCTCCCCTTTGGTCGCACGCCAATGTGTTTGGCGGAGTGCAGTGCGAAACGGATAGCGGTTAACGCCGTTGGCAGAATGTGGAGCCCGGTCGCTTTGTGATCTGGTTCCCGGGTGGTATCCATGGGCTTTGTCCTCGGGTTGCGTTTCGGAGTTTTCGTCATGGCCCCTCGCGCCAACTGGAAAGGCTTTCTACGGCTGTCGCTCGTGACCTGTCCGGTGGCGCTGTATCCGGCCACCTCCGACACCGAGAAGGTCTCCTTCAACCAGATCAACAAGAAGACCGGCCATCGCATCAAATATTCGAAGGTCGATGCCGAGACCGGCGAGGAAGTCGCCAACGAGGACATCGTCAAGGGCTACAAGGTCGACACCGATACCTACATCGAGGTCACCAAGGAAGAGCTCGACGACATCGCGCTGGAATCGACGCATACGATCGAGATCGACGAGTTCGTGCCGAAGGCCGAGATCGACAGCCGCTACCTGATCCGCCCCTACTACCTTGTCCCCGACGGCAAGGTCGGCCACGACGCCTTCGCTGTGATCCGCGAAACCGTCCGCGCGATGAACAAGGTCGCGATCGGCCGCGTGGTGCTCACCAATCGCGAGCACATCATCGCGCTGGAGCCCTTGGGCAAGGGCTTGATGGGCACGCTGCTCCGCTACCCCTACGAAGTGCGCGGCGAGGCCGAATATTTCGATGACGTCCAGGACGTCAAAATCACCAAGGACATGCTCGACCTCGCCAGGCATATCGTCGAGCAGAAGTCGGGTGAGTTCGATCCGGAGCAGTTCGAGGATCACTACGAGACGGCGTTGATCGATCTCATCAACCAGAAACGCGCCGGCGTGAAGATCGCGCCCAAGGCCGCGCCGAAAACAAGCGGCAATGTCATCAACCTGATGGATGCGCTGAAGAAGAGCCTCGCGAGCGAGAGGCAGTCGCCGCCGGCCGCCAAGCCCAAGGGCAAGAAGAAGCGCGTCGAGGGCCAGCGCGAAATGCTGCTGCCGATCGCAGGAAGCGGCACCAGCGCGAGCAAGCGCGCCGCCAAGGAAAAGGAAGAGCCGAAGAAGGCCGCCAAGCCCGCGCGCTCCCCTGCCCGTGCCAAGAAAGCGGGCTAGCGGAGTTGTTGCTTGAGTTCGTCATGCCCTGGCTAGCGGGTGAGCTTTGGCGAAGATGGCAAGCCCGACCGTGACGAAAGGTTGTGAGATCTGCGCTGTTGCGCTTACTGCAGAGCTGTGCCGACCGAGCTGTATTTGGTGTTGAGCGCCGTGCCCATGCCGTTGACGATCGCGACGATGGTAATGGAGATGCCGGCTGCGATCAGGCAATATTCGATCGCGGTCGCTCCGGATTGATCGGCCAGGAATCTCGCCACCTGCTTTCGCATTCCAAACTCCTGTCGACGCTACGTAACGGAGATTTCTGTCCACGTCATGCGCCGCGCGCAATCTAGAGTTGGAATGGTTTCTCGCCGATTGAGGAACAGGCTGAAGAATCTGTTAAATCCACACCTTGATTCTGCGGCTGACTGCGACGGATATGGCTGCGCGCCGATGGGTCAACGCCCTACCACGGTGTCGTTGGTTCGCCCTGCATAGCAGACCTACCGCCGCGCGCGATGGGCGGCGCTTTACCGTCCCGCAAATTCCTGATCCAACTGTCGGCCAAATTGGCTGGATCAACCGGCCGAATCCGGGAGAAACCGCCATGAAGCTCGGCACTGCGATCGCGGAAATCATGAAGCGCGAGGGGATCGAGATCCTCTGCGGCTATCCGGTCAACCATCTGATCGAGCACGCGGCCAACGCCAATATCCGCCCGATCATGGTGCGGCAGGAGCGCATCGGGCTGCATATGGCGGACGCGATCTCCCGCGTCACCTCCGGCCGCTCGATCGGCGCGTTCTGCATGCAGCACGGCCCCGGCGCCGAGAACGCCATGGGCGGCGTCGCGCAATGCTATGGCGAATCCGTGCCCGTGCTGGTGCTGCCAATGGGCTATGCGCGGCGGATTTCCAACATCGAGCCGAACTTCAATTCGAGCCAGGCGATGAAGGCGTTCTCGAAATCCTCCGAGCCGATCATTCTCGCAAGCGAAGTCGGAAACATCTTCCGCCGCGCCTTCACCAGATTGAAGAACGGCCGCGGCGGCCCGGTCATCGTCGAAATCCCCTCGGACATGTGGAACGAGGAGGTGCCGGAACCCTTGAATTACACGCCGGTGCTGCGCACCCGCTACGGCGCCGATCCCGTGCATATCAAGGAAGCGGCCCACCTGCTCGTCAACGCCAGGCGGCCGGTGATCTATGCCGGCCAGGGCGTGCACTACGCGCGCGCCTGGCCGCAGCTCAGGCGGCTCGCCGAGCGGCTCGCGATGCCCGTCACCACGAGTCTCGGCGGCAAGTCGTCATTCCCCGAGACGCATCCGCTGTCGCTCGGCTCCGGCGGATTGGCCGTGCCGCGCGCGGTGCCGAAATTTCTCGCCGAGGCCGACGTGATCTTCGGCATCGGCTGCTCCTTCACCGAGACCAATTTCGGCATCAAGATGCCAACCGGCAAAACCGTCATCCATTCGACGCTCGATCCCAACCACCTCAACAAGGATGTCGAGTGCAGGGTAGGTCTCGTCGGCGACGCCGGCCTCGTGCTCGACGCGCTG
This sequence comes from Bradyrhizobium sp., assembly GCF_035309285.1. Taxonomy (GTDB): domain Bacteria; phylum Pseudomonadota; class Alphaproteobacteria; order Rhizobiales; family Xanthobacteraceae; genus Bradyrhizobium. The sequence continues at coordinate 9,309 of NZ_DATGFH010000107.1, read as the reverse complement.
CAGGAAGAGATCGGCAAGACCGTCACATCGGATCGCGATCCAAGCGCGGTCGCGGCCGAGATCGCGGCCTCGCACAAGGAGTGGCGGGCGAAATGGATGCCGAAGCTCACGAGCAACGACGCGCCGCTCAACCCGTATCGCGTGCTCTGGGACCTGCAGCACACCGTCGACGTCGAGAACACCATCATCACCCATGATGCCGGCAGCCCCCGAGACCAGCTCTCGCCGTTCTGGAAGCCGATAAAACCCCTCACCTATCTCGGCTGGGGCAAGACCACGCAGCTCGGCTACGGGCTGGGGCTCGCGATGGGCGCCAAGCTCGCGCGGCCCGACCAGCTCTGCATCAACGTCTGGGGCGATGCGGCGATCGGCTTCACGGGGATGGATTTCGAGACCGCGGTGCGCGAGAAGATTCCGATCATGTCGATCCTGCTCAACAATTTCTCGATGGCGATCGAACTGAAGGTGATGCCGATCTCGACCGAGAAGTATCGCTCCACCGACATCTCCGGCGACTATGCCGCGATGGCGCGCGCCTTCGGCGGCTATGGCGAGCGCATCACCAAGCCCGAGGACATCGCTCCCGCCATCAAGCGCGGCATCCAGAAAACGCAGGAAGGCGTGCCGGTGCTGCTCGAGTTCATCACCTCCAAGGAGACCGAGGTGTCGAGGCCGGGGACCTGAGCCGTCAAGGGACCGCCGAAAATCCTGCCGCCGACGCTGGAATAGGCCGCCCTGGGGTGAAATAATGCACCCCCCGGGGAAGGCATTTTTATCTCCGGCGGCCTGGATTGATTGCGAGATGACGACGGTTTCCGAAGACGCGTCGGCCGATCTGAAGCAGCGAATTGCCGAACTCGAACGGCGGCTGGAAGCCGCCCTGATCGAGCGCGATGCCGCGATCGATCGGCAGACCGCGAGCGCCCTGGTCAATTTCCGCCTCCAGAACGAGCTGCGCGCCGCCCTCGACCGCCAGAAGGCCGGCGCCGAAATCCTGCGCAGCATCGCCGCGACGGCTGGGAATGCCGCGCACGCCTTGCAGGAAATCGCCGAGACGACCGCTCGATTCTTCAATGCATCGAGCGTTACGATCCGCATTTCTGACGGCCTGCAATGGACCTGGACGATCCGTGTTGGTCCCGCTTCCGAGCGAATCGACGCGTCCGTTCCGTCCGACCAGCTCGGGATTTCCGGCAAGAACGTGGCCGGCCTGGTGTATCGCGAAAACCGGCAGATCCACATTCCCGACCTCGACAATGTCGATCCCGCGATCGCCGACTTTCCCGTTCTCGCAGTCGTGCGCGATGGCGGCACGCGGACCGTGTCCGGCACTCCGCTCCGGCGCGGCAGCGAGGCGATCGGGGCGATGATCATTCACCGCGACCGCCTCGCGGCCTTCACTGACGAGGAACTGGCCCTTCAGCAGAGCTTCGCCGACCAGGCCGTGATCGCGATCGAAAACGCGCGGCTGTTCAACGAGACGCAGGCAGCGCTTGCCCGGCAGACGGCCACATCGGATATCCTGCGCATCATCAGCGGATCGCCGACCGATGTGCAGCCGGTGTTCGATGCCATCGTGCAGACCGCTGTCCGGCTCCTCGGCTGCGAGATGGCTTTCATTCTCCGTTGCGACGGCGTCGATTTCTGGGCTGTAGCCAGGTGCAACCGCGAAGGCCTCGTCCCCGTCTTCAATCCTCGGCATACGCCGATCGACCCCGGCGCCAACTTTCCCTCGCGCGCCATCGTGGACAAGACGACGCTGCACCTGCCGGACTGGTCGCAAATCGAGATTCCCGAGTTCGAACGCCGCATCCAGGAGGCGCTGGGCTACCAATCGGCGGTCTACTTGCCGCTGCTGCGCCAAGGAGAGTGTATCGGCGTGCTTGGGGTTTCCGGAACGCGGCCCCGCATGTTCGGCGAAACCGAGATCGCCCTTGCCGAATCCTTCCGCGACCAGGCCGTGATCGCAATAGAGAACACGCGGTTGTTCAACGAGACCCAGGAGGCGCTGGAGCGCCAGACCGCGACCGCGGATATCTTGAAGGTGATCGCGAGCAATCCGTCGAATGTGCAGCCGGTGTTTGAAGCGATCGTGAACAGCGCGGCGAAGCTATTCGAGCCCTGTGCGGCGACGATCATCACTCTGAGTGATGGCATGCTGCACTCGGGTGCCACTACGGCCCTTCAGCCGAATTTCGACGCCGAGCGCGTCAAATCCCTTTATCCGGTCCCATTTGATCCGGATCGCGCTCCTTCGGCGCGCGCCATTCTAGAGCGTCGCATCATCGAGATTTCCGATGCCACAGCGCTTGATGCGCCCGAGTATTTGCGTCGGATCGCACTCGCCAGTGGCATGGCCTCCTTTACCTTCGTGCCGCTGATACACGAAGGCAAAGGCATCGGCACGATTGTCCTGACGAGCCCGCAGATCGGCTTCAGACTTTCTGAGAGGCAGCTTGCCCTCGTCCAAACCTTCGCGGATCAGGCCGTCATCGCGATCCAGAATACGCGCCTGTTCAACGAGACGCGCGAGGCGCTGGAGCGGCAGACCGCGACCGCCGATATTCTCAAGGTGATCGCGAGCTCGCCCTCCGACGTGCAGCCGGTGTTCGAGGCGATCGCCGCCAGCGCCAACCGGCTGATCGGCGGACACTCGACGGCGGTGTTTCGGTTCATCGACGGCATCGTTCATATCGCGGCATTCACGCCTACCACGCCGGAGGCCGATGATGTCCTGAAGAACATGTTTCCGATGCCGGTTGCCAATCTTCCGCAGCGGAACGTGCTGAACGGGGAGACCGACCAGATTCACGATACCGAGGCCGGAGAGGAATTTCAGGTCAGGCTTGGCCGGGCCCGCGGCTTCCGCAGCATCATGTTCACGCCCCTGATGCACCAGGGCGGGGCGATCGGCATGATCGCGATCACGCGAGCCGAGCCAGGCCAATTTGCCGACCACCACGTTCAGTTGCTGAAAACCTTCGCTGACCAGGCCGTGATCGCGATCGAGAACACGCGGCTGTTCAACGAGACCGAGGAAGCGCTGGAACGGCAGACCGCGACCGCAGAGGTGTTGCAGGTCATCAACTCATCGCCCGGCAACCTCGCACCGGTGTTCGACGCGATCCTGGAGAAGGCGCACAAGCTTTGCGGGGCCGCTCAGGGAAGCTTGCAGCTCTACGACGGGAGCAAGTTTCGTGCGGTCGCGGTGCGGGGGTTATCCGAGGCGTTCGCCAATCGGCTGCGCGAAGGCGTCAGCCTCAACCCCAACGCACCGGGCCCGCATTTGCTGAAAGGCGCACGCTTCGTGCAGATTCCCGACCTTGGCGAGATAGACGATCCCATGTCGCGTGCAGCCTTCGAGCTGGCTGGCATCCGCACTGTCCTGTTCATCCCGCTGCGCAAGGACGGCACATTGCTCGGCCGGATCTCCGCCTCTCGATCGGAGGTCAGGTTGTTCACAGAAAAAGAAATCGGGCTTCTCGAAAGCTTCGCCGCGCAGGCCGTGATCGCGATCGAAAACGCCCGCCTGTTCAACGAGGTCCAGGCCAAGACGCGCGACCTCGAGGAATCGCTACAACAGCAAATCGCAACGTCGGAAGTTCTCCAGGTCATCAGCAGCAAGCCCGGAGAATTGGGACCCGTCTTCCAAAGCATGCTGGAAAATGCAACGCGCATTTGCAGCGCAAATTTCGGAGCATTGAATCTGTTTGACGGCGAAGCATTTACACCCGTCGCGCACTTCAACACGCCGCCGGAGTTTTCGGCGGCAAGGCTGGGCACTCTCTTTCGTCCGCACCCGGAAAGCGGTCATGGCCAGGTCGCTCGACACAAGGAGGTCGTGCACATTGCAGACCTTCGCGAGAGCCAGGCTTACCGGGACGGCAGTCCTAGCGTCGTTTCGATGACCGACGTCGCGGGCGCGCGTACCATAGTCATCGTGCCGATGCTGAAAGAGGCGGAGCTGATCGGCACACTCGCGATCTATCGGCAAGAGGTTCGCACGTTCAACGACAAGCAGATCGCACTGCTGAGCAATTTTGCCAACCAGGCCGTCATCGCCATCGAGAACACCCGGCTGCTCAAGGAACTCCAGCAGCGCACCGAAGATCTCACGCGTTCCCTCGACGATCTCCGCACCGCGCAGGACCGCCTGATCCAGACCGAAAAACTCGCCTCGCTGGGCCAGCTCACCGCCGGCATCGCCCACGAGATCAAGAACCCGCTCAACTTCGTCAACAATTTCGCGGCGCTCTCGGCGGAATTGACCGACGAATTGAAGGCGTCGCTGAAGCCTGCGGTGCTCGACGAGACCATCCGCGCCGAGGTCGACGAATTGACCGGCCTGTTGAAAGACAACCTCGACAAGGTGGTGCAGCACGGCAAGCGCGCCGATTCCATCGTGAAAAACATGCTGTTGCATTCGCGCGAAGGTTCCGGTGAACACCGGCCCGCCGACATCAACGCGCTGGTCGACGAAAGTCTCAACCTCGCCTATCACGGCGCGCGCGCCGAAAAGCCGCATTTCAATGTCACTCTCACGCGCGATTTCGACCCCGAGGCTGGCATGATCGAGGTCTTTCCGCAGGAAATCACCCGGGTTTTCCTCAACCTGATCTCGAACGGCTTCTATGCGGTCAGCAAGCGCAAAGCCGAGCATGCTGATACCGCCTTCGAGCCGACGGTCACCGCGAGCACCAAGGGCGCCGCTGACCATGTCGAGATCAGGATCCGCGACAACGGCACGGGCATACCGCCGGATGTGAAGGAGAGGATGTTCAATCCGTTCTTCACGACCAAGCCCGCCGGCGAAGGCACGGGCCTCGGGCTATCGATGTCGCACGACATCATCGTGAAACAGCATGGTGGCACGATCGAGGTCGATACTCAGCCGGGCGAATTTACCGAGTTCACCATTGTATTGCCGCGTACCAGCAATCTTAAATAAGACCAGGGGTTAAACGTGAGCGTTCTCGTTCTTGTGGTGGATGACGAGCCCGACGTCGAGGCCTTGTTCCGCCAGCAATTCCGGCGCGATTTGCGCGCGCAACGCTTTGTGATGGATTTCGCGAGTTCAGCGGCGGACGCGCTGTCGCGTATCACCTCGACGATCGGGCAGACGCTGATTCTGATCCTGTCCGACATCAACATGCCCGGTATGACCGGGCTCGAGATGCTGCCGAAGGTCAAGGAGATGCGGCCCGAAGTGCCGGTCATCATGATCACGGCCTATGGCGATGCCGACACCAAGCGCAAGGCGCTCGAACGCGGCGCCTCGGGCTTACTCACCAAGCCGATCGATTTCAGCGTGCTGCGCGAGGAGATCGATTCGAGGCTCGCGGCGGCGAGCTAGACGCAGCGAATTGCGACGCCCGGTAGGGTGGGCAAAGCGCAGCGTGCCCACCATTCGTCGCAGCGACCGTTGACACGTGGTGGGCACGGCGCGTGCGCCTTTGCCCACCCTACCCGGCTACCCCAGACCACGGCTCGCTCTCTAAGCGCCGCGTGAGAGAGGTTAGAGGCAGGCGGCTACGCCGCGCGCACGCCGGCGAGGAAGGTCGCGACCTCCTGTTGCAGCATCTTGAGCTTGTCGGAGAGGCGCCCGCTCGAATTGAGCACGAGCTCGGCGATGCTGCCGGTCTCGGTCGTGGCGGCGGTCACGCCTGTGATGTTCTGCGAGACGTTGCTCGTGCCGGACGCCGCCTGCTGCACGCTATTCGCAATCTCCTTGGTCGCGGCGCCCTGCTCCTCGACGGCGGCGGCGATCGAGGACGAGATTTCGTTGACCTGCATGATGGTGCTGCGGATATCGCCGATCTTGCCGACCACCTCGTGCGTTTCAGCCTGGATCGAGGCGATCTGGGCGCTGATCTCCTCGGTCGCCTTCGCGGTCTGGGTGGCGAGCGACTTCACCTCGCTCGCCACCACGGCAAATCCCTTGCCGGCCTCGCCCGCCCGCGCCGCCTCGATGGTGGCATTGAGCGCGAGCAGGTTGGTCTGCGACGCGATCTGGTTGATGAGGCCGATCACCTCGCCGATCTTGTTGGCGGCGGACGCAAGCCCCTCGACCGTCTCGTTGGTGCGCTGCCCGTCGGCGGCCGCCTTGCTCGCCACCTGCGCGGCCTGGGTCACCCGCTGACTGATCTCCGAGATCGACGTCGAGAGCTCCTCGGCTGCCGAAGCGACCTGCTGCACATTGTTGGAGGCCTGCTGGCAGGCATCCTCCATCGCTTGCGCGCGCTGGCTCGCCTGGCCCGCGGTGCGCGACATGTTTTGCGCGGCCTGTTGCATCTGGCCGGCTTCGCCGATCACCTCGCCAACCACCGCCTGGATGCTGGCCTCGAACCTGGTGGCGAGCTGCATCATCGTGCCGCGCTTCTCGACGTCCGCTTTCTGCTTCAGCTCGGCCTGCTCGGCATGCAGCTTGGTCACGGCCGCCGCATTGTCCTTGAACACGCGAAGCGCCTGCGCAAGCGCGCCGATTTCGCCGCGGCGCTCGGCGTAGGGCACCTCAAAATCGCTGTCGCCGGAGGCGAGCCGCCGGGTCAGGCCCGTGATGATCGCGAGCGGTCGCGTCACGCTGCGGCCGATGATGATCGCGCTCGCCAGCACGGCCGCGAACACGATCAGCGACACCAGCCCGAACATCAGCGCGTTCTGCCAAAACACGGCATCGACGTCATCGAGATAGATGCCGGTGCCGATGATCCAGCCCCACGGCGCGAAACCCTTGACGTAGGAAATCTTCGGCACCGGCTTGTCGAACCCGGGCTTCGGCCAGAGATAGCTGTAAAAGCCTTCGCCCTGGCTCTTCACGAGGTCGACGAAACCCTTGAACAGACGATTGCCGGCCGGGTCCTTCATGTTGCCCAGCTCCTTGCCGTCAAGTTCCGGCTTGATCGGATGCATGACCATCTTCGGGGTCATGTCGTTGATCCAGAAATACTCGACCTTGTCGTAGCGGAGACCCTTGATCTGGCCGATCGCGGCAGCCTGCGCCGCCTCGCGCGAGAGTTTTCCGTCGCTTTCGAGCTGATGGTAATGCGCAAGGATGCCGTAGCCGATGTCGATCATCTGCTTCGTCTTGGCCTGGCGGTCGGCCATCATCTGCGCGCGCATGGATGAGAGCGCAATTGGCGCCATGACCACCATGCCGCAGAGGCTGATGGCGATGATGAGCACGAGCTTGAAACTGATGCGGGAAAACATCGGATGTCCTGAATTTGGGCGAAACAAGCGCAATCTAGCGGGACCGCGTTAGCAAAGAATTAAGGAAACCGGCGGCAGGCGAGCCGGCACGCGCGAAAACCCTTGCCGAGATCGCGCGACGCGCGGTGCTTTGCCCCGCGTCGTCATTCCGGGGCCACCGGCGCAGCCGGGCGGCTCGGCTTTTGCGTGCGGTGATCCCGCACGTCCAACATGCCTCGCTGGGAGGCGACGATCTGCGCTAAAACGTGCAGGCCTCAAAATTGAAACGGTCTGACCGAAACGGACACCCTTCCGTCCGGCGCTTGTTCTACCGTAAAGTCGACCTGTTTTTCCGCTGTTGCATCCTCTACCGTCGCGTACAACAATCCACTGCAAGTCACTGCGCGTTTGTGTTTGCTTTTTGAATTCGTAATTATTGTGTCGTCCAACCTGTATGACGCTCCTTGTCTCGCTGCTTCCAGGATTGCCCGTTTTTCAGCTTCTGTACTCGCACTATCTACTCTTGCCTCAACCACGCTCGAGTTCTTGGCGGCGTAGTTGACAAGCGCATTATTGCTGTCGCCCGAAATGATCTTAAGCACTGAATTGCGCGTATCCGAAGAATCGCACTCGAGCTTCGCCCCGCCGCAGCCATTCAGCAAAAGCAAAACAGGAAGACTCCACAAAGCCTGCTGTCGCTCCCGAAAACGCTTCATCGAATGCTCATGATTACTCTCGGTATCCGGCCGCTCTTATTGGAGCGGACGCCAATATGACTCTTGAAACAAGACAGGTGGCTAATTGAGATCAGAGGCTTTGATCAATCAGCTCGATGGTCATGTTGATTGGGGGCCCCAACAGGCACATCGGCGCGAACGCGGTCTCGTCTTACTGCAGATCAAGCTGCTTCACTGCGATCTCGGCGATCTCCGTCGCATCGCGAATACCCTTGGCGCCGATCTCTATGATCTTCCTTGCGACGATCTCGGCGAGAGGATCGTTTCGGTCAACGAGGTGCAGCGAGCGCAAAGCCCGCTTAAATGCCAGGTTCAAATTTTCGATTTCATCGAGCCCTAGCTTGCTGTCTGCGAGCAAGCGGTTGATAGGCATTTCTCTCCCCTGTGCCAGAGCACGCCCACCGGGGGCAGCGTACCACCAGACCCGGGAGCGCCAACTAACCTATGTTAGTTGTTGGACATGGTCCAGGAAACCGAAGCGTTGTTCGCCCGTGCTCAAGCCGCCATGAAGGAGGCGCAGCGGCTGGGGCAGCCATCTTGGGTTCACAGAAGCGCCTGATCGAGCGGATAGTTGAGAGGCAGACACGGAGCTTCACTCAGGCGCCTTGATGAGGACACGCCCTGGCACGTCCCTTCCCAGAGCGTCCGCCTTTCTGCAAAACTCCGTCGTTGCAACCGTGATCGTGCAAGCGGTATGGTCGCGCAGTGAAGATTGGAGTCATCTCGGATACCCACGGGCTGCTGCGGCCCGAAGCCGAACAGCATCTGGCGGGCGTGGCGCATATCGTGCACGCGGGCGACATCGGTCGGCCGGACATCATCGCCCGGCTCCGTCAGATTGCGCCTGTGACGGCAATCAGAGGCAATGTCGATACCGACGATTGGGCGGAAGATTATCCCGACACCGAGACTGTCAGACTTGGCGGGCGCGTGATCCACATTCTGCACGATATCCATGACCTTAAGCTGGATCCTTCATCGAGCGGCATTGACGTGGTCATGTCCGGCCACTCGCATCGCCCGCGGATCGAGACCGTTCAGAGTGTGCTCTATCTCAATCCCGGAAGCGCCGGGCCGCGGCGTTTCACTTTGCCCATCACTCTAGCGACCCTGGAGCTGAACGAAAGCGGCCTCTGGCCCATCATTCATCACCTTTGCGCTGCCCGGTGACCTGACGGGCAAATCACCTCTAGCCACTTCGCTTTATCAGAATAAATGTCAAGCCCGCCTGCGAAAAATATTTTGCTTCCGTTTTTCGGAATATCATGATTTGTTTCGCCCATCCCGCTCCGGCAAGAGGGGCGTTTCGGCCGATCGTCACGAACGTGGAGCGGGATGCGATGGACGTGTTGCAGCCGGTCAGACGAAACTGGGTGCGATGCGG
>NZ_DATGFH010000106.1:0-16719 GCF_035309285.1 Bradyrhizobium sp. | reverse complement strand
ATCGGTGCGCTCGCATCCTGAAGGCAGCGATGTCGGCTACATCCGCGTCACCCAGTTCAACGAGCAGACCACCGATGGCCTCAAGCAATCGATCGCCGATCTGAAAAACCAGCTCGGCGCCGACAAGATCAAGGGCTACATCCTCGATCTGCGCAACAATCCGGGCGGCCTGCTCGATCAGGCGATTTCGGTCTCGGACGCGTTCCTGGACAAGGGCGAGATCGTCTCGACGCGCGGGCGCAATTCCGACGAGACGCAGCGCTTCAATGCCCGGCCGGGCGGCGATCTCACCGGCGGCAAGCCGCTGATCGTGCTGGTCAACGGCGGCTCGGCCTCGGCGTCGGAAATCGTCGCCGGCGCGCTGCAAGACCATAAGCGCGCGACGCTGGTCGGCACCCGCTCGTTCGGCAAGGGTTCGGTGCAGACCATCATTCCGCTCGGCGCCGGCAACGGCGCGTTGCGGCTGACCACGGCGCGCTACTACACGCCGTCGGGCCGCTCGATCCAGGCCAAGGGCATCGTGCCCGACATCGAGGTCGTGCAGGACGTGCCGGCAGAGTTGAAAGCACGCACCGATACCAAGGGCGAAGCCTCGCTGCGCGGCCATCTGAAGAGCGATGGCGACGAGAAGACCGGATCGCAATCCTATGTGCCGCCGGATGCCAAGGACGACAAGGCGCTGAAGGTGGCAGACGACCTGCTCCACGGCATCAAGTCGAGCTCCTCGGCACCGACGCCGTCCGCCAGCGCAAGCGACAAGCCGGCCGATGACAAGGCGGCGAGTGACAAGCCCGCAACCTCCGACCGGCAGCCGGCGGGCAAAGGCGCGAACTGACCCGTCGAGCCAACGGCGATTTTGGCGAAAGGGCGGCCGGCCGGGTCGCCCTTTCTCGTTGAGCCGGCGGGTAGTCCCCCGGAGGCCCGCCGACCTCCTGCCGTATTGGCCTGCCGTGGTATCGTGGCCCCATTGATTCGGGACAATGGATGGCTGAGACGGTCGACGATCTGAGCGCCCCGCTCGGACAAAATGCGGAGCGGCGCAAGCGCCGATTCCGCCTGCCGTTTACCGCGATGCAGGTGATTGCCGGCCTGCTCGGGGCGTTCCTGCTCGCCTTCATCGGCTTTGCCCTGTTCGCCAAGAACCCGCTCGGCGGCGAGCCCATGGTCAATGTCGCGATCCGACAGAAGGCCAAGGAGGACAAGGCCCCGCCAGGGCCGGCAGCGCATGTTGAGCCCGGCCAGAAGGCCGGGCCCAAGCAGGCCGCGACGACCGAGCAAAAGACCGTCACCATCATCGACGGATCAAATGGTAAACGCCAGGATGTGGTGATCGGCGGGAATTCGCCCGGAACAGCCGCAAGCGTTCCTGCCGCACCGACCATGACGACCGGCATCGACCCGCGGCTCACGGAACAGACCCGCTACGGCATGATTCCGATCATCGCGGACGGCCTGAAGCCGTTCACGGTCTATGCGGCTGATGCCGACCGCGCCAAGGCTGCGAAGATGCCGACCGTCTCCATCGTCATTGGCGGCCTCGGCGTGGGCGCCGCCAAAACCATGGACGCCATCATGAAGCTGCCGCCGGCGGTGACGCTGGCGTTCACGCCCTATGGCTCCGACCCGCAAAAGCTTGTGGACCGGGCGCGGGCACAGCGCCATGAGGTCCTGCTGCAGATCCCGATGGAACCCTACGACTATCCGGACAACGATCCCGGGCCGCAGACCCTCCTCGCCACTTTGGGGCCAGAAGAAAATCTCGACCGGCTGTATTGGCATCTCGGCCGGCTGCAGGGCTATGCCGGGATCGCCAATTTCATGGGCGCCCGCTTTGTCGCGACCGAGGCGGCGATGGCGCCGATCATCCGCGAGGCCGCCAAGCGCGGGCTTTCCTATTTCGACGACGGCTCCGCCCCGCGCAGCGTGGCGGCAGCGCTCGCCGGCGGCCAGGCGCTCCCCTTCGCGAAGGGTGACGTCGCCATCGACGCCGTGCCGACCTCGGCGGAGATCGACCGGGCGCTGGCCAAGCTCGAAGCCCTGGCGAAAGACCACGGATACGCAGTCGGCACCGCTTCCGCATTGCCGATTTCGATCGAAAAGATCGGCGCCTGGATCAAGACGCTTGATGCCCATGGCGTGATGCTTGTGCCATTGACAACTACGATGCTGAAATCAAAATCCAGCTAAAGTTCGAAGTTCTCCGCGTCTTGCGGGCTCCCCTGGCGGCTTATTTTGATAGCCACAGCCTTGGCCCGGATGACCGCAAGAGGCCCTGACGGAATGACACGTTACGAGGACCTGCCCTATCGCACCTGTGTCGGCATCATGCTGCTCAACATGGACGGGCTCGTCTTCATCGGTCGCCGCGCCGGCGGCATCGAGCATGTCGATGAATCCCATGTCTGGCAGATGCCGCAGGGCGGCGTCGATCCCGGAGAGGACACCTGGGCGGCGGCCAAGCGCGAGCTCTATGAGGAGACCAGCGTCCGCTCGGTGGAGAAGCTCGCCGAGGTCGATGACTGGCTGATCTACGACATTCCGCGCACGGTGGCCGGGCGCGCCTGGAAGGGCCGCTATCGCGGCCAGCGCCAGAAATGGTTCGCGATGCGATTCACCGGCAAGGACGCCGAAATCAACGTTGCTGTCCCGGGCGGCGGTGGCCACAAGGCCGAGTTCGTCAACTGGCGCTGGGAGCCGATGAAAAACCTTTCCGGGCTGATCGTACCGTTCAAGCGGCCGGTCTATGAGCGCGTGGTGAAGGAGTTCTCGAAACTCGCCAGCGGATAGCGGCCGCTCCAATCTGCGCCAGCCGCGCGCGGATACGATATCTTCACCATCTCCGCGCACACTCCGGGCCGACCAGAAGGGCTCGGCCGGGGAAGGCCATGAGCGCAATCGGAACGGCAGGTCATGACGCAATCCGAATCGACCTCGATTTCCACCGCGGTCCAGGTCACAGCGCCCGGATCGAGCTTCTCGACACTCGCATAAGCGACCGGGTCACGCTGTAACGTTGTGCATCTGATATAGACTCCCCCACACGGGAGAGTTTTGAATGTCGCAGCAAAAGCCCTATCGCCTCAATGTCGGGATCACCCTGTTCAACGCCAGCGGCCTGGTCCTGATCGGCCGACGCTTTCGCGACGACGGACCGGAGATCATCCTGCCGGGTCTCGAATGGCAGATGCCTCAGGGCGGCGTCGATGCGGGCGAGGATCTGCGCGCCGCGGCGCTGCGCGAGTTGTGGGAGGAGACGAGCGTCAGGAGCGCCGAATATCTCGGCGAGACCGATTGGCTCGTTTACGAATTCCCGCCCTATGATGGTCCGCCGCATCGGCTCGCAAAGTTCCGTGGGCAGCGGCAGAAATGGTTTGCGCTGCGCTTTACCGGCGACGAGACGGAGATCGATCCGCTGACGCCGCGCAACGACCAACCCGCTGAGTTCGATGCCTGGCGATGGGAGCGCCTCGACCGCGTCGCCGACCTTGTCGTGCCGTTCCGCCGCGAGGTTTATCGGGAGGTCGCGAGGAATTTCGCGGGCTTCGCCAAGGGTTAAGGGTTCGGACCGACCGCGAAGGGTCCGATCGCGATCACATGACAACCGGTATCGTGCTTGGCGCAGAATGCCGTCTCGGGCGCCAGGGCGCAACCGAGTTCCGCACACTGCCATCGCGGTGCACGTTCAATTCATTGAATTTTCAAAGAGCCGCTCGCGAAGCCTTAATGCATCGCCGTGGTATTGAGTTCGTTCTGGATCGCCTTGAAATGATCCAGCCGCTCGATGGCGTGGTCGAGCTCGGAGCCTTCCTTCTCGGCGAGCTTCTCCTCCATCGCGCTGATCGTCGCCGCGAATTTGGCGCGGTCAAGCTCCTCGATCGACGTCGCGACATCCGCGAGCACAGTCAGGCCTTTTTCGGAGACTTCGGCAAGCCCTCCGAGCACGATCATCTTCTGCTTCGATCCGCCCGCGATCACCGTGAGAATCCCCGGACGCACCGCTGCGACCACCGGCGCGTGGCCGGCGAGCACACCGAAATCACCCTCCGCACCGGGAACGTCGACCTGATCGACCTCGCCGGAGAACGCGTTTTTTTCCGGCGACACGAGATCGAAATGGAAGGTGGCCATGATCTATCCGTTCTTTCCGCTGTCACCCGCGGGCTTGACCCGCGGGTCCATCAATCAAGAAATTTCTCTTCCGATGGATTGCCGGGTCAGGCCCGGCAATGACGACATCACAATGCTCAGGCCGCTTCAGCGGCGAGCTTCTTGCCCTTCTCGACCGCCTCTTCGATGGTGCCGACCATGTAGAAGGCGGCTTCCGGCAGGTGGTCATACTTGCCTTCGCAAAGGCCGCGGAAACCCTTGATAGTGTCGACGAGCTCGACGAACTTGCCGGGCGAGCCGGTGAAGACTTCGGCGACGTGGAAGGGCTGCGACAGGAAACGCTCGATCTTGCGGGCGCGCGCCACCGTCAGCTTGTCCTCTTCGGACAATTCGTCCATGCCCAGAATGGCGATGATGTCCTGCAGCGACTTGTAGCGTTGCAGGATCTGCTGGACCATGCGCGCGGTGTTGTAGTGCTCCTCACCGACGACAAGCGCCGATAGCATGCGCGAGGTCGAGTCCAGCGGGTCGACCGCCGGGTAGATGCCCTTTTCCGAGATGGCGCGCGACAGCACCGTGGTGGCGTCGAGATGCGCGAACGAGGTCGCGGGCGCCGGGTCGGTCAGGTCGTCGGCCGGCACGTAGATCGCCTGCACCGAGGTGATCGAGCCCTTGGTGGTCGTGGTGATGCGCTCCTGCAGCGCGCCCATGTCGGTCGCAAGCGTCGGCTGATAACCGACCGCCGAGGGGATGCGGCCGAGCAGCGCCGACACTTCGGAACCGGCCTGCGTGAAACGGAAGATGTTGTCGACGAAGAACAGCACGTCCTGGCCCTGGTCGCGGAAATATTCGGCAACCGTCAGCCCGGAAAGACCGACGCGGGCGCGCGCGCCCGGCGGCTCGTTCATCTGACCGTACACCAGCGCGCATTTCGACTTCACGTTCGGATCGGGGTGACGCGGATCGGCGTTGACCTTAGATTCGATGAACTCGTGATAGAGGTCGTTGCCCTCGCGGGTACGCTCGCCGACGCCGGCGAACACCGAGTAGCCGCCGTGCGCCTTGGCAACGTTGTTGATCAGCTCCTGAATCAGCACGGTCTTGCCGACGCCGGCGCCGCCGAACAGGCCGATCTTGCCGCCCTTGGCGTAAGGCGCGAGCAGGTCGACGACCTTGATGCCGGTGACGAGAATTTCGGCTTCGGTCGACTGCTCGACATAGTCGGGCGCTGGCTGATGGATGGCGCGCTTGCCTTCGGCCTTGATCGGGCCTGCTTCATCGACGGGCTCGCCGACGACGTTCATGATGCGGCCGAGCGTGCCCTCGCCGACGGGGACTTCGATCGGCTGACCCGTGTCGGTCACTTCCTGGCCGCGCACCAGGCCTTCCGTCGCGTCCATCGCGATCGTGCGCACGGTGGACTCGCCAAGATGCTGCGCGACCTCGAGCACGAGGCGGTTGTTGCCGTTCTTGGTCTCCAGTGAATTGAGAATGGCCGGCAAATGGCCTTCGAACTGCACGTCGACGACGGCGCCCATGACCTGGGTGACGCGACCGACCTGGTTGGCTGCTGTAGCCATTAACTCTCTCCTTCGATCCGAATTTGATCTCGTGTTTCAGTTCGTCCCTTAGACCGCCTCGGCGCCGGAGATGATCTCGATCAGCTCCTTGGTGATCATGGCCTGGCGGGTGCGGTTGTAGATCAGGGTCTGCTTGCGGATCATTTCGCCGGCGTTGCGGGTCGCGTTGTCCATCGCCGTCATCTGCGCGCCGTAGAACGAGGCGTTGTTCTCGAGCAGCGCGCGGAAGATCTGCACGGCAAGATTTCGCGGCAACAGGCCGGCGAGGATCTCGTCTTCCTCCGGCTCGTATTCGTAACCGGCCGAGGCCTGCGCCTTGCTGTCCGACTTCTCGAAGTCGAGCGGAATGATCTGCTGGGCGGTCGGAATCTGCGCGATGACCGATTTGAAGCGCGAGTAGAACAGCGTGCAGACATCGAACTCGCCGGCTTCGAAGCGAGCGATCACCTTCCGTGCGACGCCCTCGGCGTTGCCGAAACCGAGTTGACGAACACCGCGCAGGTCGACGTGCTCGACGATCTGCTGCTCGAATTGACGGCGGAGCTGCTCGTAGCCCTTGCGGCCGACGCAGAAGAACTTCACTTCCTTGCCTTCGCTGATCAGCGCCTGGGCGCGCTCGCGCGCCAGCCGCACGATGGAGGAGTTGAAAGCGCCGGACAGGCCGCGCTCGCCGGTGCAGACCAGAAGCAGATGCACCTGATCCCTGCCGGTGCCGGCAAGCAGCGCCGGCGCGCCGGGCGAGCCATTGGCAGCGCTGGCGATGTTGGAGATCACCGCTCCCATCTTCTCGGCATAGGGCCGCGCCGCTTCGGCGGCGGACTGCGCACGGCGCAGCTTGGATGCCGCAACCATCTGCATGGCCTTGGTGATCTTCTGCGTCGCCTTGGTGGAGGCGATGCGGACCCGCATATCCTTCAGTGATGCCATTCTTCGCTCACCCCGGCGATCCGGCCCCGCATGACCCGATCGCAAATCTCACTTTGGTCGTGCCCGGCCCTGTGCCGGGCATCCACGTCCAACTTGCCGCTGCGGCCGACGCCGTAGACGGCGTCAGGCAAACGACTTCGCAAAACCCTCGACCACCGACTTCAGCTTGCCTGCGGCATCGTCGGAGAGATCGCGGGTGTCGCGGATGGTGTTGAGAAGATCCACGTGCTTGCCGCGCAGCAGCGACAGCAGGCCGTCCTCGAACGCCTTCACCTTGTTGACCGGCAGCGGATCGAGATAGCCGTTGGTGCCGGCCCAGATCACGCAGACCTGCTCTTCCATCTTGAGCGGCGAGAACTGCGGCTGCTTCAACAGCTCGGTCAGGCGCGCACCGCGGTTGAGCAGGCGCTGGGTCGTGGCGTCGAGGTCCGAGCCGAACTGCGCGAACGCCGCCATTTCGCGATATTGCGCGAGCTCACCCTTGATCCTGCCGGCAACCTTCTTGGTCGCCTTGGTCTGCGCCGAGGAGCCGACGCGCGACACCGAAAGACCGACGTTCACGGCGGGACGGATGCCCTGGAAGAACAGGTCCGTCTCCAGGAAGATCTGGCCGTCGGTAATCGAAATCACGTTGGTCGGGATGTAGGCCGACACGTCGTTGGCCTGGGTTTCGATGACCGGCAGCGCCGTCAGCGAGCCCGAACCGTGCTCGTCATTGAGCTTCGCGGCGCGCTCCAGGAGGCGCGAATGGAGATAGAACACGTCGCCCGGATAGGCTTCGCGGCCCGGCGGACGGCGCAGCAAGAGCGACATCTGACGATAGGCGACGGCCTGCTTGGACAAGTCGTCGTAGATGATGACGGCGTGCATGCCGTTGTCGCGGAAGTACTCGCCCATGGTGCAGGCTGTGAACGGAGCGATGTACTGCATCGGCGCCGGATCGGAGGCGGTCGCGGCGACGACGATGGAATATTCCAGCGCGCCCTGCTCTTCCAGCACCTTCACGAACTGCGCAACCGTGGAACGCTTCTGGCCAATCGCGACGTAGACGCAATAGAGTTTGATCTTCTCGTCGCCGGTCGCGTTCAGCGGCTTCTGGTTCAGGATCGCGTCGAGCGCGATCGCGGTCTTTCCGGTTTGACGGTCGCCGATGATCAGCTCGCGCTGGCCGCGGCCGATCGGGATCAGCGCGTCGATTGCCTTGAGGCCGGTCGCCATCGGCTCGTTCACCGACTTGCGCGGAATGATGCCGGGCGCCTTGACGTCGACGCGGCGGCGCTCGGTTGCCTGGATCGGACCCTTGCCGTCGATCGGATTACCGAGCGCGTCGACGACGCGGCCGAGCAGGCCCTTGCCGACCGGCGTATCCACGATCGAGCGGGTGCGCTTGACGGTCTGCCCCTCCTTGATCTCGCGGTCGGCGCCGAAGATCACGATACCGACGTTGTCGGTTTCGAGGTTGAGCGCCATGCCGCGGGTGCCGTTCTCGAACTCGACCATCTCGCCGGCCTGGACGTTATCCAGACCGTAGACACGGGCGATACCGTCACCGACGGACAGCACCTGTCCGACTTCGGAAACCTCGGCCTCCTGGCCGAAATTCTTGATCTGGTCCTTGAGGATCGCGGAAATTTCCGCGGCGCGGATGTCCATCAGCCTGCCTCTTTCATCGCGTGCTTGATCGAATTGAGCTTGGTTCGAAGCGAACTATCGACCATGCGGCTGCCGAGCTTGACCACAAGCCCGCCGATGATCGAGGGATCGACTTTGACGTTGAGAATGACGTCCTTGCCGCTGATCGCCTTCAGCGCGCTCTTGAGGGCGTCGAGATTCTTGTCGGAGAGCGGCTCGGCCACCGTGACATCGGCGCTCGCCTCGCCCTTGAACTTCGCGACCAGTGCGTTGAAGGCACGGATCACGTCACTGACTGCAAACAGGCGCCGGTTGGCGGTGAGCACTTTGAGGAAATTCGCGGAGATGCCGGTGATACCGGCCTGGTCGAGCACGGCGGACAGCGCCCTTGACTGCGTATCGGCCGCGAACACCGGACTGCGCACCAACCGCTTCAGGTCGGCGCTCTCCTCCAGCATTGCATCGAATTTATCGAGGTCGGCCTTGACCGCGTCGATGGATTTTTCGTCGCGAGCCAACTCGAACAAGGCCGTTGCATAACGACCTGGCACTCCCGAAACAGACGGATCTTCAGCAGCCACAGACCTAGCTCTTTATAGCTGTCAAATTCGCAAGGGAAAAACCGTCGCCACGAAGCGGCGCCTAGCGATCCAAGCCCTTGGAATTCAAGCGGGACTTCGATTTTCGACCGGCACGGAAAGTGCCAAGGTCGTTAAAATCGCGGACTTGCTAACATAGAGGGAGCGCAGGTGCAACATGACGGCGACGTGATCGCAGCTCCAACGCCGCGCCCTTCCCGCCCCGCAGCTGCAGAATCTGCAAGGCCAGCAATCGAAGGCGCGCTCGGTTCGAGTGGCGGGACGAGGATCAAATCACCCAGCCGGTTCGCGGCGGGATTGTTCCAATCACTTCCGTCATGGCCCCGACGCGTGACCCAAGGGAACAGAAAGCCCTAACCATTCCATTTGCACATTACTTACCATTAACCGTCCTAGTCGCGCGACGACTTGCCTCTTCAGTATTAGCAAGTATTGCATTGGTTAAGAACTCGTTAACGCGATAGATTACGGAATACCGTTGGATTAGTCCCGCTGAGTAACAAGATATTTCAGCCTGAGACATCCGACCTTTACTGCCTAATTCACGCCATATTGCGACGCAAAACGGCCAACTCCTCAAACTGGGACGGGGGTTCCACTTGCCACGTATGTGGCAATACTATCCAAGGGACAAACTGAATGATCGCAAGCAAGAAGTCGACAGCGGGGGCTATAACCCGCTCGAACGTGGCGCTCGCTATTTTTGCCGCAACTCTCCTGGTCGGTGGGACCGTCACCGAGGCCTCGGCCAAATCCAGGCATCACTACCGGGTGCATCACTTCCATCACCACGTCGCTTCCAACCACCGCAGCCCCGGCGACGATTCTTGGCGCAACGCCAACGCCTCCTTTGGCACCACGGGGCATAGCTTCTCGGGCATCGCCTCGATGTATGGCAACGAGTCCGGCCGTCAGACCGCGTCGGGCCAGCGTTTCAACGAGAACGCCATGACCTGTGCCCATCGCTCGCTTCCATTCGGCACCAAGCTGCGCGTGACCCATGGCAGCCGCTCCGTCATTGTCACCGTCAACGATCGCGGCCCGTTCGTCCGCGGCCGGGTGCTCGACCTCTCCACCGGCGCAGCCCACGCCATCGGCCTCTCCGGCATCGGCGAAGTCACCGCCGAGGTCGTCGGCTGATGCGCTAAAGGCGCCTTCCCGGTCTGATAATCTGGTAGGTACCGCGTCCAGAAACGGCGCCAGCCCGTGCTGCGCCTGAAAGAACCCGCCGTCGCCAATGACGGCGGGCTTTTTGTGCCTCGTCATTGCGAGCCAACGGGTCCGCGCAAAGCGCGGCCCGATGACAGGCTCCGCGAAGCAATCCATGTCTACGCTGAGGCGGTATGGATTGCTTCGTCGCTTTCGCTCCTCGCAATGACGCTGTTGAGCCAGTGACGCATCACAAAAAGCTCTGCGGATCGACGTCGACCTCGAGCTTGAGATTGCCCTTGGGCTTGGGACCAAGGGCCACCCATTCGCGCAAATAGTCCGACAGGTCGAAGCCGCGAACGGATTTCAGGAGCAGCCGGAAGCGATAGCGGCCCTTGATGACCGCGAGCGGCGCCTCGGCCGGACCCAGCACCTGCACCCGCTCGTCGCGCGGGGCGAGCGCGGCGAGCCGCCGGGCAAAGCCTTCCGCGCTGGCGCGGTCGCCCGCCGAGATGATCAGGCTCGCGAGCCTGCCGAACGGCGGATAGAGCGTGCGCTCGCGCGAGGCGATCTCGTTCTCATAGAAGGCCTCGCGATCGCAGGCGACCAGCGCTTTCATGACGGGGTGCTCGGGCTGGTGGGTCTGCAGATAGCCGACGCCGCGGCCCTGGTCGCGGCCGGCGCGCCCGATCACCTGGTTGAGCAATTGCCAGGTCCGCTCCGCGGCGCGCGGGTCGCCATTGCCGAGGCCCAGATCGGCATCGACCACGCCGACCAGATTGAGCCGCGGGAAATGATGGCCCTTTGCCACCAGTTGCGTGCCGATGATGATGTCGACGCGGCCTTCGGCGATTTCGTTCAGCTCGCTCCGCATGGTCTCGATCGAGGTGATGAGATCGCTGGAGAGCACCATGGTGCGCGCGTTCGGGAACAGCGCGGCCGCCTCCTCCTGCAGCCGCTCGACGCCGGGACCGACGGCAACCAGCGATTCCTCCGCTGCACAATTCGGACAAGCAGACGGACGCGGCATCGAGAAGCCGCAGTGGTGGCAAACCAACCGCTGGCGAAAGCGGTGATCGACCAGCCAGGCGTCGCAGATGGTGCAGGCGAAGCGGTGGCCGCAGGCGCGGCACAGCGTCAGCGGCGCATAGCCGCGACGATTGAGGAACAACAGCGCCTGCTCGCGGCGCTCGATCGCTGTGTTGATCTCGCCTGCCAATCGCGGCGAGATGAAACGGCCGCGCGACGGCGCTTCGCGCCGCAGATCAATCGCTTCGATGTGCGGCATGTGCTGGCCGCCAAACCGCGACGGCAGCACGATGCGCTGGTAGCGGCCCTTGCGCGCGTTCACCTCGGTTTCGACCGACGGCGTCGCCGACGCCAGTACGATCGGGATCTTGGCGATATGCGCACGCACCACCGCCATGTCGCGGGCGTGGTAATGGACGCCGTCTTCCTGCTTGTAGGCCTGGTCGTGCTCCTCATCCACCACGATCAGTCCGAGATCGGCATAGGGTAGGAACAGCGCCGAGCGCGCACCGACCACGACCGGCGCTTCGCCCGCCGAGATCGCCCCCCAATTGCGCGCGCGGGTGCGCGGCGTAAGTTCCGAATGCCATTCCATCGGACGCACGCCGAAGCGGGAAGCAAAGCGATCTAGGAATTGGCCGGTCAGCGCGATTTCCGGCATCAGGATCAACGACTGCTTGCCGCGGCGGATGGTTTCGGCGATCGCCTCGAAATAGACTTCGGTCTTGCCCGAGCCAGTGACACCGTCGAGCAGCGCGACATGGAAGCTGCCATTGGCGGCAAGCGCGCGCATCGCATCCACCGCGGTTCGTTGCTGCCTGGAAAATTCCGGCTGCGCGTATCCCGGATCGGGCGGAGGCGGCGGCAGCGCGCGCGGCATCGCCTCCACCGAGAGCGTACCCTCATCGACCAGGCCGTCGATCACACCGGTGGTGACGCCCGCTTCCTTCGCGGCCTCGGACTTGCCATGCAAGAGGCCGTCGGAGAGCACGTCGATCACGCGCCGACGCGCCGGCGTCAGCCGTTTGGGCACTTGCCCCACGAGCCGCACGCCCATGCGCGCACGCTCGGGACCCAGATTCTCGCCCATGCGCAAGGTCATGCGCAGCACCATGCCGCGGGCTGAGAGCGTGTAGTTGGAAACCCAATCGACGAGGGAGCGCAGCTCACCCTTGAGCGGGGGCACGTCGAGCTTCTCGCTGACATCTTTCAGGCGGTTGTGCAGACGCGGATCGGGATTAGCGTTCTCCGCCCACACCACGGCCAGCACCTCGCGCGGGCCGAGCGGCACACCGACGACGTCGCCGGCCTTCAGTTCCATGCCGCGCGGCACGCGGTAGGAATAGGTCTGGTTGAGCGCGACCGGCACCAGCACATCGACGATGCGCGTCGATGCGGCGGCGAAAGAGGCTGAGCGCGCGGAATGGTCCATTGGGAATCGGTGCTCTTGGCAGTTCAGGCTAGCGCCCTGGGCCCAAGTTAGCGAACGGTAAACGAAGGGGGTGCGATATAATCAAGGGAATCACAGCGGCAAGCCTGGCATGGCCCCATCTAAAACCCAACTGACCGAGCTCGACAGCGCCGATGAGACGATCGCGCTGCAGATGACGCGTTGGCTGACGCATCTGAAGAGCGAGCGCAGGCTGTCACCAAAGACGCTGGAGGCCTATGCACGCGACTTGCGTCAATGCCTCGATTTCCTGTGCGAGCATTGGGGCACGCGGGTGACGCTGGCGCGGTTCTCGCTGCTGGAGGCGACAGACATAAGGGCCTTCATGGCGATGCGGCGCGCCGACGACATCGCAGGCCGCTCGCTGATGCGCGCGCTGGCGGGCCTGCGCTCCTTCGGCCGCTTCCTCGAACGCGAAGGCAAGGGCAAGGTCGGCGCGCTCTCGGCGATCCGCGCGCCGAAGATCGGCAAGAGTCTGCCCAAGCCACTGCCGATGGCATCCGCCAAGCGGCTGGCCGACGCCGATGAGCGCGCCGGCGAGACGCGCGAGACCTGGATCCTGGCGCGAGATGCTGCGGTGATGGCGCTGCTCTACGGCTCGGGCCTGCGCATCTCGGAGGCGCTGTCGCTCAAGCGCCGCGAGGTGCCACGGCCGGGCGAAGGCGACGTGCTTGTCGTCACCGGCAAGGGCAACAAGACGCGCATGGTGCCGGTGCTGCAAAACGTGCTGGCGCTGATCGCCGACTATGTCGCGATCTGCCCGCATGCGCTGTTGCCCGAGCAGCCGATCTTTGTCGGCGCGCGCGGCGGCCCCTTAAGCCCGCGCATCATCCAGCTCACCATGGCGCGGATGCGAGGCGCGCTCGGGCTGCCCGACAGCGCCACGCCGCATGCGTTGCGGCATTCCTTTGCCACCCATCTGCTCTCGCGCGGCGGCGATCTGCGCGCGATCCAGGAACTGCTCGGCCATTCCTCGCTCTCGACCACGCAAATCTACACTGGCATCGACAGCGAGCGGCTGCTGGAAGTCTATCGCAGCGCGCATCCGCGTAGCTGAGACCGTTCCGACACGGCGCTGCCGCATCTGCACCCCCCTTGCGCCCGCCCACATTGTCCTGCAATCGTAAGCGCTGCCATACGCGGAGGGGAATCATGAGCGCACATGAGAGCATGGAACAGGCCGACCATGCCAAGGAAGCTTCTGAAGAGAACCGGAACATCGCGCTCCTGATCGCGGTGATCGCGCTGTGCCTGGCGCTGTCGGAGACGCTCGGCAAGGGCGCCCAGACCGAATCGATCAGCAAGAACGTCGAGTCGTCGAACTTGTGGGCGTTCTTCCAGGCCAAGAGTATTCGCCACACGACAGTGCAGACCGCCGCCGACCAGGCCAAGCTCGGTCTCGGCGGCTTCAGTGACGATGCCGCGAAGGCGGCTGCGCAAAAACAGATCGACGATTGGCAGAAGACTGCGGCGCGCTACCGCTCTGATCCCAAGAGCGGCGAGGGACAGGAGCAATTGTCCAAACGCGCCAGGCATGCCGAGGAGGAGCGCGACCTCGCGACCGAGAAATATCATCATTTCGAGCTCGCCTCGGCCGCCTTCCAGATCGCGATCGTGCTGGCGTCCGCCACCATCATCACCGGCATGATATGGCTTGCCTGGGTCTCCGGCGTGCTCACGCTCGCCGGCATCGCCGTCACCGCGCTCGGCATCTTCAACCCACATCTCTTGCCGCTGCCGTAGTCGATTTCGCCATCACCGTCATTGCGAGAAGCGAAGCGGCGAAGCAATCCACTGTATCCGCCGCAACTGTCTGGATTGCTTCGCGGAGCCTGTCGTCGGGCCGCGCTTCGCACGGACCCGTTGGCTCGCAATGACGCCGGGAACGAAGAAAAATCAGCGCGCCTGATGCACGCTCTTGCGGAAGCGCTGGATCAGCCGCAGCGTGCGGGCTGACCAGCCCTCGCCGCCGCCGCTCAATGCGTCCTTGATCCGCGCCTTGATCGGATCGACCAGCGCATTCGCCCTGGCGCGCAGCACGAGGATGAACCTGTAGAGCCATTCGAACCAGCCCATCTCCAGGAGCTTCGGCCGCGTCACGTCAAAGATGAAGGCGGTGACGCCGACGCCGAGGAATTTCGCGAACAGGATGGTCAAGAAAGCGCTCATCCAGTGTTCGTGGCTGAGCAGCCAAAATCCGATCAGCTTCAGCGGAAACAGCGGCAGCACCGGCACGATGAAAACGATCAGGGTCATCGCAGGCGACAGCGAATCGACCCGATCCGCCAGCCATGCCTTGACCGCGCGCAGCGGCATCGCCGCCACGATGGCGGCCACGATCGGCTCAAGATGGTCCCAAAGCCACGCTTCGATCAGGAAGATGATCGCAAGCAGGACCCAGATCGGTTGAAGCAGTCGGCGCAGCATATGTTATCCGGCCCGACCCGCGGACGGGCGTCGATCACATATGGATGGCGCGCTTGCCGACGGCAAGTGACGCTTCCTTGATCGCCTCCGAGCGCGTCGGATGCGCATGGCAGGTGCGGGCCAGATCTTCCGCTGCACCGCCGAACTCCATCAACACCGCGGCCTCGTGGATCATTTCTCCGGCCTCGATGCCGATAATATGCACGCCAAGCACGCGATCAGTCTTCGCATC
Organism: Bradyrhizobium sp.; assembly: GCF_035309285.1. Lineage (GTDB taxonomy): Bacteria > Pseudomonadota > Alphaproteobacteria > Rhizobiales > Xanthobacteraceae > Bradyrhizobium. Next base: position 1,587 of record NZ_DATGFH010000106.1, on the reverse strand, counting down.
TGCGAGAACCTTCACAAAGCCGTCAGTGGTCTGATTCACCTTCGAGCGGCCGTTGGCAGTAAAGGGAAACTTCCCGCTGGTATAGGCAATGCCGGCCTGCTTGAGCTCTTCTTCGGTCTTGCCGACGGAAGACACTTCCGGAGTGGTATACACGACACCGGGAATCACATCGTAGTTCACGTGGCCTGCTTTGCCTGCGATGATCTCCGCGCAGGCGACGCCTTCGTCTTCGGCCTTGTGCGCGAGCATCGGTCCCGCCACAACGTCGCCGATGGCGTAGATGCCTTTCACGTTGGTCGAAAAATGCGGGTCGATCCGCACGCGACCGCGATCGTCGAGCGCGACGCCGGCTTCCTTTAGACCAAGGCCCTCGGTGTAGGGCACGCGGCCGATGCACACCAGCACGACATCGGCTTCCAGCGTTTCTTGCGCGCCGCCCGCCGCCGGTTCGACTTTGGCGGCCAGCGTCTTGCCCGAGGTATCGACGGCGGTGACCTTGGCGCCAAGCCTGAACTTGAAGCCCTGCTTTTCGAGGATGCGCTGAAATTGCCGCGCGATCTCCCCATCCATGCCGGGCAGAATGCGATCGAGAAACTCGACGACCGTCACCTCCGAGCCGAGGCGATGCCACACCGAGCCGAGCTCAAGCCCGATCACGCCGGCGCCGATGATCAGGAGTTTTCCCGGTACCTTGTCCAGCGACAGCGCGCCGGTTGACGATACGATTCGCTTCTCGTCGATTTCGATGCCTTTCAGCCGCGCGATGTCGGAGCCGGTCGCGATCACGATGTTCTTCGTCTCGACAAGCTGCGATTTGCCATCACCGCCGCTTACCTCGACCTTGCCCGCGCCGAGGATCTTGCCCTTGCCGAAGAAGACGTCGATCTTGTTCTTCTTCATCAGGAACTCGACGCCCTTGACGTTGCCGTCGATGCCCTGCTGCTTGAAATTCATCATCGCGGGCAGATCGAGTTTCGGCGCCGGCACGCTGACGCCCATCTTGGCGAAAGAATGCGCGGCCTCCTCGAACATTTCGGAGGCGTGCAACAGCGCCTTCGACGGCATGCATCCGACATTGAGGCAGGTGCCGCCGAGTGTCGCGCTTTTCTCGACCACGGCGACCTTCATGCCCAGCTGCGCCGCGCGGATCGCCGCGACATAGCCGCCCGGCCCGGCGCCCAACACCGCCAGATCGAAACCCTGCTCGGCCCCCCTCTGCTCGGCCATCTCAACTCTCCGCGAAATTCTTGAGCGCGTCGCCGGTCAGGCGCTGCACCGTCCATTCGTCCATCGCCGCGGCGCCCAGGCCGCGATAGAAGTTGATCGCCGGCTCGTTCCAGTCCAGCACCCACCACTCCATCCGGCCGCATTTCTCGGCCACAGCCTTCTGCGCCAGATATTTGAACAGGGCGCGGCCGAAGCCGTTGCGGCGAAATTCCGGCCGCACGAACACATCCTCGACATAGATGCCGGGCCGGCCCAGGAAGGTGGAGTAGTTGTAGAAATAGATCGCGAAGCCCGCCGGCCGGCCCTCGTGCTCGATGATCAGCGCATGTGCCTTGGGCGACGGCCCGAACAGGCTCTCGG
>NZ_DATGFH010000105.1:0-56226 GCF_035309285.1 Bradyrhizobium sp. | reverse complement strand
ATCTCGCCGGAGGCGGCGTCCTCGATCCTCTGGCGCGACGGCACCAAGGCCCAGGAAGCCGCCAACAGCATGAAGATCACCGCGCAGGACATGCTGCGATTCGGCGTGATCGACTCGATCCTCAAGGAACCCGCCGGCGGCGCCCACCGCGACCCCACAGCCATGATCAAGGCCACGGGCGATGCCATCGCGCAGGCTTTTGACGAGCTGAAGGGCCTCGATGCGGACGCCATCCGCAAGCAGCGGCGGCAGAAGTTTCTCGAGATCGGCCGCAAGCTCGGGTGAGTCGTCCCTTCTCCCCTTGTGGGAGAAGGTGGCGCCAACGGGTCCGCGCGAAGCGCGGCCCGATGACAGGCTCCGCGCCGGATGAGGGGTTCTATCCGCGAGCGCCGCTGTGGAGGCAGACCCCTCACCCAGAATTCAAGCTGCGCTTGAATTCCGACCTCTCCCACAAGGGGAGAGGTGGACGTCCGACGCTGCCCGGCGCCCCCAAAGGCCACAACATCTGCAACCCAAAGTGAACAACGGCCCCAGTTCCGCCGCAATTCGGCCCTGAGCGAAGATTTAACCTCTGTTGACCATGCTGCCCTTGCGCTGTGCCGCGGTGCCCCCGTCCGGTTGCCGCCAATAGGGTTAAGGGATACAACTTTAGCTAATGGCTTCAGGGCGTTCGCTGTCGACTTATGGGGGTGGCGGACTAACCCGGAGGGTGTGGAGCTTCTCGCTTGAATAAACGCACGCTGGTCCGCGCGCTTATCACCTCGGTTGCGCTTGCCGCCGCCGGTGTGTTGATGGCCGGCTGCAACACCGACGAGATTTCGCTCGCCGCCAACGCCAAGGCCAATCAGCCGATCCCGCCAAAACTGCTGCAGACCATCGCCGACAAGGACATGGATGTGCAGTCGCCGATCCTGGTCCGCCTGTTCAAGGAGGAAGCCGAGCTCGAGGTCTGGAAGCAGAATCGCTCCGGCAAATTCGAGCTGCTCAAGACCTATCCGATCTGCCGATGGTCCGGCGACCTCGGGCCGAAGGTGCGCGAAGGCGACCGCCAGGCGCCGGAGGGTTTCTACTCGATCTCGCCGGCGCAGATGAATCCGCAGTCGGCCTATTATCTCTCCTTCAACACCGGCTACCCCAACGCCTATGACCGCGCGCTCGGCCACACCGGCTCGGAGCTGATGGTGCACGGCGACTGCTCCTCGCGCGGGTGTTACGCGATGACCGACGAGCAGATCGCGGAGATTTATGCACTCGGCCGCGAGTCCTTCTTCGGCGGGCAGAAGGCGTTCCAGTTCCAGGCCTATCCTTTTCACATGACGCCGGCGAATCTGGCGAGGCATCGCAACAACCCGAACATGGCCTTCTGGAAGATGATCAAGGAAGGCAATGATCATTTCGAAGTGTCGCACCAGGAGCCGAAGGTCGACTTCTGCGAGAAGCACTACGTGTTCGATGCGCAGCGCGCGCCGAACGCCACGCGTGATCCCGTGTTCAATGCGTCGGCCAAGTGCCCGCCTTACACAATCGACGCCGATCTCGAGCAGGCCGTCAAGGAGAAGCAGGAAGCCGACAACGCCGCGTTCAACAAGCTCGTCGCCAAGGGCGTTGCCGTGGCGAAGCTCAACACCGGCATCGACGGCGGCATGAACGAGATCTTTGCCGCGCATGTGCCCGGCGCTTCGACCGGTCTCTCCGACGGCGGCGACGGCCAGGGCCTGTCGCTGATGACGATGTCGCGCATGCCCGGCACCATCCCCGGCGACGTCAACCCACCGCACGCGCCGTGGCAGCAGCAGGATGCGCCTGTGATGGCGGCCGGCCCCGCTCAAGCCGCACCCGCCGCGCCGAGCACACGCGTTGCGTCCGCGGCGCCCGCGCAGAGCGAGCAATCCGGAGGCTTCTTCTCGAGCCTCGCCCACAAGATGGGCTTTGCCAGCGCCACCGCCGACACCACCGCCTCCACGCCGCCGCCCGCGCCGGCGGCGAAGCCCAAGGTCGCAGCCAAGCCACGGCCGAAGGCGTTCAAGCCGGTCGAGACCAGAGAGGCCCAGGCCAAACCTGAAGCCAGGCCCGCGCCGCATCCGCCGCTAAAACCCTCGGTGAGCGATGCGCCCGCCACGGACTCCAGCGCTCCAAAGGAGAACGTCATGGCCGGCGCGCAGCCGATCGTGCAGTCCAATTCCTTCGACAGCCGCTTCTCCGCGCTGAAGTGACGCTTCGCCAAGCGAAGCGTCATCCCGGGGCGGGCAACGCGCGAACCCGGGATCTCGAAGTGCCGGGTTTGCGCTTTCGCCACAAGCGCGTCTCACGCTGCATTCCGATTCGATTTTCAAACATCCACCGCTACGTCGTCATTGCGAGCGAAGCGAAGCAATCCATACCGCCGCCGCGGATACAGTATGGATTGCTTCGTCGCTTCGCTCCTCGCAATGACGGAGGACACACGTCCGCATTCCCGCGGCACAAATCGCCCGAGTGATGCCTCGTCGTTGCCCCTCCTGAGAATTCAGAGGGCGCAGGGAATGCCGGATGCAGGCCGCACCCGCGAGCCTTGCGTGCAAAAGAAAGTGCACTTACGCACGCAAGCAACAACAGGGCAGCCAGAACAACCGGCATTCCCTGCGCGATGGTTTACGGCTTATACGTGCTCGCCCCGGTGTACCGGGCTTTTAAGCCACCGTCGCCCCGGGCTGATGACCCGGGGCTTGACCCCAGCGTCGGGGGGCCAGGCCCACACGATTTCGCTCGTCCGCGCCAGTGCCGCCCGCCAGGCGGCGCCGTCCGCGTCCATCGCATCCCAAAACCCACGTCCGTGGCGGTGCGCGGTCGCCCCTCCGAATGGAATCAGGATGGACGCAAGATGCGCATGATTTGCGTTTCTGATAAAGCGAAATATTTTTTGCGAAAAGGCTGGACAGGTAGAAACAGACTGAGATTGCTGGGGAAATTAAGTTTTGGGCGCAGGGCACCGGCAGCCAGAAACAAACCGATTCTTACGCTTTCTCCAAGCGCACCAATGCCGCCTTATTGGGATCGTATATGTAATCGGTGATTGTTCCGTCCCTGATGCGATCAACCGCCTCATCGACAACGAAGCGTGGCACCAAGAACCATTCTCGCGGGACCACCGGATTTCCAAAGCGATCCTTGATCTCGATATTGAGCCTCGCCGGATCAAAAACGCGATGAATGAGATTTTCGAGCTTGGTGCGGTTGACGTTATACAGATCGTAAGTTGCCACGATCTCCACATCGGCCATCAAGAACGTAGGATCCAGTTTCGCGGCATTTATGCGCTGCTGTACGTCCCCGCCTGTCACACCGATCTTGTGCAACACGTCCCGATTTGCTGCGACAACCGGATCGTTGGACTTGCTACGAAGAACGTAGATCGTGCCACTTGCCCAATCACCGTCGGCGCTTTCACGAGCAAAGAGCGGGCCGGCAACGGGATCGGTGATGCGGCGACCAGCTTCATCTTTGTTAAGCGCTCTTTGCAACGACCGCATGAGCAAGTTGCTTTCGGTGCCGTTGTCGAAGATCACACGAAGTCGCGCGTCAGTTTTTCCCTGCGCATTTATGAATATTTCGTCCATTTCCGCGACATAGGCCTTTTGACCGCCGACGACGAACCAGCTGCCCGGACGAATTTCGGCTTTGTGCTCAAATGGGCGTGTCTGGCGAATACCAGCATCGATATCGTTCTGAACCCTATCAAAAAGTGGTTTGAAACGATCGAACTCCTCACACTTATCCCGATTTGCGATCTCTTCCGCGGCGCGTTTATCTGCGCTTGCGCGGACGTGACGAAGCTCCGTTATATCTGATGACCCGGCTGCGCCAGCCAATTCGGCGAGCAACTCTTCCTCATTCATCCCTTCTGCATCCACCGCCGGCACACTGGTTTTGCCTTCACCCAAGAGCCCTTGACGGTCCAGCGGCTTGAGCAACGCTCGGCACTCCTCGAGCGCGCACAGACGATTAAGACGCACCGCATAGAGCCGCTCGAAGATATCGCGATCTTCCTCGTGTTGGGGTGGTCGTCCGTGTTCCTCGACGAACCGCTGGATTTCCTCAAACCCAGCAATTATGCGTTCCTCGCGCGGCGAGCTCTCACTTTTTTTCTCCGTTTGAGCAAACTCATCGAGCTCGGCACGGAGGGCTTCGAGATCGAAATCACTCATATCGTCCTTCATCCTTAAAGCGGACAAAAGCGGCAGCCCCTTCGGCCAAGTGCTTTTCCCAGGGATCAGGGGACGTTATAGATGGTAGCCGTCCACGCTCCTGTTTGAACTGGACCGCACGCCTTGCAATTACTTTTGCATCCTCAGGCGTTATGGCAGTCTTCTTTGCGGCAATCGCAGCTGCAACCTGCTTGAAGCTATCTTCGCTCATCGTCTTGGCGAGAATGGAATAGGCCTCGCCGAACGGATTGATCCGGTCGATGAGGTCAATGTCCAGTTCGCGTACATCCATAGCAAATCTGCGTACGCCATCTATCAGGGCCGTATTGGCCCTGTACTCGGTCTCACTTTCCTCCACTGCGAATTGCTTGGCCTTTTGCGTCAAGTTGAGAGCTGCGACGGCGTGTTGACGCACCGCCTCCTGATCCTCAGCGTCGAGTTCCGGATATTTGTCTTTGATGATCTTGCCCATACGAACCTGGGTCAGCTCCTCGGGGACCAGTTCCTCATCAAAGATACCCCGTTCGATAGCGGGCTTATCTTGAACGAAGGCAGCGATCACCTCGTTCAAATCCTCTTGGCAAATGCGTGCCGCTTCCTTGCTCTTGGGTTCTACCAAACCTTTGATCTCGATTTGGAACTGACCCCTCTCTTTGTTAAATCCTACGTTGCACTTGTCGGCACGATAGCCCGCTTCGCCGTAGTCGAACCCTTCAATCGGGCCGCTGTTCGGATTCTTAGGCGTGAAGTTGAATCGTGGCGCAAGCACCTGCTCCATCAGAAGGCTCGCCGCAATTGCCTTTAGTGTATCGTTCACCGCCTCCGTAACAGCCTCCTCAGAGGCGTCCGGCTCGGCAATCAGATTGGTGAACCGCGCGCGAGTTTTCCCCGGCGCGTCGCGGGTCGCGCGGCCGATGATTTGCACGATCTCCGTAAGACTCGATCGATAACCGACCGTCAGGGCGTGTTCGCACCAAACCCAGTCGAAGCCCTCTTTGGCCATGCCTAGCGCTATTATGATGTCCACGTGATCGCGATTACTCTTCTGGGCTGGCTCCTTCAGCGCCGCAGAGACACGGTCGCGCTTAGCTGGGTCGTCATCGACCAGATCGGCAATCCTAAGCACATCACCGTTAGCCATCTTGACCAGCTGGAATCCGGTCACAGGGTCTACACCCAGCCACTCGCCCAATTCCTCAATGATGTGCTCGACTTCCCTAATCTTATCCTTAGTGCTCTCTCGCGAATTGACACTCGGTATGTGAACAATCGTCTTTTCGGCCGGGTCAAGCACCTTCAGAATGTCATCGGCATAAGAGCCGGAGTAGAAGAAATAGCCAATGTCGAGTTGCTTCAAATATTCGTAGCCGTTCAGTTGTTCGTAGTAAGTGTAGGTGACGGTGTCGAATTTGGCCTCATCATGCGGAGCCAGGACCGCCTCGGCGTCTCCCCGAAAATAAGAGCCGGTCATAGCGACAATGTGTACTCGATCGCGCGCGATGAATTGGCCAAGATGTAGGCCGAGCTTATTGTCGGGATTCGCCGAAACGTGGTGAAACTCGTCAACTGCGATTAACCTTCCATCGAAGGTCTCCACTCCGAATTGGTCGACAGCGAATCGGAAGGTTGCGTGTGTGCAGACCAGCACCTTGTCATCGCTTTCAAGAAATGCTTCGACCGCTTTGACCTTTCCTCCATTGTCGGGGCCAGGAGCGTTGCAGAGATTCCACTTTGGCCGCACCGTCCAGTCCGCCCAAAAGCCGAATTCTGTTAGCGGCTCATCATTGAAACTCGCGCCAATTGCCTTTTCGGGCACAACGATAATTGCCTGCCTGACCCCCTGATGGTGGAGCTTGTCGAGCGCTATAAACATCAGGGCTCGGCTCTTCCCCGAGGCCGGGGGAGATTTGATCAGCAGATATTGCTCACCACGCTTCGCATAAGCGCGCTCCTGCATCGGCCGCATGCCGAGTTCATTGGCCTTGGTCGAGCGACCATTGCGCGCATACGTGACGGAGACCGCCGGCACGGTCGACCATCCAACGAAGCGCTTCAGATCAGCCGCTTTGAAGCCCTCGGGGAGAACCACTCTAGCGTTCTTAAAAAAATCCTCGCCCGCTTCGGCGACATCTGTAGTGTCGATGTCGTCGTCACGGATCGCTCCTATTTCAGCTGCACGCTTTTTTGAGATAGGCATGGAACAGGTTCCGTTCTTGCTTGGTCGCCTTTCGAGCGCTGATGATCCGTGTTTTTTCGCCGCGTAGCGTATGGACTACGCAAACTACGACAATCCCGTTCAAGAGACCGTAGCTGCGCTCTCGTACCTCTTGGTCCGAATCTTGATCCTCATACGTCAGCACTGGCCCCTCGAAGATCTTAGCCGCCTCTTCAAAGCTGATGCGATGCTTCGCCAAATTCAGTACATTCTTAGCTTCGTCCCACTCAAATGCGGTCATTGCTCCACCTAGTGGGATCGTTTCACGGAAGTTTCGGTTTCAAGAAACGCAAGCTAGTATACAGCTCACTGCGCCCGTCGTAAGCGACCTTCTTTGTCGGCCTCATTCCGAGCACGTGATTATCATTGAGCCGAGCAAGAAAAGCAGTGACCACGGCGGAGCGGACTGACTCGCCCTCTCGGTTCATGCGCTTGCCCCCTCCTTCCGCTTCTTAACCTTGGCCTCCCCCGCTGTCATTCTAGTGTACTGCTCGAACAATCTTTCGAGCCGCTCGGTGTCGTTGCGGAACCGGCGACCGATGTAGATGCGTTCCAGCACCTCGTCATTGCGCTCGTGCGTCTCGCGAAGATTGTCCGGCATCTTCTCGGGATCGTAAAGATCGGCGATCGTCGCTGGAAAATGCGCCTCGCGCGCCAAGAGGATGTCTTCGGCGCAGCGAGTCAAATCGTCTTTGTTTTTTTTGGTGAGCGTAGGCACGGGAAATGTATTCCAGCCGAGCGTGTTAGAATACCGGTATCGCGTTTCGAGCTTCCCGCAGACCGCTGCGATCCAGACTAGGTGAAGGCGGGAGGCGATGAGAGCGAGGTTCCAAAGGGGGGCGTCGTAAATCGCAAGCGCAAGATTGGATACTCTGACATCTGGATCCAACAGTCCGCAAGGAAGGTACTCCCGGCGTTCAGACGATACGCTGGGAACGATGATCGTTTGCTCGTGGCCGATGATAGTACGTTCGAATTTATATGGCGTATCAAGTCCGGCGCGTCCTCGGTCGCTTCCATGCAGACGATATTCCCGAACATGCGCGAGCCTTTCTGCGATCGGGGGTATAGAGTAAGCCAATTCTGCTTGGCTGTCTGAAATCCAAAGACAGTACCGACGCAATCCGTTAATGAATTCGTTGGACCCTAGTATGGGTTGAATCAGTGATCGAGCTTGCGGGAACGACTTCAATAACTCGTTCTTCTCATCAGCCGTCAGGAGCAGGTTTCCGCGATCTCTGGGAATATTCCCGCCAAACATTGTTGCGATGTTCGCAAGCGGATCGGACGCCCTTTCCACTATCACATTCGCGCCCGCTGCTAGATAGGGATTGATGTTTCCTACTTCCTTCCGCGTGGAGTCGGCGAATATAAATTTCCTTCGCTCTTGGAGATTTGCTACGCCGACAATCACACAAGTCACCTGTGCATTCCTCGCGGCGTTATTCCCCCACAGGAAGTTTTCGTGGGCGAAGAAGATGGCTTGACCGTTGTTCAGAATTCTAGGCCAAACGAGCGGAACTTGAACGCCTTGACAGATTGAATTGGTGGAGACGAAAGCAAACCTTCCACCACGCTTTATGTAGTCGGAAGCCTTCCAGAACCAGCCAACAATGTAGTCGATTGCGCGGACATCCTGCCGCCCCATCTTGAGCGATCGAAGCTCTTCCTTCTGCTCTTTGGTTTGAAATTTGTCTCCAACGTAAGGCGGGTTCCCGCAAATGTAGGTCTCACCGCCTTCGTTCTCAAAATCGATCTGCGCCTGATCGAGCGGTGTGTGAAACAGGTCATCGGCATGATGCTTCACCCGGGGGCCGGTTGGAGGGCAGACGCTGAGCCAATCCAATCTCATTGCATTGCCGCAGGTGATCCAGTTTTCGGCATCGAGCGGCAGGAAGTCTCGCAGCGCCTCTTTCTGCCCACGATAGACCACGTCGCACTGAAACTCCGCTATGATCAACGCCAGCCGCGCGATCTCGGCCGGAAAGTCACGGAGCTCGATGCCACGAAAGTTGGTTAGCGGAATTTCACTCCGGCGCTCCGGCTCGCCGCGCCGCCGGTTGATCTCAGCCTCGATCTCACGCATTTCCTTGTAGGCAATGACAAGGAAGTTGCCCGAACCACAGGCGGGGTCGAAGACCCTGAGTCGCGACATTCGGTTTCGGAGGTTCAGGAGCTTGCGGGAATTGTCCCCCGCTTCGACGAGACGTTCGCGCAGGTCGTCAAGGAATAGCGGATTGAGGACCTTGAGGATGTTCGGCACGCTCGTGTAGTGCATCCCCAGCGCGCCGCGCTCCTCGTCCTCCGCCACCGCCTGGATCATCGAGCCGAAGATGTCCGGGTTAATCTTTTTCCAATCAAGGCTGCCGATATGCAGCAGATAAGAGCGCGCGATCCGGCTGAAGCTCGGTACGTCGAGGCCGCCCGAGAATAGGCCGCCGTTCACGTACGGAAAGGCATCGGCCCAACGCGGCAATTTCGCGACTGGTCGATCCGCGATCGCCGTGTTCATGGCGCGGAACACGGCGCCTATCACGTCGTGCGTGTTCGTACCATCGCTCATCTGCGCGACCGTTGATGTGAACAAGTCGTCGCCATTGAAAATGTCAGTGCTCTCGGCGAAGAAACAGAAGATCAGCCGTGCCATGAAGTGGTTCATGTCGTGGCGGCGCTCGGCGGTTCCCCAATCCGGGTTGATCCTTAAGAGTTCGACATAAAGTCGGTTCAAACGGCTGGTTGCTCGGATATCGAACGAGCTTTCGCGGACTTGCTTGACGGTCGTGATGCCAGCGAGCGGCAGAAAGAACCCGAAGTGGTCAGGGAAATCGGTGTAAGCGCAGGCGATCGTTTCTCCACTCGTCAACTCTTCAGCTTCGAGTGTATCTCCGTCAGTCGCGAGAACGAATTTTACCTTGGCCCTGGTCGTCGCTGGACTGGCCTTTAAGGCTGCAAGGGTCTTCGTCACCTCACCGACCGGGGCGACTGCGATATGAATGTTGCTAGTCTGAAGAACGCCGCCCAGATCTGACTTGTTCGTTTCTCCTTTGCGGAGACGCTTAAGGGTCGTTTCCTTGTTTCCGAAGGCTTGAAGGAAGGCGAAGGGGAAGTGGTCTTTGTCGAACGGCTGTTCGGCTAGAGCGGATATGGCCTCTTCGATTTCAACAGCGTTCATATTGACCTAGACCTCTCCCGCCTCAGCGGAATGGCTTCTCCCAGGTTGCAATACCAAATGGCTCGTCGAAACCGAAGGTCTCTTAAGTCTGCCCACGGCTGTTTGGTCCGCGTTTCCCACTCTTTCAAGCGCTTTAATCACAGCCGGCGCGCTGGCCCAAATCCCCCCCATCTGTTATTCATGGGCCCACGATCCCGCGGATTTTCGATGAACCATTTCAACCCGTTCGACTATTTGCCCAAGCTCGCGGCCGCCGTCGCCGTAGCGGCCCTCTCCCTCACCCTCCCCGCCCGCGCGGCGGACGAGGAAACTCCCAAGGGCGAGACGGTCACGGTGATCAAGGCGACGAAGGCGTGCTTTGCCAATATTGTCGAGGTGTCGGGTATCGTCATGGCCCGCGACGAGGTCTCCGTCCGGCCCGAGCGGCCGGGGCTCAAGGTCGCCGAGGTGATGACCGAGCCCGGCGATGCCGTCGGCGCCGGGCAGACGCTGGCGCGGCTGAACCTGCCCGACGGCGGCTTCGTCAACGTCACCGCGCCGGTCGCGGGCGTGGTCCTGACCTCCACCGCCGTCATCGGCGCCATGGCAGGCGCCAAGGGCGAGGCGCTGTTCTCCATCATTGCGCGCGGCGAATATGACGTGGTGGGCCTGGTTCCGGTCACCGACCTCGCCAAGCTCGCGGTCAACCAGCCCGCCGCCGTGCACGTGATCGGCACCGGCGACGTCACCGGCCGCGTCCACCGCATCGCGCCGACCGTGCAGGCCGACAGCCAGCTCGGCCAGGTCTTCATCGCGCTGAACCAGACCGACAAGCGGCTGCTGGTCAATGCCTCGGGCCGCGCGCTGATCAAGACCGGGCAGAGCTGCAACATCGCTGTCCCCCTGACCGCCGTGCAATATGGCTCGGCCGGCACCGTGGTGCAGGTGGTCAAGCGCGACCGCGTCGAGACGCGGCGGGTCGAGATCGGGCTGATGTCGGGCGGGCAGATCGAGATTCGCGACGGCATCAGCGAAGGCGACGACGTCGTCGCCCGCGCCGGCGCGCTGCTCCGCGAAGGCGATCCGGTGCGCCCGGTGACGGCGACGGCGGCGAATACGAAGTGACTTCCTTCTCCCTCCCCCGCATCCGCCTTCGCCAAGGCTTCGGCGGACAGGCGCGGGAGAGGCGATGGAGATCGCCAATTCGACAATCCGCGCCGGATGAGGGGTTGCCCCCCGCGGGCGTGGAGTTGGCGGAGACAGACCCCTCACCCGCATCGCATCTACGATGCGATGCGACCTCTCCCACAAGGGGAGAGGTGACGCGGAGTTCGCGGCTGGCGCCTGCGTGAATTGTTTAAAGACAGCCAATTGAAATCGTCATTGGGATGACGGGTCCGTTAACCCCCGCTCGCATCCGCCGCGGCGAAGCGGATGTCTTCGAGCAGGGAGGACGACACGGAGGGGACCTGCGCGCCGTCGGAGGTTTTGGTAATGGCGGCGCGGGTCTTGTTGAAGATGGCTTCGGCGCTCTCGCCCTTGTTGAGGTGACTGAGCAATTCGCCGACCAGCACGCTGTGCTCGCCCTTGCCGTCCTCGACGACCTTGCCCGGCGTGGCGGAGGAAAGGATCAGCGCATTGTCGGGCGCGGCGATCGGCGCAAGCCCATGCGAATATTCGCGGAAGCGGCGCTCATAGGGGTTGCGGCGGGAGGCGTCCAGCACCACAAGCTTGGCGCGCGCCCCCTGCGACTTCATCACGTCGAGCACGGATTCGACGCTGACGCCCTCGCGCTTGACATCCCGCTCCTTCCAGATCGTGGCGTCGACCGGGATCATGTAGCTCTCGCGGCCGACCTGGATGCCGTAGCCGCCGAAGAACAAGAGCACGACAGAGTCGGAACGGATCTTGTTGCGCAGGCGGCGCAGCGCGCGCGTCATGTCGTCCTTGCTCGCGTCCTCGACGACGTCGACATCGAAACCGTCATGGCGCAGCGCCGCGGACAGCGAGCGCGCATCGTCGATCGACTGGGTCAGCGGCGCGTCGGCGTCGGGATAATGGCCGTTGCCGATGATGAGCGCGACGCGCGACACCTTGTGGACGGACTCGGTGCCAAGATCGGTCGCGACCGCCTTCGCGGCATCCAGCGCCCGCAGGTTCAACGCCGCATGCGCGCCGATCGCGAGCGACACCGTGGCCATCAGGGCCGCGGCAATCGCGAACGTGCGCCGGGAGATGTGAAGGTGCGGTACTTTCATCACAATCGTTTCCTGCCCGTGGCCCAAGACGCGGTGGTTAGTCGCTTCGAGGTGTTCGAGGTTTGAGGAGTTGAGGCTGCGTGTGTCGCCGAATTGCGCGCAATTTGCGGCGTCGCAACAAACAAACCCTTAACCTGCCACACCCCGTGGCGCAACATGGATCGCGACTAACCTCCCAGACCATTGAAAAGATTGATTAATTTTACAGTCCCAGAGATGGGAACCCCCGTGACGGCCACCATCTCCGCCATCCTGGCGTCAAATTGCCGCCCCTGGCTGTGAGCTTGGTCACATTTGTGTTTGACACCCCGTCATGCCAGCTTCCGAGCACTTTTCATGGTTGGGGCGGGCGCGGACGAAATAGAGGGGGTGAGATCAGGTCTGACTGGAACGGCGTCGGAGGTCCGACCTCAACATCGAACCAATTCGACCTAACCGCTTTAGAAGTCGGCGACGGTATCGCGCGAGACGAGTTTTCATGAATTTTCACCATTTCGCCGGTGCCGCCTACCGCGCGCTGACGGCGGACAAGCGCGGCCCCTCGCTGTATGACGTCTGCGACCCCGTGCTCCTGAACGGGCACGGCGGCGACGACCATCTCGCAAAATTCTACAAGGCGGCGATCAGCAACCCGGCGCTGCGGGCGCTGCTCCGCCGCGCCGGCCTGCCGGAACTGTCCGAGCCGTCCCGGCTGGCGGGGTTGCGCGAGGCGCTGATCCGCGCCCGCGACGACGCCGAGCCGGATTGGGAGGCGATCGGCGCGCCGATCGCGGAACTGCTCGACACGATCGAACTGTCGCACCCCAGACCTTCGCCGGCGCCGCCGAACGGCGCGGGGCCAAACCGCGCCGAGATCGAGCAGGTGATCCACACCTGCGCCGCGCATCTGCTCCGCTCGTTCCGTAAGCACGGCTTCATCCCGACCTATGCCGCCTTCAACCTGATCGGCGACCCGGATGTGCGCGGCCGCGAATTCCAGATGGCGCTGACCGGGCTCAACGCGCGCGGCTACAAGAACTCGACGCTTCTGTTCAACCTCGCGCGCGTCTTCATCGCCCGCTCGAACGCGAAAGACCTCATCAATCCGCCCTGGCGCGGCATTGCCGAACCGATGTGGCAGCCGATGCAGATCCGCCACCGCTCGGCCTATTACGACGCATTCTTCACCGAGGCGCTGCTCAGTTTTCTCGAGACCGGCCTCGCGAGCCCAGCGGAGACCGCGCAAGCGCGCAAGGCGATCGCCGAGATGGTCGACTTCTGCATTGGCATCAGCCGGGAGGAGGTGCGCGCGCATGACGGCGCGCGCGTCGCCGTGATCACGGCGCTGGCGCCGCCGCCGCATCCGCGCTTCTCGCGCTTCTTTCAGCAGATCAAGCAGGACCTGGGCTTTGGCATCTATGTGCCGGATTGCGACACCACGGCCTGCTCGTTCTCGGCCGCAACGCAGGCCGGCTCCTCCGATCCGATTCTCGATCAGCCGCTCGTCGATTTCTATGCCGGCTACCAGGTGCGCGAGGGCGCCAACGAGCCCAAGGTCACCGTGCCGCTCAACGACAACATCGATTTCGAGGGCGGCGTTGCGACCTGGATCGACAACCTCGCGGGCCAGCGCCCCTATGGCAACGATCTCGACCCGACGCTCAATCTCGATATTCTGGAGGTGAGCTTCCGCAATCTCAAGCGCTGGACAATTCTGGAGACGCCGTCGCGGCTGGAAACGCTCCAGCGCATCATCGGCTTCCAGCGGAAGCTCGCAGAGAGCGGCGCGTTCGCCAATCCGCGCTCGCATATCTATTATCTGCCGGAATTGTACTGCGCCTATTTCGGCCGCTGCTATGCGGCGTTCATGGCGCTGCCGGAGCCCGCGCGGAAGGCGATCGATCCATCGGGCGCGTTCGAACTCATCCGCGCGCGCGTGCTCGGCTATGTCGAGGGCGAGTTGATCGCTTGCGAGATGAACGCGTTCGACGCGGCGCTGGCGCTGATCGCGCTCGGCCATCTCGGCGCCGATGCTACGGCCTTCGTCCCCGCACTGCATTGTATCATGAGCTCGCTTGGCGAAGGCGGCCGCCGCGGCCCCTACCGCGCCTATGAATGGAACAAGATGAAGACGCCGACGCGGATCCTGGTCGGCGGCAGCGAAGTCACCTCCGCCTTCGTGCTGATGGGGCTTGCGCTGGCGCGGCGGGCGATAGCGCAAAGTTGAGGATTCAATGCGGATTTCGCCGCTGGCCTGCGTCGCAATTTCCGCCCACAATCGGAACATTGATCGTTTGATTCCGGTTAGGCCTTTGCAATGATCCGCACTTTCACCGCTGCTGTCCTGCTGCTCGCGCTGCCCGCGCTGGCCCGCGCCGCCGACATCACCGGCGTGCCGAAGATCCGCCAGGGCGACATCGTCCAGATCGGCAACAGCCGTATCCGCCTGGGCGGCATCGACGCGCCCTCGACCGACCAGCTTTGCCTCAACACCAAGGGCGAGCGCTGGACCTGCGGCGTTGCGTCGCGCGACGCGCTGATCAAGCAGGCCGGCAACCGAAGCTGGACCTGCCACGCCCGCTCGACCGATCGACATGGCCGCACCGTGGCGCGCTGCGAGGTCGACGGCGAGGACATCCAGAAATGGATGGTGTCGAGCGGCTGGGCGCTGGCGGTCGCCCGCGTCTCGCATGACTACGACGCCGACCAGAAGGTCGCGCGCGACGCCAAGGCAGGCATGTGGCAGGGCGCCTTCATCGCGCCCTGGGACTGGCGCATCCGCAACAAGAAGACGCAAATCCTCGGCGCGACCAAGCCGCCGCCGAACGCGCATGCGATCCTGCTCGCGTCGGCCTCCGGACCGGTCGCGCCTTCGCCCGACTGCACCATCAAGGGCAACGTCAACTCCGCCGGCGAATGCATCTATCACAAGCCGACCAGCCGCTGGTACGCGCAGATCAAGATGAAGATTTCCAAGGGCACGCGCTGGTTCTGCTCGGTGGAAGAAGCCGAAGCCGCCGGCTGCCGCGAAACAAGGCGGTAGGCTCGTGGATAAGCGCGCAGCGCCGTGAGCGGCC
This sequence comes from Bradyrhizobium sp., assembly GCF_035309285.1. GTDB lineage: Bacteria > Pseudomonadota > Alphaproteobacteria > Rhizobiales > Xanthobacteraceae > Bradyrhizobium. The sequence continues at coordinate 41,362 of NZ_DATGFH010000105.1, read as the reverse complement.
ACCCCATCACTCCGCATCCCGATGCCCATCATCATGCGCGGCTGGAGCGCGTGCTGCTCACGATGCTGGCGATCGTGCTGGCTTACACGGCGCTCGCCTATATCGTGCTGCCGGCGTTCTGGACGCATTATGAGCACCAGAAACGCCTTGCGAATCTGCCGATGGTGACGCGCACCGCGCAGGGCATTCCCGGCGATCCCATCAATGTCGGGCTGATCGGCAGCGAGAAGGAAGTCTTGTGCGCGATGAACGCGGCAAAGTGGCTCCCCGCCGATCCCGTGACGTTCCGCTCCTCGATCGAGATCGCCGGCAGCGTGCTGCTCGACCGCGCCTATCCCGACGCGCCTGTCAGCAACCTGTTCTATCTCGGCCGGCGCGAGGATCTGGCGTTCGAGAAGCCCGCAGGCAAAAGCGCCGACCGCCGTCATCACGTGCGCTTCTGGAAGGTGATGGACAAGGGCGAGGAGCAGCGGCCGGTGTGGCTCGGGGCAGTGACCTTCGACAAGGGCGTCGGCGTCAGCCATTTCACCGGCGCCATCACCCATCACATCGACGCCAATCTCGATGCCGACCGCGAATTGCTCGCAACCGACATCGAGGCTGCCGGCATGGCGACCGCCAGATATCAGGTCACCGGCGTCGGGCTGACGCTCACGGGGCGCAATGGCGGCGGCGATCTCTATTACACCGACGGCGAAGTCTGGATCCTGCGCCTGGTTCAGGACTGCGTGAAGCAGACCGGTCCTGTCAGGATGCTGCCAAGTCCGCCCGCCACCGCACTGAAAGATCAGATCTGGCATGTGATCGCGACTTCGTTGCCGAAATAGGCCCGGTGCGAGCTTGATATTCGCGCGAATAACCTGCATCCATGACGCGCGGAGCGCGATGACACCACCGCGCTCCTGATTCTTGATTTGAGCATGATCTTATCGGAAAACCGGTATCCACCCCGCATCAAGTGCGGGGCGGGCTTTTTCCGGATCATGCTCTAGGAACAAGGACAATCAGCAATGACCGTTCGCGCCGGCCGGGAATTTCTGGCGATCCCCGGACCCACCGTGATGCCCGACGAAGTGTTGCAGGCGATGCATCGCCCGGCGCTCGACATCTACTCTCGCGAGATGATCGCGCTGTCGGACGGCCTGCACCGCGATCTCGGCACATTGTTCGCGACCAAAGGCAGATGCTACATCCACATCTCCAACGGCCATGGCGCCTGGGAAAGCGTGATCTCCAACGTGCTCTCGCGCGGCGACAAGCTGCTCGTGCTGGAGAGTGGACGCTTCGCGATCGGCTGGGGCCACGCGGCGGAGTTGATGGGCGCCGAGGTCGAGGTCTTGAAGGGCGACTGGCGGCGCGCGGTGCGCCCCGACGAGGTCGAAGCGCGGCTGCGCAAGGACAAGAATCACGAGATCAAGGCCATTGTCATCGCGCAGGTCGACACGGCCTCCGGCGTCGTCAACGACATCGAGGCGATCGGCAAGGCGATCCGCGCCGCCGGCCATCCCGCGCTCTACATGGTCGATGCGGTGGCCTCTCTCGGCTGCATGCCCTTCGAGATGGACAAATGGGGCATCGATGTTGCGATGTCCGGCTCGCAGAAGGGATTGATGACGCCGCCGGGCCTCGGCTTTGTCGCCGCGAATGATCGTGCCCAGGCCGTGCACAAGAAGGCGAACATGCGCACGCCCTATTGGGACTGGACCGAGCGCGAGGGCACCGAGCATTACCGCCGCTATGCCGGCACCGCGCCGGTGCATCTGTTGTTCGCGATGCGCCAGGCGGTCGACATGCTGTTTGCGGAGGGCCTCGAGAACGTGTTCCAGCGCCATCGCCTGCTCGCGGAAGCGGTGCGGCGCGCGGTCGCGGTGTGGGCCGAGGGCCAGGTGCTCGGCTTCAACATCGCTGAAGCCGGCGAGCGCTCCGACACCGTCACCACGGTGACCGTGTCCGGCGATTACGACCCGCTCAAGCTACAGCACTATTGCAAGGAGAAATGCGGCGTCGTGCTCGGCATGGGCATCGGCGATCTGCAAGGCCAGGCATTCCGCATCGCCCATATGGGCCATGTCAACGCGCCGATGATTCTGGGCACGCTCGGCGTCGTCGAGGTCGGCCTCAACGCGCTCCAGATGCCGCATGGCAAGGGCGGCCTGGAGGCGGCGGTCTCCTATCTCGGCGAGAATGTGAGCGCGTAATTTGAGAGCGGCACCATGCTGCGATCGCCGCGCCCGACGTCGCGATGTTCGGGGCGAAGTGAATTCGTAGGGTGGGCAAAGGCGCCATAGCGCCGTGCCCACCATTCACTACCGAGCTCGGAATGGTGGGCACGCGGAGCCTGTCATCGGGCCGCGCGCTCGCGCGGACCCGTTGGCTTTGCCCACCCACATTTGCTGTATCCGCGGATGCAGTCTGGATTGCTTCGCTTCGCTCGCAATGACAGCGGCAATTCGGCGATTCGCTGCATCTGGCAATCCGCCGATCCATCCCGATATAACGCGTCAGCCTTCAAACCCCGCGAGGACCGCGTGACGCAAGCCGCCGCCAAAGCTTCCGCCCTTTTGCCACCCGTTGCACCGAGACGGCCGCACACCTTCACGATTCATGGCGTCACCATCACCGACGACTATGCCTGGCTCAAGGATGCGAACTGGCAGGAGGTGCTGCGCGACCCCTTGATCCTGGATGCTGACATTCGCCGCTATCTCGAAGCGGAAAATGCCTACACCGAGAGCCTGCTCGGCCATACCGGCGCGTTGCAGAAGAATCTCGTCAAGGAGATGCGCGGGCGCATCAAGGAAGATGATTCCAGCGTGCCGTCGCCCGATGGCGCTTTCGCCTATTTCCGCAAGTTCCGCGAGGGCGGGCAACACGAAATGTTCGGCCGCTTGCCACGCAACGGCGGCGAGGAGACGATCGTGCTCGACGGCGATCAGCTCGCGGAGCAAGGCGACTATTTCCGGTTCGGCGGCAGCCGGCATTCGCCCGATCACAAACTGCAGGCCTGGAGCGCCGACACCAAGGGCTCGGAATATTTCTCGTTGCGCGTGCGCGACTGGGAGACGGGCAAGGATTTTGACGACATCGTCGAGGAGACCGATGGCGGCGTGGTGTGGAGCAAGGACGCCAGGAGCTTCTTCTATGTCAAGCTCGACGACAACCATCGCCCGATGCAGGTGTGGCGGCATCGCCTCGGCACCAAGCAGGCGGACGATGTCCTGATCTATGAGGAGCAGGATTCCGGCTGGTTCACGCATCTGCATGAGAGCACCAGCGGACGATATTGCGTGATCGCCGGCGGCGACCACGAAACCTCAGAGCAGCGGCTGATCGATCTCAAAAATCCCGAGGCGCCGCCGCGCCTCGTCGCCGCGCGCGAGCAAGGCGTGCAATATTCGATCGCCGACCGCGGCGATGAATTATTCATCCTCACCAATGCCGACGGCGCGATCGACTTCAAGATCGTTACCGCGCCGCTCGCTTCCCCGGAGCGCAAGAACTGGCGCGACCTGATTCCGCACCGCGCCGGCGTCTTCATCCTCGAGCATGATCTCTACGCGGGCCATCTGGTGCGGCTGGAGCGCGCCAATGCGCTGCCCGCGATCATCATCCGCGATCTCAAGTCGGGTGAGGAGCATGCGATCGCCTTCGACGAGGCGGCGTACTCGCTCGACACCATGGGCGCTTACGAGTTCGACACGACGAATTTGCGCTTTTCCTATTCGTCGATGACGACGCCGTCGGAAGTCTATGACTACGACATGGCGAGCCGCACGCGGACCTTGCGCAAGCGGCAGGAGATTCCCTCCGGCCACAACCCCGCCGATTACGTCACGACGCGCATCATGGCGAGGTCGCATGACGGCGCCGAGGTGCCGATCTCGCTGCTGCATCGGCGCGAGTTCGTCCGCGACGGCAAGGCGCCGCTCTTGCTCTATGGCTACGGCTCCTACGGCATGGCGATGCCGGCGTCGTTCAACGCCAATCGGCTGTCGCTGGTCGACCGTGGCTTCGTCTATGCGATCGCGCATATCCGCGGCGGCACCGACAAGGGCTGGGGCTGGTATCTCGACGGCAAGCGCGAGAGGAAGACCAACAGCTTTGATGACTTCTCCGCCAGCGCCCGCGCGCTGATCGACGCCAGATACACGAGCGCCACGCGCATCGTCGGCCATGGCGGCAGCGCCGGCGGCATGCTGATGGGCGCGGTCGCCAACCGCGCCGGCGACTTGTTTGCCGGCATCGTGGCCGAAGTGCCGTTCGTCGACGTGCTCAACACCATGCTCGACCATTCGCTGCCGCTGACGCCGCCGGAATGGCCCGAATGGGGCAACCCGACGGAGAGCGAAAAAGATTTTCGCACCATCCTGTCCTATTCGCCCTACGACAATGTCGCGGCGAAGCACTATCCGGCGATCCTCGCCATGGGCGGGCTGACCGATCCGCGCGTGACCTATTGGGAGCCGGCGAAATGGGTCGCCCGGCTGCGCGCCACCATGACCGGTGGCGGCCCGGTGCTGCTGCGCACCAATATGGGCGCCGGCCACGGCGGCGCGTCGGGCCGCTTCAAGCGACTCGATGAAGTCGCGATCGTCTATGCGTTTGCGCTGTGGGCGGTGGGGATGGCGGAGAAGGTTGGGGTCTGAGCTTGCCCTGACGGCGAACACGCTCCGCCGTCGTCCCCGCGCGCGCGTGCACCCACGGAGCGATGTTGTCGTCATTGCGAGGAGCGAAAGCGACGAAGCAATCCATAGCGCTCCGGGCTGAGGCGTGGATTGAGCCTGTCATCGGGCCGCGCATTCGCGCGGACCCGTTGGCTCGCAATGACGAGCTCATGGGTCCCGGGTCGCGCTCGCTTTGCTCCCTTGCCCGGGGACGACGGAGATAACCATGCCCCGCTACACCAAGAAGGACTTCCCGACCCACAACATCCGCCGTTTCCTCGAGCCCGGGCCGATCGTCCTCGTCAGCTCCGCCCACAAGGATCAGGTCAACATCATGACCATGGGCTGGCACATGATGATGGAATTTTCACCAGCACTTATCGCCTGCCTGATCTCGAGCGGCAATCACAGTTTTGACCTCATCCGCAACAGCCGGCAATGCGTGATCAACATCCCCACCGTCGATATCGCAGAGACCGTGGTGAAGATCGGCAATACGTCGGGGCGCGAAATCGACAAATTCTTCGCGTTCGGCCTGACGCCGAAGCCCGGCACGCATGTGCGCGCGCCGTTGATCGACGAATGCTACGCCAATTTCGAATGCACGCTGGCGGACGCCGGCTGGGCGAAGGAATACAATGTGTTCGTATTCGAGGTGGTGAAGGCTCATGTGGCGACATCGCCAAAACTGCCGAAGACGATCCATTATCGCGGTGACGGCGAGTTCATGATCTCGGGCAGCGAGACGAAGAAGTGGCGCAGGCTGTTCCGGCCGGGGATGCTATGACCTTAAGGTAGTTCGTCATTGCCGGGCTTGACCCGGCAATCCATCACTTCAAAGAGTCTTTTGCTTTGATGGATGCCCGGGTCAAGCCCGGGCATGACGAGGCCTTTCTTACCTTACCTCCCCTTCATGTTCCGCCACATCGCAAAATCCTTCAGCGTCTGCTCATCCGTCGCCGGATATAGCCCGAAGATACCGCGGCCTTTGCCCACTTCTTCGGCGACAAAATCCTCGAACGCCGTCATCTCGAAGGTTTCGTCGGCGATCTCATCGGCGAGATGCGCGGGGATGACGATGACGCCGTCGCAATCGCCGAGGATGACGTCGCCTGGAAATACCGGAGCGTCGCCGCAACCGATCGGGACGTTGATCTCGATCGCCTGATGCAGCGTGAGATTCGTCGGCGCGCTGGGGCGGTGATGGAAGGCGGGAAAGCCGAGTTTTGCGATCTCGCCGGAATCGCGGAAGCCGCCGTCGGTGACGACGCCGGCGCAGCCGCGCTGCATCAGGCGTGTCACCAGGATCGCGCCGGCACTGGCCGCGCGCGCATCCTTGCGGCTGTCCATCACCAGCACGGCACCCGGCGGACATTCCTCGATCGCCTTGCGCTGGGGATGCGAGCGGTCGCGAAAGACGTCGATCTTGTTGAGATCCTCGCGCGCCGGCATGTAGCGCAGCGTGAAAGCTTCACCGACCATGGTCGGCTGGTTGGGGCTCAAGGGATGCACGTCCTGAATGCACTGGATGCGAAAGCCGCGCTTGAACAGCGCGGTCGCAACGGTGGCGGTGGAGACGGTCTTGAGCTTGTTGCGGCTGGCGTCGCTGAATTTGGGCATTTGCTCTTCGTCCTGGTTGACCGTCATTCCGGGATGGTCCGAAGGACCAGACCCGGAATCTCGAGGTTCCGGGTTCGCCTCTTCGAGGCGCCCCGGAACGACGGGTTGAATCAATAAATCGCAGGCTCATCGACCGGCCTGCCAAAACCGGTCTCGAGGAAATCGAAATCGCAGCCTTCATGAGCCTGCCTGATGTGTTTCGAAAACATCCAGCCATAGCCGCGCTCGAAGCGGTGCGCGGGCTGCTTCCATGCGGCGCGGCGCCTGGCGAGCTCGGCCTCGCTCACATCGAGATTGATGGTGCGCGCGGCGACATCGAGCGTGATCATGTCCCCATTGCGCACGAGCGCGAGCGGCCCGCCGACAAAGGATTCCGGCGAGACGTGCAGGATGCACGCACCATAGCTGGTGCCGCTCATGCGCGCATCCGACAGCCGCACCATGTCGCGCACGCCCTGTTTCACGAGTTTTGTGGGAATCGGCAGCATGCCCCATTCCGGCATGCCCGGCCCGCCCTGCGGCCCGGCATTGCGCAGGATCAGCACGTGATCGGCGGTGACCTCGAGATTCGGATCGTCGACCGCCTTTTTCATCGCCGGATAATCGTCGAACACCAGCGCCGGCCCGGTGTGTTTGAGGAAGCGCGGGTCGCAGGCGCTTGGCTTGATCACGCAGCCGTCGGGCGCGAGGTTGCCCTTGAGCACGGCCAGCGCGCCTTCCTTGTAGATCGGGTTTTGGACGGTGCGGATGACGTCGTCATTGTAGACTTCGGCGCCCGCGATGGTCTCGCCGAGCGTCTTGCCGGAGACCGTGAGGCAATCGAGATGAAGATGGTCCTTGATGCGGCCCATCAGGCCCGGCAGGCCGCCGGCATAGAAGAAATCCTCCATCAGGTATTTGTCCCCGCTTGGCCTGACATTGGCGATTACGGGCACCTTGCGGCTCGCCTTCTCGAAATCGTCGAGACCGATGTCCTGGCCGGCGCGGCGCGCCTGTGCGATCAGATGGATGATCGCATTGGTCGAGCAGCCCATCGCCATCGCGACCGCGATCGCATTCTCGAACGCTCTTCGTGTCTGGATCTGTTTCGGCGTCAGATCCTCCCACACCATCTCGACGATGCGGCGGCCGCATTCGGAGGCCATGCGGATGTGGTTCGCATCGGCCGCCGGTATCGAGGATGCGCCCGGCAGCGTCATGCCGATCGCTTCCGCGATCGCGGTCATGGTGGACGCCGTGCCCATGGTCATGCAGGTGCCATAGCTGCGGGCGATGCCGGCCTCCATGTCGATCCAGTCCTTGTCCGAGATCTTTCCGGCGCGCCGCTCGTCCCAGTATTTCCAGGCGTCAGAACCGGAGCCGAGCGTTTTGCCCTTCCAGTTGCCGCGCAGCATCGGACCCGCCGGCAGATAGATCGCCGGCAGATTCATGCTGGTGGCGCCCAGCAAAAGCGCCGGCGTGGTCTTGTCGCAGCCGCCCATCAGCACCACGCCATCGACCGGATGGCCGCGCAACAGCTCTTCCGCATCCATCGCGAGCAGGTTGCGGTAGAGCATGGTGGTGGGCTTGAGCAGCGACTCCGACAGGGACAGCGCCGGCAGCTCGATCGGAAAGCCGCCCGCCATCAGCACGCCGCGCTTGACGTCGTCGATGCGGCTCCTGAAATGCATGTGACAGGGCTGCGCGTCCGACCAGGTGTTGAGGATCGCAATCACCGGACGATCCTTCCACTCCTCCGGCGCGTAACCCATCTGCATCGCGCGCGAGCGGTGGCCGAAGGCGCGCAAATCATCCGGCGCAAACCAGCGCGCGCTGCGGAGCGTTTCCGGCTTCTTCCTGTCGGTTTTGACTGTCATCCTTAAGCACCTGTTGAGACATCGTCAGGCCACATGTCACGGGCGATCCAAAGCGGGCAAGCCCAAGACGGGCGATGCCGCTATCTGCCCGGAAATAGGCATATGGAACAAGTCGAATTGCGTTCCAGACGAGGAGAGACCGCGGCGAAATCGAGGCTTGCGAAAATTGCGAGATTCAGCGTTAGTTCTGCAACCTGCCGTTGCCTGCGATTCGAACGACGGGGTGGGGGACGAGCCTTGGCTAGGATCCTGGTCGTCGACGACGACCCCGCGGTACAGATAACCATCCGCCTCTTGCTCGAGCGGGCCGGACACGGCGTGGTGGTTGCAAGCGACGGCCAGAAGGGCGTTGCGGCGTTCGAGAATGGCGACTTCGATCTCCTGTTCCTCGACATCTTCATGCCGGGGATGGATGGGATCGAGACCATGCGCCACATCCACCGGCAACGGCCGGAGGTTCCCATCATCGTGATCTCGGGCCGGCCGCTGGTTCAGGACGCCGCCAAGGAGCCCGATTTTCTCGCTATGGCGATCAAGCTGGGCGCCGTCTCCAGCCTGCCAAAACCGTTCAAGCCGGCAGCCCTGCTCGAATTGGTCGGGAATTGCCTGGCCGCGCGGGATCGCAATGTCGCCTCTCAACGTTGACGCCAGGACGGCTTTACCGGCTTTGCCCGACGATGCGGTAGGGCATCACGGCGTCACCTTCGCACCGACACTCACCACCCGGCTCGCAACCGCCATGATCCTTTTGGTGGTGATCGCGGTGTCCGCCGTCGGCTGGCTCAGCTACCGCAGTCTTGAACAGGCGTTGCTGCCCCGCATCCTCGATCGCGTCGAAAACCATTCGAAGCTGCTGGCGGCCGATCTGCAATCCTATGTGCGTGGCGCGCGCGCCGACGTCACGACCTTCCGCTCGCGCGCCGCGGCTAACGGCATTGTCACCGCCCATCTCAATGGTGGGATCGATCCGGTGGATCACGTCAGCGAAGCCCGGTGGCGCCAGCGCCTGCAGAGGCGCATGTCCGCTGAAGTTGCCGCCAAGCCGGCTTATTCGGAATTCCGCTTCATCGGCATCGAGGACGGCGGCCGTGAGATCATCCGCATCGACCGTTCCGGACCAAACGGCGCGGTCCGCGTCGCTCCCGATTCGGAACTCAAGCAGACCGCCAACGAGCGCTACTTCAACGAGACGCTCAAGGCACCCGCCAACGACATCTATGTTTCGCCCGTCGAGCTCAACCGGGAGAACGGCGTCCTCGAAACCCCGCATGTGCCGACTCTGCGCATCGCCGCGCCGTTCTATGCGCCCGACGGCAAGTTGTTTGGCATTGTCGTCATCAATGTCGACATGCGACCGGTGTTTGCCCGTATCCGCGTGCCGGCGCGTCCCGGCGAGCAGGTCTATGTCGTCAGCCCGACCGGCGACTATCTCGTTCATCCCGATCCGAGGCGCGAGTTCGGCTCGCAGCTCGGCAAGCCCGCCCATTGGCAGGCGGACTTTCCTTACTTCGCTCATTTGCTCAATGCGGCTGGAGGCGGCGCGCGGATCGTCGCGGACCAGGATGGACGCGCCGGCGGCGCCGCGCTGGCGCCCGCCGTCCTCGCCGGCAAGCAGTGGCTTGGCATCATCGAGACGGTGCCGAATTCGGTGTTCACGGCGGTGGAGACGACGATCCGGAATACCGCGCTGCTCGTCGGCCTGGTGGCGACGCTATTCGCGGGGGTGGTGGCCGTGTTCGTCGCGCGCTCCCTGACCCGGCCGATCCTGCGCCTGACGGCAGCCGTCGAGGGCCTCGGCCGGAGCAATGCGCCGGCGATCCCCGTCGATGCCGGCGGCGAGACCGGCGTGCTTGCGCGCGCGTTCGCGCGGGCGATCGGCGAAGCCAATGCCCAGGCAGCCGCGCTGGAAGAGCGCCGGCGTATCTTCGAGACCTCGCAGGACCTGATCGTGGTGCTTGATGCCAGAGGCCATATCGTGCAGATCAGCCCGAGCTGCGAGACGATCCTGGGTTATCGGCCGGAGGAGGTGACCGGCCGCGGCGGCGTCGACTTCATTCACTCCGACGATCTCGCGCAGGCGCGCGAGGAGATGCGCGCCGCGCGCCGCGGACAAAGAAACAACCTGTCGGATACGCGCTGCATCCACAAGGACGGACGCGAGGTGTGGCTGTCGTGGCTCGGCACCTGGTCCGAACCGGTCAAGCGCTATTTCTTCGTCGGTCGCGACATGACCGAAAGCCGGTACGCGCAGGAAACCTTGCGCGAGAGCGCGGAGCTGTCACGCGGCATCATCAATACCTCGCTCGACGCCTTCATTCAGATGAACGACAGCGGGACGATCACTGACTGGAACTCGCAGGCCGAAAAGGTCTTCGGCTGGAGCCGCAGTGAGGCGATCGGGCAAAAGCTCGGCGCGCTGATCGTTCCGGAGCGGCACCGCACCTCACACACGGCCGGACTGCAGCGCTTCCTGCGCAGCGGTGAAGCCGCCATCCTCGGCCGCCGCGTTGAGATCGACGCACTGCGCCGCGACGGAACGGACATCAAGGTCGAACTCAGCATCACCGAATTGAGGCGCCGCGACGGCTTCCTGTTCAACGCCTTCGTCCGCGACCTGACCGACAAGATCGCCGCGGAGGAGCGCATCCGGCAGTCGGAAAAGATGGAGGCGATCGGCCAGCTTACCGGCGGCATCGCCCACGACTTCAACAATATCCTGACCGTCATCACCGGCACCATCGAAATCCTCGCCACCGCGGTGGCCGACCAGCCGCAGCTTACTGCGATCACGAAGATGATCGACGAGGCCGCCGCACGCGGCGCCGATCTGACCCAGCATCTGCTTGCATTTGCGCGACGCCAGCCGCTGCAGCCGCGCGAGACCGACACCAACCTCCTGATCGTCGACACCGCAAAGCTGCTGCGGCCGACGCTTGGCGAACACATCGAGATCGAATTGCTGTTCAAGGACGATCCCTGCATCGCCATCGTCGACCCCAACCAGCTTGCGACCGCCATTATCAATCTTGCGCTGAACTCGCGCGACGCGATGCCGGACGGCGGCAAGCTCATCCTGGAAACCGGGCTCGCCTATCTCGACGAGGCTTATGCAAGCATGAACGAGGATGTTCGGCCCGGCGCCTATGCCATGATCGCCGTGAGCGACACCGGCCACGGCATTCCCGCGGCGATCCTCGACCGCGTGTTCGACCCGTTCTTCACCTCGAAGGGGCCGGGCAAGGGCACCGGCCTCGGGCTTTCCATGGTCTACGGCTTCATCAAGCAGTCGGCAGGCCACATCAAGGTCTACAGCGAGGAAGGCCAGGGCACGACGATCCGCATGTATTTGCCGCCGGGCAGCGGCACGTTACCGGCAACCGGCGCGGAAACAGATGGCGAGCTCCAGGGCGGTCACGAAACGATTCTCGTGGTTGAGGATGACCGGCTGGTGCGCGACTACGTGCTGACGCAGCTTCGTACGCTCGGCTACGCCACGCTCGACGCAGCCAATGCCGTCCAGGCACTCGCGCTGGTGGCGAAAAACCCGGGCTTCGATCTGTTGTTCACCGACGTGATCATGCCGGGCTCCATGAACGGGCGGCAACTCGCCGATGCGATCCGCAAGGATCGGCCGGATCTGAAAGTGCTGTACACGTCAGGCTATACCGAGGATGCCATCGTGCATCACGGCAGGCTGGATTCCGGCGTGCTGCTGCTCGCCAAGCCCTACCGCAAGTCCGATCTCGCGCGAATGATCCGCAGGGCGCTCGAAGGCTGAGTGAAATTAGGTTCACCTGGTACGGCATCGGACGTCCTCACCTCTCCCTTTGGGAGAGGTCGATTTGCGCCAGCAAATCGGGTGAGGGGTTACGGTCTATCGTGAGAGCAAAAACCCCTCACCCGGATTGCTTCGCAACATAGCCGAAGCTTCGCTTCGGCGTTCTTGGGAACGGCTGCCAGAGGCAGCCTATGCCTCTCCCCGCCGGGGAGAGGTGAACCGAATTCGCGGCGAGCGATTCAATTAATTCGGCATCAAATCACGACGCGCGCTGCTGCGCCGTCATCACGATGCGCACGAGGTCGGCGGCATTTTTCGCGCCCAGCTTCTTCATGATGTTGGCGCGGTGATCCTCGATCGTGCGCGGGCTGATCCCCAGCGTCCGTCCCGCCTCCTTGTTGGAAGCACCCGAGGTGAATTGTTCCAGCACCTCGCGCTCCCGGCGCGTCAGCGGCTCACGGCCGGGGAAGTGCAACGTGGCGATATTCGACCCGGGGTTCTGCTTCTGCCGGCGTGCATAGGCGCCGATCGCCTCATCCAGCCGCGCCACGATCTCGCTGCCGCGGAACGGCTTCTCGATGAAGTCGAGCGCGCCGCTCTTGATGGCAGAGACCGCCATCGCGATGTCGCCCTGTCCCGAGATCATGAAGATCGGCGCGGGATAATCCTCACCATGCAGTTCCTTCAGGATATCGAGACCGGATTTTCCGGGAATGTGCACGTCGAGCAGGATGGCCGCCGGCGTGCGGTTGCGCGTCACCGAAAGCAGCGCTGCGCCATCGGCGAAACAGATCACCTCATAGCCGCCCGCGGACAGCACCATGGACAACGTATCGCGGACTGCGGGATCATCGTCGACCACAAAGATCTCGCCACGCGGCGCACTTTTTTCAGTCATGTGCCATCATCCCGAGCCAAGTTGATCATGACGCGCACTCGTCAGACCCCAAGCATGTCCGGCCCGGAATCGACGCTCGCATATTTGTAGGGGACAAGCACTTAACCCACAAGTAGCGTGATACCTAGGCTACTCACAAGGTGAACAACCAGGCAAGATGCCGCTCGGGAGCCGACGACAGATCATGGCAAATGAAACCTGAAGTCGATGGTCGAGCAAGTCCAGACCGGCATCACGCCGATCGGCGCCGCATCGACGCCGCGATCTCTGGCCTTTCCGCAGCGCAAAACGTTCAGGTCTCACCGGGTTCCGACGCGCCTGCCGTCCGACCGGAACCTTCGCCGCATCGTCAAGCGGACCACCGCCTCCGATTGCTCCGGAGCCGCACAGCTTCTCGCGCACATCGCCCGCGCCGGCCCCCGCACCTATGAAAGAGAACCGACGGTTCCAAGGCCGCGCGACGACGCGCGACGGCTACACGCCCGCCATCATCACGTATTTGATCTCGACATATTCTTCCATGCCGTGATGCGAGCCTTCGCGGCCCAGCCCGCTTTCCTTGACGCCGCCGAAGGGCGCGACTTCGGTGGTGATGAGACCGGTGTTGACGCCGACCATGCCGGATTCCAGCGCTTCCGCGACGCGCCAGACGCGGCCGAGATCGCGCGCGTAGAAATACGAAGCGAGACCGAACGGCGATTTGTTGCACAACGCGATCACCTCGGCCTCGTCCTTGAAGCGGAACACCGGCGCCAGCGGACCAAATGTTTCTTCATGGGCGACCAGCGCATCTGGTTTCACATTGGCGAGCACGGTCGGCTCGAAGAAGGTGCCGCCAAGGGAATGACGCTTGCCGCCGGTGATGACCTTGGCGCCGCCCTTTAAGGCGTCGTCGATATGCTTTTCGACTTTCAGCACGGCGTCCATGTTGATCAACGGCCCCTGCACCACGCCCTGCTCGGCGCCGTCGCCGACCTTCATCGCCGCGACCTTCTTGGAGAGCTTTGCCACGAACTCGTCGTAGATCCTGTCCTGCGCGTAAATGCGGTTGGCGCAGACGCAGGTCTGACCCATGTTGCGGTATTTCGAGACGATGGCGCCCTCGACCGCCGCGTCGATATCGGCATCGTCGAACACGACGAAGGGCGCGTTGCCGCCGAGCTCGAGCCCGAGCTTCTTCACGCCGACGGAAGCCTGCTGATAGAGGATCTTGCCGACCTCGGTCGAGCCGGTGAAGCCGACGAAGCGCACGGCGGGATGCTCGCACAGGACCTTGCCGATCGCCGACGAATTGCCGGTCAGCACGTTGAACACGCCCTTGGGCACGCCGGCTTTCTCGGCGAGCGCAACCAGCGCCAGCGCGCTGAGCGGCGTCTCGTTGGCGGGCTTGAGCACCACGGTGCAGCCGGCCGCGAGCGCCGGCGACACTTTGCGGGTGATCATCGAGCTCGGGAAATTCCACGGCGTGATCGCGCCGCAGACGCCGATCGGCTGCTTGATCGCAAGCAGACGCGCATCGGCACGCTGGGTCGGAATGGTTTCGCCATAGACGCGGCGCGCCTCCTCGGCGAAGAACTCGACATAGGCGCCGCTGATGTCAACCTCGCCGAGCGACTCGGTCAGAGGCTTGCCCTGCTCGGAGGTGAGGATCAGCGCGAGGTCCTCGCGGTTGGCCGCGATCAGCTCGAACCATTTGCGTAAGGTATTGGAGCGCTGCTTTGCCGTGAGCTTGGCCCAGGCCGGAAAGGCGCGCTCGGCGGCTTCGACCGCCTGCGTCGTCTCCGCGGTGCTCATGACCGGCACCTTGGCAAGCTCGACGCCATTGACCGGATTGGTCACCGGCCGCGACGGCGTGCCGACCCAAGCGCCATCGATGTAGCAGCGGTCGCGGAGCAGCGAGGCGTCCTTGAGGCGATCACGAAGCGAGGGGGCGGAGGCGTGCGAAGCGCGTGCGGCGGCGGTCGGGGTCATGGCATTGCTCCCAAGGTTTTGCGGGTGTTGGGCCGAATATAGGCTCAATCCACCCGCCATGCACCGGGCGCTAACGCTGGGCTGCCTTCAGCAATCTTGAGAGATCTTCGTCATTCCGGGATGGTCGAAAGACCAGACCCGGAATCTCGAGATTCCGGGTTCGATGCCGAGCATCGCCCCGGAATGACAAATTCAGGCCGCGCCGCTCATGTAGGTTTCACGCCGGCCAATCATGCGTTCGGCGGCCGCCTTGGCATCCGCCTTGGTCGAGGTGGCGCAAGTGCGGTATTCGAGATCCGGAGTTTCGGCTGCATCGCGGCGGCCGAACCACGACTTCGCGCCGACCGGCAGCAGCGAGAGCGCCTGGGCGACGTTATCGACCGCGCCGAACGAGTGCAGCGCGCCCGTACCGGCAAAGCGAACTTCATAGATACCGGGCGAGATCGGCGCTTCGAGATTTTCGCCGCGCCCCGAACGGGGGTAGCGCTTCCATTCACTCCAGGTCGAAATCATTGCCTTCCCCTAGCGGCATCGTCGGCCGCAAACATTTTGAATCAAAGATGCGATCGACAAACGCCGATTTGACCGCGTTCTCAACGCTTTACTGAAAAGATAGTTCGACAGGCCCCTGCCGAAAATAAGCATATCGTCTGGTATTTCGGGGGTCACCGTCGCCGCCGGCTATTCACCGGAAATTGTGGCGAAGTGTTGCAATTCTGTATCGGTTTCAAGACTTTTTCCCACGCGGGCATCCATCACGACATCGCGACCGTAGCAAGTCGACCATTCGAGCTTGCTTGCGGGATGCCGCGCGCGGGTGGATGATCGCGCCACTTCCAAAAATACAAGCGGGAGGAGACCCCATGCAGAGCAAGGCTCAGATCGATCAGATTCTGCGTCAAAAAAGCGACGCGCAGGAAATCCCCGGCGTGGTCGCGATGGCCGCGAGCGGCAAGGACGTGATCTACCAAGGCGCGTTCGGCAAGCGCGACCTGTCCAAGCCCGATCCGATGACCGCCGACAGTGTGTTCTGGATCGCCTCGATGACAAAGGCGGTCACCGTCGCCGGCGCGATGCAGCTCGTCGAGCAGGGCAAGCTCTCCCTGGACGAGCCGATCGGCAAGGTGTTGCCCGATCTGGCAACGCCCCAGGTGCTCGAAGGCTTTGATGCGAGTGGCCAGCCGAAGCTGCGGCCGGCAAAGAAGCTGATCACGCTGCGCCAGCTCATGACCCACACCGCCGGCTTCTGCTACGAGCTGTGGAACAGCGACAAGGCGACCTATCTGGAGAAAACTGGCACTCCCGGAATCACCACCTGCCAGAATGCTGCGCTGAAAGCGCCGCTCGCGAGCGATCCCGGCACGCGCTGGGAATACGGCACCAATATCGACTTCGTCGGCAAGGCGGTGGAAGCCGTGAGCGGCAAGCGGCTCGATGCGTATCTGCGCGACCAACTGTTCACGCCGCTTGGCATGAGCGACACCGGCTTCAAGATCACCGATGACATGCGCAAGCGCCTGGTCGGCATGCACGTGCGCGGCGAGGACGGCAAGCTCGCGCCGCTTCCGTTCGAGCTGGAGCAGAATCCGGAGTTCCACATGGGCGGCGGCGGGCTCTATTCGACCGCGGCCGATTATATCAAGTTCTGCCAGATGATCCTGAACAAGGGCAAAGGCAACGGCAACCAGGTGCTCAAGGCCGACACAGTCGAGATGATGAGCAAGAACCACATCGGTGAGCTCAGCGTGACCAAGATGATCTCGGCGGCGCCGATTTACACCAACGACGTCGATCTCTATCCGGACCAGGTGAAGAAGTGGGGTCTGAGCTTCCTGATCAACACCGCGAAGACACCGGAAGGCCGCAGCCCCGGCAGCCTCGCCTGGGCCGGGCTCGCCAACACCTATTTCTGGATCGACCCGTCGCGCGATGTCTGCGGTGTGATCCTGATGCAGGTCCTGCCGTTCGCAGATGGCAAGTGCCTCGAGGCCTTTGCGGGCTTCGAACGCGGCGTCTATGCCGGGCTCGACGCCGGCAGCGGCCAGAAAGCGGCGTAACGCGCTGACACCGTGAGTGGTCTTCCCTCCCCCTTTGCGGGGGAGGGACGTTCCCCCGTCCTCGCCCTAAGTCGGGCCTGTCCGGCTGCGCGCCAATTCACTAGGATGGCGCGAACGCAAGCACACGCGCACGAGAGGGAGGACAGCGATGGCCAATAGGGTCGACAGTTATGTTTCCGGCATTTCCGATGTGCCGCTGCTCGGCGAGACGATCGGCCGCAGTCTCGACAAGGCGGTGGAGCGCTGGGGCAATCGCGAAGCTTTGGTCTCGCCCAGCCACGATGTGCGCTGGACCTGGAAGGAATTTGCCGAGCGTGTCGATGCGCTGGCCGCGGGCTTCCTTGCGCTCGGGCTGCAGCGCGGCGAGCGGATCGGCATCTGGTCGCTGAACCGGCCCGAATGGACGCTCACCCAGTTTGCCGCCGCCAGGGCCGGGCTGATCCTGGTCACCATCAATCCCGCTTATCGCCTGAGCGAGCTGGAATTTGCGCTTCACAAGGTCGGCTGCGCCGCGATCGTCACCGCGACCGCGTTCAAGACCAGCAATTACATGGGCATGCTGAACACGCTGATTCCGGAGCTCGCGGCCTCTGAGCCCGGGCATTTGCGTTCGGCGAAACTGCCGAAATTGCGCGCGGTGATCCAGATCGGCGGGCCGGCCGCTCCGGGCGCCATTCCGTTCGAAGAGGTCACGCGGATGGGCGGCGCGCGGCATCGCGAGCAGCTTGCCGCGCTCGGCGAGATCCTGCAATTCGACGATGCGGTCAACATTCAATTCACCAGCGGCACCACGGGCTCGCCCAAGGGCGTGACGCTGACCCATCATAACATCCTCAACAATGGCTATTTCACCGGCCGTGCCATGAAGCTGACCGAACAGGATCGCATCTGCACGCCGGTGCCGCTTTATCACTGCTTCGGCATGGTCATGAGCAATCTTGCCTGCGTCACGCTCGGCTCAACCATGGTCTATCCGGGCGAAGGCTTCGATCCGCTGATCACGCTGAAAACGATCGAGCAGGAGAAGTGCACGACGCTTTACGGCGTGCCGACCATGTTCATCGCCCAGCTCGACCATCCCGAGTTCTCGCGCTTCAATTTGAAATCGCTGCGCACCGGCATCATGGCGGGCGCGCCCTGCCCGATCGAGGTGATGAAGCGCGTCAACAGCGAGATGAACATGCGCGAGGTGACGATCGCCTATGGCATGACCGAGACCAGCCCGGTGAGCTTCCAGAGTGCGGTCGACGATCCCCTGGAGCGGCGGGTGTCGACGGTTGGCCGCATTCATCCGCATGTCGAGGTCAAGGTCGTCGATCTCGAGGGCCGCATCGTGCCGCGCGGCGAGCGCGGCGAGCTCTGCACCCGCGGCTACAGCATCATGCTCGGCTATTGGGACGAGCGCGAAAAGACCGCCGAGGTGCTCGACGAGGCCGGCTGGATGCATACCGGCGACCTCGGCGTCATCGACGCCGAGGGCTATTGCAACATCGTCGGCCGCATCAAGGACATGGTGATCCGCGGCGGCGAGAATCTCTATCCGCGAGAGATCGAGGAGTTTCTGTATCGCCACCCGAAAATCCAGGACGTGCAGGTGTTCGGCGTCGCCGACGACCGCTACGGCGAGGAACTCTGCGCCTGGGTCCGGATGCGCCCAGGCGAAACGCTCACCGCCGAAGAGGTGCGCGCATTCTGCGACGGCCAGATCGCGCACAACAAGATCCCGCGCTATGTGGAGTTCGTCGACGAATTCCCGATGACCGTCACCGGCAAGATCCAGAAATTCCTGATGCGCGAAGCGGTCGAGGCGCGGCTCGGGCTGAAGGCCGCGAAGACGGCGTGAGGACTTGTTGCGCCGTCATTCCGGGATGGTCCGAAGGACCAGACCCGGAATCTCGAGATTCCGGGTTCGCGTCTTCGACGCGCCCCGGAATGACGAATGAACTCTACACCGGCAGTCCCGCTTGCTGCGCCAGCTCCTTCAGCGACACCTGCGGTCGCGCGCCGATGTGCTGGATCACTTCGGCAGCGGCGAGCGCACCAAGATGGCCGGCGTTTTCGTAGCCGGCATTGCGAACGAGGCCGAACAGGAAACCTGCGGCGAACAGATCGCCGGCACCGGTGGTGTCGACCAGCTCGTTGATCGGCGAGGCCGGCACCGCGACGACGCCGTCGCGTGACGCCACCACGCAGCCCTTTTCGCTGCGGGTGACGACGCCAAGCTTGACGTCCTTGCGCAGCTCCTTCAGCGCGGCGTCGAAGTCCGAGGTCCGGTACAGCGAGTGCAGCTCGGCCTCGTTGGCGAACACCAGATCGACCGTGCCCTTGCGCATCAGATCGAGGAACTCATCGCGGTAGCGATCGACGCAGAACGCATCCGACAGCGTCAGCGCGACCTGCCGGCCGGCGCCATGCGCAATCGTTGCCGCCTTCACGAAGGCGTCCTTGGCGTCCTTCGGATCCCAGAGATAGCCCTCGAGATAGACGATTTGCGCCGCCGCGATCTCGGCGGGATCGATGTCGGACGGAACGAGCTCCTGCGCCGCGCCGAGATAGGTGTTCATCGTGCGCTCGCCGTCGCCCGTGACCAGGATGTAGGAACAGCCGGTGGCCGGGCCATCGGCCGCAGGCCTGGTGTCGAAAGCAACGCCGGCGGCGCGGATGTCGTGGATGTAGAGCCCGCCGATCTCGTCCTGCTTGACCTTGCCCACATAGGCGGCGCGGGCGCCGAAGCCTGCGATCCCGACAATGGTATTGGCGGCCGACCCGCCGGACATCATGGTGGCCGGCCCCATGTCGCGGTAGATCGAGGCCGCGCGGGCCTCGTCGATCAGCGCCATGCTGCCCTTGGTCATGCCGTGGTTGGCGAGGAATTTCTCGTCGGTCCTGACCAGCACGTCGAAAAGCGCGTTGCCGATGCCGAGAACGTCGTATTTTGCGTCAGCCATTCCGTCAAAACCCTGTTGGGATCACTGCAAGGCACGCGGCCTAACACAGCCAACGCTGCTATAGAAGCCCGATGATCCGCTCCTTCCTCACGGTCTTTTCGGGCACGCTGGCCTCGCGTCTCCTGGGCTTCCTGCGCGATTCCATGATCGCGGCGCTGCTCGGCGCCGGTCCGGTCGCGGACGCCTTCCTGGCCGCGTTCCAGCTCGTCAATATCGCACGGCGGCTGTTGTCTGAAGGCGCGCTGAACGCGGCGCTGGTGCCGGCGTGGCTGCGGCTGCGCGAGGCCGATGCTGCCGCAGCGGCGGCTTTCGCAGGGCGCGTGCTCGGCACCATCAGCGCAGCCTTGTTTGCGGCCGCGATTCTGATCGGCTTCCTGATGCCGCTGGTGATAGCCTTGCTCGCGCCGGGATTTGCCGGCGAGACGGTGCACCTTGCCGTGACCAACGCGCGGCTGATGTTGCCTTATCTCGCCTTCGCCGGTCCTGCCGCCGTGTTGCTGGCGCTGGCGAGCGCGCAGGGACGATTCTTTCTCACCGCCTTCTCGCCGCTGTTGTTCAACATCACACTGATTGCGGTGATGACCGCGCTTTTCATCGTGCCGAGGGAGCCGGGCATCGTCGCGCTCGCATTGGCCGCGACCGTCGGGACAGCGGGATTTCTGCAGCTCGCGATCCTGGTGCTCAGCCGTGGCGAACACCTCGCTGCGCCGTTGCGCATCAGCTTCGATGCGGAGATGCGTGGCTTTCTCGCGCGCGCGATCCCCGGCATGGTCGCAAGCTCCGCACCGCAGCTCCTGATCGTCGCGGGTGCGATCATCGCCTCGTCCTCGCCGTCTGCGGTGTCGTGGCTCTATTTCGCCAACCGCCTGATCGAGCTGCCGCTCGGCATTGTCGGCGTCGCCATGGGAACGGTGATGATCCCGGAACTGACGCGCGCAGTGCAGGGCGGCGACAAAAGCCTGATCGCAAGCGCCGAATCGCGCGCGCTGGAGCTCGCCGTGGGACTGGCCCTGCCCGCCACGCTCGGGCTGATCGCTTTGCGTGAACCGATCGTGCGGCTGTTGTTCGAGCATGGCGCGTTCACGGCGGCCGACACGCAGTCGACCTCGCGCGCGCTGATGTGGCTTGCGATCGGCCTGCCGGCCCACGTGCTGGTGAAGGCGCTGGCGCCGGCCTTCTTTGCGCGCGAAGACACCATGGCGCCGCTGCTCGCGACGCTGAACGCCTTCCTCGTCGCGATCGTCCTCGCGGTGCTGCTTGGCCATTTCTTCGGCGCCAGCGGCATTGCAGCCAGCATCGCGCTCGGCGCCTGGAGCAACGCGCTCTCCCTGATCCGGCTGGGTAGCACGGCTTTCGGCTTTTCGCTGGATCAGGCGGCGCGCCGGCGGCTGCCGCGCATCGTCGCGGCCGCGCTGGTCATGGGCTGCCTGCTATGGCTGGCAACCCCATTCATGCCGGGCGGCCACGCGCATCGGCTCGCGCAAGCCGTCGTCCTGCTTGTGCTGATTGGCGTCGCCATTGCGGCCTATGGCGGGCTTCTGGCGACGCTTCAAGTGACGCCCTGGCGCGAGCTGGTTAACGCGATCAGGCCGCCTCGCGACTTGCGCAGTTAAGCCCTGCGTGGCAAACGCTTTCCCCAAAATCGAGCTTAGCGGGAACGGACGATGGCATTCGTTGAACGGGTCTTTTCGGGCGTCCAGCCGACCGGCAATCTGCATCTTGGCAATTACCTCGGCGCGATCGTCAACTTCGTGAAGATGCAGAAGACGCACAACTGCATCTATTGCGTCGTCGACATGCACGCTATCACCATGCCGCTCGACGTCTGGGGCGGCCCGACCGAGCTTGCGCGCAACACCCGCGAGGTGACCGCGGCCTTCATCGCCAGCGGCATCGATCCGAAGAAGCACATCGTGTTCAACCAGAGCCAGGTGGCCGGACATGCGGAGCTGACCTGGGTCTTCAATTGCGTGGCGCGGATCGGCTGGCTGAACCGCATGACGCAGTTCAAGGAGAAGGCCGGCAAGGACCGCGAGAATGCATCGATCGGTCTCTACGACTATCCGGTGCTGATGGCGGCCGACATCCTGCTCTACCGCGCGACCCACGTGCCGGTCGGCGAGGACCAGAAGCAGCATCTGGAGCTGTCGCGCGACATCGCGCAGAAGTTCAACAACGACTTCGGCGACTCGATCCGTAAGCACGGCACCAATGACGGGATGTTCTTCCCGTTGCCGGAGCCATTCATCACCGGGCCCGCGACGCGGGTCATGAGCCTGCGCGACGGCACCAAGAAGATGTCGAAATCGGACGCATCCGACTATTCGCGCATCAATCTCACCGACGATGCCGACACCATCGCCCAGAAGATCCGCAAGGCGAAGACCGATCCGGAGCCGCTGCCGACCGAGGAGAAGGGACTGGAGACGCGGCCCGAGGCCGACAATCTCGTCGGCATCTATGCGGCGCTGGCGGACAAGAGCAAGGCCGCGGTGCTGCGGGATTTCGGCGGCGGGCAATTCTCGAGTTTCAAGAACTCGCTGGTGGAATTGTGCGTCACCAAGCTCTCGCCGATCGCCGGCGAGATGAAACGGCTGGTTGCCGACCCCGGCCACATCGACGCGATCCTTGTCGACGGCGCCGACCGGGCGCGGGTGATCGCCGACGAGACCATGAAGCTGACCAAGGACATCGTCGGCTATGTCCGCAAGACGTAATTGCTGCAACACGAAGCCCTCCCCGAATGGAGGGGGCTTGCGGCGACGGGGATGACGCTTTGCGGAGCCGGAACCACCGATTTGCGGCTTGAACGGTGCGTTTCTCGTCGCCATCTGCTAAAGGGAACCCAACGCGCCGGCCTTGAACCGGCGACGCCGGAGAAAACCATGTTCATCCAGACCGAAGCCACCCCCAATCCTGCCACGCTCAAGTTCATTCCAGGCCGCCTCGTGCTCGACGGCGGCACCATGGAGTTTGCCAGCCGCGAAGCCGCCGCGCGCTCGCCGCTCGCCGAAAAGCTGTTCGACGTGCCCGGTGTCACCGGCGTGTTCTACGGCTCAGACTTCATCACGGTCACCAAGGACGGCAGCGACTGGCAGCACCTGAAGCCCGCGATCCTCGGCGCCATCATGGAGCACTACATGTCCGGCGCGTCGCTGCTCGCGGACGGCTCTGCGGCGAGCGACGAGCTTGCGGACGAGCAAGGCGAGTTCTTCGACGAAGCCGATGCGGAGACAGTCGAGCAAATCAAGGATTTGATCGAGACGCGGGTGCGGCCCGCAGTCGCCAATGACGGCGGCGACATCACCTTCCGCGGCTTCAAGGACGGGGTCGTCTATCTCAACATGAAGGGCGCCTGCTCGGGCTGCCCGTCCTCGACCGCGACGCTGCAGCACGGCATCCAGAATCTCTTGCGCCACTTCGTGCCCGACGTGGTCGAAGTGCGGCCGATGTGATGGTGTAGGGTGGGCAAAGGCGCGAAAGCGCCGCGCCCACGGTCTGGTTTGCAAAGTTTGATGGTGGGCACGCTTCGCTTTGCCCACCCTACAAGGGGGCGAATGGTGACGGCGAAAACGGCCATTGGGTCTGACACTTCACCCACTGTTCGCCACTTGCCGTTCCACCGATGCTGATCCTTGCCATCGATACGGCGCTCGACGCCTGCGCTGCGGCCGTGCTCGACACCGGCACCAGCAAATTGATCGCGACGGAGTCGCAGGCGATGAAGCGCGGGCATGCCGAAGCGCTGATGCCGCTGATCGCGCGCGTGATGAAGGAATCCGGCCTGCCCTTTGCCGCGCTCGACCGCGTCGCGGTGACCACCGGTCCCGGCAGCTTCACGGGGCTGCGCGTCGGGCTTTCGGCGGCGCGCGGCATTGGGCTCGCCGCCGGCAAGCCGGTGGTGGGACTGACCACGCTTTCCGCCTATGCCGCGCCGATCGTGAGCGAAGGCGGTGAGCCGCCGGTGATCTCGGCGATCGATGCGCGGCATGACCAAGTGTATTTCCAGGTCGTCAGCGGCAATGGCTCTTCGCTGGTGCGGCCGAAGGTGGCGCCGATATTGGAAGCGCTCGAAGCCTCGCGTTTCGGCGCACCGCACCTTGTTGGCAACGCCGCGAATAGTCTCGCCGAGCGCTGGCCGAAAGATGCGGCCCCACCGATCAAGGTCGATGCGCTGCCCGCGCCCGACATCACCTGGGTGGCGTGGCTCGGCGCCGCGGTCAATCCTCCCACCGCGCCGGCAAAGCCGTTTTATCTGCGCGCGCCTGACGCCAAGCCTTCGCAAGACAAGCCTTCGCAGGAAAAGCCGTCGCAGGACGTGATCGGCTCGCAGCCCGCGGCCTCGTGATGGCGTGGTGGACCTCCTGGTTCTCCGGCGGCAAGCCATCGATCGAAGCGGCGACCTTGCGCGACGCGCCGCGGCTCGCTGAGCTTCACGGCGCCTCCTTTCATCGCGGCTGGGGCGAGGGCGAGTTCGAAAGCATGATTGCCGAGCGCAACACGCTGGTGCATCGCTTGCGGCTCGGACGAAAGACCATCGGCTTTGCGGTCTCGCGGTTGGGCGCGGACGAGGCCGAGATCCTTTCGATTGCGATCGACCCCGCCTATCGCGGCCGCGGGCTCTCGCGCGAACTCCTCATCACCCATCTCGGCCATCTCGCCGGCCACGGCGTGCGGCGCATCTTTCTGGAGGTCGAGGAAAACAACGCGCCGGCACGGCGGCTCTATGAAAGGGCCGGCTTCGCCGCGGTCGGACGCCGCGAACGCTATTATCGCGCACCAGACGGGGAACAGTTGAATGCGCTTCTGATGCGCCGCGACTTGTCGTAACATGGAAGAGGTGACAGACCGCGCACCCCAAGGCACGAACCCCATGACCGCCCTGAAACCTCCGCCGGCGCCAAAGGCCACCGGCATCGAAGCCCGCTGCGCCGCCACCGGCATGCGCATGACCGAGCAGCGCCGCGTGATCGCGCGCGTGCTCGCCGAAGCTTTGGACCATCCGGACGTGGAGGAGTTGTACCGGCGCTGCGTCGCGGTCGACGACAAGATCTCGATCTCGACGGTATACCGCACGGTCAAATTGTTCGAGGACGCCGGCATCATCGAACGGCACGATTTCCGCGAGGGCCGCGCCCGCTACGAGCAGATGCGCGACAGCCATCATGACCATCTGATCAACCTGCGCGACGGCAAGGTGATCGAATTCACCTCCGAGGAGATCGAGAAGCTGCAGGCCGAGATCGCGCGCAAGCTCGGCTACAAGCTGGTCGATCACCGGCTCGAGCTCTATTGCGTACCGCTCGACGATGACAAAAGCGACCGATAGCGTTTTCGAGCGAAGGGGACGCCGGTTCGCGTGAAGAAAACGCATCCAAGCAAAGTCCGGGCCGTCGATCTCATTATCTTCGACTGCGACGGCGTGCTCGTCGACAGCGAGGTGATCTCGTCACGTGCGCACGCGGAGACATTGACGCGTCACGGCTATCCGATCACGCCGGACCAGGTGCTGCAGCGCTTCCTTGGCGTGTCCGACCGGGAGGCACGGCTTGCCGTCGAGGCCGAGCTGGGGCGCAGGCTGCCGGATGATTTCGACGTCCAGATGAAGCACGCCGAGCTGCGCCTCTATGAGGATCATCTGCGCCTGATCCCGCATGTCGCCGAGACCGTCGCGACGCTCACCTGGCCGAAATGCGTGGCATCGAGCGGGACGCCGGAGAAGATTCGCCACGGGTTGACCTGCGCGGGGCTCTACGAGCGGCTGGCGCCGCATCTTTTCTCGGCCGTGCAGGTCAAGCGCGGCAAGCCGGCGCCCGATCTCTTCCTGTTCGCCGCGGAACAAATGAAGGTTCGCCCCGAGCGCTGCATCGTGATCGAGGACAGCGTTGCCGGCATTACCGGCGCCTGTGCCGCCGGGATGCGCGTGCTCGGCTTTCACGGCGGCAGCCACTGCACCGTGGAACATGCGGCGAGGCTGAAATCCGCCGGCGCCCATGCGACTTTCGACGACATGCGGCAGTTGCCGGCGTTAATTGAGCGGATCGGGACTGAGACCCTTGCGGACTAAGCCTCCCGCGTGGTCATTCCGGAACGATGCGCCCCGGAATGACCGGTGCCGCGCTGGATTTTCCCCCCTTTAGCCTATATCTGAGCCTCAATTGAGTGCCGCGCCGCATTGGCGCCGCTGTTGCCGCTACCAAACAAGGGATCCATGTCACCGCCGCGCAAGCTGCATATCAAATCCTATGGCTGCCAGATGAATGTCTACGATGCGCAGCGCATGGTGGATACGCTCGCGGGTGAAGGCTTTGTCGAGACGGCGAATGCGGACGAAGCGGATCTCGTCATCCTCAATACCTGCCACATCCGCGAAAAGGCGTCGGAGAAAGTCTATTCCGAGCTCGGCCGCCTGCGCGTGGCGCGGGAGGAAGCTGCGCGGAATGGTCGCGATATGCGTATCGCGGTCGCGGGCTGCGTCGCGCAGGCCGAGGGCGACGAGATCATCCGCCGCGCGCCCGTCGTCGATGTCGTGGTCGGCCCGCAGAGCTATCATCATTTGCCGAAACTTCTCGCCCGCGCTGCGCAGGGCGGCAAGGCGATCGAGACCGAGTTTCCCGCGGAAGACAAGTTCGCGTTCCTGCCGCAGCCGAAATCGGACGCGATCCGCGCCCGTGGCATCTCGGCTTTCGTCACCGTGCAGGAAGGCTGCGACAAGTTCTGCACGTTCTGCGTGGTGCCGTACACACGCGGCGCCGAGGTGTCGCGTCCGGTCGACAAGATCGTCGAGGACGTGAAGCGGCTCGCCGACAATGGCGTGCGCGAGCTCACGCTGATCGGGCAGAACGTCAACGCCTATCACGGCGAGGGTCCCGATGGCCGCCCCTGGCCGCTCGGCAAATTGCTGCAGCGGCTCGCCGCCATTCCCGGCATCGCGCGGCTGCGCTACTCGACGAGCCATCCCCGGGACGTCGAGGACAGCCTGATCGAGGCGCATCGCGATGTCCCTGCTTTGATGCCGTTTGTGCACCTGCCGGTGCAATCCGGTTCCGATCGGATTCTGGCGGCCATGAACCGCAAGCATACCGTCCGCGACTATCTCGACGCCATCGACCGTTTCCGGCAGGCGCGCCAAGATATTGCATTTTCATCGGATTTTATCGTCGGCTTCCCCGGCGAAACCGAGGACGATTTTTCCGCCACACTCGCACTTGTCATGCAAATCGGATACGCTGCGGCCTATTCGTTTAAATATTCGCCACGGCCGGGAACGCCGGCGGCGGAAATGCGGGAGATGGTGCAAGCTTCGGACATGGACGAGCGATTGGCGCGGCTTCAGGACTTGATCGATAGCCAGCAATCGGCCTTCAACAGGGCTGCGATTGGCGCCACGGTCGACGTGCTGTTCGAACGGCCCGCGCGCAATCCCGGCCAGATCGTCGGCCGCACCGCCTATCTGCAGCCTGCGCATGTGATGGCCTCGGCCGACATCATCGGACAGGTGTTGCCGGTCCGGATCGACGGCCTCGAACGCTACAGCCTGCTCGGCGAGCTCGCCGCGGCGGCGCCCGCGCGAGCAGCGCGGGCGTCTTCTCAAACGACCATTGGAGCCTGAACCCTTGCCAAAAAGTGCATCGGATTCGCCCTCGCTCGCTCCCAGCCGCAAGTTTGACCGCGACATGCAAGTACCGCCCGAGACGCAGGTCGTCATCGATTTCGACGACAATCGCGCGGCTTCCGCCCTCGTCGGCCCCTACGGCCAGAATCTCGCGCAGATCGAGCGCCGGCTCGGCATCGTCGTGGACTCGCGCGGCAACCACATCACCATCGCCGGCTCGCGCGACGGCTGCGACGCCGGTCGGCGCGTGCTGGAGACCCTCTACGCCCAGGCCGTGAAGGGGCACGAAATCGCACAGGGCGACGTCGAGGGCGCGATCCGCGCCGTGATCGCGCAGGGCTCGCTGTTCGAATATGACGCCAAGGCGGCCAAGGCCGCGTTCGAGATCATCAATCTGCGCAAGCGCCCGGTACGGGCGCGCACCGCCGCGCAGGACTCCTATATCCGCGCGCTGAAGCGCCACGAGCTCGTGTTCGGCGTCGGCCCCGCCGGCACCGGCAAGACCTGGCTTGCGGTCGCGCATGCCGCCCAGCTCTTCGAGCGCAAGGAGGTCGACCGCATCATTGTGTCGCGGCCCGCGGTCGAGGCCGGCGAGCGGCTCGGCTTCCTGCCGGGCGATCTGCGCGAAAAGGTCGATCCCTATCTGCGCCCGATCTATGATGCGCTCTACGACGTGATGGATGCGCGTATCGTCGAGCGCGCGCTGCAGACCGGCGAGATCGAGGTCGCGCCGCTTGCCTTCATGCGCGGCCGCACGCTAACCAATGCCGCGATCATCCTGGACGAGGCGCAGAACACCACGTCGATACAGATGAAGATGTTCCTGACCCGGCTCGGCGAGAACAGCCGCATGATCGTGACCGGCGATCCCTCGCAGGTCGACCTGCCGAACGGGCAGATGTCGGGGCTTGCGGAGGCAACCAGGCTGCTCAACGGCGTCGAGGGCACAGCGCAGGTGTGGTTCACCGCCGAGGACGTGATCCGTCACGAGCTGGTGGCACGCATTGTCGCGGCCTACGAAGGCACGCCGCAGAAGCCGGCCGGCAACAAGTGAAGTCAATGATCGCGCGCGGGCCGGCCCGGCGCGGGAAGTTTCTCAAGACGATGTCGCAGCTCACCCACCCCATCACCGAGGTTCTCGTTGTCGCCGACTGCTGGCGGAACGAGCCGGAAGCCGATGCCGTGATCCAGCGCGCGATCGCGGCCGCGGCCGATGCCGTCGATACCGATGTTGCGGACGCCGAGCTCGCGGTGATGCTGACCGATGATTCCGGCATCCGCACCCTGAACTGCAATTGGCGCGGTATCGACAAGCCGACCAATGTGCTTTCCTTTCCGGCGCTGCAGCCGTCGGGTGCGCAGAAGCCGGGCGATGCGCCGCGCATGCTGGGCGACATCGCGATCGCCTATGAGACCATGCGGCGGGAGGCGGACGAAGAGCAGAAGCCGTTTGATCATCATTTGAGCCACCTTGCGGTGCATGGCTTCCTGCATCTGATCGGCTACGATCACGAAAACGACGACGACGCTGAAGCGATGGAATCCCTGGAGACGGAGATTCTGGCCCAGCTCGGGATTCCCGCCCCCTATGCGGACCGGGAACGGATGGACTGAGATGGCGGACTCCGAACCGATCCACGACAATCCGCGCAATACGCGCAACCTGCCCGCGGTGGTGCCACCCGGCGAGGTCACGCGTGCCGGAGCCGACAGTTGGCTGTTGCGCATCATCCGCACACTGTTCGGCTGGAAGGCCGGATCGGTCCGCGACGATCTGCAAGTCGTGCTCGATGCCTCGCAGCCCGACGAGGTCGGCTTCACCGCGGTCGAGCGCACGATGCTGCGCAACATCCTCTCGCTCCATGAGCGGCGCATCGCCGACGTGATGGTGCACCGCGCCGACATGATCGCGGTCAAGCGCGACATTCCGCTCGGAGAGTTGATGGATGTCTTCGAGAGCGCGGGGCATTCGCGGCTCGTGGTCTACAACGAATCGCTCGACGATCCCGAGGGCATGGTCCACATCCGCGACCTGCTCGCCTTCATGACCGCGAACGCGCGGGTTTCGAGCGCGGCAAAGACGCGGCGCAAGAAGCCGCCGCCGGCCGGCCTCGATTTGCGCGCGATCGACCTCGCCATGCCGCTGTCGGAGGCCAACATCATCCGCAAGCTGCTGTACGTGCCGCCCTCGATGCGCGCGATCGACCTGTTGGCGCAGATGCAGGCCTCGCGCATTCATCTCGCGCTGGTGGTTGACGAATATGGCGGCACCGACGGCCTGGTTTCGATCGAGGACATCGTCGAGCAGATCGTCGGCGAGATCGACGACGAGCATGACAGCGACGAGCCGCCGGCGATCGTACGCCAGGCGGACAATTCCTTCATCGCGGATGCGCGCGCGAGGCTGGACGATGTCCGCGCGGTGATCGGCAACGAGTTTGTCACCGGCGAGGCCGGCGAGGACGTCGACACGCTGGGCGGCTATCTGGTCAGCCATGTCGGCCGCCTGCCGGTGCGCGGCGAGGTCATTTCCGGCCCGGGCAATTTCGAGGTCGAGGTGCTCGATGCCGACCCGCGCCGCGTGAAGCGGCTGCGCATCACCACGCGAAAGGAACGCCAGGCGCCACGCACCCAGCGCAGCCGCCGCGAAGCCGCGTCCGACCCCAACCCGCCGCAGGCCAATGACAACACGGCTCCGCCGCCCGCCGACGGAGCCGGCCCGCAGTGAAGATCACCGACAAAGTTCGCGCAGCCGGCCTCGCAATCGTCCTGGCATGGGGATGGAAACGGGCCGCGATCGCCCTTGTCGCCGGCGCGCTATCGACGCTCGCCATGGCGCCATTCAATGCCTGGCCGGTACTGTTTCTCACCTTCCCGGTCGCGGTCTGGCTGATCGACGGCGCAGGCGCCGGCCGCTTCCGCGGCGTGCCGGCAGCGGCCTGGACCGGCTGGTGGTTCGGGCTCGGCTATTTCGTCGTCGGACTTTACTGGATCGGCAAGGCCTTCCTGGTGGACGCGGATACATTTGCCTGGCTGATGCCGTTCGCCGTGCTTGGCCTGCCCGCCTATCTCTCGCTCTTCACCGCGATCGGCTTTGCGCTCGCCCGCCTGCTCTGGACCCGCGACGCGTCGCGGATCCTTGCGCTCGCGATCAGCCTGACGGCAGGCGAATGGTTGCGCAGCAAGGTGCTGACAGGCTTTCCCTGGAACACGTTCGGCTACGCGCTCACCGAGCCGCTCGCATTCGCGCAAACCGCCTCGCTGATCGGCATCTGGGGTCTGACGTTTCTCACGGTTGCGATCTTCGCCTCGCCAGCCGTGTTGATCGAGGGCACCTCGCGCGGGCGCAAGCGGTGGAGGGCGCCGGCCGCCGCGCTGTCGGTGCTGATCGCGATGGGAATTTTTGGCGCGGTGCGCCTGTCGCGCACGCCGACGCATCTGGTGCCGAAGGTCAAGCTCAGGATCATGCAGCCCAACCTGCAGCAGGACGTGAAATTCAACTATTCCGCCAAGGCGGCGGTGATGCAGAAATACCTGACCTTGTCCGACCGCTCCTCGGGACCGCAGTCGACCGGCGTGCGCGACGTCTCGGTGCTGATCTGGCCCGAATCCGCCTTCCCGTTCTTCCTGACGCGCGAGCCGGATGCGATGGCGCAGATCGCAGCTCTGCTGCCGAAGGGCAGCGTGCTGATCACGGGCTCGGTGCGCGCACCCGATCAACCGCCCGGCACCCGCATCACGCGGGCCTACAATTCGATCTATGTCATCGACCACGATGGCAACGTGCTTTCCGTCTACGACAAGTTGCACCTGGTCCCGTTTGGCGAATACCTGCCATTCCAGAACTGGATGGAGAGTCTGGGATTCCAGCAGCTCACCAAGGTCGTGGGCGGGTTCATCCCGGGCACGGTGCGGCGCACGATGGCAATTCCGAACGCGCCGCGCGCGCTACCGCTGATCTGCTATGAGGCGATCTTTCCCGACGCCGTTGCGACGCGCGATGATCGGCCGGGCTGGATCGTCAACCTGACCAATGATGGCTGGTTCGGAATTTCCACCGGACCGTATCAACATCTGCAGCAGGCGCGGCTGCGCGCGATCGAGCAGGGGCTGCCCCTGGTCCGTGCCGCAAATACCGGCATTTCCGCCGTCATCGATCCGCTGGGGCGGGATGTCGCGCGCCTCGGTCTCGGCCTCGAGGGCGTGCTCGATTCGCCGCTGCCGTCGGCCATCCCGCCAACGATTTACGCGCGCACCGGCGACATTCCAGCCGCAATCCTGATCGCCGTGGCGTTGGTCTTCGTCGTTCGCCGGCGCATGACAAAATGGGCGGCATGATATCGTCCATTTTTCCGATTGCGGATTCATATTCAGTTTTCGATGTCCGGCAGAAATATTCCGCGTTGCGAGCTTCCGCCAGTTGACAGATCGGCGCGTCACTTCGCATTCTGTACAAATCAGTGAACCAGTTAGTTCATGTCCGTTTATCCGCCTCTGGATATCGGGCAGGATTTGACGGGTTGGCGCACGGGACGAACGCCCTTCGTTCGTCTCTTCCCGCCTGTGCGCTGGCCTTGGCATTCGCCTCGATCGTCTTTGCTGACCGTGGCTCGCGAGTGTCACATCAAAAGCGCACGCTGGCCATATTTGCGGGTGACCTCTCGGCACTGCGTCAAACGACGGATGCTGGCCGGGAGACTGTGAGTTTCAGGACCGGGACGTCAGCCTGATCCCAAGGAGTGTCGGAAATGTCGACCAAAGCACCGAACCCTGTTGACAAATATGTCGGCAGCCGGGTGCGGATGCGCCGCATTATGCTGGGCATGAGTCAGGAGAAGCTCGGCGAAGCCTTGGGCCTCACCTTCCAGCAGATACAGAAATACGAGAAGGGCACCAACCGCGTCGGTGCCAGCCGCATCAAGCAGATCTCGGAAATCCTCCAGGTCCCGGTGTCCTTTCTGTTCGACGGTGGCCCGACCGGGACCGCAAACGCCGAAGGCTTCAGCGAAGAGGCTTCGCCCTCCTACATCTCCGACTTTCTCGCGACCTCGGAAGGACTGGCGCTGACGCGGGCCTTCACCAGCATCGCCGACACCAAGCTCCGGCGCAGCATTGTCGACCTGGTCGAGCAGATCGCCGCGCGCGAAGCGCCCGGGAAACCGTAAAGGTCGTCCTCTCCCATTGACGGGGCCAAAGGGACGAGCGCATGACAAGGGGCGCTCATCTCACCTTGGCATGGCAATGACTACACAAAATCCCTTCGATTCCGCGACCATCCTCGACGGCATCCGCCGCTGGGTGGAAATCGAGACGCCGACAGAGGCGCCCTCACAGGTCAACAAGCTCGCGACGCTCGTCGCCGATCGCTATTCCAGCCTTCCGGCAAGTGTCGAGCGCATCGCCGGCAGGAATGGCTGCGGCGATCATCTGGTGACGCGATCGTCATGGGGACAGGATGCGCCTGGCATCCTGGTGCTCAGTCATCTCGACACCGTGCATCCCCTGGGTTTCATCCAGCGCCTGCCGTTCAAGGTCGAAGGCGACAGCGCCTTCGGTCCCGGCATCTACGACATGAAGGGCGGCGCCTACATCGCGCACCACGCATTCCGGCAACTTTGTGCCACGGGGCAAAAGTCGCCGCTCGGCATCACGCATATCTTCACCTCCGACGAGGAGATCGGCAGCCCGACGTCGCGCGCGCTGATCGAGGCCGAGGGGCAAAAGGCCAAATATGTGCTGGTAACGGAGCCCGCGCGCGACGGCGGCAAGATCGTGACAGGTCGCAAGGGTGTCGGGCGCTTCGAAGTCTTCATCAAGGGCGTGCCGGCCCATGCCGGCTCGCGACCCGAGGACGGCCGCAGCGCCGTGCGCGAGCTCGCCAACGTGATCCAGACGCTAGAAGCGATGAACGACACCAAGCGCGGCATTACCGTCAATGTCGGCGTGGTCAAAGGCGGGACACGGCCGAACGTGATTGCCGAAGAGGCCTATGCCGAAGTCGATCTCCGCGTGCCGGGAATTGCGGAAGCCGACGAGCTGGTGCCGAAGATCCTGAGTCTGAAATCACGAGGCGAAGGCGTCAGCATCAAGGTCATCGGCGATTTGAACCGGCCGCCCTATGAGAAGGGCAATGCCGGCGCGGCCCTTTACGAGCACGCCAGGACGCTGGCCGCCGAGCTCGGCTTTGAGCTGGTCGACATGTTTACCGGCGGCGGCTCCGACGGCAATTTCACGGCGAGCCATACCGCGACCCTCGACGGCCTCGGCGTCGACGGCAAGGGCGCGCATACCCACTACGAGCAGCTCTATATCTCTTCGCTGGAACCGCGCGCGCGGCTGCTCTACCGGCTGTTCCAGACCCTGCGATGAAGCAGCCTTCCGGCGATCGCGGCGACGGCGCGGCGGCGCGGCATGCGCAAGGCTCGTTCTTCGGCCGACGCAAGGGTCACAGGCTCCGGGCGCACCAGGCCGATCTGATCACGCATTTGCTGCCGCAACTCGTGCTCGATATTGGGGCGGGGGTGCATTCGTCGCTCACGGAATTGTTCGATCCGCCGCCGAACGCGGTCCGGCTCGAGATCGGCTTCGGCGGCGGTGAGCATCTGGCCGCCGAAGCACAAAAGCTTCCGCACACCGGCTTCATCGGCTGCGAGCCCTACGTGAACGGGATGGCGAAAATCCTTGCGCAGATCGAGGCGCACAATATCGGCAATATCCGCCTGTTCGCAGGCGACGCCGCCGACCTCCTGGCGTGGCTGCCGCAGGCGTCGCTGGCGCGGATCGATCTGATCCATCCCGATCCGTGGCCAAAGCGGCGGCACTGGAAGCGGCGCTTTGTGCAGGACGCGACCGTTGCGGCGATGGCGCGCGTGCTCACGCGCGGCGGCGAATTCCGCTTTGTCAGCGACATCGATGATTACTGCGCCTGGACGCTGGCGCATCTCTTGCGCTCGCCGGATTTTCGCTGGCTGGCGGAGCGCGCCGACGACTGGCGCCTGCCATGGGACGGCTACACCATGACGCGCTACGGCCGCAAAGCCGAGCGCGAAGGGCGTGTAGCGAATTATCTCAGGTTTGAGAGGATCGGTTAGCTAGCGCGTTTTCCAGAAGCCGACCACGCGCTCGGCGGT
Organism: Bradyrhizobium sp.; assembly: GCF_035309285.1. Classification (GTDB taxonomy): domain Bacteria; phylum Pseudomonadota; class Alphaproteobacteria; order Rhizobiales; family Xanthobacteraceae; genus Bradyrhizobium. Next base: position 6,825 of record NZ_DATGFH010000105.1, on the reverse strand, counting down.
CGAGGGCATCAATCTGGCGAAATTCACCCGTGCGCTCTCGATGTCCGAGGGTGCCGGCACGCGGTTCGGGCCGAGCCGCATCAGGATCAGCGCGCGCACGGTTGCCCATTCGAGACCGATGGTCTTGCCGACGATCAGGATCGGATCAAAACGGTCGCCGGAAACGAGATTGTCCAAGGTGGAAATCTTCACGCCGGACATCGCCGCGAGTGCGGCGACCGATTCCTCGTAGCGATGGGATTTGGCAAAGCCGAGCAGCGCCGCCTCATTGAGATTGCCGGCCTCGCGCAGCGCGAGGATGATGCGCTGGGCCGGCACGAAATCGCGCTTGCTCTCGAATCGCTCGGGCACGCCGGTGATTTCCGCGACCGCCAGCTTGATGGCGTTCCGCCGCTCGGGCTTGACCACGTCGTGCAGGCGGTGGCGAACCACGTCGATCGATCCCGCCAGAAGCTGCTTCAGCCGCACATCCGAAAGGTCCCCGCGCTGACCTACGGCGAGGGTCAGCACCCCGTCCTGGCTCGCACGCTTGATCAGCTCGTTGTATCCGCTCTCGGAGAACATCGCGCCGGCATTGCCGGCCGCGCGCCTCACCACCTCGCGATCGCCGCGCTCGACGATGACATCGGTAAGATCGGCGGAGAGCTTTGGCCGCTCCGATATCGCCAGCAGATGGCCCTGCCCTTTGATCCGCGCGATCTCGAGCAGGGCATCTTCGCCGAGGACCGGCGAGCGGCGCAACACCGGCCCCGCCACCAGGATCTCGTTCTCGCGTGCGAGCCTTCCGATCAGCACAGGGGGCGCGTTCGCGATCAGCGACAGCCGCTCGGCGAGCTCGGCACGCGCGACCAGTTCGGCATGCGGAACGAGGTCGACCAGGATTTCGTCGAACAGATCGACATGCTTGGGCCGCAGATGCGCGGCGTCCTGCAGGAACAATTCGGCGATGCGGCGCGCCGCCTCGGCGCGGAGCTTCGGGTCGCCATTCCTGACGATGTCATCAAGTCCAGGAATTAGCGTGGTGGCGACCGTCATCCAGTTGGCTCAAACCGACGCGTCGCGATCGACCGCGCCCGAGCTACGCGAAAGGCCCGTCCCGAAGCGGCGGTGGGCCGGCGCCTGGCAATTTAAAGGGTCTTGGTGAAGGAAGGGTTATGGACTTTGGGCTGCCGCCAGACGCGCAAATTCATCTGTGCCGGCCTTGCCGTTAGGTCCGAAAAGGGCTATATCGACGCCAACTTAGCTGTCTCATACGAAACGCGTATTGAGAGTGGGCCCCTCGGGACCCGCTCTTTTTTATTACCTGAGCCGCCCCCATCATTTTGGTGAGGACCGGCAAGGGTTTATCCGGAACCGCGGTGGCGGCCCGGCCAACTCAAAGCAAGCAAGAGCCCGTTTGACGCTGGACATGACTGATCCGATTGCGCCGTCCATGGATGCCGAACTTCTGGCCGAACCGCGGCTTGTGGTCGAGCCCGGGGTGGCGGCGCGCGTGTCGGCGGTAGCTGGCCCGGTCCTGCAGCAGATGGGGTATCGGCTGGTGCGGATCAGGATTTCGGGTGAGGCCGGCTGCACTGTGCAGATCATGGCCGAACGGCCCGACGGCTCGATGCAGATCGAGGATTGCGAGGCGATTTCGCGGGCGCTCTCGCCCGTGCTCGACATCGCCGACCCAATCGACCGCGCCTATCGGCTGGAAATCTCTTCGCCGGGCATCGACCGGCCGCTGGTGCGCCGCTCGGATTTCGAGCGCCATGCCGGCCATCTCGCCAAGATCGAGATGGCGATCGCCCATCAGGGCCGCAAGCGTTTTCGTGGGGTGCTCGCCGGCGTCGACGGTGATAAGGTCCGCATTCGCCGCGACGACGTGCCGGCCGGCGAAGACGCCGATATCCTGCTCACGATGGAAGACATCGCCGACGCGCGCCTCGTTTTGACCGACGAGCTGATCGCGGAATCGATGCGGCGCGGCAAGGCCGCGGAACGCGAGCTCAAGCGAGAGCTTGGGCTCGAGCCGCCGCAACCACCGCACGCGAAGAACGAGAAGGCCAGAAACAAGCCGCACAAGAAACCGGCCCCGAGGAATACCAAGCAACATCGCCTCGCCGCGGAAAGGGCGCGCAGGGGCGAGATCGATCCACCCGAAGGAGACTAGCCATGGCCGTCAGCGCCAACAAACTCGAACTGCTGCAGATTGCGGATGCTGTCGCGCGCGAGAAATCGATCGACCGCGGCATCGTGATCGCGGCGATGGAAGATGCCATCGCCAAGGCGGCGCGGGCGCGTTACGGCAGCGAAACCGACGTCCACGCCGAGATCGACGCCAAGAAAGGTGAGCTGCGGCTGTCGCGCCACATGCTGGTCGTCGAGCAGGTGGAAAACTCCGCCAATCAGATTTCGCTGGAAGACGCCCGCCGCGCCAACCCGGGCGCGCAGATCGGCGACACCATCGCCGACACGCTGCCGCCTCTGGAATATGGCCGCATCGCCGCGCAATCCGCCAAGCAGGTGATCGTGCAGAAGGTGCGCGAAGCCGAGCGCGACCGGCAATATCAGGAGTTCAAGGACCGCATCGGCGACATCGTCAACGGCATCGTCAAGCGCGTCGAATATGGCAGCGTCATCGTCGATCTCGGTCGCGGCGAGGCCATCATCCGCCGCGACGAGATGCTGCCGCGCGAGGTGTTCCGCAACGGCGATCGCGTCCGCGCTTATATCTTCGATGTCCGGCGCGAGACGAGGGGCCCGCAGATCTTCCTCTCCCGCACCCATCCGCAGTTCATGGCCAAGCTGTTCGCGCAGGAAGTGCCGGAAATCTACGACGGTATCGTCGAGATCAAGGCGGTAGCCCGCGATCCCGGCTCGCGCGCCAAGATCGGCGTGATCTCGCGCGATTCCTCCGTCGACCCGGTCGGCGCCTGCGTCGGCATGCGCGGCTCGCGCGTGCAGGCGGTGGTCAACGAGCTGCAGGGCGAGAAGATCGACATCATTCCGTGGTCGCCCGATATCGCGACCTTCGTGGTCAACGCGCTGGCGCCCGCCGAAGTCGCCAAGGTCGTCATCGACGAAGACCGCGAGCGCATCGAGGTCGTGGTGCCCGACACCAACAACCAGCTTTCACTGGCGATCGGCCGCCGCGGCCAGAATGTGCGCCTCGCTTCCCAGCTTACCGGCTGGGACATCGACATCCTGACCGAGCAGGAGGAATCGGAGCGCCGCCAGGCCGACTTCGAGAACTCCACTCGTGTGTTCATGGAATCGCTCAATGTCGACGAGGTGGTCGGCCAATTGCTCGCCTCCGAAGGCTTCACCTCGGTCGAGGAGCTGGCGCTGGTCGACGTCAAGGACCTCGCCGGCATCGAAGGGTTCGACGAGGACACCGCGAACGAGCTGCAGAACCGCGCCAAGCAATATCTCGATCAGCAGGAAGCCGAGCTCGAGGCCAAGCGCAAGGAATTGGGCGTCGAGGACGCCGTGAAGACGGTGCCCGGCGTCACCTCGAAGATGCTGGTGAAGTTCGGCGAGAACGATATCAAGACGCTCGAGGACCTTGCCGGCTGCGCCACCGACGATTTGGTCGGGTGGACCGAGCGCAAGGAAGGCGGCGAGCCGACCAAGCACGCCGGCATCCTCGACGGCATCGAGATTTCCCGCGACGACGCCGAGGCAATGATCATGCAGGCGCGCGTCAAGGCCGGCTGGATCAGCGAGGCCGACCTCGCCAAGCAGACCTCGGAGGCCGAGGCCTCCGAGGGCCAGGCCGCTTAAGGCTCGAAGGAGATGCCCCACGCATGCTCGCTTTCGCTGACCCCGAACTCGACAACGGACCGCGGACCGGCAAGTCCGCGACGTTGCGCATGTGCGCGGTCAGCCGGAAGCAGCGGCCGACCAGTGAGCTGATCCGCTTCGTCGTCTCGCCGGATGGCAAGGTCGTGCCGGACCTCAAGCGCAAGCTTCCCGGCCGCGGCCTCTGGGTCTCTGCCTCGCGCAACATGGTTGCGGAAGCCGTCCGGCGTTACCACTTCACGAGGGGGTTCAAGCGCGACGTCCGCGTGGCGGCGACGCTTGCCTCCGATACCGAAAACCTGCTCTCCCAAAGCGCGGTCGAGGCGCTGGCCATCGCTGCCAAGGCGGGCCAGGTCGTCTCCGGCTTTGCCAAGGTCGAGGCCGCGCTAGCGGCGCGGGGAAGCGGGGGTGCGGTTCAGGCCCTGATCCATGCCTCCGAAGGCGGGGTGGACGGAATCCGGAAACTGAACGCATTGGCACGGCAAAATCCCGGGAACAGGGTTGAAATGACGGAATTGCCGATCATCACCGTGCTGAGTTCGGCAGAATTGGATTTGGCATTGGGCCGGTCAAATGTGGTACATGCTGCCCTGCTCGCGGGCCCGGCGAGCAAGACATTCCTGTCGCGCAGCCAGATTCTGGTCCGATACCGGCTGGCCGACGCCGACAAGACTGCCGGAACCGCAGCCGGGAACACGAACTCGCATTCGAATTCGCTTTCGGGCTAACAACGATCGCTTCAAACGACGGTGCGTCCGCGCACCACCAGATTAGGACGACTGAATGGCCGACCAGAATACTCCCGGCGACAAGAAATTGAGTGTCCAGGGCAAGACCTTGACGCTCAAGCCGCGCGTCGAGACCGGCACCGTGCGCCAGAGTTTTCCGCATGGCCGCACCAAGCAGGTCGTGGTCGAAAAACGCGGCAAGCGCAGGGTCGGCGGCGACGGGCCGATGACGGAAGCCCAGCACGCTGCGCCCGAGCCGGCCAAGGGCGGCGCACCCGCAACCGCAAAAGCCCCGCTCGGCGGCCGTCCGGCCGCGAGCCCGCAGCCGGCTGCGCCGGCGCGCAAGCCTTCCGGCGTGGTGCTGCAGACGCTGACCGAGGACGAGCACGCCGCCCGTGTCAGCGCGCTGGCGGACGCCCGCGCCCGCGAGATCGAGGAGCGCCGTCAGGCCGAGGAAGAAGCCAAGCGCCGCGCCAGCCGCGAGGGCATCGAGCAGGCCGAGCGCGAGGCCGCTGAAGCGCGCCGCAAGGCGGAAGAAGAGCGCCATCGCCAGGAAGAAGAAGCCAAGCGCAAGGCCGAGCTCGAAGCCAAGAAGCGCTTTGGCGAAGCCGAAGCCGCCGCGGCGGCGGCGCGCCCGGCTGCGGCGGCTGCGCCCGCCACGGCAAAGGCACCGGCACCCAGCACGCGTGCGCCCACGCCAAGCGCGCGCACACCCGCACCGAACGTACGGTCGCCCGGCATCGCTGCCGAGCCCGATGAAGACGAAGGTCCGCGTCAGATTCGCCGCGGCCCCGGCGGCGCGTTGCGTCCAGCTGCGGCTCCGAAGACCACCCATAAGCCGGCGCCGCAAAAGCAGCGCGGCCGCCTCACCGTCACCACCGCTCTCGATGTCGACGACGTGCGCGAGCGCTCGATCGCCTCGTTCCGCCGCCGCACCCAGCGCCTGAAGGGACATATTTCCAACGAACCGAAGGAAAAGCTGGTCCGCGAAGTGATCATCCCCGAGGCAATCACCATCCAGGAACTCGCCAACCGCATGTCCGAGCGCGCGGTCGACGTGATCCGCCTGCTGATGAAGCAGGGCGCGATGCACAAGATCACCGACGTGATCGACGCCGACACCGCGCAGCTCATCGCGGAAGAAATGGGCCACACCGTGAAGCGCGTGGCCGCATCCGACGTCGAGGAAGGCCTGTTCGACGTCGTCGACGATTCCACCGACACCGAGCCGCGCTCGCCGGTCGTGACCGTGATGGGCCATGTCGACCACGGCAAGACCTCGCTGCTCGACGCGCTGCGTCACGCCAACGTGGTCTCCGGCGAAGCCGGCGGCATCACCCAGCACATCGGCGCCTATCAGGTGGCCTCGCCCGAGAGCGGCAAGAAGATCACTTTCATCGACACGCCCGGCCACGCCGCGTTCACCGCGATGCGCGCCCGCGGCGCCAAGGTCACCGATCTCGTCGTGCTGGTCGTTGCGGCTGACGACGGCGTGATGCCGCAGACGGTCGAGGCGATCAACCACGCCAAGGCGGCGAAGGTGCCGATGATCGTTGCGATCAACAAGATCGACAAGCCGGAAGCGAACCCGCAGCGGGTGCGCACCGAATTGCTGCAGCACGAGGTGCAGGTCGAATCGATGGGCGGCGAGGTCGTCGACGTCGAAGTGTCGGCCAAGAACAAGACAAATCTCGACAAGCTGCTCGAGATGATCTCGCTGCAGGCCGAAATCCTCGATCTCAAGACCAACCCGGACCGTCCGGCCGAAGGCACCGTGATCGAAGCCAAGCTCGACCGCGGCCGCGGCCCGGTGGCGACCGTACTGGTCCAGCGCGGCACGCTGCGCACCGGCGACATCGTCGTCGCCGGCGCCGAGATGGGCCGCGTTCGCGCGCTGATCTCCGACCTCGGTGAGACCGTCGACAGCGCAGGCCCGTCGGTGCCGGTCGAAGTGCTCGGCTTCAACGGCACGCCGGAAGCAGGCGATCGCCTCGCGGTGGTCGAGAGCGAAGCGCGGGCGCGCCAGGTCACCGATTACCGCGCGCGGCAGAAACGCGAGAAGCAGGCGGCGCGCGCCTCCGGCATGCGCGGTTCGCTCGAGCAGATGATGTCGCAGCTCAAGACTTCGGGCCGCAAGGAATTCCCGCTGATCATCAAGGCGGACGTACAGGGCTCGCTCGAAGCCATCGTCGGCTCGCTGGAAAAGCTCGGCACCGACGAGGTGGCGGCGCGGGTGATCCACTCCGGCGTCGGCGGCATCACCGAATCCGACGTCACGCTGTCGCATTCGTCAGGTGCCGCGATCATCGGC